>DASRBO010000107.1:0-102550 GCA_035653595.1 Acidimicrobiales bacterium | reverse complement strand
CCTCGACCACGCCTGGGAGATCGAGGACCGCTCCGGCCCAGCCGGCTGAGTGGCCTGTCAGTACGGCCACGTGCCCCGGGCGGCCCCGTGGCCGGCGAACCGGGCCTCGATCAGGCGCTGACCGCCGCCGGCTGGTGACGGGAGGCCAGGGAGGCCAGGTCCCGTCGGGGGCGGCCCCGGTTGCGCTTGATGGCGAGGATCCGGCCGTGCCGGAACAGCTGGCCCCCCCACACCCCGGAGAACTCCTCCCGGGCGGTGGCCTCGGCCAGGCACGGCTCAAGGAAGTCGCAGGTCCGGCAGATGCCCTTGGCCACCTCGATGTCGGCCACGTCGTCGGAGAAGAACAGGTCCACCATCCAGCCGGTGTCGCTCCAGCAGGCCGGTCTCACCCCCGACCGCCTCATCAGCGTCGCCAACCCCGATCCCGACTCCCCCACAGCCAGTTGCATGGTCATGGTCGGGAACTTAGGGATGGGGTGTGACAGCCCCCTGACCTGGGGTTCTATGCCTCGGCCGGGGCCAGCTCACCCACGTTGGCGGCCAGCCAGTCGAGCAGCGGCCTCGAGTCCCGCAGGTGTTTGGCCACCCGGTCCCGGGCCCGGGCGGTGCCCAGCCACGGCCCCGGCGGCCACTGCTGCCAGGTGGTCACGCCCTTCATGCGCAGCAGGTCGATGCGGGGGTGGTCCTTGGCGTAGCCCTTGGGGGCGGTCTTGAGCTCCTCGTGGGCGCTGACCTGCATGCCCTTCTTGCGCAGGGCCCCCACCAGGGCGACCAGCTCGGCTCCGGTGGCATCGTCGTCGATGGCGGCCCGGAACCTTGCCAGCGCCTCCGGGCCCGGCATGTACAGGCCGCAACCGACCCCCAGGCCGGCGGAGGAGAACGAGATGTAGCCGCCGCCCTCGAGATGGGCGGCCAGGTAGGTCTTGTAGGGGGACTTGTCGGCGGAGAAGCGGATGTCGCGGTAGGGCCGGAACGGCCGGCCGGGCCCGAACTCGTCGGCCAGCTCGGCCAGCAGCTCGTTCATGGGCCCAAGGACCTTGGTCTCGTAGGTCGACTTGTTCGCCGTCCAGTACGACTTGGAGTTGTCGGCCTCCAGCCCCTCGTAGAACTCGACCGCCTCGGCCGGCCAGCCCCGGAACGCCATGGCCGAACGGTACCGCCCGGCCCCGGCCGAGGGCCCGACGCCGGCCGACCGGAGGGGCCCGGCAACTACGAAGAGGCGCCCGGGCCCCCCCAGATGGCAGAATCCGGGCCGATGGCTGGGCAGGTGACTGCCGGCCCCGGCTGGGGGCTTGATTTGGCGGCGGGCGACACCTTGGCCGCCCCCGTGCTGGAGGCCGTCCCCTCGGGCCTCGCCGTCGATCCCGTTCCCAGCGGAGCCGTCCCCGACCCCGCCGACGAGACGGGCGCGCTGCGGTTCCTCCTCGAGGCGACCACCGTCCTGTCGTCGTCCTTGGACTTCGAGGAGTGCCTTCGCCGTCTGGCCGCCCTGGCCGTGCCGATGCTGGGCGACCTGTGCCTGATCGACCTGCTGTCCGACGGGACCATCGTGCGCATGGCCGCGGCCCACCGCGACCCGGCCCAGATGGAGCTGGTGGACGAGCTCTCCCGCAACTACCCGCCCCACCGGGACGGGGAGCACCCGGCCGCCAAGGCCATCCGGACGGGACGGTCGGAGATCTCCTCCCAGGTCAGCGACGAGTTCCTCCGCCGCACCACCCGCGACCAGCGCCATTTCGAGGTGGTCAAGCAGCTCGGCTTCGCCTCCTACATGTGCGCCCCGCTGCGGGCCCGCGGCCGGATCCTCGGGTCCATCACCCTGGTGTCGTCGGGCTCGGGGCGGCGGTTCGACCGGCGGGACCTGGCCCTGGCCGAGGACCTGGCCTACCGGGCGGCGCTGGTGATCGACAACGCCCGGCTGTTCTCGGAGCGGACCGAGGTGGCCCGATCGCTGCAGTCGGCCCTGCTCCCGCCCCGGCTGCCTGCCATCGAGGGCCTCGAGGTCGCCGCCCGCTACCGGGCCGCCGGCGAGGGCCTCGAGGTGGGGGGCGACTTCTACGACCTGTTCAGCATCGGCCGGGGGGCCTGGGCGGCGGTGATCGGGGACGTGTGCGGGCGGGGTTCGGAGGCGGCGGCCGTCACCGGCCTGGTCCGCCACTCGCTGCACGCCTCGGCCCTGCAGGCGCGCAATCCCGCTTCCATGCTGCAGGTGGCCAACGCCGTGCTGGGCGAGCACCAGGACGGCGGCTCCGACCGGTTCTGCACCGCCGCCTGCGCCATCCTCCGCCCCGGCGAGGTGACCAGGGCCACCATCGCCTCGGCCGGCCACCCCGCCCCCCTCATCCTGCGCGCAGACGGGGCCATCGAGGAGTTCGACGGCGGAGGTCTGGCCCTGGGGATAGCCCCCGGCCGGGGCCCGGGGCTGCACTCCAAGCGCTACAGCCTGGGCGCCGGCGACACGCTGGTCCTCTACACCGACGGGGTGACCGAGGCCCGCGACGGCAGCGGAAGGTTCTTCGGCCATGAGGGCCTGGAGGCCGTCCTGCGGGAGCGGGCCGGCTCGGGCGCCGGGCCCATCGCCGGCGGGCTGCTCCACTCGGTGGAGGCCTTCAGCGGGGGCCGGCTGAACGACGATCTGGCCATCCTGGTCATTTCCGTCCCCTCCTGAGAACCCGCCCCGCTCCCTAGGACCTTCCCCTCCCGGAGCGGGCTGCCGCCACCAGTTGGTCGGGTGTTAACCCACCCGACCCGAACCGGACGTAGTTCGGAAACGCTGTCTGGGTAGCTTCCTCTCATCCCCCCATAGCGCCACCTGGGTCCAACGAAGGGCCCAGGTGGCCGCTTCCTTTCCGGGGCTCAACCGGTCCACCGCCGGCGGGCGACGGCGGCCCGCCGGCGGTGCTTCCGGCCGGCGGCATCTGTGGCAGGCTCGCCCGGTGCCCCGGGTCGACTCGAGGATGGTCCTGCGCATCGAGGACGGCGTCGCCCGCCAGCGGCCCGACCAGCTCGTCGGCGAGGAGCCGCTCGAGATCCGCATCGGCAGCCGTCCCCTCGCCGTCACCATGCGGACCCCGGGCAACGACTTCGAGCTGGCCGCCGGCTTTCTGTGGACCGAGGGGCTGCTGGCCCATCCGGACGACCTCGCCGGCCTGCGCTACTGCATGCCCTCCGGCGAGGTGCAGAACTACAACGTGATCGACGTCGACCTCCGCCCCGGCGCCCCCGACCTCACCCAGGGACGTGAGCGCAGCTTCTACACCACCAGCTCCTGCGGGGTGTGCGGCAAGGCCAGCGTCGACGCCGTGCGGGTGCGGGGCCCGTTCCAGGTGACCGCCGATCCGGTGGCCGTCGACCCCGAGGTGCTGTCGGCGATGCCCGAGCGACTGCGTTCGGACCAGAAGGTGTTCGAACGCACCGGCGGCCTGCACGCCGCCGGCCTGTTCGACGCCGACGGCACCATGCTGTGCCTGCGGGAGGACGTCGGACGCCACAACGCCGTCGACAAGCTGGTCGGCTGGGCCCTCACCGAGGGGCGCCTGCCCCTCGGGGGCTCGGTCCTCATGGTCAGCGGCAGGGCTTCCTTCGAGCTGGTGCAGAAGGCCCTGATGGCCGGAATACCGATCCTGGCGGCGGTGTCGGCCCCGTCCAGCCTGGCCGTCGACCTGGCCGAGGAGGCAGGCATGACCCTGGTCGGCTTCGTGAGGGGAACCTCCATGAACGTCTACGCCGGCTCCCATCGCCTCGCCGTGGGGGCAGACAGGTGACCCAGACCGTCCCCGGTCCGCCCCAGGGGGTGGTGCGATCCGCCCCCGCCGCCGGGCCGACCACTGACCGGCCCGGCCTGGCCCTGCTGGTGGTCATGGTCGGAGTGCTCATCGCCGCCATCGACACCACCATCGTGGTGCTGGCGCTGCCGGAGATCGAGCGCAGCCTCCACCTGGGCCTGGCCTCGGTGGTGTGGGTGATCATCAGCTACCTGCTGGTCATCACCATCTTCGCCACCCAGGTGGGCCGTCTGGGCGACATGTTCGGCCGGGTCCGCATGTACGAGATCGGCTTCGTGGTCTTCATCGTCGGGTCGGTGCTGTGCGCCCTGGCGTGGGACGAGACCTCCATCATCGCCTTCCGCATCCTGCAGGGCCTGGGCGGTGCCCTGCTCAGCGCCAACTCGGGGGCGGTGATCGCCGACATCTTCCCGCCCGAGAAACGGGGCCGGGCCTTCGGGTTCAACGCCACCGGCTACACCACCGGGGCGGTCATAGGCATCGTGGTCGGCGGGGCCATCGTCACCTACATGTCCTGGCGCTGGATCTTCTGGATCAACGCCCCCATCGGCGTGTTCGCCGTGCTGCTGGCCATGCGGGTGCTGCGGGACCGCACCCAGACTCAGGCCCGCAAGCTCGACCTCCCCGGCATGATCACCCTGGGAGCGGGCCTTTTCGCCGTGCTGTGGGCCATGACCCGGTACGCGTCCTACTCCTTCAGCACCGGTGTGCTGGTCGCCCTGCTGGTGGGGATCGCCCTGGTGCTGGCCTTCGTCGTCATAGAGACCCGCACCAAGATGCCCATGCTGGCCCTGTCGATGTTCCGCATTCCGGCGATGACGCCGTCACTGCTGGCATCGCTGTTCCAGAGCCTGGCCAACTTCGCCGTGCTGTTCCTCGTGATCATGTACCTGCAGGGGGTGCGCCAGCTCAGCCCGCTCAGGGCGTCGCTGCTGCTGGTGCCCGGCTACGTCCTCGGAGCCTTCATCGGGCCCGCCGCCGGCCGGCTGGCCGACCGGGTCGGCCCGGTGGTGCCGGCCACCGCCGGCCTCGGCATCCAGGTGGTCGCCCTCGCCGTCTACGCCCAGATGAGGCTGCACACACCGCTGTGGCTGGTGGTCGTGGCCAGCGTGATCAGCAGCATCGGGGCCGGGTTCTTCTTCCCCGCCAACACCGCCGCGGTGATGAAGTCCGCCCCCGAGTCGATCTTCGGCATCGCCTCAGGAATGCTGCGGACCTTCTCCAACGTGGGGATGGTGTTCTCCTTCGCCGTGGCCATCGTGGCGGCCTCGCACTCGATCTCGCGCCGGATCGCCTTCGCCATAT
Organism: Acidimicrobiales bacterium; assembly: GCA_035653595.1. Taxonomy (GTDB): domain Bacteria; phylum Actinomycetota; class Acidimicrobiia; order Acidimicrobiales; family JAJPHE01; genus DASRBO01. Next base: position 97,460 of record DASRBO010000107.1, on the reverse strand, counting down.
TCGTGGGCTCGACCAGCCTCAAGCCCCAACTGGCGGCCAGCTTCACCCACGGCCTGCACACCGCCTTCTATTCATCGATGTCGCTGATGGTCCTGGCCGCCATCCTGTCGGCGCTGCGCCAGCGCTCGAAGCCGGCCCCGGCCTGACCACGCCCCCCCTCGCCGGGGCCAGCTTTATCAAGAGGGTCGGGGCCGGGGCCGGCCGGGGGAGGTCGTTGCCGTCATGCTGCGCATCGCGGCTCCTCCACCGCAGGAGTGGCCCGCCCCCCGTGCTGAGAGGGCCGGCGGGCGGGGAGCCGGTAGTGCCACCGGCTCCCCGGCCCCGCTGGGCTCAGAGGCTCTCGACGAGCTCGGCGTACTTGGCGAAGCCCTCGACCAGGCGGTCCCCGGTCACGAAGCGCACGTAGCCGACGTTGTTGAGCAGCATGCCTGCACGCATGATGGTCTGGCGGAAATCGTCGGTGCGCATGAACGCCTCCACCTGCTCCTCGCTGCCGTAGAGGCGGAGGGCACCGGCGGGACTGCCCGGGGCCATCTCGAAGATGACCGCGTCCCACTTCTCCAGCTCGCCGTTGGCCACCGCCTTGTCGTTCATGGCCACCGCCTCCATCCAGAGGGCCAGGGCCTGCTTCTCGCGCCCCGCCTTGGACTCGTTCCAGGTGATGGCCACGCCGTAATCCGCCATTAGTCGCTCTCCTCTTGTTCTTCCGGTGACTGGGGGCCGAGGGTAGGGACGCGGGGCCCGATTGCAAGGACCATCCGGCAAATGGTCACACCGGACGGGCAATGACCATTGAGCCCCGGCGCTCTGTGACGCGGTCGATGACGATCGCAGCCCGATCGGCGACCGGACGAGCCGGCGGTCAGCCGACCACGAAGGTCCTGGTGCCGAAACGCTCGGCCCAGCCCCGCTCCACCGCTTCGCGCTCCAGGGCGTCGGACAGCTCGGCCCGCCGCTGGTGATCGACTCCTCCCGCGTGGGCCAGGGCGGCGTCGATGATCACCCTCACCTCGGTACGGTCTGGGCTCCAGGCGATCCGGGGATCGCAGGCCCCCTTGGCGATCAGGTCGCACAGCTCGCCGGCGAGGTCGGTGAGGTCTAGCTGCAGCCCCGGTGTTGGGTCACCTGATTCCGGGCCGCCCTCGCCGAGGTTCACCGTCCCCCACCCCTCCAGGAGCGGCGTCGGCTCAGCCGAAGACCCCCACCCCGTCCGTTCTGCGACACGACCAGCGCCCCACTTCCGTCCGGCGACCCTCGGCCGCCAGGCACATCTTGGGCCTTGCCGGCCGGGTGGCAAGGTTCATTGGGCAAATGGTCCACCAGGGGCATTTACGTCCATGGCCCGCCGGACCGCCACAAGCTCGCTACAGGAAGGCCACCTGGCGCAAGGCGACCAGGAAACACAGGTAGCCGGTGAGGTGGGCCGGCACCCGCATGCGCCGACGGGAGCCCAGCATCACGATCACCGCCATCACGAACAGCTCGCTGAGGCTGCGCAAGTCCTTCTGTCCCGCCCACACCGCGCTGGACAAGGAGCCGACCAGGACGGTCAGGCCGACCAGCGCCACCCGCTCGGCCAGGGGCGCCCGGCTGGTGCGCAGGGTGCTCAGGGCGACCACCGTCACCGCCACCAGGACGGCGATCTGCAACAGGTCCATGTCGGAGGTGACGCTGCCCAGCGTGGCGAGGTCATGGGCGATCTCGCGCAGCATGGCGGCGAGGGGCAGGCCGAGGTTGGCCCCGGTGTCGGCGGTGATCCCGGTCCCGTCGCCGATCACCCGCACGAAGATCTGCCAGGCACCGAAGCACGCCGTAGGCAGGATCCAGGCCACCTGGGCGTAGGCCGATGCCCGGTCCCTCCAGGGTCGCTCCCCCCTGGCCACCCCGATCACCGCGACCAGTGCCACCGCCGCCACGTAGACCATGACGGTCTCTTTGGTGAGCACCCCGGCGGCCAGCAGCACGCCGGCGAGGAGGGGCCGGCGCCGGCGGAGGGCGAGGAGGCCGGCGACCATGAACATGCAGGCGCTGACGCCCGACAGGTCCCATGACACCGAGTAGGCATAGCCCCAGTAGGTGGGGAGGAGCAGCCCGTAGAGGACGTGGCGGCCGGCGTCGCGGGCCAGGACTCCGCCCAGGAGGCCCAGGATCCCCAGGCTGGCCACGTTGACCGCGACCAGTGACCACGGGACCAGCCAGGCCTGGCCGGCGGACGCCAGCCACGCCAGCACCGGGTAGCCGATCCGCTGGGGCCGGTAGGGGGTGTCGAAGGTGATGCCGAAGGCGGTGCGGTGGAGGTTGGCCGGATCGAGGGCCAGCCGGTAGAAGTACTGCCCGTCCCAGCCCTCACCCCCGAGGCGGTACAGCCCGTGCGGGAGCTGGGCCGGGTGGCTGTAGGCGGTGCCCAGCCCGATGAAGGTCGTCACGTCCCAGTGCGACGCCAGCGCCAGCCGGCCAAGCACCACGGCCATGGCACCGACCAGGCCTATGGCCCCCGACACCCATGGGTTGTCGAGTCGGACGGCAGCGACGTTCCAGAGCCAGGTCGGAGTCCCGATCGGCGAGGTCCAGCGGGAAGCCCTGGCCCCGTAGGCAGCCACCGCTGTCGGCGGAGGGAGAAGGCGCGGCGGCGCCAGAACGGCGCCGGCCTCGGGCCCGGCGACCGACTCCGCAGAATCCGGTTGACTCATCCCGCCGTCCTCCTCGCCCCCTGGGATCGACAGCCTTCGCTGCCGACTGAGCACCGCCTGGGCCGGCGAGGGCGGCTTGTTGAGGAATTGAGAACCGGAACCGCTACCCCGCGACGGGCTCAGCCGGCGGCGCGACCCCCACGGGCTCCACCGAAGATCTCGTCGAGGGCGGGCTGGAGCTTGTGAGCCAGCGAGCCCTCCTTGTGGAGGAACCCGTCGGCGCCCAGGGACAGGGCGGCGTTGACGGTGGCGTCGGTGCCGAACCCGGACAGCACCAGGATCTTCGCCCGGGGGGCCACCTCGCGGATCCGGGGCAGGGCGGTGAGCCCGTCCATCACCGGCATGGACAGGTCGAGCATCACCAGGTCGGGCTCGAGCTGGGCGACCAGCTCGATGGCGGCGGCCCCGTCGCCGGCCTGGCCCACCACCTCGTAGCCCTTCTCGTCGCTGAGCAGGGCGGCAATGACGGCACGGACGTCGGGGTGGTCGTCGACGATGACCACCCTGGTCGGGCTCATGCCGTTCGGCCCCTGTTCCAGCCCATTCACCACTCTGACCGATTCAGGGGCCTTTTGAACAGTTCCGGCCCAACAACAGCTGCCCAATACTGGGCTGGCCACCAAAGGATGGGTGCCCCGGGGCGTTCCTACCCGCCGTCGATCGTCTCCGGCCCGGCCCATCCAGGCCCGATGGCCCGGGCCCCGGCGGAAGTCAGCTCCGGCGCCCGGGCTGGCGGGGCACGGTGCCGATGGCGCCGGCATGGCGGAGCTCGGACCTGGTCGCCTCGTCGATCCCGAGCCAGTCGCCGAGGACATCGTCGGTGTGCTGGCCGAACGTCGGCGCCGGCCTGGTGGTGGCCAGCTGGTCCCCGTCGATGCGCAGCGGCAGCCGCAGGTAGGCCCGCCGTCCGGTCACCGGGTGCTCGAGGAACTCCACCATCTGCCTGCGCTCCAAGGTGCCGGACTGATAGACGGTGCGGAAGCTCTCGACCGGGGACCGCCGTCCGTCGACCTCGGCTGCGTGTCGATCGCCGGCCGGCACCACCCCCGATTGGGCCGCCCCCGGCTGACGGTTGGCTAGCCGCCCCGGCTCGCGCCCCTGGGCCGAGGCCATCACGATGGCCTCGCCGTAGTGCTGCCAGAGCACCTCCTGCTGGGAGAAGTCGACCCAGCAGCCGCGCCCGGAGCGGGCCCGGTCCGCCAGGGCGGAAAGGGCCGCCACCACGCCGTGCACGCCGGCCACGGCGTCGGGGTAGTAGGTCGTGCTGGCGCGGGCACCCTCGTCGTCGTAGCCGGCGCCTGCGGCCATGCCACCCATCCCCTCGGTGAGCATCCCGTAGCCGGGCATGTCGCGGTAGGGACCGGAGGTGCCTAGCGCCGGCATGTTCAGCACGACCAGTCCCGACCCGATCAGGCGGCGGACGTCGTCCTCCACCCCCCGGTCGGCGAGCACCCGGTAGGTCATGTTCACCACCAGCAGGTCGGCCCTGGAGATCATGTCGACGAACAGCTGGCGGCCCCGGTCGTGGGTGAGGTCGACCGACAGGCTCCGCTTGTTCCGGCCCAGGGTGTTGAACAGGGCGGCGGCGTCCCAGGTGTAGGAGTCGGGATCGACCCCGTCGGGGACCTCCGAGCCGATGTCCCGCCAGCGCAGGCGGGTGCGCCAGCCGTCGGGTCGCGATCCGGTCTCGATCCGCACCACGTCGGCCCCCAGGGCGCCGAGGAACCGGCCCACGAACGGGCCGGCCCAGGCCCAGGTCAGCTCGACCACCTTGAGGCGGTCGGGGGGAGGCGGGGCCGGGGCCGGCTCGGCCTTGGGGGTGGAAGGCTCGAACCACCCGTCGTCCTCTCCCGCCCCGCCCAACCGGACCGTGCCGGCGTGGGCCAGCCCCGGCGCCCGCCACGGGCGGACGGGCACCATGGCGCCGTCGGCCCCGCCCCCGGTCACCCTTCCGAGGAAGCCCCGCTCGCTCAGGTGCGGGTCCGACAGGGCGTCGGCCCCGGTCATCACCATGCCTGCGGCCCAGCCGTGGGCCAGGGCGGCCTCGAAGATCTCCCGCTTGGTGCGGGCGGCGTACCACGGGCCGATCTCGTCCATCAGGGCCTGGCGGTTCTCCCACCGGGTGTACCAGCCGAAGCGCTCGTCGTCGGCCAGCTCGGGGCGGCCGTAGACCTTGCACTGCAGGGCCCAGTCCTCGGGCCGGACGGTGCCCGGTATGACGTAGCCGTCGGCGCAGGCGAAGGCCCCGGCAGGAAAGGCCCGGGCCTGGAAGCCGGCCTGCCTCGCCTCCCCTTCCTCGGACACTTTGGGGGCCGAGGCCGAGTTGAGGTAGGTGGCCGCCGCTCCCTCCACCCCGGTCAGCGCCGCCCCCACCCAGGTGGTCTCCACCTGCCTGGCTCCGGCGGCCAGCCCGGCCAGGGCGCCGGCGGCGGCGTAGGCCCCGGCCAGGTACTGCGACTGCCAGCCCGGGAACCGCAGCGGCTCCCGCCCGTCCTCGGCGTTGGCGACCATGAGGCCGGAGGCGGCCTGGGCCAGAAGCTCCCAGCGGGGGTCGTCGTCACCGGGGTCCCAGTCCTCCCCCTCCGAGGCGACCACCCGCACCACCAGGGTCCCGGCCCCGTCGAGCTCGCCGGTCTCCACCGAGCGGTCGACGATCACCACGTCGGCCCACGCCAGGGCGCCGCCCAGGGGGACGGCCGAGCTCACCATGCGCTTGCCGACGTTGAGGTTCACGAACAGGGCGCTGGGCTCGAGCGGGGGCCCGTCGTCGACCGCCAGCCTGCGGCAGGGATCGCCCCCGTCCGGCTCCCGCTTCACCACCGTGGCCCCCAGCTCGGCCAGCAGCCGGCCGGCGTACGGCCCGGCGACCCCGGTCGCCAGCTCGAGCACCCTCAGTCCCCCCAGCGGCCCCGTCGACATGGGTCGGTAACGTAGCCACCTTCGGCTCGGGGAGGGACTCATGAAACTGGCCAACGTGGAGTACGCGGTCGCCGATCGGGTGGCCCGGGTGGTCATGGCCCGTCCCCAGTACCGCAACGCCCAGTCGGCGACCCTCCTGCGGGAGCTGGACACGGCCTTCGCCGAGGCGGCGGCTGACCCCGAGGTGCGGGTGATCGTCCTTTCCGGGGCGGGCGAGGCCTTCTCCGCCGGCCATGACATCGGCACCCCGGACCAGGTGGCGGAGATGGAAGGCCGCCGCCGCGACATCACCGAGGCCGAGGACCGCTTCGACTACTCCTACGAGATGTTCCTCGACATGTCCCTGCGCTGGAGGGACCTGCCCAAGCCGACCATCGCCTCGGTGCACGGCTGGTGCATCTTCGGCGGCTGGCTGGTGGCCTCGGCCATGGACCTGATCGTCGCCGCCGACGACGCCCGCTTCCTCACCGCCCTGCTCCAGTACTTCCCGCTGCCGTTCGACGTGGGCCCCCGCAAGGCCAAGGAGCTCCTCTTCGACGGACATGAGATCAGCGCCGCCGAGGCCCTTGAGCTCGGCTTCGTCAACAAGGTCGTCCCCCGCGATCGGCTTGAGGAGGAGACCGACGCCATGGCGCGGCGCATCGCCGGACAGAGCGCCTTCTACCTGCGCATGGCCAAGCAGGCCATCAACCAGGCCCAGGACGCCATGGGCTTCCGGGCGGCGGTCACCGGGGCGCACGCCCACTACATGCTGTCGGAGATAAGCAACCGCCAGTGGTCCCGCAAACAGGGCGTCGACCCGTCCAACACCACCAGGGGTGGGCGGCGGCGCCTGGCCCTGGTCGACCACATCCTGCAGGCCTCCGACAGACAGCCCCAGGCCTGATCACCCCTCCCTCGCTCGAGGCGAGGGCATTTCGTACGGTGCGGTACCGTTCCGGTCCGTGCCACCTCCGGGACCGGCCGTCGCGGCGGACGACCACGCCCAACGTCTCTACGGCGTCGCCCAGGCGCTGACGGCCGCCCTCACCCCGGACGAGGTGGCCCAGGCCATCTTCGACCGGGCGCTGGCCGAGCTGGGGGCGAGCACGGTCGGCCTGTGGATGCTGAACGACCGGGTGATCAGGTTCGCCGGCGGTGCCGGCCACGTAGACGACTCCCCCGCCCGGGTGGGCCCCATTCCCGTCGACTCCGACCTGCCTGCCGCCCAGGCCGTGCGGACCCGTCGGACCGTCACCTACTCATCCCACCAGGAGCGCGACGCCCGCTGGCCGTCGCTCAAGGGCCTCAACACCACCGCCGAGGCGATCGTGGTGCTGCCCCTCGTCGCCGGCGGCCAGGTCCTGGGGGCCCTGCACATCGGCTATCCCACCGTGCGCCCGGTGGAGGAGATGCAGATACCCCTGCTGGAGCGCCTGGCCGAGCTGGCCGCCGCCGCCCTGCACCGGGCGGACCTCTTCGAGCGCGAGCGGGCCCAGCGCCGCCAGCTGGAGTTCTTCTCCGACGCCACCAGGGTGCTCATCCGCTCCCTCGACCCGATCGAGGTCGTCCAGACCCTGGTCGACATCGCCGTGCCCCGTCTGGCCGACTGGTGCGCCGTGCTGGTGCCCGACGGCCCCGACCTCGTCACCGTGGCTGTGCGCATAGCCGGCGACGACGGCTCCGAAGCCGCCCGGGTGACCAAGCAGAGCTTCGCCGTCTCCGGGGAGTTCCACGTCTCCCGCTGCTTCCGCACCAGCCGGACCGTCGTGGTGGACCCGCTGCCTCCCGGCGTCGAAGCCGGCCTCGAGGGCGAAACCACCGGGGTCGTGCGCCGCACCGGCATACAGGCCGCCGTGCTGGTGCCCATCGAGTGGATGGGCCAGCCCATGGGTGTTCTCTCCCTCGCCTTCACCGAGGCCGGGCGCACCCGCGACCGCCGCCTGCTTGAGACGGCCGAGGGCCTGGCTCTGCGGGCCGGGGTGGCGCTGCACAACGCCGCCCGCTACGACGCCGAGCGGACGGTGGCCCGCACCCTCACCGAGGCGCTCCTGCCCGGCAGCACCCCACCCATCCCCGGCTACGAGACGGCGGTGGAGTACCTGCCCACCGCCGGCGACGTGGCCGGCGACTGGTACGACATCCTGGACCTGGGCGGCCGCTACCTGATCGGGGTGGGCGACGCCGCCGGCCACGGCCTGCAGGCCGCCACCCTGATGGCCGAGCTGCGCAACGCCGCCCGGGGGCTGGCCGCGGCCAGGCACGCCCCCGCCGAGGTGCTGGCCGGTATGGCCGCCCTGGCCTCCAACTCCCCGGACGAGGCCTTCGCCACCGCCGTCTACGGCATCCTCGATCCGGCCGGCCACCGCCTCGACTGGGCCCTGGCCGGCCACCTGCCCCCGTTGCTGCTGCGGGGAGGGGAGGTGACGGCGCTGGACCGCCCCAGCACCGCCGAAGGACCTCCGATCGCCAGCGGGATCGCCGGCCTCCACACCGAACAGCACCTGGTGCTCGAGCCCGGAGACACGGTGGTCTTCTACACCGACGGGGTGGTCGAGCGACGGGCCGACCCGCTCGAGGAGGGCGTCGCCCGGCTGGTGGACCTGCTCAGGGGCCTCACCGACACCCCGGCGGCTCAGGTGGTCGAGCGGATCGTCGGCGACCTGTGCGGGGACGCCACCGACGACTGCTGCGTGATGGTCCTGCGCCGCGACCGCGGGTAGGACCCGCTCCTCACGGCGATCCCTTGGTCGACGGCCACGGGGGCGGGATCGCCCTCGAGGCGGCGTCGTCGTTCTGAGCCCGTCGGGCGGCGAACACGGCCGCCTGGGTGCGCCGCTCCATGCCCAGCTTGCGCAGGAGGTGGGAGACGTAGTTCTTGACCGTCTTCTCCTGCAGGCCCATGGCGTCGGCGATCTGGCGGTTGGTCATCCCGTGCCCAACGTAGGCCAGCACCCGGCGCTCCTGCATCGAGAGGCCCTGGGCATCGTCGGCGGTCTCCTCGCCCCTGATGCGCTGGAGCACCCGCCCGGTCAGACGGGGGTCGAGGAGCGAGAAGCCGGCGGCGACCCGGCGGATGGAGTCCACCAGCTCAGATCCCCGCAGGGCCTTGAGGACATAGCCCGCCGCCCCGGCCATGATCGACTCGAACAGGGCCTGCTCGTCGGAGTACGAGGTGAGCATCAGACAGGCGACCTTGGGCATCTCCGAGCGGACCTGGCGGCAGACCTCCACTCCGCTGCCGTCGGGCAGGCGGACGTCGATGACGGCGACGTCGGGCTCGGTCCGGCGGATCCCCTCGAACCCCTCGGCGGCAGTGCCGGCGTCACCGACGACCACCAGGTCCCCGGCCTCCTCCAGCATCGCCCGCAGGCCGGCCCGGACCACCTCGTGGTCGTCGATCAGGTACACCCGGATCGTCGCGTCGGCGGTATCCATGAAGGGATCCTCCCAACCGGCGCCTGCCACGCTCAGGGCCGAACGACCCCAATGGCGCGTCTTGGGGCCCCCGGGCGGCCGATATGACCGCTGCGACAGACTTCTCCGGCCCGACCGTGCCCGGCGCCAACGCCCTGGGCGCCGCGACCGGCACCGTCAGCGCCAGGATCGGGTCCTCCCAAGGACGTGCAACGGCTCAGCCGGGCTATGGCAGGACCGAACCCCTGATGCGACCAACGCTCCCGCGACCGCCCGTCGCCTGCGAAGGAGAGGACGGCCCATGGGTTCAGCGCAGAACAGGACAGCGGTGGTGGAGGCCTACGCCGCCTTCGCCCGGGGCGATATACCGGCGGTGATCGCCATGAACGCCCCCGACGCGTCTGAGTCAACTACAGCTCGGCCGCCTCGCCCCTCAACGGCGAGCACAAGGGAATCGACTCCATCGGGGAGTTCTTCGCCCACATCGGCTCTGACGCAGACATCACCGAGTTCGAGATGGAGCCCATCGCCGCCGAAGGCGACACGGTGATCGCCCGCGGCCACCAGCGCTACACGGCCCGCCGCACCGGGCGCACGGTCGACGGCCCGGTCCTGCATATCTTCAGCTTCGGGGCCGACGGCCTGGTCCACCGCTTCGAGGAGTGGGAGGCCGACGTCGGCGACGCCTGGGGTAGGCCGGGGCGAAGAGGTCGGCCACCCGCCGACGACCGGGGGCCTCGGTCCTGAATCGGGATCCCGCCCCGCTCACCGCCGGATAGGGGGATAGCGACGGGATAGCTACGGGCGGGTGGTCGTAGCATCGCGTCGTGGAGGTGCGCTGCCCCGGATGCGACGGGCGTTTACCCTCCGCCTCGACCAGCTGCTCCCACTGCGGGGCAAGCCTGCTCGGGGCCCTCCTGACGATCGTCGAACCCGGCGGTGACGGCGCGCCCGACTACGCGAAGCCGGACCGCGCCAACGTCGAGCCAGAGGCCTCGGGCTATCCGCCGGGAGCGGCCCCAACGCCCCGGATGGGCCCGCGCAGCGCCCTGGCCGCCATCGGGCAGCCCACCGACGCATCGCTCGTCATGCAGCGCTTCGTCCTCATCGAGCCAGCCGTCGCCGCGGACCGCCTCACCCGATGGTCGCAGCGATCCGGCGACGTCATCACCCTCGGTCGGGCCGTTCTCCGAGCGGATGTCGATGGGAATCCTGGTAGCGGATGTCTCTGGAGCGGGCGGGTGGAGGGCCGCGCCGGCCTGCACCACGGCCTGCAGGAGCTCGGTCTGTTGGCGTGGGACCCGTGGCGCTCGGTCGTCTACCTGCGCCGCGCGCAGCCGCCGGTGGCCTGGACGGCCTGGTACCGGTTCGGCCACTCCGTCCTGGACGAGGTGGTAGCCGGGCTCAGGCTCCCGCGGCCGCCGTCGGTGCGCCGCCCTCGGAGCCTTGCTGTGCGCTGGCGGGGTCACCTCTGAGGTCGATCTGGCTGCGCACGAGCTCCCCCGGCCGTACGGCCCCCTCGCCCAGCAGGTCGCTCACCAGTCCCCTGGTCGAGCCCAGTGCCTTGTCGAGGGACTCGATGGCCTCGGCCTCGTGGCCCAGCCCCAGCCAGGTCCTGGCGGTGAAGAGCTCCTGAAGAACGGCGTCGTTCAGCTCGAGGGCATCTCTTCGACCACGCTCGGCGCCCCGTTGCTGTGCCGCCAGGTCCGACTGGGTCCGCACCAGCTGGGTGCGCCAGACCGAGGCTGCAATGGCCAGGGTCGAGACCCCCAGGACGCCCGCCAGGCGGACGTAGCGGATGGTGCCCGACTCGTAGAGCGATCCGGGGAGCACGAAGGCCAGGACAGTGCAGAGAACCGACATGAGACCAGTTGCTCGCGGCCGTAGCAACACGGCCGACACCAGTGGCACCACTACCAAGACGATCAACGCCGGGCGATCCGGCCAGAGCTCATCAAAAGCGGTCGTAATGGCAAGGACGGCCAGGAGTGCTGCCTCGACAGGAAGGCCCCCGTCGCTCGACAGCCAGCCAACGGACCCTTGAACAATCGACCTCCGCCGTTTCGTCATCAGTCCGCCCCTTCCAGTTGCCGCCCAACGCTGCCATTCCGCCCCCTTCGCCACGGGACCGCCTTCCCCCGTCTGCCAGTCTTACGGGTGTGCTCGAAACACCAAATGGCGTGGCCACCGTCGCTGTACTCCATGTGTCTCATCAGTTATTGGTCACCGCGAACGTTGCCTGACCGGAGTTCCCGCTGGCATCCGTGACCGTCACCGTGATCGTCTGCGCGGTCGTGGGGTTGTTCATCACAAACGTAGTCGCAGACGGAATGTTCCCGCTGCTGTCAGTACTCGTGGAGGGCCCGGTGGTGACCCTTCCGGCCGAGACCGTGGCGGTGAGACCTGAGTTGGCTGCGAAGTGTGACCCGGCGATCGTGACAGTATCGACTGTCGCGTTCTGAGTGGAACTCTTTTTGGAATGATCTGGACTCGCGCTGGCGAGCACGGTCGGCGTCACAGTCGCTCCCGTTGAGCTCACTTGATTCTGGATCGTGAAACTTCCCAGTGACGCTGCACCTGCGCCCTGTCCTATGCAAGGAACGGCCAGCCCCAAGCCAGCGAGAACGGCAAGGCCGATTGGGCGCAGCAGCCCGGGTCCTTCCCCGTGACACTGCTTCATGGTCCCACCACCGCGAGATCAACAGCCGTCACGCCACTTATGGACACGCTGCTTGATGGCGTGAAGGTCATCGTCGTACTCGTAATTACCGAATGGGCGGTGTATGCGCTGGTAGCTCCTGATCGGAGTTCCAGGTACATTGTCCCACCGACGCAGCCGCTCGGTATTGAGCCGATAGCCAACTCGTGGACCGTCGTGGAGCCCACAGGCGGAGTGGCCGAGCTATCCGCCGTGTCCGTCCATCTATAGGTGACGCTACCGAGCGAGCCACACGTCGGAGCCTTGCTCTGCCCGGCACCTGTCTGGGTGGTCGTGGCCCCCACTGAATTGGCTAGCGCAGCGCCGGCCGCTGCGACAACCAACGTGGTCGCTACGCAAAGGGCGCTCACTCCTGGACGACACCAGCGCGGCTTACGAGGCGCAACCCCGTCGGGTGAGCTTCTAGTTTGGCGGTTCATCCGCTGACCTTGCACTTGTTGTTCTTCTTGGCGAAGTTGCTGGTCGGTGAGGGCACGCCAATCACAGGGTCGTCCTGGGAGAGGGTGCAGTTACCTCCGGACCAGTTTCCGGCGAACGTGCTAGCGCTGCCCGTGTTCGACTGGACCTGAATGTTGCCCGACGCGCCATTCCCGGTGCTGCTGGGGCCTGAGGCCGATGCCAGACCCGATCCGAGCGTGAGCTCTCCTGAGTTCGACTGCACCGTCATGTTGTTCCCGATTGTGTTCCCATTGCAGGACCGACTGCCGCCCAACTGAAGAGGCTCAGCCGTGCTTTGGACCGTCAGGTTGCCCTTCACGGCCATGCCGCAGATGGTTGCGGTGACCGATCCGACCACGCCCTGAATCTGTAGGAATCCGCCTACCGTCGACTGCGCCGCAGAGATCGGCCCGCCGCCGCTGATCTGGAGGTTGCCCCCGATGGCCGCTCCTGAGCTCACCGCCAGGTCCCCCGCCGATGCTTGGAGGTTGCCCGATAGCTTGCCGCCGGCGAACGTGACCGACCCAGACGACGTGATGTTGCCGTTCACTATGCAGCCGTTGCCCACGAACGTGCCGCCCGTATCGACCGTCACGTTCGCATTGATTTTGAGCCCAGTCGAGCAGGTATACCTCGTTCCGCTCGTAATCTCCAGATTGGAGGCGACTATGAGACTCGTGAACGTCACAGTCACGCTAGTCACGTCATGGGCTGTCGGATAGTACTGTCCGACTTTGGAGATGGGTACCGACACAGTGCTCGTCCCAATCCCGATCGGGCCTCCGCTGCCGATCGACTGGCCTGTGGAGTTGGCAACACTCAGACTCACGTCGTCGCCGACACATGGCGCCGGGATGCCCTCCACCGTCGCGGACGCAACGTAGTACCCAGGTACGGGCGTGGAGCGGTAACTCGCCTGGTAGCTCACGGAGACCCCGCTGAGGGCACAGGTGTCGGAAGTGCTGTTCACTAGAGCAATGCCCTTGACTTCAGGCGCAAGACTGTGTCCCTCCGGTCCGCCGGCCACGCCCCCAATCAGGGTGCCAGTGACGAGGGACGCGGTCATGGCCAAGGCGAACAAGGGCCGGCGCCGTAGGCGGCGCCGCATCCGTGCGGCGCCGCCTACCCAGCTCCTGCTCGACAACGGCATCAAGGATCCTTCGGGCTTTTGTTCGTCGTCCGCGCCTACTGGATATCGATGTCGACGTCGGCGACGTCTGCCATCGACTTGCCCGTAGCGAAGGTCGAGAGGGTGATGGTCCACTGAGTGTTGTTTCCGCTCACCGTCCCGCCGCTACTAACGGCCTGCGAGCCGCTGGCGATCACCGATGAGCCGGTGCTCAGATCGATGTATATGGTCCTGCCGGCGCACGCTGTCGCATCGGTGGTCGGCATGGAGACAGTCAGCTGGCTCACAGTGAAGCCGCCGCCGGCATCGGTCGGCGTCCCGTAGGTGACAGCCACCGAGTCGCTCGTCGCGACGCAGGACGAGACGAGCGCCTGCTTAGCTCCGGCCGTCGCTGGGCTCACGTTGACGCTCGCGGCGTATCCGACCATGCCGACAGCCAGAGACGCAGCCACGACCGTGCCTCCAATTACCACTGCCTTCTTGTGCTTCATTTCATTCCTCCGGAAGGTGTCATCGGCCCAGGATGGGAGCGGGACTCACTTGATTTCTATGTCGAGTTGGGAGACGGCGCTTTCGAGCGGCGTCGGGGCAAGCGGGATTGCGTAGGTGGAAGCAGCCGAGTTCACCGTCGTCGACCCGGTCCCAAGACTGTTGGCGCCGTCACCGACAGTTATCGAGATGGTCTGGCCGCTGCAATGCTGAGCGTCGACCCCGGTCAAGGTGACTCCGGTGATTTTGTAACCGGTTCCTGTGTCACTGGTGGTATAGGTGGCGCTGATGGTCCCAGTCGTTTGACACGCTGCGACCGTGGCCGTGCCACCTCCCAGACTGGCTGAGGAGACCGTAACCGAGGCTGCCCATGCCGCGACTACCGCTCCACCGGCCACCGCACCAGCGAGTGACAGTGCGACCAGCGTCCGCTTGATCCACCTTCGGTTGATCATTGATCAGTCCAATTCTCAGAGGGGAACGGCCGGGGCACCATGTGCCCCGGCCGTTCCGGCGCACTTGTGGCTCAGCCCTGCACCACGGCGTAGACGTTGTAGACGCTGGCCGGGCTTAGGGGGGTCGCCAGGTGGTCGGTGACAGCCACGGCCCCACCCGCGCCCGCATTGGCGAAGGTGTTGGTGACTTCCTCGAGGGCGGCGTCAGCCGGATCCGCACCAGTCACTGTCACGTGATAGGTGAGGCCGGCGCATTCCGTCAGCCCGTTGTCGCTGCCGCCGGCGGGCGTCGTCGTCACGTCTGTGACGTAATAGCCAGCCGGGTTGTCATTGGCCGAGTCGGCGGCGGCCAGCTTGAAGCTATTCTGCGTCTTCCAAGCGGTCGTATACGTTTCCGACACATTGCAGTGGGTTACAGCGCTGGCGTTGCCAGACCCAATCTGCGTGCTGCTTACAGTGCTAGGCGACGCGAGGGCGATGCCGGCATAGGCCAGTGCGCCAGCGGCCGGCCCAGCGGCGAGAAGCGCCGCCTTCTTGGTGAAGCTGAGGTCGCGGAATCTGCTCATAGTCTTGGTTCGCTCCTTGGGAGTTGGTTGGTTACTCGACTAGGACGTCGGGTTCGCCACTCGCTCCCCAAGGACCCGGCGACCAAGCACGGCCCAAGGTTCAACGCACCGTCCTGCTCCAGGAACCACTGGGGGTTCCCCATTACTGAGACGACGGCGGGTTCGCCGCCGCCAGGGCTCCCCTCAGTGGGCTCACCGGCAGGTGCAGCTGAGGGGTGACGGTCGAAGGGAGTGCCCAAGACCGCCTTAGCAGTTGAATGCGGAGCATGAAGGTGGACGCTCACTGCCTCGCTCCAATGATTGTCGGTGAAGACTCGATGCATTCCCCCACCTCGAAGGCTCCGGTTCCGCCGAGTCGTTTGATCTCGGCAGGGACGAGTATCGACATCCGATATCAACGGACCAGGGTGGTGAGCCCAACAACGACCCAACGCCCACCGGGTTCGGCAAGATACGGACCGCGCGCAACGATTTGGCCTCGCCTTAGCCCGGCGTGAGGCTCGCCATCCCTGGCGCCGGCGCCCTTGGCAGGGCGCGAGCGGACGTTTCTCAACGTCCGCAGCCACGGCCCCGACCCGTAAGTCCGCTCTGTCCGATTAGCCGGGTTTAGGCGATCAACTCCCCCCCAACATTGGGGTGTCAGGCGTGCTTTCTCGGTCGACCCCCTGTCACAGTCGGCTCACGAGTCGACTTCGTGATGTACGCACCGCCTAGCTGGCGGAGACGGGGATGGAGAGAAATGCAGACCAGGCGAACCCTTCGTAAGACCGGAGCCCTGCTGAGCGTCTTGGGGCTCGCGATAACGGCAGTGACCGGCCTGGCCGGTTGGTTCGCGCCGGCATCGGCGACCACCACAGGCTTCGGCTCCGGTCAAGGCGGGGTGTCAGTCACCGCAGGTGGACCCGACTGCAACGGCATCATCCCGACGGCGGGGTCCGCCAACACCGACAAGACCCTGACCGGCGGGACGCTGAGCTCGCCTGGCACGGCGAACTACCAGATCACCTTCCCTGCCGACCCCAACGCCGTGGGCGGCACCTTCACGGTCGGGGACTGCGCCCTCATCGGGCCTGCTGGTGCGACCGACCTCAAGAACTTCACGGTCCTCGACGAGGCCACCTTCGGCTTCGTGGACAACGGCGGGACCGGGGCGTTCAACCTGGACTTCAGCTTCAACATCCCGAGCGCCCTGCCCGCTGGGACCCAGATCTGCAACGTCGCCAAGACGACGTCCAGCCCCACCAAGGCCCAGGCCAGCAACCGTAAAGCCGGCCCGGCCTGCTTCACCATCGGTGGAGCCGCCGAGTTCCAGAAGAAGGACAACGCCGGCAACGCTCTCACCGGGGGAACCTTCCAGATCTACAACTGCGTCAACTCCTCGGTGAATCCCACGGCCCAGCCGATCATCGTCACCCCGACCCCGACGGCCCCCTTCCCCACCCCGGGTAGCGGCGCTCCGCCGGAGGGCACAGTCTCAGGCGTCTCCTCGATCTCGTTCAACGGCGCGGCAGGCTCTACCTGCTGGGTGAAGGAGACGGCCGCCCCGGCGGGCTACAACCTGAATCCCAACGCGGTGCAGATCACCGTCCCGCCGAGCCCCGGCCCGACCTCGGTGTTCACCATGACCGACACGCCGGCGGCCTTCAACACCCAGCTCACCACCACCCAGTCGGCCGACTTCCAGCTCGGGGGCGGCACCTCGACCATGAGCGACGTGGCCCACCTGACCATCTCGGCGGGGGCGTCGACCGGCACCATCGGCTTCAAGATCTACTCGGACAACGCCTGCGGCACCGACGTGACCCCCGGAGCCTGGGGCACCCAGGCGGCCGACGCCTCCGGCGACTACAACTCTCCGTCGCCTGCCTTCGCCCCCGCCACCGCAGGCACCTACTACTTCGTGGCCCAGTACACGAGCACCGACGGCAAGAACACCAACAAGACGACCGGGTGCGCCGATGAGCCCGTCGTGGTGACCCCGGCCGCCGGCTCGATCACCATCGTCAAGGACGCCAACCCGGCCGACAGCACCCCATTCATCTTCACCCCCCAGGAGGTGACCCCCACGGCCAGCACCATGGGCGGCCCCTTCACCCTGGAGGACCCCGGCACCATCGCCGCTCCCCAGAGCAAGACCTTCACCGGCCTGGGCGCCGGCACCTACACCTTCACCGAGGGGGCCTTCGCCGGCTGGACCCAGGGCACTCCCTCCTGCACCATCACGGGCACCGGCACGGCCACCGGGACCGGAGCGGGAGCCGCCTCGGTGACTCTGGGCTCGCCCAATGACAGCGCCACCTGCACCTTCACCAACACCAAGCAGGCGAGCATCACGGTCGACAAGACCACCGCACCGGCGGGCAGCAGCCAGACCTTCGGCTACACCTGGTCCGGAGGCGCCCCGTTCCATCTGACCGGCAAGGCACCGAACAACTCCACCCTGCTCAGCGGCCTGGCCCCGGGCGCCTACTCGATCACCGAGGCGGCCACCGCCGGCTGGGACGCCACCAACCTGGTCTGCTCGGGCACGGCGGCCGCTCCCACCTACACCGGCTCCACCACGGTCGACCTGACCCTGGCCGCCGGTGAGAACGCCGTGTGCACCTACACCAACACCCAGCAGGGCAGCCTCAAGGTGGTCAAGGACACGGTGCCGACCTCGGCGACCAACTTCGCGATGGACGTGTCGGACCCGGCCGGTAACGCGCTGGCCGGCAGCCCGGCCACCCTGGCCGGCAACGGCGGGAGCGCCACCTTCACCAACCTGCCCGCCAACGGCACCTACACCGTCGCCGAGCAGCCGGTGGCCAACTGGTCCCTTACCAACGCCGTCTGCACCGGCAACGCCTCGGCCGCCACGGCGACCGCCAGCGGGGTCAAGGTGCCGGTCGGACCGGGTGAGTCCGTGGTCTGCACCCTGACCAACACCCAGGCGGCCACCCTCATCGTCAACAAGACGACCGTCCCCGCCGGCAGCAGCCAGACCTTCGCCTTCACCAGCACGGTGGCCAACACCCCCAGCTTCAACCTGAGCGGGGTGGCCGGCAGCAACTCGCAGGTGCTGGCCAACCTGGCCCCGGGCGCCTACACCGTGACCGAGTCCCCCACCGCCGGGTGGAACCTCACCGGCCTCACCTGCACCGGAACGGCGGCCAGGCCGGTGATCGCCGGCGCCGCCGCCACGGTGACGCTGGCCGCCGGCGAGACCGGGGTGTGCAGCTACACCAACACCCAGCAGACCGGTGGTGGCGGCCCTCCCCCGCCTCCCCCGACTCCGCCGGCGCCAACCGGCAGCCCGACCCTGCAGGTGGCCAAGACCGCTGATGCCCCGGTCGTCGCCCAGGGCGGCAACGTCGGGTTCACCGTCACGGTGTCCAACACCGGCACGGCCACGGCCAGCTCGGTCCGGCTCAGCGATCCGCTGCCGGTAAACCCCGGCCTGTCCTGGACCATCGACCCGACCGAGACCAACGGCCCCAGCTGCACGATCAGCGCCACCCTGCTGACCTGCGGTCCGGCCGACCTGGCCGCCGGCGCCAGCTACCACGTCCACGTGGTGTCGGTCACCACCGGGTCCACCTGCACCTCGGGCAGCATCGTGAACACGGCCACCGCCGCCGCCAGCAACGCCAGCCCGGCCCAGGCGACGGCCACGACCGGGGTGACCTGCGTGCTGGGTGTGACCCTCAGCCCTGACCCGCAGATCACCAAGACCCCAGACGCCTCCACGGTGGCGGCGGGCACCCCGGTCGGGTTCACCATCAGCCTGACCAACGGCGGCACGGCGGCGACCCTGGCGTCGATCGACGACTCGCTGCCGACCAACGCCGGCCTGTCCTGGACCATCGACCGCCAGCCCGCCGTGGGCCCGCTGTGCTCCATCGCCGACAACGTGCTGCTGTGCGGCCCGGCCAGCCTGGCCGTGGGGTCCACGTGGTCGGTCCACATCACCTCCCCCACCACCCCGTCCACCTGCGGCGCGGTGAACAACACGGCCACCGTCCATGCAGCCGGAATCAGCCCCGACCGCAGCTCGTCGGCCACCGTCAAGGTGACCTGCGTGCTCGGGACCGTGGTGACCCCCGCCCCCGGCCCGACGCCGACCCCGGCGCCCAAGCTGCCCTTCACCGGGGCCAACATCGGCTGGAGCGTGCTGGGCGGCCTGATCTCCGCCGCCTTCGGCGGGCTGATGATCCTGGCCAGCCGGCCCCGCCGCAACCGCCGGCCTTGAACTAGCCCCCAACCTGTCGATACGCCCTATGGATGACCAGGGGCGTATCGACGGGGGGGACCCCCAACCGGGAGGTTCCTGGGTATAGCGCCCGGACCGTGTCGGACCGGGCATCGCGGCCTGTTGCCGAGGCCTTCCAATTAATACCCTTGGAACCAGGTATGGCCGGCGCCAGACGGCGGACCCTGACCCTCCGCTATCGAGGGGTGACCCTGCTGCTGCTCGGCGCGGCCTGGATGGCCCTGGCCGAGGTCATGTTCAGGGTCGTCACCAACCCGCGCCTCCACAAGCCGGCGCTCGAGGTGGCCGGGGGCTGGGGGGTGGTGGCCCTCGCCGGCCTCGGCGTCCTGGCCATCATCCTGACCATGCTGGCCGGGGCGGACCAGGCCAAGGCGGCCGAGCGGGCCCTGGCCGACAACCTGCGCTCCATCGAGCTGGTCACCGAGGCGTCCCTGGCCCTGCTTCCCCTGGAGGAGCTGCTCGACGCCCTGCTCAGCCGGCTGATGGGGGCGCTGCGGGCCGAGGTGGCGGTGATCTTCCTGGTCAGCGAGGACGGCCGGAAGCTGGTGGTGCGGGCGTGCCGGGGGCTGCCGGCCGAGCTGGAGGGGACCGAGCTGGCCCCCGGTGACTCGACCGTCGCCGGCCGGGTGGCTGCCACCGGGCAGGCGGTGATCAGCGCCGACCTCGCCCGGGTCTTCTCACCCCTGGTCCGGGACCGGGCCGCCATCCTGGCCGCGGTGCCGCTGCGGGTGGCGGGCCGGACGACCGGGGTCGTCCAGGTGGGCTTGGGGCCGGGCCGACGCTTCGAGCCGGCCGACGTCACCCTGCTTGAGCTGGTAGCCGACCGGGCGGCGGCGTCCATCGAGCGGGCCCGACTGGACGCCGCCGAGCGCCGGGCCAGGCTGGGGGCCGAGGCGGCCCGCGAGCACCTCGGCCTTCTGGCCCAGGCCGGTCAGCTGCTCGGCGGGGCCCTCGACGACTACAAGTCGGTGACCGAGGAGCTGGGCCGGCTGGTGGTGCCCGCCTTCGCCGACTGGTTCGCCGCCGACTTCACCGACGACAGCGGCGGGGTGGTCATACAGGTCAGGGAGGGGGCGACGTCGACCGGCGGCTACCGGCGCCGCTACCGCTCCTGGGACGACCTCATGCGGCCCACCCTCACCGAGGGCAAGCCCGTACTGCTCTACCTGGGCGGCGCCGGCAACCCCGAGACGGGGCGGGAGCTCCTGGAGGCGGCCGGGTTCCAGTCCCTCATGATCGTGCCGGTCCGGGTTCGGGGCCTGTCCTTCGGCACCCTGCGCTTCGCCACCCGCCACCAGCGCCGTGGCTACCGGCCCAGCGACCTCGAGACCGCCCAGGCCCTGGCCCATCGGGTGGCCGCCACCGTCGAGCGGGTCCTCCTGTACCGCGAGACCCAGCTCGCCGCCAGGGCGGCGACCGAGCGGGCCTCCCGCCTGCGCCGGCTCATGGAGGCCTCCATGGCCCTCAACGGGCTGTGGTCCGAGCAGGAGATCCTCGGGGTGGTCGCCGGCCAGTCCCGCCGGGTCCTCGGCGTGGACCGGGCGGTGGTGACCGTCCACTCCGACGGGGACTGGGAGCGGATCGAGGACTCCGACGGCCTGGCCCCACTGGCCGGCGCCGAGCTCGAGCGCCTCGAGATGCTCTGCGCCATGACCGAGCACTCCAACCGCTCCATGCGGGGCGGGGGAAGCGAGGACCCCGGCGGCGGGTCGTGGTACTGGCTGGCCGTCCCCATGACCTACCTCGACGGGCGCCGCCTCGGCAGCATCGTCATGATCCAGACCGAGGAGGCATTCGGTCCGGAGGACGAGTCGGTGGCCGTGTCCCTGGCCCAGGTGGCCGCCGCCGCCATCGGCAACTCCCGCCTCTACCACGCCGTGGAGACCAACGGTCAGCGCCTGCAGACCCTGGTCGAGTCCGCCCCTCTGGCCATCATCGAGTTCGACCTGGAGGGCCGGGCCCGCTGGCACAACCCGGCCGCCCGCACCATGCTCGGCGGGCTGGACCTGGATGTGCTCAGGGGCTCGCCGGTCAGCGGTCTGGTCCAGCTGCCCGATGCGCTCAAGGAGGCCTTCGCCCGGGCGGGCGACGGGCATGCCAGCACCGGCCTCGAGCTGGCCGCCGTGCGCCAGAACGGGGCGCCGGTCCACCTGACGGTGTCGGCCGCCCCCATGCGGTCGGTGGACGGAGCGGTGACCGGCATCCTCGCCCTGGTGGCAGACGTCACCGACCGGGTGCGCATGGAGGAGCAGGTCCTGCAGGCCGAGCGCCTCGACGCCATGGGCCGGCTGGCCGGGGGGGTGGCGCACGACTTCAACAACCTCCTGACCGTCATCCTGGGCCGCAACGCCCTCATGATGCGGCTGGCCGACGAGCACCACCCCATGCGGGAGGACCTGGAGGCCATCCAGCGGGCCGGTCAGCGGGCCGCCGCCCTCACCGGCCAGCTGCTGGCCGTCGGCCGGCGGGAGACCGGCGTGCCGGTGGTGGTCGACCCGGTCCACGTGGTCAAGGGGATGCAGGGTGTGCTCAACAGCGTCACCGGCGAGGACGTCACCACCGACTTCGACCTGTCCAGCGACTGCGGCGCGGTGATGATCGACCCCGACCAGCTCGAGCGGGTGGTGCTCAACCTGGTCATGAACGCGGTGGACGCCATGCCCGACGGCGGGCACCTGACGGTGGCCCTGGCGGCGGCCGAGCGGGGCGAGGAGGAGCTGCCGGCCGGGGCCGAGCCTGGCCGCTACGTGGAGATTTCAGTCGCCGACACCGGGCACGGCATGGATCCGGCGACCGCCGAGCACTGCTTCGAGCCGTTCTTCACCACCAAGGACCGAAGCAAGGGCACCGGCCTGGGGCTGGCGGCGGTGCACGGGATCGTCACCACCGCCTCCGGGCACGTGGTGGTCGACAGCGCCCCCGAGGAGGGCACCCGTTTCACCGTGCGCCTACCGGCGGTCCCCCACCCGGCCGCGGTGAGCGAGGGCGAGAGCGCCGAGCCCCGCCCGGGCGAGGGCGTCATCCTGCTGGTCGAGGACGAGGACGAGCTGCGCTCCCTCACCGCCGGCCAGCTGGCGACCTGCGGCTACACCGTTCACTCGGCCGCCGGGGCATCCGAGGCCGTCGAGCTGGCCAAGGAGCTGATCGACGACCTCGACCTCCTGGTCACCGACGTGGTCATGCCCCAGGTGAGCGGGGTCCAGCTGGCCGCCCGCCTGACCGAGCTGCGCCCCGACCTGCCCGTCCTGTTCGTATCCGGCTACGCCGGCAGCGACAAGCTCGAAGGGGGCCGGCTGCCCCCGGGCGCCGACCTGCTGGCCAAGCCGTTCTCCCCCGACGAGCTCAGCCGCCGGGTGGCCGAGGCCATCGACCGCCACCAGGCGGCCGATCAGGGCTCGAAGCGGTAGCCGACGCCCCGGGCGGTGGTCACCCACCGGGGGGCGTCCGGGTTCTCCTCGATCTTGCGCCTGATGCGCCGTACGTGCTCGGTGACGGTGGCAGCGTCCTGCCACGCCGAGGAGGACTCCCACACCTGTGCGAGGATCTGCTCGCGGGTGAACACCTGGCGGGGACTCCGGGCCAGGAAGGCCAGCAGGTCGAACTCCTTGGCGGTGAGGTCGACCGGCTCCCCTCGCACCTTGACCTCGCGGGTCACTACGTCGATGGCCAGCTCGTCGTACTCGAGGACCGGGGCCCCCTGGGGCGGTGAGCTGCGCCGCAGCACGGTGGCGATGCGGGCCGACAGCTCGGCCGGGTAGAAGGGCTTGACCACGTAGTCGTCCGCCCCCATCTTGAGGCCCAGGACCCGGTCCACCTCGCTGGCCTTGCCGGTGAGCAGGATCACCGGGATGTCCGAGCGCTGGCGCAAGGTCGACAGGACCTCCAGCCCGTCCTCCGAGCCCAGCATGATGTCCAGGACCAGCAGGTCGGGCAGGGCCCGTCCGATGGCCTCCCGCATCGAACGGACGTCGGAGGCCTCCTCCACCACGTAGCCCTCCGAGCGCAGGACCCGGACGACCAGCCGGCGGACCTCCTCGTCGTCGTCGACGATCAGGAGGCGCTTGCCTGCCTCCTCGGCGGGCGAGGAGTTTGGGGCTTCTCCCGGCACGGCGACAGGATACCGACGACCAGGGGCGGCGTTGCCTCATGCCGGCGCCCCAGGAGGGCCGCCCGGTGGCCCGACAACGCCCCTTTGGGGTGGAGGTCAAGAAATTTTACGCCCGTGCCGATATTTTCCTTTCCGAGGGGGAAGAGCCCTCGGATGGGTCAGGGTCGAGCGGGTCAACAGGGAGCGGGAGAAAGCGTGGGTCAGACGATGCTGAGGAGTCCTATTCTCGCCACCACCGCGGGTCACCAGGTGGCCGTGGCCGACGACCGGGCGGTGGGGTGGTCACCGGTCCCCCGCCGGCACGTCCGCAGCCTGACCCTGGCGGCCATCGCCACCCTGGCCGTGCTCAACGGGGCCGACGTGGTCTCCACCCACCTGCTCCTGCTCCACCACGTGGCCATGGAGGCCAACCCGCTTGCCGGCGTCCTGCTCGGCCACGGCTCGCTGCTGTGGGCCAAGCTCATCGCGGTGGGGGCGCTGGGGGTCTCCGTGCTCCATCGCGCCCCCCGGATGGGAGTGATGGTGGGCGCGTGGATCGCCGTGGGCATGTACGCAGCGGCCGTGCTGTCCAACGTGCTGATCCTCCGCCTGCTGGCGACCATGCACTGAGCCGGCCGCCCGGTCCGGCAGAGCCGGGCGAGTAGATCCGTACGGCTGCGACTTCGGGGCGGACGGCGATGTCCGCCCCGAAGCGCGCCGGGGATCAGGTTGCGGGACGGCGCCGGCAGGTGCCGGGCGCCTGACCAGCTTCGGTGAGGTCGGTCGGCGCCGTCGCTGCGCTCACCAGGTGACCACCACCGGGGAGGACACCGCCGTCAACGGCGGTCCGCCCTGGGTGTCGATCTGGGCCACATAGCGCTGCTGGGTGACCCCGCTCGGCTGGATGACGGTGGCGCTGACGGTGGAGCCTGAGCCGGTGTGGACCACCAGCGCCCCGGTGCTGGCGTCGACGATGGACATCCCGTAGGCCGTCGGGCCGACGTCCTGGTTGGCGGTGGCGGTCAGGGTGACCGTGGCCCCCGGTGCCGGCGAGGTGGTGCTGGCGGCCAGGGTGACGGAGAAGCCGTTGAGCGACTCGGTGTAGGTGTACTCGTCGCCGACGACCGCCGGGCTGGGCCCGGACGGGCTGGACACGCTGACGTCGACGGTCCCCCCGGAGCCGGCCGGGGCGGTGACGGTGATCGACGTCGGCGAGACCACGGTCACGGAGGTGCCGGCGGCGGTCCCGAACTTGACCGTGTCGCCGGAGGCGAAGTTGGCCCCGGTGACGGTCACGGCCGTGTCGCCGGTGTTGGGCCCCGACTGCGGGCTGACCGCTGACACCGAGGGCGAGCCGCCGGCGCATCCGCTGGCGCAGCTCCAGGTGACGACGACCGGGGAGGAGGCGGCGACCACGGGGGAGCCGCCGGCGTTGTCGATCTGGGCCACGTAGCGCTGCTGGGTGGCGCCCGGAGGCTGGGAGGCCGTCACCGACACCGAGGTGCCCGAGGTGACATGGACCAGCTGGGCCCCGGTGCTGGCGTCGTAGATCGACATGCCGTAGGGGGTCGGGCCCACGTCCTGATTGGCGGCGGCGGTGAGGGTGACAGCCGCCCCCGTCAGCGGGGTGGTGGTGCTTGCGGCCAGCGAGACCGAATAGCCCTGCAGGGCCTCGGTGTAGGTGTACTCGTCGGCGACGATGGCGGAACTGGCCCCGCCGGAGCCGGAGACGCTTACGTCCACCGTTCCGGAGCCGGCTGGGGCGGTGGCCGTGATGCTGGTCGCCGACACCACGGTCACCGCCATCGCCGGGTTGGCGCCGAAGCTCACCGCGTCACCGGAGGCGAAGCTCGCTCCGGCGACGGTGACCTTGGTGCCACCGGTGTAGGGGCCGGAGATCGGGCTGACCGAGGTTACGGTGGGGACCGTCGAGCCGGTGCCCGGCCCGGAGCCGCCCCAGGTCACCACGACCGGGGAGGAGACCGCCTCGATCGGCGGGCCACCCTGGCTGTCTATCTGGGCCACGTAGCGCTGCTGGCTGGCGCCGGCCGGCTGGGCGACCTTGGCCGACACCGTCGAGCCGGTGCCCACGTGGACCACGACCGCTCCGGTGCTGGCATCCACGATCGAAAGGCCGTAGGGGGTAGAACCGACGTCCTGGTTGGCGGTGGCGGTCAGGGTCACCGAGGTTCCGGTGGCGGGGGCGGTGGTGCTGGAGGCCAGGGAAACGGCATAGCCGTTGAGTGACTCGGTGTAGGTGAACTCGTCCGCCACCGAGGTGGCGCTCGGGCCTCCGGGCCCGACCACGACGACGTCCACCGTGCCGGTGCCGGCCGGGGCGGTGGCGGTCAGCGACGCGGAGGAGGCGAGCGTCACCGAGGAGGAGGCGACGGCCCCGAAGTCGACGGCGTCACCGGCGGCGAAGCTGGTGCCGGTGACCGTCACCGGCGTGCCGCCGGTGTAGGAACCCGAGATGGGGCTGACGGCGCTGACCGTGGGCACCGCCCCCCCGCACGAGCCCGAGCAACCCCAGGTCACCACGACCGGGGTGGACACGGCCACCACCGGCGTGCCGGGGGCGTTGTCGATCTGGGCCACGTAGCGCTGCTGGGTGGCGCCCGGCGGCTGGGAGGCCGTCACCGACACCGAGGTGCCCGAGGTGACGTGCACCAGCTGGGCCCCGGTGCTGGCGTCGTAGATCGACATGCCGTAGGGGCTGGGGCCGACGTCCTGGTTGGCGGTGGCGGTGAGCTTGACGGTCGCCCCTGTCGCCGGGGAGGTGGTGCTGGCCGACAGCGCCACGGCATAGCCCTGGAGAGACTCGGTGTAGGTGTACTCGTCGGCCACGCCGGTGGCGCTGATCCCCCCGGGCCCCTTGACGGTGACGTCGACGGTGCCGGAGCCCGCCGGGGCCGTCGCCGTCGCTGAGGTGGCCGACACGACGGTCACAGCGGTCCCCGCCGTGGCGCCGAAGCTGACGGTGTCACCGCCGGCGAAGTTGGCCCCGGTGATGGTCACGTTGGTCCCACCGGCGTAGGGGCCGGATATCGGGCTCACGCCGTTCACCGCCGGCACCGGACCGCAGCCGCCGGACGGACAGGCCCAGGTGACCACCTTGGGCGCCGACACCGCCTCGACCGGTGGATACCCTTGGCTGTCGATCTGGGCGACGTAGCGCTGCTGGGCGGCGCCGGCCGGCTGGGAGACCGTGGTGGACAGCGTCGTGCCCGAGCCGGTGTGGGCCAGCACCACGCCGTTGCTGGCGTCGACGATCGAGATCCCGTACGGAGTCGGGCCGACGTCCTGGTTGGCGGTGGCGGTCAGGATGGCCGATGACCCCGGGGCCGGGGAGGTCGTGCTGGCCGCCAGGGTTGCGCTGTAGCCCTTGAGGGACGAGGTGTAGGTGAACTCGTCACCGCTGCCCATGGCGCTGTAGCCGGCCGGGCTGTGGACAACCACGTCCACGGTGCCCGAGCCCGCCGGGGCCGTCGCCGTCGTGGAGGTGGCTGACCCGACAGTCACCGACGTCGCCGGCCTGGTCCCGAAAGTGACGGTGTCCCCGGCGGCGAAGCCGGAGCCGGTGATCGTGACCGGCGTGCCCCCGCTGCCCGATCCCGACACCGGGGCGACCGACGCGACCGAGGGCACCGCCCCGGCGGTGTTGGCGCAGCCGACGGTCCCGGTGTCGGGGGTCTTGCCTGCGACCGTCTGGAACCCGTAATCGAGGCTGGTCGAGTGCAGGGTCAGCTTGAGCACCCCGAAGTCCGAGGCGTCCTGGGCGGCCAGGGCGTTGGACGCGGTCACCACTGTGCCGGTGAGGTTGACGCCCCCGCTGCCGACCACGAACTCCGACGTGCCTCCGGCGGCCGCCATCCCGTTGGGACCCATGGGACCGAAGTGCTCGTAGTTGTGGTCGTGGCCGTTGACCACGGCGGTCACCCGGGCGGCGACGGCGTCCTGCCAGAGGGCGGCGTAGTCGGGCTGGTCGCCCAGCGGCCCGTCGGACCAGCGGGGCTCGTGCCAGTAGGCCAGGATGCACTTGCCGGCGTTGGCCGTCAGGTCGGAGCGGAGCCAGCTCTCCTCGGGCGAGCCGTAACCGCAGCCGCCGACGGCCGCGCACTCGCTGTCGAGGGCGATCACGTGCCAGGTCCCGGCGTTGACGGCGACGTTGTAGCTGTACCAGTCCGAGGTCGGGCCGGTCACCGAGGACGGCAGCTCGTTCAGGCCTGAGGGACCGAAGTTCTGGAAGTAGGTGGACGGGTAGCCGGTGCCGACGTTGTTGTCGTTGACGTCTCCATACTCCTGGTTGCCCGGTACGGGATGGATGTTGGCGTTGGGCACTGGGCCGCCATGGGTGCTGGCCAAGTTGCCCCATGACTGGCCGTAGCTGGTCTGGAAGTACGACAGCGGCGGGACCACGCCCTGGGTGGCGTCATAGTCGTACTGGGTGTCGCCGGCGATGGCCAAGTACTGAGGAGCCATGGCCTTCACCTCGTTAGCGGTGGCCGCCATCTGGCAGTAGGAGGTCGTGCCGGCCCCCCCGTTGAAGTTGGGGTCGTCGGTGCCGCAGGCCACGTCGCCGGTTATCGCCATGACCGGATCGGCGGTAACGGCAGCCGCTCGCGACAATGCCGGCCCCAGGGGCCCGGAAAGGCCCAGCACCCCCAAGGCGCCGGCCAGCCCCACGCCCGCCAGCCGCCGACCCGACGGCCGTCGGCCAAGCCTGTCCTGAAGATCGCCTCCGGCCCTCATGGCGCCTCCGCCCTTATCGATGGTGGTGCTCCGGAGCCGATGACGGCCCGGTCGACGTTGACCGCTCGTGGTCGCTCGGCGGTCATCGTGACTAGGCCGCCACCGGTTCCCCGGTCGCCGAGCCGGTCTCCTCCGCTGACGCGTCGGCCTCGGCCGACAGTCCCAACGACGCGCCAGTCAGACCTGCCAGGACCCAGAACGGCTCAGCCAGGCCCCCGGAGGAGAAGTAGGGAAAGATGGCATTCATCGGAATCAGCAGCAGCACGCACACCGCCAGGCAGCGGCCCAGTGCCCGACCGGTCCGGTCGGTGCCCCTTCCCCGCCCCAGGTCGGCTCCCCGCCGGTAGAGGGCCCACATCAGGCCTCCGTAGGTGCCGAGCACGACTATGCCCCCCTCCATGAGCAGGGTCACGTACTGGGACTCGGTGAAGGTCCAGGTGATCCTGGAGGGAAGATCAGGGCCCCATCCGGTCAGGGGGCGTTCGGCGATGGCGGGGAAGTACTGCTGAGTCCACACCTCGGTGCGGTACTGGATCGTTTGCGGGACCAGCGACGAGCGGGAGTCGCCCGTGGCCCGGTAGAACTGGGTGTCGAGCCGGCTCCCGAGGTAGGAGCCGAAGGTGACAGCGATGATGGCCGCCCCGAGGAACATCCAGCGCCCCATGTTCGCCAGCCGGCCGTAGCGGGCGCCGAGAATCAGGCCCCCGACTACGGCACAGGAGATGGCCGAGAGCTCGGCCGACAGCACCAGGCCGACCGCAGCCAGCAGCAGTATCGCCGCCAGCCGGCTCCTGGCCATGGGACTGCGGTCCTCGAGCAGCAGAACCGCCCCGACCATCAAGATGATGAACAGGTATCCGGCCAGGGGGGTCCAGTGGTTGAACGGGCCGGTCGCTCGAGCGAAGAAGTGGTAGGCGTAGCTGTTGAACACGTCCCCGCCGGTGATGTTGGCGATAAGGCGCTGGACCGGACCGAAGCGCACCTGCTGCAGGAGCGCCAGCACTGACACGGGCACGCTCGACCACAGCAGGATGGCCAGAGCGCACCGGCGCTGGACCGGACCGGGCAGGCCCACCACCACCGCCCGGTAGAGGAGCACGAATTGGAACGGCCCGGCCATCACCTCGAACGACGACAGGGTCAGCTGCTGGTGGAGAAGGCTGATGTTGAGCAGCCCCATGGCCAGCCACGACGACGCCCAGGCGAACAGCAACCAATCGACGGACCGCCAGCGAGGCAGCAGGGTGCGGTCGGCAGCGGCGAGGACGGTCAACCCGATCCCGAAGACCATGGCCTCGCTGAGGCGCAGGTTCGGGATGGGGAAGCCCCGCCGCAGGCCCGAGGTGATCGGTACCAGCCCGACCAGGGCGTAGGCGCCGAGGGAAGGTCGTCGGAGGACGGCGACCCCGCCTGCGACCGAAATGGCCAGAGCCACCGCCATCGAGGGGCGGCGCGGGGCCGAGGCTCCGACCACCGTGCTGCCGGCGATGGTGACCGCCAGAACCAGGAACCAGGTGGGCCGCCGCTGCAGCCAGCCGGCCTCAGCCCGCGGCAGGGGAACGGCGACCCGCCGCCGGCGAGACCGTCTGAGGGTCAGGGTGGGGTGCGCCATGAGGAGACTCGGCATTGGGGGCTCGTCCGTAGGACCGTCAGGCCCGGGGGCGGTCGGGGCCGTTGCCCCGCCGCTGTCCGATGACGCGGCTGGCCGACATGGTCGACGCGCCGGCGGTAGCCAGCCTCGGGTTGGCCGGGCGGGTCGTGGTCCGCTTGGGCCAGGTGGCCGGCAGGGCGGCGGGGGCGGGGGCGTGCTGGGTCGGGGCGCCGATCACGAAGGCCCATACCGGTCGGAGACCCAGAGCCTCGAGGTTGTCCACGGCCGTCATGACCTCACGAAGACGGCTGGCGTGCCGCACGACCATGACGGTGAGCGACGGATCGACCAGGGCCAGGTCCGTGCCGGAGAACATGCCACGGGAGAAGCGCAGCGTCTCGAACCGGAGCGGGGGCAGGGACGGAGCGTTATCGGGCTGCTTGTCCGACCACACCGAGTGATCGGCGGCGCTGAGGACGCCCGACACCTTTTCGAGATCGGCCTCGGTGCAGCCACCCACTGTGACTATGGCCACCCGGGGCGGATCCCAGCGGGCCAGCTCCCGCCATCGGGTCACCAGGGCGTTGGCCATGACCGGGTTGAGCTCGTCCGTGCCCCAGACCGGGAAGCCGGCGGCGGCGGACAGGATCGCCGGGTCGTCGACCCGGAGATCGGCCCGTTCCCAGATGATGACCAAGGCGAGGGACATCAACAGGCCGAGGGCACCGCCGAGCATGGTCGCCTTGCCGCTCGACGAGCCCTTGGCGGTACTGGCGCTGGCGAGGTGAACGGCGGCCAGCGACCCGGGTGGCAGGACGTCGGTGACCTGGGTCTTGGCGGTCAGGATGCTGGCCACGGCCAGCGCACCCTGTACGGCGGCCTCCGAGTCACCGGCCGTGTAGCTCACGTCCAGTAGCGAGGTGCCGCCCTCGACGCTGACCGTCAGGTGCTGGCGCACGGTCGTCGGGTCGAGCTTGAGGGTGTTGGCCAGGGCCTGGAGGACGCCTTGGTCCTGGGGGATGAGGCCGGCGTAGGTCGCCGCCAAGGCGGCCGCCTCGTTGGCGCTGCCGGGGCCGGAGCTGTTGGCCCCGGACTTGACGATCAGCACGCTCTTGGCGGTGTAGCTGACGGGCTTGAGCACGGCCACGTAGCCGGCCACGGCCGCGCTCAGGGCGGTGGCCAGAACGACCACCCAGGCCCGCCGGGCCGCGAGGCCGACCACCCGTCTCAGCGTCCGCGCCGAGTCCCCTCCTCTGGATGCACCGCTCTCAACTGCTGGGTTCTGGGTCACGGGAGCAAGAGCGCCCGTAGGTGGCCCTGATACGCGCTGTCTTCAGGGCGAGACCGCCCGGGGGTGTATCTGGCCGAACGGCGAGCGACTCCTCAGATCGTGGCCACCATCACCGCCCCCGTTCTCGTCCGCCCCCGATCGAAGTCCACCATCCCAGTGGCGATCGTCCACGACTATCTCTCGCAGTTCGGCGGGGCCGAGCGGGTGGTGCTGCGGATGGCCTCCCTGTTCCCGGACGCCCCGATTTTCACCGCCTTCTACTCGCCGGAGGACACCTACGACGGCTTCCGGACGGCGACGGTGCAGACCTCGCCGCTCCAGGGTCGGGTCCGGCCCGACCGGTTCCGGCGCTCGGTGCTCCGCTACCCAGCCGCCTTCCGGCATTTCGACCTGAGCCGGGTCGAGAAAGTGATCGTCTCCTCGTCCGCTTTCGCCCATTACATCCGCCACCCGCGCTCGCTGGTGTACTGCTACACGCCGCCCCGCTACCTGCACGACACGGCGGCCTACATCCATGAGCCCCACCTAGCGTCCGCCGCCCGGTTGGCGATGGCCCCTCTCCGCCATCGCGACCGAGTGGCGGCCAAGCACCACCTCGCATACCTGGCGTGCTCGAGGGCGACGGCAGAGCGCGTCCGGTCGGCCTACGGGATGTCGGTTCCGGTCGTCTATCCCCCGCTGGAGACCGCCCACCTGCCTGCCGTCGCCGAGCCGATGCCGGAACGGACCGCCGCCCTGATGGTCGCCAGGCTGATCCCCTACAAGCGGGTGGACCTGGCCATCTCCGCCTGCGGCCTGGCCGGGGTGCCCCTTACGGTGGTGGGCGAAGGCCCCGACCTGCCCCGTCTACAGGCCCTGGCGGCCGGAGCGGCGGTGACCTTCACCGGCCGGGTCGGCGACGGCCAACTGGCCGACCTCATGTCCAGCCACTCGATGATGCTCGCCCCCGGGCGGGAGGACTTCGGCTACGCCCCCGTGGAGGCGAACTATGCCGGCCGCCCCGCCCTCGCCCTGGCTGCCGGCGGCGGGCTGGAGACCCTGATCGACGGCGTGACCGGCCGCCTGGTCTGCGGTGAGTCGCCCGATGTATGGGCCCAGGCGATCGACGAGGTGGCCGGTCGGAGCTGGTCGCCGCCGGAGCTCCGCCGCCACAGCCAGCGCTTCTCAGGCGAGACCTTCGACGCCGCCATCACCAGCCATCTGACCCGGCTCTGATACCGCCAGACCGGTGCTCTCGCCGGCCCCACTCGGAGGCCGATCGTGCTCTCACCGGGGCGAGGCAGCGGGTCCGTGGTCGGCGGGCCCATGCCTGGCCTTGCTTGCCCGATGCTGCTCCTCTCGAGCCTTAGACGCGTCTAGTCATCGCCGTGATGTTGTAACACGGACGGCGGCGCGCTGACCATACAACGTGATGTTTTGGGTGCGGGCTGGTCCAGTTGGGATGGTTTGCCCTGATACATGGGCTAAAGGCTGTGCTCGGGCGAGCCCGATCAAGCCCCCATGTCATCGCCATCCATTGTCAGCCGGCTGCTCGTCGCGCTCCGGGGGGTCGCCAGCGTTCGCTGGTCCCGGTGGCGGCGAGCAGCGATAGCCGTCCCGTCCCTGTTCCTCATCGCCCTGCTGGGCCTCGGCCTGCCGAGAATGACCAACGCCATGGCCAGTACCCCGGCCTCAACCCTCGGCATCTACTCGGGCTCGTTCAACGTGTCCGAGGCCAACAATGTGAGCAGCCAGGTCGGCTATCACATCCCCTACGCCATGGACTTCTTCGACGGCAGCAGCTGGTCGACGATCTCCAACCCCAACTCGACCTACTTCAGCTCGTGGAACGGCACCGGTTACAAGATGATCTGGGGTGTCGACATGCTCCCCAACTCGGGGGCATCGCTCGCCACGGGAGCCACCGGCGCCTACGACCAGTACTTCGTGACGCTGGCCCAGAACCTGGTGGCCAACGGCCAGGGCAACTCCATCATCCGCCTCGGTTGGGAGTTCAACGGCAGCTGGTTCCCCTGGGCTGCCGGCGGCCAGGCGGGCAACTTCGTCACCTACTGGCAGCACATCGTCAACGCCATGCGGTCGGTGTCCGGCCAGTCGTTCCAGTTCGAGTGGAACCCGACCCGTGGCGACATGGGTGTCGGGGACCTCGCCACCTACTACCCCGGTGACGCCTACGTGGACATCATCGGCCTGG
This sequence comes from Acidimicrobiales bacterium, assembly GCA_035653595.1. GTDB lineage: Bacteria > Actinomycetota > Acidimicrobiia > Acidimicrobiales > JAJPHE01 > DASRBO01. The sequence goes on along the minus strand of DASRBO010000107.1, from coordinate 64,492 downwards.
ACGTCTACGACGTCGAGTGGAACAACTACCCCGGCTACCAGCAGGAGTGGAGCAACATGCAGACCCAGACCTTCGGTCTGGACTGGCTGGCCTCCTTCGCCGGGCAGCACAACAAGACGATCTCGTTCCCCGAATGGGGCCTGGGCTGGGGCGTCTCCTCACCCAACAGCGGCCCGGCCACGGCCAGCAACGGCCCCGCCAGCGGCGGCGACAACCCCTACTTCATCGACGAGATGTCGAGCTGGATCGCCAGCCACAATGTCTCCCACGCCACCTACTGGGACTACGGGATCAGCGCCCTCAGCTCGAACCCCATGACGGACAACGAGCTGCCCAAGGCCTTTCCGGCCAGCGGCGCGAGCGGCGGCAGCACCGGTGGGGGCACCACCAGCAGCGGCAGCACCAGCGGGGGCTCGACCAGCGGCTCGACCACCACTCCGTCGGTTCCCAACTTCGACCACATCTTCACCATCATGATGGAGAACCACGGCTACAGCTCGATCATCGGGAGCTCCTCGGCGCCGTACATCAACTCGCTGGCGAGCAAGTACGGCACCGCCACCAACTACTTCGCCGTCGAGCATCCCAGCCTGCCCAACTACCTGGACATCACCGGCGGGCAGAACTTCGAGAACCAGCAGCCGAACATCGCCAACGACTGCCTGAACGAGACGTCCGCCCAGTGCCAGGTAAGCGGGACCAACATCGCCGATGAGGTGGTCAGCTCGGGCCGGTCGTGGAAGGCCTACATGGAGTCGATGCCTTCGAACTGCTACGTGTCGGACTCGGGCGAGTACGCCGTCCGCCACAACCCGTTCGTCTACTACCAGGACATCCAGACCACGTCTCAGTGCAACAAGGATGTTCCCTACACCCAGCTGGCGACCGACCTCCAGTCGGCCTCGACCACGCCCAACTACGTCTGGGTGACCCCGAACCTGATCGACGACATGCACGATGGGACCATCGCCCAGGGTGACAGCTGGCTGTCCCAGAACGTGCCCGCCATCCTCAACTCGCCGGCCTTCACCCAGCAGAAGTCCCTGCTGATGATCGCCTTTGACGAGGACGAGGACACCGGCGGTACCAACCAGGTACCGATGATCGTGATCCAGAGCGGGGGCGGCCACACCGCCTCGGGCACCCAGTACAACCACTTCTCGACCCTCAAGACCATCGAGACCGCCTGGGGCTTGCCCTCGCTCACCTCGAACGATGGCAACGCCAGCGCCATGACCGACTTCTTCCCCACCTCGTCGACTGGAACCACGACGCCGGCGAAGCTCGGCCGTGCAGCCGGGTTCCCAGTGGACACCTGGAACAACTCCGGCAACGTCACCTCGCAGTCGCTGACCACCGCCAAGGTGGGTGATCTCGAGCTGGTGTCGGTCGAGGGCACCGTGCCGGTGACCTCGGTCTCCGGCGGCGGGGTCAGCAGCTGGAGCGCCGTTCCCGGTGCCACCTTCGCCGACTCGGCCTACCCGTCCAACTGGACCACCTATGAGGGCGTGGTCACCGCGGCCGGGGCTCAGACCCTGAAGATCGCCTGGAACGGCACGTCGTCGGGCTCCGAGGTCTTCACCGACGAGCTCGGCTCCAGCGACATCAGCAGCCCGACCTGGAGCGTGGTCGCCTCCGGCCACCAGGCCAATGACACCGCCACCACCACCATCACCTACCCCAAGCTGGCCAGCGGCTCGGCTTCCGAGCAGGCCTACTGGGGCGCCACGGTCGACGCCAACGTGGCCGGCCAGGGGTCCAACTCGGGCTTCAGCTACACCACCGACGCCAACGGCAACGCCGTCGTCCTCAACCCGGCCCTGGCTGCCAGCACCAGCTACCAGCCCACCGAGGTCGAGAATGTCGCCGGCGCCTCCAACACCGTGGGCGTGATCGTGTCGGCCACCGCCGGCACCTCCGGTGGCACCACCAGCGGCTCGGGTGGCACGACCAGCCCGGACACCATCACGGTCAAGACCACCAGCCTCCCCTCCGGCACCGTCGGGCAGGCCTACTCGGCCACGTTGACAGCGACCTCGTCCTCCGGGGCGACGATCCGCTGGCAGACCACCGACTCCAGTGGGAAGGTCATCTCGATGGCCAACCCGGCGCCGGGGCTCAACTGGTCGGGCAACCTGACCATCAGCGGGACCCCCACCACCGCCGGCACCTACACGCTGTACTTCAAGGTGAGCGATTCCACCGGGGCCTCGACGAACGTGAAGTACTCCCTCGTCATCGGGGCCAAGACGCACTGACCGCTCGGTCGGGCCAGGGACCCGATCGCCAAGCGGAGTAGCAACCCTCCGGTGCCCGGCCACCCCGGCCGGGCACCGGACGCGTCCGGGCCCCGACGCCTGCTGTATCAGCGGCTCGGGCTGAGCGCTCTCGTTGCCATGAACGGCCCTCCCCCCCAGCGGAGCCTCTCCGTCGCCCCGGGCGGCTCGGGCGACCCGATGCCCTGCCCCGCACCGCCCGACCTGCCCTCGGTGTCGGTGATCATCCCGACCCACAACCGGGCCGACCTGGTCGAGCTCGTCGTGCTTGAGGTGCTGGAGGACCCCGGTGCCACCCAGGTGGTGGTGGCGGCCGACGGGTGCACGGACTCGACCATCCCGACCCTGGGGCAGGTGGGGGCGCTGGACCCGAGGCTAAAGATCCTGGCGCTGGAGCGCCGGGGCAAGCTGGCCGCCATCGAGGCCGCCATCGCCGTGGCCGAGGGCGAGGTGCTCCTGTTCCTCGACGATGACGTCATCCCCGGCCCGGGGCTGGTGACCGGCCACGCCCGCCACCACCAGGCCCGGGCGGGGCTGGTGGTGGCTGGCTACATGCCCGTCGTTTCGCCCCGGCAGGACCGGACCGCTACCCCGACCGCCCTGTACGCCACCGAGTACGAGGCGAACAGCCTCCGGATGCAACAGCACCCCGAGTCGGTCCTGCGTTCGCTGTGGGGCGGCAACCTCTCCATCCGCAGCGACGACTGCCGTCGGGTGGGCTTCTCGTCACCGAACTACCCCGACCTGTACCACGAGGATCAGGAGCTGGGCCTGCGCTGCGCCCAGGGCGGCCTGACCGGCGTTTTCGACCGCAACCTGCGGGCCTACCACGCCCATCGGGCCAGTCACCGCACCTTCCTGCGCGACGCCCAATCCCAGGGCGCCGGCCAGTGGCTGCTCCACTCCCTCCATCCCGACCTGATGGGACCGTTCAACGCCGAGCGGTTCACCTCGGGTCTCCCCGGTCCGGCGAGACTCATTGTCCGGGCCAGCCGCCGGCCCATGGTGGCGGCTGGAACCCGACAGGGTCTCGCCGGGCTGGCCGCCACCGCCCAGTGGTTCGGGGCCCAGGGGCTCGAGAGCCTGGCGCTGCGCCTGGCCCGCCGGGTGGAACAGCAGCGGGGGGCACTGATGCTGGCGCGGGGCCGGCGCCGGCCAGAGGAGATGTCCCGTCGTCTGGTGGGGGCCGGCCAACCGTCGTCATGAGAATTCTCTGCCTGGCCGACGACTACCCGTGGCCGCCCCGGTCCGGCTACCACCAGCGCATGGACCAGCTCCTCGGCGCCCTCACCGACGAGGCCGCCGTCGACCTGTTCTGCGCCGTGCGCCCGGGCGAGCTCAACCCCGACCCGCCGGGGTGCGCCGTGGCTCGCTGGACGGCCTGCCCCGTTCGCGACCTCCGCCGTGGGCCGACTCTCGCCCTGCGCACGGCGGTGGACGACCGCCCCCGGCGCATCGCCTGGCGGGACTGGAATGCCGCCCGTCGAGCGCTGGCCGGGTGGATCCGGCCGCCCTATGACCTGATCTGGTGCACGCACACCGACCCCTACGTGGGGCTGCTCGAGTCGGCCGAGGTGCGGGAGGCCCTTACCGGGCTCGGTCCAGCCCCGCCCGTGGTGGTGGACCTGGTGGACCTTGAGGATCTGGCCCTCCGCTCTCGCCGGCAGGTCCGGCACCCGACCGGTTCCGCCGGGGATCGGGCGAGGGGTGTTGCCCGATCGGGGATGGATCGCCTCGACGAGGTCAGGTGGCGCCGGATGCAGCGCCGGGTCGCGCTGAGGTCGTCAGCCCTGGTGTGCAGCGAGGCCGACCGGGCCCGGCTGGCCGCCCCTGCCGATGTAGTGCCCAACGGCTACCACGACCCCGGGCCGCCGCCGGATCTGCCGGCCGAGCCGGTCCTCGTCATGGTGGGCCTCTTCGTGTACCCGCCCAATCAGGACGCCGCCCGCTGGTTCGCAGGCGAGGTGCTTCCCCTGGTGCAGGCCCGGGTACCCCGGGCCCAGGTGAGGCTGATCGGCCGCCACGGTGGCGCGCTGGACGATCTGCGGACCGTGCCGGGCGTGTCGGTGCTCGGTGAGGTTGCCGACGTCACCGCCGAGCTGGGCCGAGCCAGGGGGGTGGTGGTGCCGCTCCGCTCCGGCAGCGGCACCCGGATCAAGATCCTGGAGGCCTTCGCCCACGGCGTGCCTGTGGTCTCCACCGCCATCGGCTGCGAAGGCATCGACGCCGAGCCCGGCCGTCACCTGCTGGTCGCCGACGAGCCGGAGCGCTTCGCTGCCGAATGCGTCCGGGTGCTGACCGACGACGCGCTCGCCATGGACCTGAGGGCGGCCGCTCGTGCGCTCTTCGAGGCCCGCTACCGCTGGAGCGACATCCGTCCGCTGGTGGGCGCCATGGTCACCGCTCTCACCCACTGAGAGCAGTCCTCGGGGCGCCGGCATGTATCAGAAGCCGGTCGGGCCGGCTCATCATCAGGCGCACCCGGTCGAACCGGGCACCGAGGTTCGGAGGGGACCGGGTGCGACAAGAGGAGGATCGATGGCCGGTCGCGGCGATGGAGAAGTCACAGCAGACCCGGTCGATGGCGGCGGCCCAACCGTTTCGGTGATCATCCCCACCCGCAACCGGTCGGCGATGCTGCGCCGCACGCTGGCGACGGTCCTGAGCCAGACGAGGGACGACATCGAGGTCGTCGTCGTGGACGAGGCCTGCGAAGACGACACTCCCGCCTTCCTCGCCTCGGTCGGGGATCCCCGCCTCAGGGTGATCAGGCACGAGCGGGCCCGCGGCCTGGCTTCGGCTCGCAACTCGGGGATGGCGTTCGCCCGGGGAGAGTGGAGCGCGTTCTGCGACGACGACGACCTGTGGGCGCCGTACAAGCTCGAGGCGCAGCTCGATGCCCTGGGGGCAGCGCCCGAGGCCGACTGGTGCTCCTGCGGGTCGGTCTTCGTCGACCCGGCTCTGCGGATACTCGGCTACCAGGCTCCCCCGGACCCCGGTGACGTCTCCGACCAACTCCTTTCCTACAACACCGTTCCGGGCGGCGGCTCCGGGGTGCTGGCCCGCACCAGGGCCATCCGGGCGGCCGGGGGCTTCGATCTCGCCCTGGCGTGGGGCGAGGACTGGGACATGTGGACCCGCCTGGCCTTCTTCGGGTCGATGGCCTCGACGCCCCGCCCGCTGGTCGCCTACCAGATCCACGGCCAGAACATGTCCCAGCACCCGACCAGGCTTACGGCCAACTGGGCCCTGATCGACCTCAAGTACCGTCCGATGCGAGCCCAGCGGGGCCTCAGGCTCAGCCGGGAGATCCTCGAAGCCGCCCAGGGGGACATCGACATCCGGGCGGGCCGCCCCCGCCGGGCGGCCCGCCACTTCCTTGGCCAAGCGCTGGAGGCCCGCAGTCCCCGGCCGCTCAAGCAGGCGGCCACCGCCCTGCTGGCGCCGGGAACGATGGCCAGGCGGCGGGTGCGCCGCTACCGGGCCCAGGTGCCCGAGGACCGCGCTGCCGAGGCGGAGACCTGGCTCAACCCGCTCCGCGTCGCCACGACGCTCGAAGGGTCGACCCGTTGAGCGCCACCAGCGAGATCGCCAGCCGCGAGTCGGGCCCGTTGGGCGTCGCCACCGGAGCGTCGCGGTCGAGCCGGGCGGAGATGGTCGTCGAGGGCGGGGCGAGCACTCCCCTGCTCCGATCCCTCGCCCTCCTGTGGGCGCATCGTGAGGTGGTCTGGTCGTTCGCTCGCAGGAGCTTCGGGGTGCGCTACAAGCAGTCGGTGCTCGGAGTGGCCTGGGCGGTGGTCCAGCCTCTGGCGACGCTCGGCATCTTCGTGGTCTTCTTCGGGAAGGTCGCCCGCGTCTCCGGTGGAGGGGTGCCCTATGCCGCCTTCGCCCTGTCCGCCCTGGGTCCTTGGCAGTTCGTCAACTCGGCCGTCACCTTCTCGTCCCTCTCGCTGGTGAACGAGGGATCGCTCCTCCGCAAGGTCTACTTCCCGCGGGAGGCGGCCGTCCTGGGGGCCATCGCGTCGAATCTGGTGGACCTCGGCATCATGCTCGGCCTTCTGCTGGTGTTGGAGCCGGTCCTCGGCGGCCACGAGGCGGCGTCACTCCTGTGGACTCCCCTGCTCGTGGTTGCGCTCCTCGTTCCCGTGGTCGGGGTCGCCCTCCCGCTGGCCGGGCTGGCGGTGTTCTTCCGCGACGTCAAGTACGTCGTCCCCTTCGCTGTCCAGTTCACCATGTTCGCCAGCCCGGTCGTCTACCCCGTGTCGCGGGTGCCGCTGCGCTGGCAGCACCTCTACGCCGCCCTGGACCCCCTGGTGGGCCCGATCGATGGCTTCCGGAGGGTCTTCGCCCTGGGCACCTCACCTGACTTCGCCCTGCTGGCCATCAGCGGGCTGACCGGAGGCGCGCTCCTCCTCGGCGGGTACCTGTTGTTCAAACGCCTGGAACCCGAGATGGCGGACGTGGTGTGAGGAGGGCCGAACGATGAGCAGCGCCGTACGGCTGGAGAACGTGTCTAAGCACTACCGCATGGGTGCAGCCCGGCGGGACTCCTTGGCTGGTCTGATCAGCCGGGGGCCCCGCCGACTGCTCGCTCGTGGTCAACGACGGCCCAGCCCGCCGGCGGGCAAGCTCGCCCTCGACGGGGTCTCGCTCGATGTTTCCCAGGGCGAGTCCTACGCCCTGATCGGGTCCAACGGCGCAGGCAAGTCCACTGCTCTGCGGATCATCAGCCGCATCTCGCCCCCCTCGCGGGGCCGGGTGCGGGTCCGGGGAAGGGTCGGCGCCCTCATCGAGGTCAGCTCCGGCGTCCACCCCGAGCTCACCGGTCGGGAGAACATCTGGCTCTACGGGAGCATCATCGGCATGCCCAGGGCGGAGATCCGGAGCCGCTTCGACGACATCGTCGAGTTCTCCGGCCTGGCCGCCTCCCTCGACGGGCAGGTCAAGTACTACTCGTCGGGAATGCAGCTGCGCCTCGGCTTCGCCATCGCCTCCCACCTCGAGCCCGACGTGTTCGTGGTCGACGAGGCGCTGGCGGTCGGTGACTCGGCTTTCCAGTCCCGCTGCGTCCATCGCATGACCAGCCTCGCCGCCGAGGGCACGACCCTGCTGTTCGTGTCCCACCACCTGCCCACGGTGGAGGCGCTCTGCCCCCGGGCGGGCCTCCTGGCCGGAGGGCGACTGGTCGCTGACGGGCCCACCAGGACCGTCCTGTCGGACTACCTGCGCATGGTCGAGGAGGACCAGCACCATCGGGCCGGGGACGGCGAGGAGGACTCGGGCCCGGTCCGCGTGCTGGGGATGAGCTGCCACGGGCCGGACGGGGAGGAGTGCAACCGCTTCTCCAAGGACCAGCCGGTGGAGCTGCGCATCCGGTTCGAGTCCGAGACCGGCCTCGAGCGCCCGCACGTCACGGTGGGCGTCAGCGACGGACGACCCGGCGTGCTGCTCCAGTGCTCGATGCTCGACGATGGATTGGCACCGGCCAAGGTCGGCCGGCAGTGGGAGTGCCGATTGAAGCTGCCCAGCCTGCCGCTGCGGCCCCGCCTCTACTGGGTCTGGTGCCAGGTGTGGGGCGCCGACGGGGCCTCCAGCCTGTGCGAGTGGACCCAGGTGGGCTCGTTCCGGATCGTCGGAGAGCTCGGCTCGGGACCGCGCGCCATCTTCAACAGCGTCAACGCCGGCGCCCTGGCGCTGCCCTATTCCTGGGACGTCCGGTCGTGATCGGCGGCCAGGGACCCGTCCGGGTCGGGTTCCTCACGGAGTCCGACGCCTGGGGCGGGGCCGAAGTGACCCTCGCCCGCCTGCTCACCAACCTGGACGAGGACATCGACGCCATCGTCATCGGCACCTCGGCCCCGGCCCTCGAGAGGCTGGCCGACTGCCGCCCGGGCACCAGGATCCTGCACCTCAAGGAGCGGCCCGGGCGGCTGGAGGTGTTCAGCCGATTGGCCGACCGGGCTGCTCTCGCCGCCCTGGAGCTCGACGTGCTGCACGCCAACCTCACGTCTCTGGTCTCGTGCCGGGGACGCCTCGCCCTGGCCCGGACCGTGCCCGGGTTGCCGATCGTGGCCGCCCACCATCTGCCCGTTTGGCCCACCGGCAGCTTCTGGCACCAGCCCGGACGCCAGGTCCAGCGCCAGCTGCTCAGGGCGGGCGTGGCCGTGCACGTCGGCGTGGGACACAAGGTGTCCAGGACCGTGGAACAGGAGGTGGGCCTGCCCTTCGGCGCCGTCCGCACCATCCACAACGGGGTTCCCGACCACGGGCCGAGGAGGCTCGGAACCATGTCCGGCTCCCCGCTGATCGGCACGATCTGCCGGCTGGAGCCGCAGAAGGGGCTCGACGTGCTCCTCGAGGCGGCCACCCGGCTGGAGTCGGCCCGGTTCCTGATCGTCGGATCCGGAAGCGAGCGGGGTCGGCTCGAGCGACGCATCCTCGAGCTCGGGCTGGGCCACCGAGTCGAGATCCGACCCTGGACGGACGCGCCCGACCGGGTGCTCAAGGAGCTCGACGTCTTCGTCCTGCCCTCGTTCGACGAGGGCCTTCCGTTGGCGGTGCTGGAGGCGATGATGGCCGGGGTGCCCGTCGTGGCCAGCGCCGTGGGCAGCGTCGGCGAGGCGGTCGTCGACGGGATCACCGGTGCCCTGGTGCCCGCCGGAGATCCCGTCGCCCTCGGCGCTGCCCTCGACCGTCTGTGCACGTACCGGGGCCTGGGAGTCCGGCTGGGCCAGGCCGGACGCCACCGGGCGCTCGAGCGCTTCTCGGTTCCGGCCATGACCGCCAGCTACCAGGCGCTCTACGAATCGCTGGCCCAACGCCCGGCCCGCCAGCCGGCGGCCGGAGCGCAGCTGCGGGGGGCGGCGGTGCAGCACAGGCTCCGTCGCCACCTGAACTCCATGGCGAAGTCGCTGGAACAAGGAGCTCGCAGCGACTCACTCCGCCGTTGGCTCCCGGGCCCGGTGCGGGTCATGGCCCGGGCGACGCCGCTCGGCCGCCGGCCCGACTTCCTGACCGGGTCGGTCCTGCGCGGGTCCATGAACACCCTCGATGTGGTCCGGGTGGTGAAGGCCCTCGAGTCGAGCCGGCTGGAGTTCTGCCTGGCCGGCGGGTGGGGCGTCGACGCCCTCCTCGGGGCCCGCACCCGGCGACACGACGACGTGGACGTGATCCTGGCCGACTACTCCCGCGACCTGTCCGCGGCCGTCGAGGCCCTGGCCGCGCTCGGGCTCCGCCCGTCGGAGCGCGGCACCCTGGCCGAAGGCACCGCCGGAGCGTGGATGCCCGAGCTGGTCCTTCTCGACGACGGCGCCGGCCACCGGGTCGAGCTGCTCGCGATGGACCGCGACCTGGTCACCGCCGCCGCTGGCGTGCCCCCCGAGGCGCTCCTCGCCGTCGGGATGGTCGGACGACGGCCGGTCCCCTGCCTGTCGGTCCGGGCCCAGATCGTCATGCACGGAGGCTACGAGAACCGACCCACCGATCCCATCGACGTCGAGAAGCTGCTGGGTCGGTTCGGCCCTTCCCCGGCGACGCACGAGCACCGCTCCGGCGACAGCGTGGCTACGCCCGAGATCCTGGCCGGCTGACGGCGAGGAGCCGTAGGACGATGACCAGCCAGAGCGCCCTCTTCGTTCCGGTCCCCGAGGCTGAGCCGGTGGTGGGCGCCCTGAGGCAGGAGCTCGACCCGTCGGCCCAGGTCGGCATCCCCGCCCACATCACGGTCCTCTACCCATTCGCCGGTCCTGGCGAGCTGGCGCCTTCCATGCTCGACGAGGTCGAAGACGTCCTGGCCAAAATCGAGCCGTTCGACTACGCGCTGACCGAGCTCCGGTGGTTCGACGAGCGGGTGCTCTATGTCGCCCCCAGCCCCGGCGAGCCCTTCCACGACATCTCGATGGCCCTCATGGCCCGTTTCCCGCAGTTCCCCCCATACGGTGGGGCTTACCCCGACGTCATCCCTCACCTCTGCATCGGGGAGGACGCTGGCGCGAGACGGCTGCGGCGAGCTGCCAGAAGGACAGCCAGGCATCTGCCCCTGAGCGCCCGGGCCACTGAGGTCTGGCTGATGGCGACCGCCGAGGGCGAGCGGGCCTGGAGCCTGCGCCGCACCTTCACCCTCGGCTGGAGCCCGAGGGTTCCCCGCCTCGCGCGCGTATCAGAAACCTAACCCCGGCGCTCCTTCAGCAGTGATGACACCCGCGGCCGCTTCGCCGTCCCCAGCTGTCGCCGGCCGGCCGGCCGAGGAGGAGTTCCGCCTCGGTCGCATGTCGGCCGGAGTCGACATGGCACTGAAGGCCGGTCGGCTGGCCCTCGGCGGACCCGAGTCGTGGCGAGTGGTGGGACCTTCGCTCCGACGCAAGCACGCGCAGCGGCGGGCGCTCGCCGGCCGGCGCCCCGCCAGCGTCCTGCCAAGCAGGGACCTCGACCCGCCGCTGGGCTCGGTGCAGTTCCTCTGCGTGTACCGCCACCGCAACGCCGAGATACTGAGCGCCCTGATCGACCAGGCCGACCTCGACGACATCGATCTTCGGCTCTGGGCGCTCGACCGGGCCCACCCGACCCTCGAGCGCTGGACCGTGGGGGCCGGCCCCGGCACCAAGTTCGGACTGCTCAACCGGCTGCTGGAACCTTCGGATGGTCGGGCGGAGTGGGCCGTATTCGCCGACGACGACGTCATCCTCCACCGGGGGACGGTCACCGACCTGCTCCGAATAGGCCGGCGTGCCGGCTTCTCCCTACTCCAGCCGGCCCACGCCAAGGGTTCGTACCGGTCCTACGACATCACCCTGGCCCGTCCGGGGCTGCGTGCCCGCGAGACGACCTACGTGGAGATCGGGCCGTTGTTCGCCCTCGACCTCCGCCAGCGGCGCCACTTCCTGCCCTTCCCCGACGGGATCGGCATGGGCTGGGGGCTCGAGTTCCGGTGGGCGGCGGCGAGGGAGCACGGCTGCCGGCTCGGCATCGTCGACGACGTCCGGGTGGTGCACCTCGTGCCCCCGGCCCTCTCCTATCCCAACGGCCCCGAGGTGCACCGCCTGGAGCGCTGCCTCGAGGAGGCTGGACTCGCCTCCGTCGTCGATGGCCAGGCGACGCTGGGCGCCTGGCGCCGGCGGCGCTCCAGCCCACCCTGGGCCCAGCCAGACATGGCCACGGCATGACCGGGGCCAACCCACCCGGGGCCGGCATCCTCGACCGATCCCGCATCCGTCTGGGACGGGCCAGGCGGACCGTCGGCGCCGCCGGCCCGCAGCTGGCCGGAGCCGGACGGATGCTCAGCCCCGGTGCGGCGTCGGCGGCCCTGACCTTCGACGACGGCCCCGACCCGGTCTGGACGGCGTTGGTCCTCGACCTGCTCGGTGAGCTCGGCGTGCCCGCCACCTTCTTCCTCGTTGGACAGCGCGCCCGGGCCCATCCCGACATCGTGCGCCGGATGCTGGACGAGGGGCACGGAATCGGGTCCCACTCCGCCAGCCATCCCGACCCCGCCGCCATGCCGGTGCGCGAGCTGGTCGACGACTACCGCCGCGGGCGCTGGATGGTCGAGTCGGTGGCCGGCGTCGAGGTCCGCCTCTTCCGGCCCCCGACCGGTCGGATCGACCTCGCCCACGCCCCGGCCATCCGGGCATCGGGGCTGCGCCCATGGCTCTGGTCCCTCGACACCGAGGACTGGCGAGAGGGGACCACGACCGAGCAGATCCTGGCGTCGGTGTCGCCCGGCGACGGTGATGTCGTGCTGCTGCACGACGGCCTCCAGCCTGCGGGCAGCCCCGAGGCCCACAGCCGGGCGGCTACCGTCGCCGCCGTTCCCGTCCTGGTCGAGCGGTACCGCCGGGCGGGGTTGTCCCTGGTCCTTCTTCCCGACGCCAGCTCGGCGCCGGCCCGGCCGCGAGCCGGGGTGCTCCAGTGAGGTCGCTCACCATCGCCGTTCCTTCCTACCAGGGGCGGGACGACCTGACGAGGCTGGTCGGCGAGGCGGCCCTCCAGACCGAGCGGGACCAGGACGGATGGTCCGGCGTGGAGCTGGTGATCGTCATCGACGGTTCGGGCGACGGCTCCGCCGAGGCCCTGGAGGCCATGCGGCCACCGCTGCCCATGCAGGTCATAGATCAGACCAACGCCGGGCCGGCGGCGGCCCGCAACCGCTGTCTCGAGGCGGCCGCCGGCGAGATCACCTGGTTCCTCGACGACGACCTCGTGCCAGAAGCGGGGACGCTCGGTCGGCACCGGGCCGCCCATCAGGCCCTGGGGCTTCGAGCGCTGCTCGGTCCCTGCGCCCTCCCGGCCGAAGTCGTCCTGGACGAGCAGACCCGGCAGTGGTGGGCCGCTCTGCATGCCAGTCGGACCAGTGCCGGCCGGATCGAGCATCTGAGCCAGTTCCCGGTCGGTGTGGCGAACCTGAGCGGGCCGACCGAGCTCTTCCGGTCCATCGGCGGGTTCGACGAGTCGTTCCCCGGCTACGGGCTCGAGGACAGCGACTTCGTCCTCAGGCTCATGCAGGCCGGGGTGGAGATCGTCTACGACCCCGAGGCGGTCTGCTGGCATCACACCGCCGTCGAGGTCGGAAGGCGGCTGCGGCGGCGGCGGGACGAGGGCCGCAACACCGCCCGCTTCGTCCACAAGCATCCTGGCATTGCCGCTGGCTATTTCCCCGTCGACTACCCGTCGCGGGCACTGAAGCTGCTCGACCGCGCCGCCATTCGGTCCCCTCGACCGCTGGCCGCGACGGCCCGCCTGTCCGAGGTCGGCCATCGTGGCAGCCGTCTACTGGCCCCGGTGTCGGCCCGGGCCCGACGAGCGTCGGACGCCCTCTGGCGACTGGCTCTCGACGCCAGCTACCTGGCGGGCGTGGCCGAGGAGGGACCGGAGCTGCTGCCGATGGCCCTGGGGCGCCCCGGCCAGGTTGCACCGCATTTCGCTGGGCCGAACACCCCCGGCCGGGCCGGGGTAGAGGAGGGGTCCCGATGACGCGCCACGATGATGTGGGCAACGCCGCCCGCAGCGGTCTGCGCCGGCGGCTGGTGGTCGCCGATCTGGCCTGCGTAGCCGGGGCATGGAGCCTCGCCGTGGGCGGGATCGGGTGGGGCTCACCGGCGCCCGCCGTGACCCGCCGCCTGCTCGTGCTCGGGCTGCTGGTGCTGACGGCGGCGGTCGGACTGGTCAGCCAGGAGCTGTATCTAGCCCGAGTCTGTGCCGTGCCTGCCGCCGAGCGGGCCCGTCTACTGCGCGTCGGCCTCCTGACCGGCGCGGTGGCCGGGCTCGGCTCGGGACGGCTGGGCCTGGACGTCTCGGCGGTGCGGGCGTTCATCGGCGCGGCGTGCATGACCGCGTTCCTCGTTGTTGCCCGCGCTGGCTACGCAGCGTGGCTGCGAGCCTGTCGCACCCAGGGCCGCTTCACCCGGCCGCTGGTCCTGATTGGGACCAACGATGAGGCCGCCGCCCTCGAGCAGCTGGTAGACGCCCAAGGAGAGCTCGGCTACCGGATCGTCGGGGTGGTCGGCGACCAGCAGGAGTGGTCGAATCGCGCGAGTGCCGTGCCCTGGCTGGGCACCTTCGGCGCCGCCAGCGAGCTGGCCAAGACCGCCGGCGCCGGGGCCCTGATCGCCATTACCGCCCTGTCGAGCGCCGAGCTCAACCGGCTCATCCGTCAACTTCTCGCCTTGCGCGTCAGGGTGCACACGTCCAGCGGGATGATGCGCATCGACCACCGCCGCATCCGGGCACTGCCGTTCAGCCACGAGCCGCTCTACTACATCGAGCCCGCCCTCCTGGCCGGTTGGCAACTTGCCCTCAAGCGGGCGATAGACCTCATCGGAGCGACGGTCGGCCTGGTGCTGACCGGACCGCTCCTCCTGCTGACTGCCGTGGCGGTCCGCCTCGACAGCCCGGGCCCAGCCATCTTCCGCCAGGACCGGGTGGGCAAGGACGGCCACAGCTTCCGGGTCTTCAAGCTGCGCACCATGGTGATGGACGCCGAGTCGCTCGCCGGGCATTTCGAAGACGACAACGAAAGGCGCGGCGGCCCGCTGTTCAAGTTGGATCGCGATCCGAGGGTCACCCGGCTGGGGCGCCTGCTCCGGTCCACCAGCCTGGACGAGCTTCCCCAGCTGCTCAACGTCCTTCGCGGCGAGATGAGCCTGGTTGGACCGCGTCCCGCTCTGGCCGGCGAGGTGGCCCGGTTCGACGAGGAGCTTCTGGCGAGGGACCGGGTCAGGCCCGGGATCACCGGGCTCTGGCAGCTGGAGGGCCGCGACAACCCCGCCTTCAGCGCCTACCGGCGTCTCGACCTGTTCTACGTCGACAACTGGTCCATTGGCATGGACCTGGCGATCCTGATGGGAACCATCGCCGCTGTGCTCGGTCGCTCGGTGCGCCTCATGGTCCGCTCGCGGCGGACTTCCGGTCACGACCGAGCGGTACCGGCGATCCCGGCCTTGCCGATCGAGCTCGTGCCACTGGTGGTCGCCCACTCGCCGCGGGCCGAGCGGGCCCTGGACGCCGGCTAGGCATGGCCCTTTCCTCCCCCTACTCGCGGGACTTCTTCGCCGACACCGAGCGAGGGGGCCTTACCGGAGCACGCCTGGTCGTGAGGAACCTGCTCGAGCTCCTGCCCATAGGAAGCGTCGTCGACCTCGGATGCGGAACCGGTACCTGGCTGGCCGCGTTCGTGGAGGCGGGGGTGGACGACGTCACCGGGGTCGACGGCGACTGGGTACCGCGGCAGATGCTCAACTTCCCCGTCGAGCGTTTCGTCGCCCATGACCTGGGCCAGCCGGTTCGACTGGGGCGCGGCTTCGACCTCGCCGTCTCGCTCGAGACCGCTGAGCACCTTCCCGCCGGTGCTGCCGACTCCTTCGTGGCCTCCCTGGTCGGCCTGGCCCCGGTGGTGCTCTTCTCCGCTGCCGTGCCCGGTCAGGGAGGTACGGGCCACGTCAACGAGCAGTGGCCCGAGTACTGGGCCAGGAGATTCGGCGCCCACGGTTACCGGGTCATCGACTGCCTTCGGCCCCGATTTTGGCACGCCGACGACCTGGCGTCGTGCATCCGGCAGAACGTGCTCCTCTTCGCCTCCGATCTGGCGCTGCGGTCGAACCCGCTGCTGGCGGACAAGGCCGGACGGAGCCCCGACTACCCCCTGGCCGTGATCCATCCCGAGGAGTTCATCAAGGCGACAGACCCCGGGCTGATGTCGCTGCGGTGGACGGCGGCTCGGCTGCCCCGCGTCGCCCTCCACGCCGCGCGTCGGCGACTGCGGAGGGCGGTCCAGCGAGGCGGCCGACCGCCAGAGGCCTAGCCGCAGGCGCCCCGCGTATCAGAGCGGGCGACCTCGGGCTCGTAGTGGAGTGAGGCCAGCGACGACCAGGCGGGACGCTACGCCCGCAGTCCGGGGCCGGAGGAACCAGCAGCCGAGTCCATCGACCGAACCTACCTCCGGGCCGAGGCGGCCGGCGGGGAGCCGTGAGCGGCCCAAAGTTGCCTTCCTGGCCTGGACGCCGATCGGAGGGCGCTCGGCGGAGATCGCCGATG
This sequence comes from Acidimicrobiales bacterium, assembly GCA_035653595.1. Lineage (GTDB taxonomy): Bacteria > Actinomycetota > Acidimicrobiia > Acidimicrobiales > JAJPHE01 > DASRBO01. Next base: position 48,689 of record DASRBO010000107.1, on the reverse strand, counting down.
CGCTGGGCGGCGAGGCTTACTGCGTCCGCGCTCCAGGGCTGGGGGCCAAGCACTGGGCCCCCCTGCGGTACGCCCTCGGGCTGGGGCTCACCGTCGCCTATCTGGTCCGACGACGACCCCGAGCCCTGATCGTCACCAACCCTCCGTTGCTCCCGGGTCTCCTCGGCTGGGCCTACGCGCGGGCGACCGGGGCGGCACTGGTGCTCGACACCCACCCGGGCGGTTTCGGCGCCCAGGGCGACGCCGTCGCCGGCCGGTTGCAGGCGGTCCACCGCTGGCTCGCCCGCCGGGCCGCGGCGAGCCTGGTCACGACCGACCACTGGCAGCGGGTGCTGGAGGGCTGGGGAGCGCGGGGACTTGTCTTCCACGAGTCGCGCCCGCCGTGGCGGGTCGCGCCGCCTCGATCTCCGACCGGGCGCCCGCAGGTCCTCTTCGTCGGGACCTTTGGTGGGGACGAGCCCATGGAGGAGGTGCTGGCGGCGGCGAGGCGCCTGCCCGAGGTTGACCTCAGGATCACCGGCGACCTCGCCCGATGCCCGGCGCCCCTCCGTGGCTCGGCCCCCGACAACGTCACTTTCACCGGCTTCCTGGTCGGAGACGAGTATCGCCGGGCGGTCGAGGAGGCCGACCTGCTGGTCACCCTCAGCACCGAGCCCACCTCGGTGATGCGCGCCGGCTACGAGGCGGTGTGGGCGCAGCGGCCACTTATTGTCAGCGATTGGCCCGGGCTGGCGCAGGTGTTCCCGTTCGCCGTGCAGGTAAGCAACGACGCCGAGGGCATCGCCGTGGGGGTGCGGCGGGCACTCGAGCACCACGACCGCCTGAGGCGCTGTGCCGGTCCGGCCCTCGACCTGCAGACGGCGCGGGTGGAACGGATGGAACAGGCCCTGCGTGTCCTCCTCGGGCTCCGGGCCGAGGCGGTCATCGACCTGCGCGCCGCCGGTGGCGCCCTCGCCGAACCGGGCGCCGATGCACCGCCGACCTCGGTCGACCCGGTGCGGATAGTGGGTCTACCCGTATCGCTGACCACATGGTCCGACCTCGAGGACTGGGCCGGGCGGCGTCTGGCCGCCCGCGCAGCCGCCACGGTGTGCACCATCGCCCCCTACCAGGCCTACCTCGCCGCCACCGACGCCTCCTACCGCCGGTGCCTGGAGAACGCGTCGGCTGTCCTGGTCGACGGCAGCGGCCTACAGCTGGTGTTCGCCGCCGCCGGCACCCGCTGCTCGCGCCTGACCGGCCGCGAGGTCACCAGGCGCCTCTACGAGGGCAACCTGCTCGCCGGCGCCCGGGTCGCCCTGGTCGGAGGCACGCCGGAGGCGAGTGCCACCGTGGCCGCCGCTCGTCCCGACTGGCTGCGCCTGGACGGGTCGTTCGCCGCCCGACCGGACGACCGCAGTGTCGAGGAGACCGCCCGGGCCCTGGCCCGCTTCGGTGCCGAGGTCGTCGTCGTCGCCCTGGGCTCGCCGAAGATGGAGCTGTGGGCCGAGGCCCTGTCGTCCCGCCATGCGGCGCTGTATCTGTCCACCGGCGGTGCCATCGACACCGTCACCGGCGTGAGGCGCCATCCCCCCGACTGGGTGCAGTCCGCCCGGCTGGAGTGGGCCTGGCGAGCCGGCCAGGACCGGACGCTCCTGCCGCGGCTCGCCCGCGGCGTCTCCGCCCTGCCGGCCCTGCTCCTCCAGGCTGCGGCCTGGCGCCTTGGTCCCCGACCGTGACGCAACCCAGCAATGCCATCGAGCCGAGGAGGTGGCCGCGTGTCTGACCTCGACCGGCGAGGGGGTATCGACGCCGATCCCAACCTTCTCGCCGCCAGCGCCGCCCGTGGGGAGGCCGGAGCCTGGGCCGATCTCGTGACGGCCACAGCCGATGCGGTGTGGTCCGTCGCCCGCAGCGGCGAGCTGTCGAGGGAGGACGCCGCCCTGGTGTCGGCCCTCAGCTGGCTGCGCCTGCGCGACCGCATCAGGGACGAGCTCTACCCGGAAAGTGTCGTCACCTGGCTCACCGTTACCGCCCACCGCGAGGCCCTGCGGCTGGAGGCGATCCGCCGCGGCGAGCGAGGCCGTCCGACGGGGCGGGTCGATCTGGGGGGGCCTCCGCCGGCCGGAGTCGCCCCAACTCCCGACGGCCCGAGCGACGACGAGGTCTACCGGGCCTTCGAGGCCCTCCCTCACCGCTGTCGGGCCCTGCTCCGTCTCATGACCGTCGGCGACCACCTCCGCTACCGCGAGATCAGCGAGGCGCTGGACATCCCCCCCGGAAGCATCGGACCGACCCGCGCCCGCTGTCTCGCCGCCCTGGCGCGCCACCTCAGCGCGACTTAGGGGCAATTGCGTGGTTGATACAAAGGGCCGGTTCAGTATCACCCGAGCGGGCCCGAAACTCTCTTTGGTATGTCGCCCAGACCCGACCTAGGGGCTGCCGGGGCCCCGGAGGGATCGGGATCCGAGCCAGCCCTATCAAGCGAAGCCGTCACCGAGCTCCTAGCCAGAGCGCTGAGGGCTCTCGACCCACCTCCCCCCGACCTGCTGCAAGCCGTGTCGGCCGGGGCGCCGACCCAGGGCCGCCAGGTGGTGGTCGCTCCCCTGCTCTTCGACTCCGCCGTCGATCAGCGGACGATGCCCGACTTCGGCGACGAGCCCGGCACGCGGGTCCTCGTGTTCCGCACCTCGGAGCTGTCCATGCTCATCCGGTGCCGGACCGTGGAGAACCGGGTATGGCTGAGGGGAAGGGTGTTGCCCACCGGTGGACACAAGATCTACATGCGGGTACCGGGCCAGGTGGCCGTGGCCCTGGGGGAGCCCTCCGACACGACATTCGCCGGGGAACTGACCAGGGGTCTCGTCAGCTTCGAGGTCCTGCCGGGGGAAGCCCAGGTCGGTCCGACGGTGCTGACCGACTGGGTGGTGCTCTAACTCAGATCCGGAACCAATCGGTGTGGGTGGACCGATTCTCTCCGGATCTGCGGACCCGGATCCGGACGGTGCCCGGCGATAGGCCCGTCAGGCTCAACTTCGGGCCGCCGCCGAACGCCAGGACGGCCCCCGGGGCGGCATCGGGGCCGGGAGCTCGCTCGAGGCAAGCCTCGTCCACCGGTGGCCGGCACTCGACACTCAGGCTCCTGCGGCCGGCCTGACCGCCAACCCGGACCGACAGCATCCGCCGGGCTGAGCGGAACTCCAGGCGGTGATCGTCGGGCGATCCTCCGTCGTCGGTCAGGGAGTCAGACATCAGTGCGGCCAGGTCAGAGTCCACTGCCCGCCCGGCCAGGGCCGCTTTGGCGAAGGCAATCAGGTCGGCATCGGGCCCGAGGTCGACCGGTCCCGCCTCGGCCAGTTCCACCCCGAGGCTCGGCTCCTCAGACCCCATGACCGCCCCTGCCGACGTCGGCACCCCCCCATAAAGAGGGGAGGGGACCCGTCATCGACCTCAAGTGCCGGCCCACACCTACAAGTATGACCCCTCCTGCGCCCATCGGGGAGCGCGAGGACTCAGTACTCGGTTATACCGGCGTGGAGGCAGAGGCGCCGGAGCTGATCCAGGGCCCGGGCCCGAGTGGGGCCGATGCTGCCGATCGGGATGTCCAGGACCTCGCTGATTTCCTGGTAGCTGAGCTCCTCGGGCCCGGTTAGCAGGCGCAGGACCATCTGCTGGCGAGGCGAGAGCTGGGCGAGGAGGGCTGTCACAATGCCGTCCCGGTCGGAGCTGAGGAAAGGTGCCGACTCGAGATCGATCGTCTCGGTCCCGTCGACCTCGAGCACCTTCTCGTCGCCGGTGGGCACGACGCGCTTGGCCAGGCGGAGGAGCCGTAGCGACTCCCGCCGGGCCGTCGTCGCCAGCCAGGCCCCGATCCGCTCCGGCTCCCGTATCCGGTCCACGTTCTCGACCAATCTGAGCCAGGTGGTCTGGAACACGTCGCCGGCGTCGCGCCCGTCGAGCCCGAAGCTGCGTGCTACAGCCCAGACCACGCCGGAATACCTCTCTACGAGCTGATCCCACGCCGCCTGATCGCCTTGTGCGGCCCGGACGACCAGGTCGGTGGTGGTGTCATCCGAACTCGCCGGGGGGCCCGCGTTCCGCGGACCGAGGGTGGAATGCTCCGCCGGGCGCTCGGCCACGAAGGTCGCGTTTGCCCCTTCGCGAAGCTCTCTGGAGCGGCCGTCAGTATTCCTCACAGGGCGATCTTGGCCCTCTGATACGAGTCAGAGGTACCCCAAAATTGTTGAACCGTGGGGTTGTTGGGCAACTGTTGTGGTGGCTTTGGCTACTGCCCGGGTACATATGACCATTCGTCCCCTGTGACCGGAAGGGCTCATGGGGGACAATCCAAGAAGCCGGAAACGGCGTGGAGGCAATGAATGGTGGAGCGGAGGGCCGATTACGACTCATTCTCGCCTCACGGGCGGTCCGCCGAGGTCGAGTCCCCTCCCTCGAGCCGGCGCATTCTCATCGTCGACGACCACGCCCTTCTCACCGAGCTTCTCGTGCTGGCCCTCAACCGGCGCGGCTTCGAGGTTGTAATCGCCGAGGAGGTATCGACCGCCGGCGCCCTCGAGGCGGCCAGGCAGTGCTCGCCGGCCCTCGCCCTCCTCGACCTCCATCTGGGGGATGGAGCCACCAGCGTTCCGGCCATTGCGGCCCTACGGGCCCAGGGTGTCCGGTGCTTCATCCTGACGGCCGAGTCCCAGGACCGCCATCTACTGGCCAGTTGCCTGACCGAGGGGGCTGAGGGCGTCTTCTACAAGGCTCAACCGCTCGAGGAGCTGATCGACCTGCTCGAGGAGGTCGCGTCCGGAGGTGTGGCGATCGACGAACTCGAGCGGCAATCGCTGCTCGAGGGCTTCCTGCCCGACGAGGCCGGCTCACTCGGAGCCTTCGACTCTCTGACCCCCAAGGAGCAGGAGGTGCTCGGTCAGCTCATAGACGGCCTCACCGCGAGTGAGATCGCCGAGGCCCGGTCGGTTGCGGTGGCGACCGTGCGGAGCAACATCCGAGGCATCCTCGAGAAGCTCGGCGTCAACTCGCAACTGGCGGCGGTGGCTCTGGCGCGGCGCACTGGCTGGCGAACCAGCCGGGCGCTCTACTAGGCGAACCGCTTCGAGCGGCCCGGCGACTCCGCCGATCCGCCGGGTCGATCAGGGCTGGACCCTCTGGAAGACCACGCTCGATCCGGCCTGGAACACCTGTCGCCAGGCGTGGTCGTGGGAGAGGAACACGGATAGGGCGCTCCCCTTGGTCCACAACACGTACTGCACCTTCCAGCGGTTAAGCAGGATGTCGGGGTCCTGGCTCACACTGGCGAGCTTCTCGTATTCCGAGAGGACCGGCGTCCCGAAGTACAGGTCCGTACGGCCATCCACGAAGACGGGAATGCCGGCGTGGATGAGGTAGTCGTTGTACCAGTAGCTGGAGAACACCCGCCCGGGGTGCTGCTGGAGATAGGCGGTGGCGGCGACGGGCATGCCCGAGTCACCTCCCCGCTCCGGGGCGCCGGCCGGCGGGTGAGGCCCGGCCACGAAGACGAAGCAGGCGAGAGCGGCGATCGGCCACACGAGGAGGGAGGGCTTGATCGTCTCCCGCCGCAGAGCCGGCATCCTGGCGGCCAGGCCCCCCCAGGCCATCGCGGCGTAGGGGATGAAGCGCTGGGCGTGCAACGTTGCCAGCAGCAGTCCACCCCACAGGACGAGGTCGAACACCTCGAGCCTTGCGTCGCTCAGGGCGAGGCTGGCCAGCACAGCTGCTGCCGGGACCAGAATCAGCAGGATCAGGACGGCAGAATGGAAGTCGGGTGACTGCCATTCGGTTATCAAGGCGCTCAGCTGACCGGATGAGCTGACGTGGTAGGCGTAGGAGAGCAGGCCCGGGCCGTGGGGGTTCACCAGGGTCGACAGGACGGCCACCCCGAATGTCACTCCAGCGGCCCGCAGGGGCAATGGGCTCGACACCACCAGCCGCCCCTTGGAGAAGGGCCATCTGGCCAGAACCAGCTCCAGACCGAGCACAGCCAGGCCGGCCAGGAAGCTCCCATGGACGTTGGCCCATACCAGGAGCAGGGGGGGCAGGCAGAGCAACCACCGGATGTTCCGTCTGGCCTGGGTGAGGACCAGCAGCTCGAGGGCGAAGAACAGGTAGCTCAGGGACTGGGGCCTGGGCGCTTCGCCGATGGCCAGCGGTCCCCCGGCCAGGATGGCCAGGACCGCGACCCACAGCCATCTGGCGCCCAGCTTCCGCCACCTGACCACGCTGACCAGCAAGGCGGCGATGCAGGCCCCGGACGAAAGCAGCCAGAACGACACCGGCCCGAAGGTGCGGACCATCCAGGCCAGCAGGAACTCGAAACCCCACTCCTCGGCGACCCAGGGTCGGCCGTGGACGGTGTAGGAGAAGGTGTCGGACCTGATGACGGCGTGATGGGAGAGCATCCACTGGCCGGCGGCCAGGTGCCACCAGGCGTCGCTGTTCAGACCCTCCCGAAGACCCACCCGCAGGAGGACAGCGGCCACCCCGGCGATGACGATCCACGCCGGATGCAGTGCGAGGCCCCGACCGGTGACCCGCAGGAGTCTGGGCGACCGAGGTCGGCGCTGTATGCCCCCATCGGCAGCCGAGCCCGCCTGGGAGCCCGCGGGCGCCCGTTCGTGCACATCCGAAGCCTGCACCATCGGAAGTCCCTCAGACCGAATCGTCATCGGTCTGACGAGCCGCCTGCTGACGTCTGACGTCCCACCGGGGCAGCCGGCGGGCGAGGGTCGGGCGCCGGCGCCGGCGGACGGTGACGGCATAGCCCGCCCCGGCTAGCCCGGCCAGGACCAGGGCTCCGACCCCTCCGTCGGTCCATAGATGGGCCAGGGTGGGCGTAGGCCGGGCGCCGGGGCCGATCAGGGGAGCCACGTCGTCTAGGTGGGTGGCGAGGTGCTTGATGGAGACGTGGTCGGCGAGGTCCCCGACCCGCTTGGTAGCCGAGTAGTCGATGTAGATGAGGCTGCCGCCATTGCTCGCCATGAGGGCGTGGCCATGACCGTCCACGGCCCCCTGGTCGATGCTCGTTATGGGCAGTGTGGTCTGGGACACCACCTGGGACGGGTCGACCGCCGAGAGCTGCTGGACGGTCGAGCCGCCGCTGAGGATGTAAGTGTCGGTATAGGGGTCGTACACCACGCCGTGGGCCCCTGGAACGTTCTGGAAGAGCCGGCGCGTGAGGCCTGTGCGCAGGTTGACGATGCCGATGTCCCCCCGCCCGCCGGGGTCGGAGCTCGTGTAGAGGGCCCGACCATCCGGGCCGAAGGCCAGCCCCGAGATCCTGGCATCGTCCCCACTGAGCACGGTCAGGTGCCCCGGACCCAGGGGCGCCAGCACGATGGCGGAGAGGGGCCCGGGCAGGCCGCCCGTGTAGAGGGTCTTCCCATCGGGCGAAAGCGCCAGCATGAAAGCCCCCGTGCCGGCCTTGACCGAGGTCGCCTCGCCGCTGGAGGGGTCGACGGCAAAGACGGTGCCGTTGCCCGCTCCGACCAACAGCCGACCATCCGAGGCGAAGACGATCCCGTCGGCGCCGGGCAGCTGGGTGACGACCGTGACTGGGCTGAGACTCAGGGCGCCGCGGTTGAGGGAGTACGAGACCTTGTCGACCGTCCCCGGCTTGTAGGTCGTGAAGTAGAGGTCTCCGCTGGCCGCACCCACCGTGGTGGTGCTCTTGAAGGCCGGTCCGGCGCCGATCACGATGCCGGCCAGGCCCAGCACAGCCAGGCAGCCCGCGACCACGAGGAGGAGCCGGCTCGGGCTCCGAGGTGCCGGTCGGTCAGGTGCCAGGCGCGCTCCGGGCGGAAGGGTGGTCGTGCTGATGGCCCAATAATCGGCCTTCCGGGCCCCCGGCGCCAGCGATAAGCCCCAAATTGCGGCCGCTGTTGATGCTCAGTTGGGGAGTTGAGACAACGTTGTGCCGGCCCAAGCGGAAATCGGGCTCCGGCTATGGAAATCCGCTCCAGCGGGGCGAACACTGACCACAGCCCCACATCGGGGAAACGGTGGGCCCGCAGGGTGCCACATCAGACAAGGATGGAATGACAGATGTTGACCAAGCTTGCTTATCTGCAGGTGACCTTGCGAGCCATGTTGGCCAACCGTCTCTCGATGGATGAGAGCGGCGCCAGCCTGGTGGAGTATGCGCTCCTGCTCGCCCTTATCGCTGTTGTCGCCATTGGCGCCCTGATCTTCCTGGGCCACGGGGTGAACAACACCCTCCAGAACGTCGCCAACAACCTGGCCAACCCGTAGGTCCTTGTGGCCGGGGGACAGTGCGGTCCCCCGGCCCTGGATCCGATCGGTGCCCCTCATGTCGGGCAGCGCAGCCACCAGTGCCGAGCGGGCCGACATGAGTGCACCTGAGGGCGAACGCCGCAAGCCGCAACTGGCGCTCAGCCAGTCGGTCCACTTGGCGTTCGCCTTCATTGCGTTGGCGTGGCTTGCCCGGGCTGTCCTGCCAGGCGAGAGCGATGTGGTGTTCTATCACGCCTACGCCAACGCCCTCATGCATGGTCCATTACAGCATGGGCTTCCAAGTGAGTATCCCGCCCTCGCGGGCGTGTTGTTCGTCGTCCCCGCCCTTCTCCACCTACCTTACGCTCCCGGCCTGGCCCTCCTCATGGCCGCAGCCTTCGCCGCCATTGTGTGGGCGGGCCGCCAGTTCGGGCCAGACTGGACCAGGCGCATGGTCATCTACTCTGCGCTCAGCTCCGTCGGCATCGTTTTTGCCCGCTACGACCTCGTGCCTGTTCTTGCCATGGTCCTGTCGCTGGCCTCCGCTCGGCGCGAACGGTGGGTTCAAGCATGGGCGTGGGCATGCCTAGGTGGGCTGCTGAAACTGTTCCCATTCCTGCTGCTGCCAGGCTACGCCATCGCGGAGCGCCGCCGGACCGGCAGCTGGCCTCTCCGACGGTGCATTGCCCTGGTGGTCGGCCTGGCTGGTGTCGGCGCCATTCAGGCTCTCATCGCCCCCGGGACTCTTCTGAATCCCGCGCGCTTCGAAGCCTCGCGCGGCCTGGAATACAGCAGCTTGTCCGGGAGCTTGAGCCTCCTTCTCTCCCCCACCCACTTGTCGTTCCACTACCGCTCGGGAAACCTTCAGGTCTATGGAACGGGCCGCACCGCCGTACAGCTGGCTGTGGCGGCGATGGCGGTGGCTGGCCTTGCAAGCGCTTGGGTTATGGCCTACAGGGGCCGCTTCAGCCTGGAGGCTACGAGCCTGGCGGTTCTCAGCATTGCCGTCCTGGCCAACAAGTCATTCGCTCCGCAATACCTGCTCTGGGTGGCACCCCTCTGGGCTCTGTGGCCACTCCGACCAGCCTGGGCTGCGGCGGCGGGCCTCAGCTCGGCCGTGTACCCACTTTCGTTTCTGGTGGCTCAGCGTTTCCATCTCGGCTTTCCCTCTTATCCTGCGACTGTTCTGGCGGCCGTGCGCAATTTGGCACTCATCATCGGGACCGTCTCATGGTTGTCTCAGGTCTGCCGAAGTTATCGTCACAGCCCTTCGGCTGCCCTAACCGAGCGTCTTACACACAAGGAAGTCATCGTGCCATGCTCATCAACCTGACGGATTGTGTGACCTACCTCGCCTCCTGGGCCCGGCGTCGTCCGAAGCTCGAGGACACCGGAGCCAGTCTGGTTGAGTACGCGCTCCTCTTGGTGCTTGTAGTCGTAATCGCGATAGGCGCCATGGTCGTGATCGGGAACGTGACCAGCAACTCGCTCAACAATACTGCGACCACCTTCCCCTGATGTCGGCGGCCGTCGGCCCCCCGGAGCGGCCGACGACTGAGGGACACATGCCCGCCGTCGTCGGGCCACATCACGTGCCGTCACCCGGGTTGGCACGGAGAGCTCCACCTCAGGTGCTGGGCTTCGGCTTCCTGATTCTCCAGCTGCTTGGAATGGCGATCTTCAGCGTCGTCCAGTACGGACGCTGGGGTATGAACAACGACTTTGGGGCCTACAGCCAGGCCTGGTCCGCCATAGGGCACGGTGCGGCCGACCCCTATGTCTCCTTGTTTCGGACCGACTTCCTCCACAACAACCTAGAGTTCGCCATGTATCCCCTGGCACTCTTGGGACGCCTTTTCCCCAGTCCTGTCATGCTGTCATTGGCCCAGGACGCTGGCCTGGTAGCGACGGAGGCGGTAGCGCTGCTCTGGATCCGTGACTACCTGTCGGGCAAGCAGACCGCACTCGGCCGGGCCGCCAGCCCCCTCTTCACTGCATCCGCCCTGATGCTGGCTCTCAACCCATGGAGCTGGGAGACGGCGGCCTTTCCCCTTCACTTCAACGTCTTCGCCACCCTGTTCGCGTGTCTCGCCGCGAGGGACCTTTGGCGCGGCCGTTACCTGCGCCTGGGCGCATGGGTGCCCTTGGCGCTCGTTTCCGAAGCCCTTGGCGGCCTGTACCTCGCGGTAGCCGGTCTTGGCATCACCCTCGCTCGGGGCACCTCCCGCAAAGGTCGTGCCTACGGCCTCGGAGTGACTGCCGTCGGCATCTCTACCCTCGCAGTCGTCGCCGGCCTGGGCTTGGTCGGCCGGAACGGCTCTACCTTGACCACCGCATACAGGTATTTGCTCCCGTCGGCCGAGAGACACGCTGGCATCGCTACCTTGCTGGCGGGTGTTCTCACCCATCCAGGGTCAGCAGCCTCGATGCTTGGGCACCACCTGACCTACGTGGCGGGGTATGTCGTCGCCGGAGGCATCCTCGGGGTGTTGAACCCCTGGGGCGCAGCGGGGGTTCTCCTCGTCATCCTCCCTAACGCGTTGAGCGAGCGCCTCCCGTTCATCGCGTTTCCGGGCGCCTTCCAGAGCTGGGCCGCCCAGCCGTTCCTCGTCGTCGGATCAGTGATGGTCTTCACGACATTCGTCGCTGCCCTCTCGTCTCGCGGTGACCGCGAACACCGTGTCCCCTGGCTCCGTCGGATCACCGCGGTGGTTTTGACCGCAATGGCGACCCTCGCGGCTCTTGAGCTGGTTAGCCTTCCCAAGCGCTGGCTCACGGACCCTGCCACCGCCAGGGAGCTCGCCGTCGCCGACAGCAGGCTCCCGGCCTCGGCGGAGGTCGTCGCCGATCAGAACGTCATCGGACGCCTGGCCGAGGCACACCCCGCCTACGACTACGTCAACATCCGCGACCGTCTGCCGGTCGTCCGATCTCGAGTTGTGCTCATCCTCGGGCCAGGCCTCGACGCCCAGCGCCGCGCCTGCCAGAACTCCTGGGAGGATCGCTTCGGCACGCAGGCCCTGTACACCGGCCGGCAGATCGTTGTTCTATCTCTAGTGTTGACCGCACGGACACTGCAGCCCTGCCCTTGACTCCAAGCACCGTCGTCAGGGGAGAGTGACGCTCGAAATGTTGGGCGGTGGCATCCAGCGGAAGGCGTGGACGCCAGCGGAGGCTACGAGAGGTCTCGCGCCAGCAAGACCTTGTACAAACCTTACCTGGGCCTGCACTTGCAGCGAGGAGAGATGGCCTCCGTGGCCCGGGACCAGGATGAAAACGACGGACCGTCCACCGGCAAGGCCGATGCGCTCGGGTGCGCCCTGGATGCCATATACCGCATCTCTCTCCCCGAAGCGGCCGACCACACCTTCGGACGCCACGACCTCCACAGTCGGAGGGCTTTGGGCTTCGACCGCACGGAGAGCCGCCGCCGTCCGAGAACCGGGTGGTAGATAGTCCCGGATCAAGGTTGGAAACTCACCGCCGGCGAGTGCGATGCAGCCCGCGAGGGCCACGGCTCCAAGTGCGCGTGCCATCGAGTTCCGTCGGCCGGGATCGGCCAGTCGTGCGATGACCATCACCGTCCCGACCAGGAGCACGGGAATTAGAGCCCAGTTCTGGAACGCGGCGAAGGGTAGGATGAAGATCGGGGTGCTGTTCAAGGCGTTGGGCACCAAGACGGCGAGGATGAGCCCGGCGGCCCAGGGAGAAGCAACGCCTACTAGTCCTCCGGCCAGTAGGTAGCCGACGATGTAGGACACTCGCGATAGGGCCATCTGCGCAGCTGCCAGAGGGTGGCGGAGTAGTCCAACCAGAACATTGAGCGGGCCGACGTGCGCCGACTTTCCGGTCAGATATCCGTACCAGATCGGAAAGTTTTGGCCGCCGGTCCCGTCGGCGCCCAACGCACCCAGGACGAGAAGGTAACCGAGTGCCATCCCTGCGAGCACGGCGCCTGACCGCCGGGACCGCCGGCCGCCAACCAGAGCGCCGATGCCGATGCCGATGATGTATAGGGTCGGCACGGCCCCGCAGAGGGCCGTCAGGAACGCCCAGGCCCAGTTCTTTAGGCTGGTACCGCGCCAGAGACCGCGGGCCAATAGGATGGCAAAGAGGGCGCCCAGCGGCTCAGTATGGAAGTCATATGCTGCGGTCAGGTAGGCCCATGGGTCGATGAGCAGCATCACGACCACGCCAGCCGCAATCTTGGCGCGCATCGCGTCGCTGACCCGAGGTCTGTCTTCCAGGACCTCCAACGCCCAACGCCAGGCGACATAGCCCGCTGCCACGATCGCGACGTCCTGGGCCCACAAAAGATCCACGGCGTGGGGCCACAAGAAGTAGAGAAGAGCCAGCGGCCATAGGACCACCTCTGCAGCATTCTTCAGGAAGGACACGCCGAAGTCTGCACTCACCGGATTCAGGTGACCGTGAGCAATCGACCACCACCCCTGGGCGTAAAAACTGAAGTCGCGGCTGAGGCCAAAGCGGCTGTATGTGAACTGACTCCAGGCAAGCAGCCCCACCAGCTGCAGGACTAGCAGGCACCATCCGAGTCGGCGGATGCGACGGGGCAGCCACACCTGGCGCGAGTCGGGCCCGTCCATCCTGGCGCCGCGATCGCCCGCGTAGGCACCAGGCGTCGACCCCGCCTCGGGCAAGAGCTCAGCCGTCATCCTATGGACCGCCAGCGCTGACCGCGACAGTGTCAGCAATGAAGGCCGGTCCGGCGGAGACCACCTCTTATTGTCGCGCCGCCCCAGCGTGCTGGCGAGGCGGTGCTCCTCACACTGGGGGGCCCGTCCTCGGTAGCCTCGGGCCGCACGGAGCCGGCCTCCGAACACACAGAGCCTTCACCGAGGAATGGACAGCGTGGGAACAAGAGACCGGGCGCTTGATCGGACACGGAGGCTTCGGGCACCCAGCGCCGTCCTGACCCTCGGCGCGGTGGTGCCCGTGACCTTCTACCTGCTCATGATGCTCGGCTTCCCCTCAAACTACTCGTACACCCGTGCCGATTTCCTCGACAAGTACGCACATGGGATCTTCCGCTACCGCTTCCTGACGAGACCCCTAATCCTGGGGTTGAGCGATGTACTTGGGAAGCTGAGGATCCAGACCGTCGTGACCCCGTCCGGTCGTCTGTTCACGAGCTTCCTCATCCTAGGGGCGGTGTCCATCGCGGCGATGGGCTTGGTCCTCTACCGCGTCTCGGTCGCCTGCGACGAAAGCCTTCTCGGGCCCTACATGCTTGTCATCGGCTTCCTTGTCCTTGCAGGCTACGTTGTAACCCCCTACGACTATCCGAGCTACGCCCTCATCGCCATAACCTGCGTCGCTGCCTTTGGTCTGCGGCCAGCGCATCCACTGATCTGTGCTCTTCTAGCCGTCGTAGCCACCTGCGTTCGCGAGTCCTCGTTCTTGGCCGCTGCCGCGGCTGTGGCCGTTGCCTGGTCCGCTGCGCCGGCGCACCACTTAGGAAGTCTGCCGGGCATGCTGCGAGGGCGTACCCGTGACGCACAACTTTGGCGGAACACAATCGCCGTTGCCGTCGCTTGCGCGCTGACCTATGTCTCTATCCACCTGCTGCTGGCCGATCCGACCGAGCGTGGCGGGCTCACCGGGCCCGGGCTCTCATACAATCTCCACAGCACCAGCGCATGGGTCGGGCTCGCGTTGACAGCCGTGGTGCTCGTCGCTGTCAGCCAGGTGTACCGGCTTCTTGGCGTCAGCGAGAACGCATCCCGGTCGCGGTCAATGCTCTGGATCCTGTCGGCGCCGTATGTACTTATCTTCCTGGCCGGCGGCATCTGGTTCGAGACTCCCCGCCTCATGGCCCCTATCCTCGTCTGCGAGCTCGTCGTCATCTCGACGACCGGCCATCAGCAGTTGCCGGTCGGAGTCCCGCCACTCAGGTCCTCGTGACACAGGTTGACGACAAAGGGCCCACCGGAGAAGAACCCGCTACCGGCTCCGGGGGGAGCGGGCCCGTTCTTGATCATCTTCGGGTTGAAGATCCACGCCTCGAACGAGACGTCCCCTCCTTGGATGAACACCTGGTCGATGTACGCGGCCTCGAATCCATCGATTTGACAGAACCCCGAACTGCCACCTCCGCAGTGCGACACCACCGGCACGAAGGCGAACCGCGGAGACTGAGATATGGACGAAGAGAACCATTGGACGGGTGATGCGAGAGCGCTATCCGACTTCATGTCTGTTGCCAGCTGAGCGTCATCGGCCGTGGTCCACGTCGGATCGCCCACCGGTGCCGTCTTCGGCGCCGTCGCGCTGACGAGAGGATACGCGACGACGAACTCCGCTCCCCCGCCGGCCGGAGGTGTCTGCCCACCTTCGCCATACAGCATGTACCAGGAGATCTGCCGAGCGTTCAACGTGTTTCCGTCAATGGTCGCGGTCGGCGAGTCGGGGTTGATCGTATCCGCCGAGGCACAGGTCGCCTGGGGGCTGTAGCCGTCGGGATGCTGGAGCCGAGCTGAGAACGTGCAACTCGCGGTCGGCGCACTCGTGGACGCGGCCGAGAAGTTCCCCAGCAGCAAGCCGTCCTCCAGAGTCGAGGCGGTCATGCCCGAGAGTGCGAACACTTGACTCGCGCCGTCGTAGTAGAGAGGCGCTGATGTGTTGCTAAGCAGACCGGGGGCGCACTTACTTGCATTCGCCGCCCCGTATCCCCCATCGGAATCGCAGAAGTAGTGGGACCCATCAGGCTGATATGGATAGATCTGCAGGGCATGATCCAACCCCACAGCTATGTCGACTTTCGAAGTGTCATCATTCCCTGCGCCATTCTCCGCGGTCCCGGCGAAGGTCCGATACCGAGGACTGACAATCAGACCCTGATCGCCAGCTGCGATCGTGCTCGGACAGCTGCTATTGCCGTTACCGCCCTTGACGCAGAACTTGCCACCCTGAGCCGCAGTTGAAGTAATGCCGATCGGGAGGATCGCGATGCCTCCAGGACTCTGCACGGATGCCTGGGCACCCGTATGCACAACCGCCGACTTGGGGCCCCCAGATCCCTGGCTGAAGTTGCTGAAGTTGACCGGCGCGTTGCTCGGGATCGAGACGCTGACCGTGATGTCGCCGGTCGACAGCGTCGCGTATCCAATACAGCTCTCACCGGCGACATAGGTGAATCCGGTGAGCTGCGTACACCGTGTCCAGTTCCACGCCGGGCCAGGATAATTCTGCGAGAACTGCGTCTCGACGTCGCCCACCATCGTCGTGGCATAGGTTGTCCCGTAGGTCCCGAGCTCTTGCGCCCCAAGTAGCGCCGCGTTGTCGACCGAGTTCTGGGACAGCCGAACGGTTTGCGAGAGGTTGCCCAGGTCAACGGCCACCGCGACGAAGAGCATCAAGGCCGTCAGCGCTACCGCCCACAGAACCAGGACCGCCCCATCATCTCCTGTCTTCATGCGGCGCCGGCTCACGGACATGTCATCCCACTGATGGTCTGACCATTGTAGGTCACGCTTCCTGAGGTGAAGCTCGTAAACGATGGCGCTTGTTCCAAGCGAATTCGCGACTCCGAGGTCAGCGTCTTCCCGCTGAGAATGAAGGACGTCAAACCCGTAGACGACTTGAGGTGCACCTGCTCGCAGACGACTACGTCGTCAGTGCCGACCGCCCCGCCCCCAATGCTGATCCCGAGCGCGACATTCTGGTTAGTGGTGCCGAGGACGCTGCTCCCGACCCTGGCTGCGACCGCACATACCATTTCAGTCTGGGCGGCGGTTGCTCCCGAGCCTGTGCAATCGCCGGTGTTGTAGTTGTCGACGCTGGCAAGGCGCGCCCCCGCCTCCACACCGCCCCGCAGGGAGACGAACCCGCCGAACACGAGCCCGAAGTCGATCATTCCCATAAGCAGTATGGCGAAAAGAGGGAGAACCAGCGCGAACTCCACAAGCGAGTTGCCCTCGTCGCCCCGCGTTGTCCGACGCCATCGATTGACGCAGGGTCTGGGAGCCTCAGACACAATGCACCTACTTGATGATTGTCCGGTAGATTTCAATCGCCGCTGGTCCTATGACCACGACAAACAGCGCCGGCAAGATGCAGAACACCAGCGGGAACAGCATCTTGACTGGGGCTTTCTGCGCCTTCTCCTGCGCGATCTGGCGGCGCGCGACGCGCATCTCGTCTGCCTGGGAGCGGAGAATTTGCGCTATTGACACGCCAAAGGTGTCTGCCTGAATCAGAGCCAGGATGAACGAGCGCAACTCGCGAACGTCGGTGCGATGGTCGAGATTCTCTAGCGCCTCCTTGCGCGAGATGCCGACCCGGGTCTCGCCCAGCATGCGGGCGAACTCCTCGCTGAGAGCCCCCGGTATGGACGAGACTGCGCGGCTGAGTGCCTGCTCGAAGCCGAGCCCGGCCTCCACGCTGATACTAAGAAGATCCAGCAGATCGGCTAGCTGCGAGCGGATCCGGTCTTGTCGCGACTCCGCTTGTCTGTTCAGAATCGCTTCCGGCCCCAGAACGAGCAACAAGGTGAAGACGGCGAAGAGCATGAACTTTGCCGTATGGCCTACCGGCATGAAATAGCTGGCGGCGGCGCCGACCGGCACCAGCACCATCGTCAGCACCCGGGCGGCCAGGAACCGGTCGACTTCTTCGGGCTGCGGCTTGCCGGCAAGGATCAGTCTCCGGTGCACGTTAGCCAAGTAGCCAGCCGGTGAAAGCTGGCGCGCCAGCCGGCCGGCCCCGGTGAAGACCGGTACAACGACCCTCTCGCCGAAGGACCGCTGGTCTTCCGGAAGGACGCCACCTGCGAGTGGCAAACCTTCGACCGCGGCTCTCAAGGCAGCCCGTGAGGCCGATCTCTCGGTAGCTCCGGTCGCGACGGCAATGACAATCAGGGCGATGGCCCCGAAACCTGCGATTGCAGTCGCGACGAGGGTCACAGTCATTCTCAAACCTCGATCTGGATTGTCTTGTACATCCACCAGGCCCCGAATAACTCGAGGGCGACAGCGCCAATGAGGGCGATCTCGCCACCAGTGGTATGGAAGAGCGTTTCGATGTAGGCCCTATTGACCACGTATATGAACATGCCGATGACAATCGGCAGGGCCCCGAGAATTATGGCGCTGATGCGGCCCTCAGCCGTCAGGGTCTTGACCTCTCGGCGCAGGCGACCGCGCTGAATCATCGTGTCCGCGACCGTGTCCAGGATCTCAGCCAAGTTGCCCCCTACCTCTCGCTGGATGCGAATCGCCATCACGGTCCAGGTGAAGTCTCGGCTCCCAATGCGATCGGCGGTCTCTGTCAGGGCGTCCTCGACGGGCATGCCAAGCCGGGCCGCCGCGAGGGCTCTTCGCAACTCCATATTCATCGGGGCCCTCACCTGCTCCAGGACGGCGTCGAGGCCCTGGGCCAAGGAGAAGCCAGCTCGCAGAGACCCGGCAAGAAGCTGGAGCACATCAGGCAGCTGCGCGGTGAACTTCCGAGTGCGCTGGTCAGCCAGGAACTGGAGGACGGCGAAGGGCAAAAGGGCCATGATGCCGAGCGCCACTAGGAACCCGAACAACCCACCCAGCAGCAGGCCAAGAAGGCTGATGATCAGGAGGGCAGCGATGCTGACCAGGGCGAATTCACCGACGCCCACCGGCAGGCCGGCGCGCACGAGCTTCTGATCCAGGCTGGCTCTCCAGCCCTGGGCCTCCAGTGCTTCGGAGAGTGCTTGGGAGGCACGTTGAAGGAGCGGAAGAGTCACTACTTCCTTGCTGGTAGTCGTAGCCATTTCGGCCGGTGAGTGCAGGCGGTATGGCTCGAGAATCTCCTTGAGCTCCTGCCGGGGGTTGCCGGTCAGGAGCACGATGGCATAACCGATCAACCCGGCGGCGGCCATGATCAAGACGACTACCAGCCATCCCCCACCGCTCGATGCTACTGAACTCGCCCAGTGAGTGATGTGGTGCCAGACGTCGTTGGCGCCACCGCCGATCGTCGCCGTCCGCTTCATCGCCGACCAACGGGGGCCCGCACGAAGCCCGGTGACTCGAACATCCCCGGCGCCAGCTTGATCCCCCGATCAGTGAGCACCTCGGCGAACTTGGGCCGGAGACCCGTCGCCTTGAGCAGGCCCTTGTTCTTGCCCATGGCATCAACACCCATGCCGAAGTCATACAGGAAGATGTCCTGAAGGACGATGACGTCGCCCTCCATGCGCTCGACCTCGGTGACGTGGGTGACGTGGCGACTTCCATCGCGCAGCCGGCCTAGGTGGACTATGACGTCGAGCGCCGAGGCCATCTGCTCACGGATGGCCTTGACGGGAAGCTCGAAGCCGGCCATGAGGGTCATGGTCTCGATCCGGGCCAGAGCATCCCGGGGGCTATTGGCATGGACGGTCGTCAGTGACCCGTCATGGCCCGTGTTCATGGCTTGCAGCATGTCCAGCGCCTCACCTAGGCGGCACTCGCCGACAAGTATCCGGTCTGGGCGCATGCGCAGGGCGTTGCGGACCAGATCGCGGATTGTGACCTCACCGCGACCTTCTGTATTCGGCGGGCGCGCCTCGAGGCTCAGGACGTGCTCCTGCCGGAGCTGGAGCTCCTTTGCATCCTCGATCGTCACAATCCGCTCGTCATCAGGGATGAAGCCGGACAGGACATTGAGAAGAGTCGTCTTGCCGGTGCTGGTCCCCCCCGACACGACGACGTTCAGTCGGCCGAGTACGCACGCTTCGATGAATTCGGCAACCTGCTCAGACATCGTGCCCATGTCTACGAGATCGTCGATGGTGAACGGATCTGCAGCGAACTTGCGGATGGTCAGATAGGGGCCACCAATGCTCAGGGGCGGATATATGGCGTTCACGCGAGAGCCGTCGGGGAGCCGAGCGTCCACCATCGGCGAGCCCTCGTCGATTCGCCGTCCGACACGGGCAACGATTCGCTCGATCACCCGGCGTAGATGGTTCTCGTCGATGAAAGAGCCATCGGTCTTCTCTAGCTTGCCGTTGCGCTCGATCCAAATCTGGTCCGGGCCGTTCACCATGACCTCGGATATGCCGTCGTCCTGCAGGTACCTCTCGATGGGGCCATGGCCGAGGATGTCGTCCATGACCTCCTCGACCAGCTGAACCTTGTCGGCGGCCGACAAGGGGGTCTTCTCCTGACGCAGGGCAGCCTGGACGACCTGCTGGACCCGAGGATGCAGATCTTCCTCGTTCACGTCTGTGTCCGAGAGCAGGGGCCCGAGCTCGGCGATCACTCTCTGGTGGATCCCGTGCCTGAGGCCCTCGAGCCTCTCCGCTCGACCGCCGGACGC
This sequence comes from Acidimicrobiales bacterium, assembly GCA_035653595.1. Taxonomy (GTDB): domain Bacteria; phylum Actinomycetota; class Acidimicrobiia; order Acidimicrobiales; family JAJPHE01; genus DASRBO01. The sequence continues at coordinate 29,141 of DASRBO010000107.1, read as the reverse complement.
AGTCTGACCTTCTCGCAGCTTCTCGTAGAGGTTGGTCGTGGTTCTACGCGAGCTAACCATCGGTGCTCACCGCCCTTGCCTTGACTAGTTGGGCCAATTGTTCGACGGCCCCGGCGAACCTTGACCGTGGCTGGGTCAGGACGGCCGCGGCGCCCTGGTTTACGGACTGCGGGACGAGGGCTTCTGACGGCAGGCTGATGTCGACCTTCATCTGCAACGTGCGCTCGACATCACGCACCGCCAGGTGCACCTTCGAGTCCGCCCGGTTCAGCACCACCATGACCCGGTCTAGTGGGATCTCGAGTAGCTCGAAGGCTTGCAGCCCGAGTCGGGCGTTCTTCACCGAAGGGATGTCCATCCCGACCACGAAGACGACGTCGTCGCTGTCGGCAAGGATGTGGAGGACCAGGTCACTCAGCCCGGTAGGTGTGTCCACGACCACATGGGCGCCCATCTCCCGTAGAGCTTCGAAGAGGGCAGATACCGCCGCCGGGTTGACGTCGCCGGCCAGCGCCGGCTCGCCCGGCGCCGGCAGAACAAAGACGCCCGTCTGCTGCTCGCGAGTGAGGAGGCTCTTTGCCATTACGGCATCCAGTCGGTCCGCCGAGGCAGCCGCGTCGACGATGTTGCGGTTGGGGGCCATCCTGAGCATGACGGCCACGTCCCCGAACTGAAGGTCGAGATCGATTAGGGCGACCGGGTCGTTTGACTTCCGCGCCAGGGCTGCCGCCAGGTTCACCGCGACTACTGACTTGCCGACCCCTCCCTTCGGGGAGAACACCGTGGTGATCCGGCCCTTCTTCCCTGAGCGGCGGGGGGCCTCGACGGAACGCTCGACTGATCCGCTGGCGAGCTCGCTGCTCAGCCGGTAACTGATCTCCCGCACCACATCCTGGAGCTCTGCCTCGGCCGCCCTCATCTCGACGGCGTCGTCGATTCCGGCGCGGAGTGCAGTCCTGAGTAGCGCGGCGCTCGACTGCTGGACGACGAGCACGGCGCCCACCCCCTGTCGGGAGCGGATGATCCCGCCGATCCGGTCGAGAATCTCCTCGTCGCTCTGGGAAGGGCCGAGGACGAGGACGACCCCCGGGTGCTCTGCGAGCCCGGCATCGAGCATCTCGTCGAGCGTCGAGTAGGCCAGAGCGTCGAAGACCTCCAGCGGCCGGGCCAGATGGGTGAGGAGGTCGGAGTCAGCCTCTATCACTGCTACCAGGCGGACCGAGTCCTCCGCCATCTCCCTCGAATTGCGCCTCCGCGCTCGCACGGCCATCGCTACTTCGGGGTCGGGCCGTTGGAGAACAGATTCTGCGCCGTCACGTTGGCGAACGGCTGCGGCTGGCTGCCGGGGGGGACCAGGGCCATGTAGAAGCTGGTCGCGCCGGCGCTCTCCACATAGGCAATCCGGGCCGCAGCGTCGAGCGGAACGGCGAAGGTGACCAGCGAGCCGGACGCAGAGCTGGCTGCCGTACCCGATGCGCTCGTGCCCACGTGGGCGACGTTGGAACCGATGGCCAGCACCGGGACGTTCTGGTAGAGCACGGCCTCCTGGCCGGAATTCTGCATCAGCAGGTCGACCTGGTCACCGGGTTCGACCAGTCCGGCTACCCCATGCACCTGGTCGACGGAGATGGTGATGGCCACATCACCCGCGGGGACCGCCTGGGCGGCCGTGCTGGCGGTCACGATCGGTGAGGCGAAGAGCGTCGAGCTCACCACCTGGCCGGATGTGATGTCCGCCAGGGCGATCTCGTTGCGGATTGTCGCCAGATCGGTGATGGCGGCTGTCGGCCGGAACTGCTCCGGCATCTGGGCCTTGGTGATGAGGCCGGCGCCGATGGCGGCGGCCCCAGAGACGCCCTTGGCGATCGTCCCCTTGGCAACGTAGACGTCCACCAGCTTGGCGTTGTGGTACGCCCGCTGTTGCACGGAGTGAAGGTAGGCGTACGAGGCGCCACCGGCGGCCAGGCCCAGGATTAGGGCAATGGCCACGATTAGAGATCGCCGTCCTAACAAGTGAGGCTCCTTACCTGGGTTACCGCCGGCTTCTCACCGCGCGGCTCTTAGAAACGTCTGGCTCTGTGTCGACGGGCCGGGTCCGACGGGCGGCCCGCTCGGACGCTTCCACGACATCCCCGTCGGGCGCGACCTCGGTCGTGGCCCACGGCTCGAACGGGTTGTTCGTGGCCATCCCGCTCGTCACCAGCGGGAGACCGGCATGAAGGGCGCAGATCACTCCCATCTCCCCTTCGGCCGGGCTCGGGAGAGGGCGCGCCCTCACGGCCAGCACCACCTGTGCCCCCTGGTCCAGTGGACAGCCCCGACCAGGCAGGAGGGCGTTGCACGGGAAGCACGGCTCTCCGCTGTCGTGGCAGCGGAGAGCCTTATGGCCCCTCGCCCCCAGGATGTCGCAGGACTGGTCGACAGCCCAGTCGTCGGTCCCCACCACGAGGGCGACTACCGACTCGGACGCGCCGCGGCTCAGATCGACCACATGGGTCGGCTCGGAGCGCGTCCCCGGCTGGGTATGTTCCTGCACAGGGACAGTGTCGGCCGCCCCTCGCGAGGTGACCAGAGACGGGCCCACAACGCTTCCCCAATTCCACCCCGGGAGGGCGATTGGTCCCAAGTGCGTCCCAACCGGGGCTCAACGGGACCGCAGTACCACCAGGTGCCAGGCGGGCTGGGCCGCCAGCGGCCGGGAGTTCAGGGGGGCGAAGATGTCTGCCAACTGGCCAATCTCCTGATCGCCGCGGTCGGTGACCAGCACCAGCTGGTGGATGCCGGCCGCCCTGAGAGATGGTCCATAGGACCGGAGCTGGCCGCCCGGGATGAGGAGCCAGCGGGTGGACTCGAAGGTCGGCCACTGCTCCCGGGGAAGAAAGGCCGCCGTGGTGATGAACACCGGGCGGCCCCCGTCTCCCGCTGGGACGGCGGGCCCCAGCCGCCGCACGGCTGCGGTCATGGCCGAGGACAGGCGATGGGTCGTGTTTAGGGCGCTGACCGCTGAGGACGTGAGGGCAGCGACGGACACGACCACCAGAGCCAGGACGATCCGCCCTGACGGCCCCGACAGGCGCTTGAGCTGGCCGACCAGGCCGCCCATAACCAGTGGCACCACGGCGGGGATGGCGAGGAAGAAGTACCGCCCGTTCTGCCACGATCCCTCGTCGGAGTATTGGGTTAGGGCGACCAGCACCCCGTAGACGGCCGCCGAGGCGGCCACCAGCCGCCCGGCCGTGCTACCCAATGCCTGATGGCCGAGGAGCCAGAGGCCCGCCCACAGGAGTGGGAACACCACGGCGATCCCCGAGACGTACTGCGAGGGCCGTTCGGCCACCAGGAAGACTGAGAGGGCGGCCACGGCGCCGGCGACGGCGACGCAGGCTCGCGAGCCGGCCCGGCCCCGACGCGCCAGCTCCGCCCAGGCGACGACCGCCAGCAATACGAGGAGGGCGGCGACGCTGACCGCCACCGGACGGTTCCCGTCCACCTGGAACCAGCTCTGCCACAGCGCCTGGATCTGGTGGCTGACCCCACTGGAGGCGATGCCACTGGGCAGGTTCGAGACCGAAGTCGCCGACCCGGCTGCCCCGATGGCGTAGTCCGACAGTCGGACGTCGACCTCGTGGGCGACGAAGCCGGCGCCGAGTGAGGCCACCAGGAGCATTCCCGGCCTCAGCATCGAGCGCAGCCTCCGGTCGCTGAGCCCCACGACCGCCGCCCCCGCCGCCAGCCCCGCGCACCAGAGAAGCCCCTCGGTGCGGAGGAGGGCGGCGCTGGTGGCTGCCAACCCTGTCCCGGCCAGGGCCAGTAGCCCCCCGGTCCGTAGGTAGCTCAGGCCCAGGAGCACCGAGGCAGCCACCAGGGCGGCAGCGGCGGTGTGGGCCACCACCAGGAAGCCATCGAAGAAGAGGGGGCTGGCCAGCCCTACTACCCAGAAGGCCGGCCGCTCGAGCCCGGACCCGAACTCGCGGGCCAGGCGAGCGGCCAGCAGGGCGGCGGCAACCGTTCCGGCAATCGAGAGACCGACCATGCCGGGGGGGCCGAACAGGCGGTCGAGGGCCGCCAGCAGCACGAAGTACAGGAGGTGCTTGGCGAGGGGGGCGGTGCCCTTGGTCCCCCGGCTCGGCAGGTTGACCGGGTAGGCGGCACCGGTCGGGTCGGCCTTGGGCAGAGGGTCGGCCATCGTCCAGTGACCGGCCTCGATCGCTCGGGCCTGCAGGATGCCGGCCCCCTCGTCGTCGGTGAACGACGCCCCGGTTCCAATCAGGGCCGCCACCCCGGCCATGATCAGGAGCAGGACCAGGGCGTGGACCGCCAGCGGCGCACCCCACGCCCTTCCCAGCCAGCCTGGGGCCTGCCGAGCGGCGGTCGCGGGGGGACGATCGGTCGGCGCTCCGGGCGCGGCAGCCGGTTGGCCCTTGGCGGAGGCGACCACCTGGCCGTTATCGGACAGCGGCAGGCCGGCCTGAGCCTTCAGCCCGGTGCGGGGGCTCCCTCGCGCTCGGGGTTCGACACCCCGTGAGGAGGACTGCGCTCAGCCGATGCGGCTGGTCAGGCCGACCAGAGGCGTCCCGACACCGGCGGCACGGAGCTCATAGGGCCCGAAGATGGCGGGCAGCACCGACCGGTCAGCCACCCGCTCCAGCCAATAGCCGGCCTGGTCGACGGCGTTGATCATGTAGCCGCGCACCCACCGCCCGTCGAATCGGGTCTGCACCTCGACCACCTGGCCGACCTCGAAGCCGTCTTCGATCATCCTCACCGTCCTGTGGGGCCTATCGCAAAGGTAGAGACCCCATATTGCGAAAGGAGATCGCCAATGCTTCGGCACGGTTAAATCCGCCCGCGCCGGGGCCGCGATCTGCGACTGCATCGGCAACGTCGCCCGCTGTTCAACCAGTTTTCGCCAGAAGTTCACCTGGGTGACAACCCCTCCCGCCAATTCACCTTGGCGACGGCAGGAACGGCGGCACCGCCTCAGAACCAAAACCACATGCGACCCGAACGCCCAGTACGCCTGTTGAAGCGCGCCCCGCTGGCCCTGGCGGGAGCCATCACCTGCCTTCTTGCCGGGTTGGCCGGGCTGCCCGCCCGGGCAGCCCAGCCCGCTGCCGGCCTCGAGAAGATCCCCCGCTTCGACCACGTCGTCGTCCTGGTGGAGGAAAACGAGGCCGAGTCGACGACCTTCGGGACCACGTCCCCGGCCCACTACCTCAACAGCCTGCGCTCCAAGGGCGTGTTCCTGCCCAATTACTACGGGACAGGCCACGCCAGCCTCGACAACTACATCGCCATGGTGTCCGGGCAGCCCGACAACCCGGCAACGGCCGGCGACTGCGAGGAACTCAGCCTCTACAACTGCACCCAGATCCAGGCCGGCTACGACAACGGCCGCAACCTGGGCGACCAGCTCGACAGCGCCGGGGTGTCGTGGAAGTCGTACATGGACTCCACCCCCACCCCCTGCTTCCACGCCCCCTACAGCGCCGCCAGCCCGGCTCCAGACCCCTACCAGGGCGACTCCCAGAAGCCGCCGGCCCGGGACTACGCCGATCGTCACAACCCGTTCGTGTGGTTCCCCGACTTCGTGGGCAACCAGAGTCGGTGCGCCGTCCACCAGCGCCCCTACACGGAGCTGGCGGGCGACCTGCGCCACAACGCCCTCCCCCAGTTCGCGTTCATCACCCCGGACACCTGCCACGACGGCCACGACGACCCCTGCTCCAGCGGGCAGCCCGGCGGGCTGGTCAGCCTGGACGCGTGGGCGAAGGCCAACATCCCGCCCCTGCTGGACTACCTGTGGCACCACAACGGGCTGCTCATCGTGAACTTCGACGAAGGCGCCGTCGACCTGAACGACGTCTGCCCGTCCTGCGCCTCTGGCGGCCTGGGCGGGCGAACGGGGGCAATCTTCCTCTCGCCTCGCCTCAAGGCCGGGTCGGTGGTGACGGCTGAGTACGACCACATGAGCCTGCTGCGAACTTTGGAGGACTCCTTCGGCATAGCCGAGCACCTGAACCTGGCCGGCCAGGCCCAGGCGATGAGCGCCGTGTTCGCCGGAGGGGCCCGGTGACCGCCCCCCTCAGCCGTCGACGCTTCCTGAAGGGCGGCGCCGCCGCGGCGGCGGTGGGGGTGCTCGGCTCCCGGCTCAGCCGGCCAGCGCGGGCGGCCGTGCCGTCGGCCTCGGGTGTGGACCACATCGTGGTGGTGACCATGGAGAACCGCAGCTTCGACCACTTCCTGGGGTGGTTGCCCAACGCCGACGGGCTCCAGAGCAGCAAACCCCGCTTCCCGACCTCGTCAGGCAAGCTCATCGGCAACTACCACCTGCACGAGACGATGGGCTGCGGTCATCCGGATCCGGACCACTCCTACGAGGGGGGCCGCTACCAGTTCAACGGCGGGCACCTCGACAACTTCGCCCGCGGCAAGAACGACGCCTTCGCCGTTGGCTATTACCTGGCTGAAGACCGACCGTTCATGAGCCAGCTGGCGCTCAACTACACCACCTGCGACCGGTACTTCTGCGGAATCATGGCCGAGACCTATCCCAACCGCTTCTATACCCATTCCGCTATGACCGACCGCCTCCACAACAGCACCACGACCTCGACCATGCCAACGATCTGGGACCAGCTGAACAAGCCGGGTGGCCCGACCGGGCGCTACTACTTCTCCGATCTGCCCTTCCTCGCCCTGTGGGGCACCAAGTACGTCCCCATCTCCGAGCACTACGGCCAGTTCCTAGCCGACGCCTCCGCCGGCAACCTTCCCAACGTCTCCTATGTCGACCCCCGCTTCGAGGATGAGGGCTCGGGCAGTTCGGGCGACGACCATCCCCACGCCGACATCCGGGCCGGGGACAGCTTCCTGGCCGAGGCCTTCCACGCCGTGGCCAGCGGGCCGGCATGGGACCGTACGGTGTTCATCGTCACCTACGACGAGTGGGGCGGCTTCTACGACCATGTCGCGCCTCCCCGCGTGACGGCCACCAGCGCGGTCGACAAGGACCTGGTTGGGGGCAAGGCCCTGCTCGGTTACCGGGTCCCCTGCATCGTGGCCTCCCCATTCAGCAGGGGTGATCCCCGCCACCCCCGGGTGGTCCACTCCCTCTACGACCACACCTCGATCCTCAAGTTCATCGAGTCGAACTTCCGCCTCCGCCCCCTGACGGCCCGCGACGCCTCCCGCTCCCCGTCGGATCCGGGCGATCTGGGCACTGTCCTACGCCGGGGCGGCGGAGACACCGCCGTGCCGTCATCCATCCCGACACTTCTCCCCCCGCCCGTGGTCGTGCCCTGCGGAGCGGCCAACCCCAGCCCGGTGGAGAGCGAGGGAACCTGGCAGGCGCTGCGGAGCTCCGATCTGCTTGACGGCTGGAGGATCTGAGACCCCTTGACAATGCCGACCCCCATGGCAGCGAGGGCGGATCAGCAGGCGGCGTAAGCGCGCCCGACCGCCTCGGACGACGACTGCACCAGCACCGAATAGACCTCCACGGCACTGGAGGAGGGCGCGATCACCCGGACCTCGACGACGTCGCTCGGGCAGGGTGGCGGCAGCGGGAGGATGGTGAACGGTCCCCGGCCGGGGTAGGGCCGGGTCCCTGATCCGGCGGCGGGCTGGTCGCCCGACACGGTCTGGAGCGACCTCGGCCCACCTACCAGCGTCACCGCGCCGAGTCGCCGGCCGCTGGTGGCGTCCCACAGTTCCAGACGAGCCGGCCCGGCGCTGGCCAGATCCACGCTGGCGGTGATGTGCCCGGCCATCCGGGGCCAGTAGTCGCCTGCGACCAGGTAGCCGGTCGACCGACGGGCGCGCAGGTACCAGCTCGATTCAGGGCCGTCCAGCTCGGCCTGGCCGGAGACGCCAGGCACGGCATCGGCGAGGGTCCATGCCGGCAGTGGATCCTTGTGGACGCCGCCGGGGAGGCGGAGGCTGATGGTGCCCGGCGGTGGGTGCCAGCTGAACAGCCACACCCCTGCCCCTTCGGCGCGGAGCCGGGCCCCCGGTAGGCGGGCCACCGCGGCCACTGCGTAAAGGGTCTGGTCGACCGACGCCGTCTCGATGCCGGCCGAGGCGGTGAGCAGGAACGACACCGTCGGCGCCCGGATCGGCACCCGTCCGCCGCCGCCGTAGTCGAACAGCCAACGGCGGTCGGCGAAGCGGCCGGCGATCCCCTGGGAGACCACCAGCTCGTCGGTGCCGGGTATCAGGCGTCTCATCCGATCGATGGCGGCCGCCTGTGCCGGTGAGACACGGACCCAGGTGGTGCCCCAGCGGGGCAGCCAGGTGACCGCCCAGCCGACTGCGAGGGCCACGCTGACACCGGCGGCCGCTGTCCCCGCCAGCAGGCCCCGACGTCGGGGGCCAGGCGCCATCCGGTCCGGTACTCCTGACCGACGGCCTCCCGGTCCGACCAGGGCCGCCAGGACGGACACGGTGCCGACGGTCATGAGCGGGTAGACGGGCAGGGACTGGAAGCCGGGCAGGGCGAATCCGGCGTACTGCTGGGCCGTGCTGGACACCAGCACCACTGCGGCCGGCATCAGCGAGACGGGCCACAACAGGCCGGCGATCCCGCCGGCCGAGGCGTTGGCCCACAGATCCAGTCGCCTGGCCCACAGGACCCTCAGCAGCCGACTGGGGTGTCCGACGGTCCCCACCGCGATGGCGCCAAGGCCGCCGGCACCGCCGGCCAGGTAGGAGTACCCGGTCGAGAGATGGGAGCCGGCGTTGAGGTGCAGGGCCGACAGGGAGACCGCCCACAGGAGGCCGACCAGGGCCAACCCCCCGCCCAGCCGTCGGCGCCCCGGTAGGGCCAGGCCCCCCAGGCCCAGCCCGAGCAGGTAGGCCCCGGCGACGTCCCCGGTGACGAGCAGCGGCGCGGCCCATGCCGCCGCCTGCTTGGGCCGGCCCCGCCACATACCACGGGCGGTCCCGACCAGGAAGACGGCGGCCGCGGCCTGGAAGTGGAAGTCGAAGGCCGCCGCCCAGTACACCCAGGGATCGGCGATCAGCAGGATCAGGGCGAGGCCGAACAACCCGCCAGCGGCGCGGACCGACAACCCCGCCCTCCAGAGGACCTCGCCGGCGAACATCAGGGCCATCCAACCGGCGAGGACCAGGCCGGCATCCTGGGCGACCAGCAGAACCAGGCCGGACCGCAGTGGGGCGCTGACCCAAGCCAGGGGCCACATGATCAGCTCGGCATGGCTGTGCAGGTAGGGGATGCCGTTGACGGAGTCGTACGGGTCGAGCTGACCCGTCCCGATCAGGTGGCGGGCCTGCTCGAAGATGGAGAAGTCCAGGGTCAGCGAGTACCGCCGGTACTGGTAGACGCTGAAGGCGACCAGCACGCCGAACTGGGCGACGAACGGCGTCGTCCACCACGCTCTCCGCACCCCGGAGGCCGGCGGCATCCGGGTGCCCCGACCCGCCGCAGGCACCGCCATCGGGGGAGTCTCCCCTGGGCCGCTGTCAGCCGAGCGGATGGGCCCGGACCTGCGCCCAGCCGCTGGCCGAGCGGCGCGGTTGGTCAGGCCCTGGTGGGAGCGGCCGGCTGCTGGGACCCAAGCATCGCCTGGCGCAGGAGGGCGGCCCTCGAGATGGCCCTGGCCACGTCGGAGCCGGTGATGACCCCGACCAGCCGGCCCTGGTCGATGACCACGGCGGCCCGGTCGGGGCTGTCCTCGATCCGGTCGGCGACCTCGGCCAGGCGGTCGCCCGAGCTGACCGTGACCATCTCCGCCGGGCTGGCGGCCGCCGCGGTGATGGGGGTGAGCCACCAGCGCTCGCCGGGGACGGCGTGCATGCGCTCCACCGTGGTCATGCCCACGATCCGCCCGGTGGTGTCGCCGACCGGGAAGACCGACAGGTGGGTGGGGCGCACGTAGGTGTCCACCACCTCGTTGAGGGTGGCTCCCGCCGGCACCACCACCACGGACGCCGACATGGCGTCGGCCACCCGCAGGTCGCCCAGGCGGTCCTCCACCAGGGTGCGCTGCCGCTGCTGGACGGCGGCGGTGACGACGAACCAGCCGATCATGGCCAGCCACACCCCGCCGATCCCGCCGGCGGCGAAGAACTCGACCGCCCCCACCCCGATGAGGGCGAAGCCGATGGCCCGCCCGGCCGTGGCGGCGGCGTTGGTGGCCCGCACCCGGTCGCCCCAGTGACGCCAGAGCAGGGCCCGCAGGACGCGACCGCCGTCGAGGGGGAAGGCCGGCAAGAGGTTGAACAACCCCAGCATGGCGTTGATGGCGGCCAGCCAGGCCACGGAGGCCACCACGATGAGAGGGGCGCCCAAGTGGTCGAGGGCGAAGGCGACCACCCCGCCAGCGCCGGCGATGGCCAGGCTGGTGGCCGGTCCGACGAAGGCGACCTGCAGCTCGGTGCGGGCGTCAGGCATGTCGCCCTCCATCTGGGCCACCCCGCCGAAGAGCCACAGCACGATGCCCTGGACCTTGATGCCGTGCCGGCGGGCCAGGGCGGCGTGGGACAGCTCGTGGGCCAGCAGGCTGGCGAAGAACGCCACGGCGGTGATCACCCCCGCCACCCAGTAGGCCGTGGTGGAGTAGCCCGACACCTCGCCCGGAAGCTGGCTGGAGGCCAGGCCCCAGGCGATCAGGGCGAAGATGGGCAGGAGGCTCCAGTTGATCCCGACCCTGGTCCCGCCGATGCGTCCCAGGGAGATGCTCTCTCTCATGACCCTCTCCTTCGCCATCTACAACGCTAGGGCCGCCTCCAACGTTCCTAATGTGCCCAGGTTCACTGGGAGCCTGCTCCGCTGTCCCTGTGAGGCCGGTGTGGACCGGCCTTGACCAGTGTCGGCCAGGACGGGACAGGCCGGGCGGAGTCGGAGGCCCCCCACAGTGGTCGTCTGGACCGCAGCCTGGTGACGGTGATGGCCGTCGCCACCGGCCTGGCGGTGGCCAACAACTACTACGCCCAGCCTCTCCTGCCGGTCATGGGGCGGGACCTCCACCTCCGGCCGGGGGTGGCCGGACTGATCGTCACGGTGGCCCAGGTCGGCTACGCCCTGGGCCTGGTCCTCCTGCTGCCGCTGGGCGACCTCCTCGAGCGGCGCCGGCTGGTGGCGGTCCTGTCGGTGGGCACCGGGCTCGCCCTGTTCTGGCTGGGAGCGTCGCCGTCGGCGGCGTGGCTCCTGCCCGCCTCCCTGACCGTCGGGGCGCTGTCGGTCCTGGCCCAGATCCTGGTGCCCTTCTCGGCCAGCCTGGCCCCGGAGGCCGAGCGGGGCCGGGTGGTGGGGATGGTGATGAGCGGCCTGCTCATCGGCATCCTGCTGGCCCGCACCGTGGCCGGCCTGCTGGCAGCCGCAGGCACCTGGCGATCGGTCTACTTCGTGGCCGGGGCGGCCATGGTCGTGCAGGGCGGCGTCCTGGGCTGGCGGCTGCCCCGGTGGCGGGAGGCCAACCGGCTGTCGTATCCCCGGCTGATCTGGTCGGTGGCCGAGCTGCTGAGGGACGAGCCGGTCCTGCGCCTGCGCTCGGCCTATGGCCTCTTCTCCTTCGGGACCTTCAGCGTGCTGTGGACCTCGATGGCGTTCCAGCTGGCCCGCCGGTACCACTACTCACCGGCGGTGATCGGCCTGTTCGGCCTGGCCGGGGCGGCCGGGGCGGTGACCGCCACGGTGGCCGGGCGGCTATCCGACAAGGGCCACGGCCGTCGCAGCACGGCGGTGGCCACCTTCCTGCTGGTGGCCTCGTGGGCGGCGCTGTGGGTGGGCGGCACCCACCTCGTCGCCATGGTGGTCGGGATCGTGGTCCTCGACATCGGCGCCCAGGGCGTCCACATCACCAACCAGGGTGAGATCTACCGCCTGCGGCCGGAGGCCCGGAGCCGGCTGACGGCGGCCTACATGTTCGTGTACTTCGTGGGCGGGGCGGTCGGCTCGGTCACCTCGGCCCTGGTCTACGACCGCCTGGGCTGGGGCGGGGTGTGCCTGGTGGGCGCCGCCCTGGCTGCCGGTTCCTTCCTGCTGTGCGTGGCTATGTGGCTACGCACCGTTTCTTTTTCGCAATAGTTCTTCCTAAAGGAGTCGATTTCAGTTACTTTTACCTGGCTGGGGTAAATCTCCAGCCGGTCGGCCGGCGGGTCGCCCGCAGGAGGGAAGGGGTGGTCCCTACGGCCGACAAGACGCCGTTGACCTCCTCGTTTGACCTGCTTCACGCCATCGAAGCCGACGAGCTGGTCCTCCACTACCAGCCGATCATCGACCTCGACTCCCGCCGGACCATGAGCCTCGAGGCCCTGGTCCGCTGGGACCACCCCGTCCAGGGCCTGATGGGGCCGGATCGGTTCCTGTACATGGCGGAGAACTCCGCTCTGGGCCGGATCCTGACCGGCTGGGTGCTGGACCGGGCCCTGCGCGACTGCGCCGCCTGGCGGGACGAGGGGGTCAAGGCCGGGGTGTCGGTCAACGTGTTGCCCGAGGTGATGAGCCCGGACTGGATCGTGGCCCACACGGCGATGCTGCTGCGCCGCTACGACCTGCCCGGCCACGTGCTCATGGTGGAGATAACCGAGCGGCGCTGGCCGGTGGAGCTGACCCATGTCCAACAGACCATGCAGGCGCTGGCCGAGCTGGGGGTCTGCACCAGCCTCGACGACTTCGGCATGGGCGACTCCAGCCTGGCCCGACTGGCCCGGCTGCGCTTCGACGAGATCAAGATCGACCGCACCTTCGTGGCCGACGCCGCCGACAGCCCCGAAAGCCGGGCCATCGTCCGCTTCAGCGTCGACCTGGCCCGCACGCTGGGCATCCGGGCGGTGGCCGAGGGGGTCGAGCTGGCCCCCGACCTCGAGCTGGTCCACAGCCTGGGCGTCGACGCCGCCCAGGGCTACCTGCTCGCCCCTCCCCGCCCGGTCGACGAGCTCGCCTTCGCCGACTTCCAGCACGAGTAGGCCCGGCCCGTCCGGCCGGGCCTACTCCCCCGCGTCTGGTCGGCTCAGTTGGCGGGCATGGCGGCGTTGGCGGCCATGACCGAGAACACCGTGCCGGTGGGGTCGGCCGCCTCGGCCAGCCGGCCGTAGGGGGTGTCCTCGGCCGGGCGGCGGATCTGGCCGCCGGCGGCGGTGATCTTCTCCAGCGTCTCGTCGGTGTCTGCCGACCAGAAATAGACCCGCCAGAACGGCGACTCGCCGGCGGGCAGGTGGGGGCCGTCGTCGGCCACCCCGGCCACCTGCTGGCCGTCGATGCTGAGCACGGCGTAGCGGAACTCGTCGGTGTCGCTGATGGTCTGGGTCTCCCAGCCGAACACCTGGCCGTAGAAGTCGAGGCTGCCCTGGAAGTCGCGGGTATGCAGCTCGAACCACCCCGGGGCGCCGGGCTCGCCGGTGGTGCGGAAGCCGGGGTGGGTGCCGGGCTGCCAGACGCCTGTGGCCACCCCGGTCGGGTCGAGGAGGACGGCCATCACGCCCAGGTCCATGACGTCCATGGCCGGAACGAGCACCTGGGCGCCGTTGGACCCGGCCACCTCGACGGTCTTGCGGGCGTCGTCCGAGGCCAGGTAGACGGCCCAGGTGTTGGCAGCCCCCCCGGGCTGGGACGCCATCCCACCGGCGATGCGCTCGCCGTGGCGGATGAAGTTGAAGTAGCCGCCCATGTCGGGGTTGGGGCCCTCGACATCCCAGCCGAAGACGCTGCGGTAGAACGGCAGGGCCCGGTCGACGTCGCTGGTGCTCAGCTCCAGCCAGACGGGGGCGCCCACGGGGGCACGGTCACGGGTGGTCATGGTCTCGCTCCTTGTTCTTGTCCCTGGTCAGTTGTCTGCGGGTTCATGTCCGTCGGTTCGTGTCTGGGGTTCAGCGCTTCTACGGAGGTGGACGCCGGCGTCGGGCCGGAATCATCGGTCGGCCGCCGATGAATTCGGCCCGGCCGCCCCGTCACCCCCCCATGGCCCCTGGCGAGGTCTGGTGCGAGATCACGGTCCTGGGGCCCGATGGCGGGGAGCTGGCCCGCTGGGCCGTCTCCGGTCCCGGTGTCCCGTCCATGGTCGTGGTGGACGGGCTGGCCCGGCTCCACCTGGCCGCCAGGCAGGCGGGCGCCACCGTCGTCTGCCACCAGATGGTGCCCGAGCTGGCGGCGCTGGTCCGACTGAGCGGGCTGGCGATACCGGCGGACGGGTAGGGCCGGCGCGGCCGATCGGGCCGGCTCGGACGCGTGGCCCCGGCGGACCGGACGGCTCGGCGGCCTACTGGTCGAGGTGCAGGGGCAGTCCGAACACCGGGAAGATGTTGGCGCTGTCGAGGAAGCAGTGGTACCCGGCGATCCTCGGGCCGACGATCTCAAGCACCTGCAGGCCCCACGCGCTGAAGCCGCCGGCGGGGTCCGGCTTGTACTGGGCGAAGGCCGGGCTGCCGTTGGCCCAGGTGGCGACGAGGCGGGAGCCCCGGCAGGCGCTCGGCCCCGGCTCCAGCATGAAGCGGCCGATGTTGTCCGCCCCCTCGATCCACATGTCGAACGGGGGCATGGACATGATGGCGTCCTCGTGCAGCAGGGTGACCAGCCGCTCGATGTCGTAGCGCTCGAAGGCCTCCACATAGCGGGCCAGCAGGTCGGCCCGGTCGGCGTCCACCTCGTCGGGCCGACGGTCGACGGGCAGGTCGGCGAGCGTCGCCCGGGCCCGCTGCAGGGCGCTGTTGACGGCGGCCACGCTGGTCTCCAGCAGCTCGGCCGCCTCGGTGGCCTGCCAGCGCAGCACCTCGCACAGGATCAGCGCCGCCCGCTGCTTCGGGGGCAGGTGCTGCAGGGCGGTCACGAATGCCAGGCGGATGGTGTCGCGGGTGGCCGCCACCTCGGCGGGGTCGGCGTCGGCGGCCACCACCCGGGCGTCGGGGATGGGGCTTATCCAGCGGTCCTCGGGCAGCATCTCGCCGAGGAACTCCTCGCGTGGGGGCGAGGACGGGCCCAGCTCCATCGGCCTGGCCCGGCGCTGGACCCCCCGGTGCATGTCGAGACAGACGTTGGTGGCGATGCGGTACAGCCACGAGCGGAGGCTGGAGCGGCCCTCGAAGCCCTCCGCCGCCCGCCAGGCCCGCAGCAGGGTCTCCTGGACGGCGTCCTCGGCCTCCGACCCGGAGCCGAGCATCCGGTAGCAGTAGCCGGTCAGCTCCCGACGGTAGGACTCCATCTCGTCCAGGGCCGGTGCCGTTCCGCTGGCGGTCACGCCGCCAAACCTACAGGTGGGGTCAACCGAGATCGCGGTCACGATCCCTATGACGACCCGGCGGGCGGGCAATCATCGGTCCGCCGGCCGCAAAGGCGCCGGGTGCCGGCTCACTAAGGTGTCCGGCACCCGACGGAGGTGGCAGGAGATGCAGGTCAGGGCGGACGTCAGGAGCGAGTTCACCTGGGACTACGAGCAGACCCGCAGCGGGCTGGTGAAGCTCTACGAGAAGGGCAAGCGCAGCCAGTGGAACGCCACCACCGACATCGACTGGACTCCGGAGGTCAACTTCGGAGCCCCGTCGGAGGACGGCTTCGGCGGCATCTTCGGCGGCGGCGGTCCCGCAAGTGACGGGCTCTTCGCCAGGCTGGACGAAGGGATGCGCAACCAGCTGCGCTGGGAGTTCCAGTCCTGGATGGTGAGCCAGTTCATGCACGGGGAGCAGGGGGCGTTGCTGGCGACCGCCAGGCTGGTGGAGACCGTCCCCGACATCGACTCCAAGTTCTACGCCGCCAACCAGGTGGCCGACGAGGCCCGGCACGTGGAGGCCTACGCCCGCTACCTCAACACCAAGCTGGGCCAGAGCTACCCCATCAGCGCCCCGCTGGAGGCCCTGCTCACCGACATCATGTCGGAGTCCCGCTGGGACATCACCTACCTCGGGATGCAGATCCTGGTGGAGGGCCTGGCCCTGGCCGCCTTCGGGCTGGGCAACGCCATCTTCCAGGACCCCATCATCAAGCAGATCACCGACTACGTCATGCGGGACGAGGCCCGCCACGTCGCCTTCGGTGTGCTGTCACTGCAGGACCTCTACCCGCAGATGAGCTCGTCCGAGCTGGCCGAGCGGGAGGAGTTCCTGCTCACCGCCTCGCAGCTGATGTACGACCGCTTCCTGCTCGAGCAGGTGTGGGAGCGGGTCGGCATCCCCGTGGAGGAGGGCAAGCGCTTCGCCGCCGACAACCCGCTCATGGCGGTGTTCCGCCAGATGCTGTTCTCCAAGATCGTGCCCAACCTGAGGAAGCTCGGCCTCCTGACCCCCCGGGTGCGGGAGCTGTACCAGGGCCTCAACATCCTCCAGTTCGAATCGGCCCCCGACTCGGCGGAGGAGGTCGCCTGACTCAGGCCGGCTGGGGCTCGGGCAGGGGCGGGATGGGCGGGTCAGGGTCGGGCAGCGGCACGCCAGGGTCGGGCTCGATGGGCGGCACCACCGGATCGAGCGGCGGCGGCTCGGGCGGGATGGGGGGCTGGGGATCGCTCACCTGTGTTACCTACCCTCCGGTGGGTAGAGGCAGAGCTTGAGATGAGAGTCGTCACCATCTCGGCCAGCTACGGCGCCGGCGGCAGCGTGATCGGGCCCGACCTCGCCCGCCGCCTGGGGGCCGGCTTCCTCGACCGGGCCGTGCGCACCACCGAGGCGGCCACCGAGGAGGAGCGGACCCAGGGCCTCATCGCCAGGCTGCTGAGCAGCTTCGCCCGCATGCCCGACGCCTTCGGGCCGGGGGCACCTGTGCCCGAGGACGCCGATGTCGCCCTGCGGGAGGAGACCGAGGCCCACATCCGCCGGTTCGCCGGCGAGCACGACCCGGCGGTCATCCTCGGCTGGGGGGCGACCCTGGTCCTGCCCGACGCCTTCCGGGTGAGGCTGCGGGGGCCGGCCCCGGCCCGGCTGGAGCGGGCGATGGCCATCGAGGCCGTCGGGCGGCAGGAGGCGGAGCGGCGCATGGCCGACACCGACCGGGTGCGCTCCACCTACGTCCGGCGGCTCTACGACCGCGACTGGGAGGACGCCAGCCTGTACCACCTGGTGCTCGACAGCACGGCGATGACCATGGGCGACTGCGTCGCCCTGTTGGCCTCGGCGGCGGAGGCGTTCTGGCGGTGAGCGAGACCGGGCCCGACCAGCCCACAGCCACCGGCGACACCTACAAGTGGATCGCCCTGTCCAACACCACCCTGGGCGTGCTGATGGCCACCATCAACTCCTCCATCCTGCTCATCGCCCTGCCCGACATCTTCCGGGGCATTGGGGTCAACCCGCTGGCGCCCAGCTCGGGCAGCTACCTGCTGTGGCTGATCATGGGGTTCCTGCTGGTCACCGGGGTGCTGGTGATGAACCTGGGCAAGCTCGGCGACATGTTCGGGCGGGTCCGCATATACAACGCCGGCTTCGCCGTGTTCACGCTCTTCTCGGTGCTGCTGGCGGTCACCTGGCTGAAGGGCGACCACGCCGCCCTGTGGCTGATCCTGATGCGGGTGGGCCAGGGCATCGGCGGGGCCATGCTGTTCGCCAACTCCTCGGCCATCCTGACCGACGCCTTCCCCGTGCACCAGCGGGGCCTGGCCCTGGGCATCAACCAGGTGGCCGCCATCGGCGGGTCGTTCGTGGGCCTGGTCCTGGGCGGCCTCCTCGCCCCGGTCGAGTGGCACCTGGTCTTCCTGGTGTCGGTGCCGATCGGCGTGTTCGGGACGGTGTGGGCCTACCTCAAGCTGGAGGAGCGGGGGGTGCGCAGCCCGGCCCGGCTGGACTGGGTGGGCAACATCACCTTCGGCGCCGGGCTGATCCTGCTGCTGGTGGGCATCACCTACGGCATAGAGCCCTACGGCCACCACGTGATGGGCTGGAGCAACCCCAAGGTGCTGTGGGAGATGGGGCTGGGCGCCGGCCTGCTGGTCGTGTTCGGCGTGGTGGAGACCAGGGTGACCGATCCAATGTTCCGCCTCGAGCTGTTCCGAATCCGGGCCTTCTCGGCCGGCAACCTGGCCAACCTGCTGGCGGCCATCGGCCGGGGCGGCCTGATGTTCATGCTGATCATCTGGCTGCAGGGGATATGGCTGCCCGAGCACGGCTACAGCTTCGAGCGCACCCCGCTGTGGGCCGGCATCTACATGCTGCCGCTCACGGCCGGCTTCCTGGTGGCCGGCCCGGTGTCGGGCTACCTGTCCGACCGTTACGGCGCCCGCCCCTTCGCCACTGGCGGCATGGTGCTGGCCGCCCTCAGCTTCTTCCTGCTGGAGATCCTGCCCGTCGACTTCCCCTACTGGGCCTTCGCCGCCCTGGTGGGGCTCAACGGCCTGGCCATGGGGCTGTTCTCCTCGCCCAACCGCGCCGGCATCATGAACAGCCTCCCACCCCGCCACCGGGGCGCCGGCGCCGGCATGACGAACACGTTCATGAACTCGGCCCAGGTACTCTCGATCGGGATCTTCTTCTCGATCATGATCGCCGGCCTGTCCTCGCAGCTGCCGGCCGACATGTACCGGGGCCTGGTGAGCCAGGGCGTGCCTGCGGCCACCGCCGCCCAGGTCTCCCACCTGCCCCCGGTAGCGACCCTGTTCGCCTCCCTGCTCGGCTACAACCCGATCCGGACCCTGCTCGGGCCGGTGCTGGCCCACATGCCGGCCTCCCACATCGCATACCTGACCGGGCGGCGCTTCTTCCCGTTGCTGATCTCCCCCGCCTTCTCCCACGGCCTGTCGGAGGTGTTCAACTTCGCCGCCATCGCCTGCCTGGTCGCGGCGGTGGCGTCATGGTTGCGGGGCGGCAAGTATCACTACCAGGAGGGGGCCGAGGTGGCCGCGCCGGCGCCGGCGGCGCCCGAGCCGGTGGCGGCCATGCGATGACCGATCATCTCTACATCGCCGACTCCGAGCGCCACGGGCGGGGGGTGTTCGCCCGGCGCTGGTTCTCCGCCGGCGAGGTGCTGGAGTCGTGCCCGGTGCTGGTGGTCAGCGGCGAGGAGTGGGACACCCTGGCCCAGACCTCCATCGGCTGCCACGTCTTCGAGTGGGAGGAGGGTGTGGCTCTGGCCCTCGGGCACACCAGCCTGCTCAACCACTCCACCGAGCCCAACGCCGCCTACGAGATGGACTACGACGGCCTGCAGGTGGCGGTGCGGGCCCTGCGGGACATCGCCCCCGGCGAGGAGATCACCATCAACTACGGGGGCTCCCCCGACGCCGAGGTCGAGCTGTGGTTCGACGCCGTCTGAACCGGCGGCGCCCCGTATCAGGTCGCTGAGGGCACCGGCGCCGCCGGAGCGGTCAGCAGCCCGTGGGCGGCTTGCCGTTGTTCTGCAGCGCGGCCAGGGCGCAGAACGTCGCGTCGCTCACCTTCCAGGTGCCTCCCTGCAGTACGGCGGTGCCCTTCTGGCCGCTCAGCCCGACCTGGCCGTTGAGGAGGAGGTCGTAGGTCACATCGGCCTGGGTCGCGCCGGCCATGGTGACGCTGTCGACCTTGGCCGAGGCCTCGCGAGCGGTGTTGCTGTTGGCCTGGGCGTTGATGAAGGCGGCGAAGTTCGACCCGTTCTGCAGCAGGGTGACCTTGGTGGCCGCCGGGGTGTGGCCGTTGAAGAAGGTGGTCCAGTTGGCCTTGATGGCCGCCTGGGCGGAGGCCGACCCGCCTCCTGAGCCCGCCGAGCCCGCTGACCCCCCGCCGCAGCCGGCCAGCAGCAACATCGTGACCGCGCCCGGCACGGCCCAGGCCAGCACCCGTCTCATCTCGTCCTCCCAGCGCCGAGTGATTGCGGCCAGGAAGGTAGTCGGTCACGATCTGGCCATGGACCAGGCCAGGGTCGACCAGTGGCTGTGGGCGGTGCGGCTGTTCAAGACCCGCTCGGCCGCCACCGATGCCTGCCGCGGCGGCCATGTGCGGGTGAACGGCCAGCCGGCCAAGGCCGCCACCCCGGTCCGGGCCGGGGACCGGGTGGAGGCCCGCACCCCCGCCCGCCTGCGGGTACTCGAGGTGACCGGGGTCATCGACAAGCGGGTGGGGGCCCCGGTGGCGGCCGGCTGCTACGTGGATCACAGCCCGCCGCCGCCGAGGGATGAGTCGGCCTTCACCCGCGACGCCGGCGCCGGCCGCCCGACCAAGCGCGACCGGCGCCAGCTCGACCGCCTCCGCTGGTGACCTGGTCCCTCGCCGGGGACTGACCTTCTGGCCCGGCCGCGTGACCACCCGCTGAGCGGCGGCGGTCCACCGGGCCGGCGCCGGGGGGATGGCAGGCTGTCGGCGTGCGATTCGCCGACGACGTCGCCGTGGTGACCGGCGCCTCCTCCGGCCTGGGACGCCAGCTGGCGGCCGATCTGGCCCGGGCGGGGGCGACCGTCATCGGGGTGGCCCGGCGTGAGCCGGAGCTGGCCGAGCTGAGCCGGGTCATGCGGATCGACAGCCCGGCCAGCACCTACCGGGTGTGCGACCTGAGTGAGGTGGACTCCTACCTGGAGCTGCTCAAGGCGCTCGAGGAGGAGTTCGGCCGCATCGACGTGCTGCTCAACGTGGCCGGCCACGGCGGGCTCCAGCGGGCCCGCTGGCCCGACCTCGAGCTGGTCCGCCGGGTCATGGACATCAACTTCTTCTCCCCCTACGCGTCGATGCTCGCCGTCGTCCCGGGCATGAGGGCCCGCCGCCACGGGGTGGTGGCCAACGTGGTCTCCGACGACGCCCGCGCCCCTGGCCCGGGCCCGGGCGACTACGAGGCCTCCAAGGCCGCCCTGGCCGCCGCCACCGAGTCGCTGTCCTACCAGGTGCGCCCGGACGGGGTGCACCTGCACGTGGTCTACCCGGCGTGGATGCCGACCGCCATGGGGGTGGCGGCGGTGGAGAAGGGCGGGGTGCCCCCGCCGCCCCGGCTGGCCCGGCGCACCCCCGAGCGGGTGTCGGCCCTGGTCCTCGACCGCCTGGGCGGCTCGCGGGTCGAGATCAACGCGTCGGCCCTGCCGCTGGTGGCCCCGGTGGCCCGGTCGCTGGTGCCCTGGGCCTACCACCGTCTCCGCCCCCGGTTCTGAGGCGGTGAGGCAGGCCGCCCCCCAGGTGAGCCTCGAGGAGGCGCGGGCCTTCCTGGAGGCCCGCTACGCCTTCGTCGCCGATCTCGAGCGCCTCGGTGGCGGCTTCTGGTCGGCCGCCTTCGGCTTCCGGTGCCCCGAGGGCGAGCTGGTACTGCGCTTCGGGGACGACCGGGCGTGGTTCGAGGCCGACCGCTCGGCCATGGCCTTCGCCCGGCCCGGCCTGCCGGTCCCCGAGGTGCTGGAGGTGGGTGAGGCCGCCGGCCGGGCATTCGCGGTCTCCCGCCGCCACCACGGCATCTACCTCGAGTCGGTCAGACCAGACCAGTGCCTAAGCGCCGGTCCGATGCTGACCGGGCTGCTTGAGGCCCTCTTCGCCGTGCCCAAATCGGCGCCCGGCGACCTCGACTGGCACCGGTTCCTGCGCGACGGCCTGGTCGACTCGCCCGACCGGCTGGTGAGCGGCTGGCGGGCGTCACTCGGGGCCGAGCCGGAGCCGGACCGGCTGTTCCGGGCGGCCGAGGCCCGCATGGAGGAGCTCCTCGACGCCTGCCCGCAGCGGGGCGACCTGGTCCACGGCGATCTCCTCCACGGGAACGTGCTGGTGACCGAGGACGCCGGCGCGGTGACCGCCGTGTTCTCGTGGAAGTGCTCGGTGCGGGGCGACTTCCTCTACGACGTGGCGTGGTGCAGCTTCTGGGGGGCGCTGCACCCCGGCATCGCCGCCGCCGAGCCGTGGAGGCGGACGGTCTCCTCGCCGGTGATCAGGGCGGACCCCGGCGCC
Source organism: Acidimicrobiales bacterium (assembly GCA_035653595.1). GTDB lineage: Bacteria > Actinomycetota > Acidimicrobiia > Acidimicrobiales > JAJPHE01 > DASRBO01. Next base: position 7,379 of record DASRBO010000107.1, on the reverse strand, counting down.
CTCGTCGATGCCGCCAGCCGGCACCACTGCTACGAGCTGCAGATCGGCGCCGCCCACCTGGCGTGGAACGTCTGGGTGGGCGACCGCCCGGCCCTGGAGAAGAACGCCGCCCTGGTCGCCGCCGTGCTCGAGCGCGGCCCGCTCCCACTGGCCTTACCACCGGCCTAACTGCCGTCGGGCCAGCCGCCCCGGTGCAGAACCATCGGCTGCCAGGGCAGGGCCGCCATGGGGTCGGCCATGAGGCGCCGGGTCTGGGCCAGGTAGGGGTGCTGGCCCCGCCAGCCGCCCTCGGGCGGGCCCAGCCCCATAGCGAGCTCCTCGCCCCTCGAGGTGATGGCGGTGACCGCCCGGCGCAGCCCGGCGTGGTCCCCGGCCCGGGCGCACTCCTCCCACCCCGCCAGCGGGGCCTGGCCGGCGGCGGTGAGGCGGAGCGTCCGGCCCTCGTCCTCCACCAGCTGGCGGCGCAGGGCGAAGCTGGTGGCCATGGCGGCCGCCTCCTTGGAGACGCCCGCCGCCGCCGGCAGGTCGCGCCGGGCCAAGCCGTCGGGGCCGACCACCCGCAGCAGGTTGGAACCAAGCGGGGCGGATACCGGGGCGCCGTCCTCGCACCGCAGGGTGACGGCGGTGAGGGCCTGCCCCAGCCTCAGCACCACCGCCTCAGGCTGCTCCTCGGTCGTTCCGGTCACCCGGGTGAAGAAGCCGTTGGACGGCGCCGCCTGGGGCACCGACCACGGCATGCCCGCCCCGTGCGGGGCGGCCGCCGCCGCCAGGGCGTCGATTCGGCCGGCGCCGAAGCGCGACGGCCAGCGCTGCTCCACCTCGGCTATGACCTCGGGCCAGACCCGGCGGGCGAAGGTGCCGGCCCGGCTGGGGCGCACAACGGTGTCGTCGCCCAGTCCGGTGCTTGTCCCGTAGCCGGGGCGGCGGCCGGGGCCGTCGCCGACGTTGATCCAGCCCCAGCGCTCCAGGCCGCCGATGTTGCACGCCGCCCCCGCCCGGGCCCTCAGCTCGGCCAGGCTCACCCCCGCCGCCGGTATCAGGCGCAGACCGTTGGCCCACATCGAGAGCGAGACGCGGAACAGGCGGCGCACGGCGTCGGTGGCGGCCTCCTCGACAGCGCTGTCCACCTCGATGGCGAAGGCCACCCACAGCCGCGACAGCAGGCTGGACAGGACCGGCTCGGCCACGGCCCTCAGGTGGTGAGCAGGCCGCCGTCCACCGGCAGCACCACGCCGGTGATGTAGGAGGCGGCGTCGCCGGCTAGGAAGACCACGGCGGCGGCGCACTCCTCCAGCTCGCCCGGCCGACCGGCCGGCACCCGCTGGGCGATGACGTTGTCGAGGTAGTCAGGCTCGTAGTCGGCGGTCATCTCCGTCGGGAAGAAGCCCGGCGCCAGAGCGTTCACCCTGATCCCCTTGCGGCCGGTCCACTGCTGGGCCAGGTCGCGGGTGAGCCCGATGATGGCCGCCTTGCTGGCCGAGTAGGCGGCCTGGGGAAGGCCGGCGGTGGTGAGGCCGAGCACGCTGCCTATGTTGATTATCGACGAGCCCGGCTTCATGACCTTGGCGCAGGCCTGGGCCATCCAGTAGCTGCCCAGCAGGTTGGCGTCGATGACGGTGCGGAACTCCTCGGGGGTCTCGCGGCTGGCGGGCACCGCCGTGCCGACCCCGGCGTTGTTGACCAGCACGTCCACCCGCCCGAAGGCTTCGATGGCCCGGTCCACCGCCGCCCGGCACTGCTCGGGCACGGTGACGTCGGTGGCCACCGCCAGGGCCCGCCGCCCGGTCTTCTCCACCAGCAACCGGGTCTCGCCCAGCCGGTCCACCCGCCTGGCGGCCAGCACCACGTCGGCCCCGGCCTCGGCCAGGGCGACGGCGAAGGCCACGCCGAGCCCGGAGGAGGCCCCGGTGACGACGGCCACCCGGTCGTCGAGCCTGAAGTTGATCAAGCCGACATGTTCGCGCGGCGGTGCGCGGATTGGCCTACTGAGCTACGGCTGCACGTAGCCGTAGATGGGGGTGGCGTTGTAGCCCTGGGACTCCGAAGGCAGGAACGGCCCGTTGATGACCACGGCGTACTGCCCGGCCGGCTCGGGGCCGGCGTCGCCCTCCACCGTCACGATGGCGCCGTCCGGCCACACCTGGGTGACGATCCCCATGTGCACCGAGGTCGAAGCGTTCTGGGGCCCGGTGCCGTACATGACGGCGTCGCCGGGCACCGGGGTGGCGTTCGCCGGCAGCACCCGGCCGTGGGCCTGGCCCCAGTTCCACACGTCCCCGGTGAAGGCGTACTGCGGCACGCTGAAGCCGGCCTGGTCCCACACCCAGGTGGCGAACAGGGCGCACCACTCCTCGCACGGGCCATAGGGGTTGCAGTAGCTGCCCTGGGACGCGTCGGGGTCGGGGCCGATCTGGCTGGCCGCCCGGGCGACGATCTTCGGCGCGGCGGGCAGGGCGGACGAGCTCGGTCCGGGGTTGGAGAAGGCGGTGGCCACCTCGTCCTGGCGCAGCAGCCAGTAGCCGTTGCCGTCGGGGGTGGTTGCCATAGCGACCGTGGGCGAGAACGGAGGGTTGTTGGGGTTCGGCCCCTCGAAGGTGGCGTCGCCGAAGGTGAGGATGCCGCCGGTCGCCGCCGCCAGCCAGTAGCCCTTGCCGTCAGGGGTCGCCGCCGCCCCGGTGATCCAGGTGTTTATGTTCATGTTGGCGGCGGAGCCCTCGTAGGTGGCGTCGCCGAAGGTGAACACCCCGCCGTCGCTCCCGATCAGCCAGTAGCCCAGCCCGTCGGGCGTGGCGACGATGGCGCTCATGGGGGCGGCCAGGTTCTGTCCCTTCATCGACCCGTAGGACACGGCGTCCCCGAACGGGTACACCGCGCCGTCGCTGCCGACCAGCCAGTAGCCCAGGCCGCCGGGCGTGACCGCCATGGCCACGATCGAGTGGGCCGGCGGAGCGGCCCCCAGGGAGCCGAAGAAGTGGGCGTCGCCCATGGTGAACACCCCCCCGTCGAGGGCCACCAGCCAGTAGCCGGCGCCGTCGGGGGTGGCGGCCATCCCGACGATGGGGGCGGCCAGGTGCAGGGCGCCCAGCGACCCGAAGAAGCCGGCGTCGCCGTAGCTGAACACCCCCCCGTCGGCGGCCACCACCCAGTAGCCCCGCCCGTCGGGGGTGGCGGCCATGCCCACCGCCGGGGCGGCCAGCTCCGAGCCGCCGGGGCCGCCCAGCGAGGGGGCGTCCCCGTAGCCGTCGACGGCGGCGCCGACGAAGCCGGTGTGAGGGCCGGCCGCGGCGCCGGCCGCCGCCGGGCTGAGCAGGAGAGCGGCCAGGACGAGGGCCACCACCACAGACATGGACCGCCGCATAGGGCGGAGATGATACGGGCGCCGGCCCCCGGACGGTGGTGGGCCCGACGCACGTAGTGTCCAGCCGTGCCCGAAGGTGCCACGGCGACGGCGGCCAAGCTGGGGGTGAAGCCCGGCTACCGGGTCGCCCTGGTTGGCGCCCCCGCCGGCTGGGAGGTGCCCGGCCTGCCCCCCGGCTCCGACCAGCGCCGGGCCCGCACGGCCAGGGAGGCCGAGGTCTGCGTCGCCTTCTTCACCGACGCCGCCTCGCTGGAGCGGCGCATAGCCGGCCTGGCTGCCACCGTCGGGCCGGGCTGTGCCCTGTGGGTGGCCTGGCCCCGCAAGGCGGCCGGCCACCGGAGCGACCTGTCCGACAACGCTGTCCGCCTGGCGGTGCTGCCCACCGGTCTGGTGGACGTGAAGGTGGCGGCCATCGACGAGGACTGGTCGGGGCTGCAGTTCCGGTGGCGGCGCTCGGCCGTCACCTGAGCAGGATCTCCACCTGGTCGCCGTCGGCGAGCCGGTGTCCGCGCCCCACCCGCTGGCCGGGGAAGCGGGCCGAGCGGCCCCACAGCCGGGCCCCCACCGCCCCCGCCCCCAGGTCGTGGTGGATGGCGTCGGCGAACTCGGCCACCGTTACCGGGGGCCGCATGGCGACCGGCTCGTCGGGGCGCCCGTGGCGGCGGGGATGGACACGGATGAGCCCGGTGAGGGACCACATCGCCTCCCGAAGACCGTCCAGCGACCCGTCGTCGAGGACCGACACCCCGACCACCGCCAGGTCCCCCACCGCCTCGGCGAGGGCGGGAAGCGCCCCCGGGGGTGCCTCGTCCAGCCTGGTGGCGGCCACCACCGCAGGCAGCTCGACCCCGGCCTCGGCCAATTCGGCCCGCAGCAACGACAGAGCCTCCACCGGCCGGGCGGCGTCGTGACAGAGCACCATGGCGTCGGCCCGGCGGGCCACGCCGAGCAGGGCCCGCCCACCGCCCCGCCCCTCGGCCGCCCCGGGCAGGAGCCCGGGGATCTCGACCACCTGCACCGGAACGCCGCCGATGCGCGTCACCGCCGCCACTGGGCGCAGGGTGGTGAAGGCGAAGTCGCCGGTGCGGATCTGGATGTCGGACAGCGACTGCAGCAGGGTGGACTTGCCCACGTTGGGCGGGCCCACCAGGACGATCTGGGCCGCCCCCTGGCGCCTGATCTCGATCGAGTCGCGGGCGGTGACCCGCGAGCGGGTGCGGGTGCTGGCGATTTCGGCGTTGACCCACTTGCGGATGTCCGCGTAGGGGCCGTTGCGGTAGTCGGGCAGCTCGTCGAGGATTGCCCGCAGCTCGCGGATGCGCAGCGTCCCCTCCTTCCCGACCAGACGGGTCTTGATGAGCTGCATCTGGACCCGGTGCGGCATCGGCACGGAGAACCTCCCTGTGTACGGGCGGGAGGTGGCGCGGCGCTTCGATCCCGACTGCTCCGGTCGGTCGGCCGCGTCCTGTTCCCGCCGCTTCCTCCTAGACCTGGTGAGGAAGCGGCGGACTAGCCGTTCTGAGGTGCGACGGTTCCCCGCCAGGCCATCAGCCGGTCGGGGACCCTGTGCCTCCATCGCATGACGGGAAGACTAAGGGCTGTCCGGGGAAGGCGCCCGCCAATAGCAACGGGCCTGCGTCAGTCGGTCCGCTCGAGCAGCACGACGGGGATCTGGCGCGACCCGGCCCTGGTCTCGTAGTCGGCGAAGGTGGGCATGGCCCGCTTCTGCTTGGCCCAGACCTCCTCCCGCTCGGCGCCCTCGAGCACCCTGGCCCTGACCTGGTGGACCTCGGTGCCGACCTCGACCGTCGTCTCCGGGTTGGCCTTGAGGTTGTGGAACCACTGGGGGTGCGACGGCGCCCCGCCCTTCGACCCGAACACAGCGAAGTCGCGCCCCACCGGCAGGTACACCAGGGGGTTGACCCGCTCGGTGCCGGTGCGAGCGCCGCGGTGGTGCACCAGGATCATCGGTGCCCCGTCGAACGGGCCCCCCACCTTGCCGCCGTTGGCCCTGAACTCGTCGATGATCTTGGTGTTCCAGTCCCTGACGGGATCAGCCATGGTCCCAGCACCTCCCGGCCGCCAACGTTAACCGGACCGATTTGGAGACGATGAACGGTGGACCCCTCTGACGACCCCTACGACCTGGGGCGCTTCGTGGCGGCCCAGGACGACGAAGGCACCTACTCCCGCGCCCTCGACGAGCTGCGCCGCGGGCGCAAGACGACCCACTGGATGTGGTTCGTCTTCCCCCAGCTGGCCGGGCTCGGACGCAGCCCGACGGCGGTCCGCTTCGGCATCACCTCGTTGCCCGAGGCCCGCGCCTACCTCGCCCACCCGGTACTGGGAGCCCGGCTGCGGGAGTGCGCCTCCGTGCTGGCGCAGTCGCCGGCCGGGTCGGCCGAGGAGATCCTCGGTCCGGTTGACGCCCTCAAGCTGCGCTCCTCGATGACCCTGTTCATGCGGGCCGACCCAGGGGAGAAGGCCTTCGCCGCCGTGCTCGACAAGTTCTTCGGCGGCTCACCCGACCCGCTCACCGACCGGCTCCTGTGACCGTGCTCCACGCCGGGGCGTCCTGCTGGTAGCGGGCCGGGGGCCCGGGCCACGCCAGCGCCCGGTCGCCGATCCGTCCGGGCGGGCCCACCGCCGACAGGGAAGGACCGAGGTCGACCACCCAGGGCCGCTCGTCCTCGACCGGCGCCGGCGGGCGCTCCCCGGCCGGGCCGGCCTCGACCAACCAGGCCGCCGTGCGGGCCAGCGACAGCCGCCGCAGATAGGTGCCGCCCTCGCCGCGTTGGCGGCGCAGCGAGTCGAGCACGGCGGCGGCGGCCAGATAGCCGGTCCCGTGGTCGAGGAGCTGGCACGGCAGGGCACCCGGCGTCCCGTCGACGGACTCGCCGTCGGCTATGCCGGTCGGGGCCTGCACCACGCTGTCGAAGCCCCGCCGACCGGCCCACGGGCCGGCATGCCCCCAGGCGTCGAGGCACACGACGACCAGGCCCGGATGGGCGTCCACCAGCGCCGCGGGGTCCAGCCCGAAGCGGTAGAGGGCGCCGGGCCGGTAGCCGGCCACCACCACGTCGGCCTCGGCGAGCAGCTCCTGCAGCCTGGCCCGGTCCCCGCTCCGCTCCAGATCGAGGGCGGCGCTGCGCTTGCCAAGCAGCGTGTCGGCCGCGGCGCCCGGGGCCATGTCGGGAACCGACGGGGAGTCGATCCTCAGCACCTCGGCCCCCATCGCCCCCAGGTAGCGGGTGCAGACCGGGCCGGCGATGACCCTGGTGAGGTCGATGACCCTGACCCCGGCGGCGGGCAACGGCCCCTCGTGGGCCCGACGTGGTGGGGCGCCGTCGAAGCGCTGATGCGACACCAGCGGCTCGGCTGCCACCGCCCGGCCCTGGGGATGGTCCCTCCACTCGGCCCGGCTGCGCACGGCGGCGGCCACCCCGCCGGCGGCGAACACCGCCTCCTCCACCTGCTCGCTCGGCCGGGCCTTCATGGCCGCCCCCACCTCCTCCTCGCCGGCGCCCAGCGCCTGAAGCAGGGCGGCCTTGTGCCATGGGTAGTTGGCGTGGGTGCGGACCCAGCCGTCGGCGGTCGGCCAGAAGCGCGACAGGGGGGCGAAGCCGGCTCCGGTGGCGCCGCCGGCGTCGAAGTAGCGCTCGCTGCGCACCGCCATCGCCACCTGGGCCCGGTGCAGGCCCACCTCGCCGGGCCCGCCCCGGGCCCCACTGGCCAGGGCGGCGGCCGCCGCCAGGGCCACCGCCACGCAGGCGACGGCGGCCTCCTCGACCCGAAAGGCGGAGCCGAGGTGGCCGGCCTCGCCCTCCACCCTGACCTCGACCGGCAACGGTGTCCCCCCGGCCACGGCCCGCCAGGCCGACTCGATCAGCTCATGGGTGGGATCAGAGCTCGACACGGGCGGTCGGGCCGGCTTCGGCGTAGCGGGCCGATGCCGCCTCCTCCATGGCGGTCGTCTCCGGATCGGTCTGGCACTCGACGAACAGCCTCCCCTCCAGCCGGA
>DASRBO010000106.1:0-64967 GCA_035653595.1 Acidimicrobiales bacterium | reverse complement strand
GTCCGGGCGTACTGGATGGCCCGGGCCGTGGCCAGGTCCAGGCGGTCGACCAGCACCATGACGGCGTGGCGGCGCAGCGTGGGGGCCTCCGCCGCCCGCGCCGCCATGCCCTCTCCCAGGATGTCCGCCTCGAGGCGGTAGCGGCGGTTCAGCCGGGTGAACACCGCCACCAGCACGGGCAGGAGGAGGACTACCACCCAGGCACCCTCGGTGAACTTGGTCACGATGAACACGGCGTCGACGATCCCCGACAGCACACCGGCCGACGCGCAGACCGCCAGGTTGCGCCTCCAGTGGGGCGCCCGCTCGAGCCAGTGGTGGCGGACCATCCCCGCCCCCGAGAGGGTGAAGCCGGTGAAGACGCCGATGGCGTACATGGCGATGAGCGAGTTGACGTTCGAGTTGGTCGCCAGCAGCAGGCCCACCGCCACGACGGTGAGCACGATGATGCCGTTCGAGAAGACCAGCCGGTGGCCCCGGCGCATCAGCTGACGGGGCAGGAAGGAGTCCTCGGCGGCGAAGCTGGCGAGGAAGGGAAAGCCGGTGAAGCTGGTGTTGGCCGCCAGGATCAGGATCAGGGCCGTGCCGAGCTGCATCATGTAGAAGAGGAAGCGTCCCAGCGGGCTGGCGCCGTAGACGAAGCGGGCCACCTGCGAGATCACCGACGGGGTGCCGGAGGGGAACGGCACCGGGTGGGTGATGGCGGCGAAGACCGAAATGGTCAGGAACATGGAGCCGAGGATCGTCGCCATGATCACCAGGGTGATGCGGGCGTTGCGGTCCTGGGGGGGGCGGAAGACGCTGACGCCGTTGGATATGGCCTCCGTGCCGGTGAGTGCGGAGCCGCCGCTGGCGTAGGCCTTGAGGATGATGAACAGCGTCGCCCCCATGAAAAGGCCGCTGGCGCTGTGGCCGACCGGCACCGCCCCCGCCAGGTGCACGTTGTGGGTGTGCAGCCCGCCCGTCAGCTGACGGTAGGTGCCGACGACCGCCAGGACGGCAACGTTGGCCACGAAGAAGAACGTCGGCACGGCGAAGGACCTGCCCGCCTCACGAACGCCGCGCAGGTTCCCGTAGGCCAGCAGGACCACGAAGCCGAGGGCCAGCCAGGTGGTGTACCGGCTCAGGCTCGGCACCGCCGAGGTGAGGGCGTCGGTGCCGCTGGCGATCGAGACCGCCACGGTCAGGGTGTAGTCGATCAGCAGCGACGCCCCGGCCACCTGGGCCACCCCCAGGCCGAAGTTCTCGCGGCTGACCACGTACGCCCCGCCGGCCTTGGGATAGGCCCTCACCACCTGGCGGTAGAGGGCGGTGACCACCGCCAGCACCCCGATGATGGCCAGGGTGAGCGGGATGACCAGGCTGAACGCCGCCAGCCCGACCGCCGGCACCAGCTGGTAGAGGATCTCCTCGGTGGCATAGGCCGAGGACGACATGACGTCGGAGGACAGGATGGCCAGGGCGGTCGGCTTCCCCAGCTTCTCCTCGGCCAGCTGCTCCCGCACCAGGGGTGGACCGAGCAGGAGCTTCTTCATCCGGTAGCCGAAGCTCTCCGGCAGCGTCGGCTCCGACGACTGGGCCGCCGGGTACGAGCTCGCCGGCTGCTCCGGCTCCGGCACGCCCATGTCGGCGACCTTATCTCCGGCTCCGGCGCCGGAATAGCCCGGGCCAGCGAACCGAACGCCCAGCGGGCCCGCCACCACCATGCCGGGCGGTCCGCCGCCCCCATGTCGGCGCCCGCCGACTGCGGAGACGACCGGGCTGGGTCCCCGGGCTTGGTTGGGGGAACGGGGTGTGTGTTAGCAATTGCCCCCGTGCACGTGGTGATTGTCGGCTGCGGCCGGGTCGGCTCGGGGCTGGCGCTCTCCCTCACCGCCGAGGGCCACACCGTGGCCATCATCGACAAGGCCTCCGGGGCCTTCCGTCGGCTTCCGCCCGATTGGGGCGGTACGGCGCTGACCGGCTTCGGCTTCGACCGCGAGACGCTGGAGGAGGCCGGCATCGGGGGCGCCGGGGCCTTCGCCGCCGTCACCAACGGCGACAACTCCAACATCCTGTCGGCCCGCATCGCCCGCGAGAACTACGAGGTCGAGAACGTCGTCGCCCGCATCTACGACCCCCGCCGGGCCAGCATCTACCGCCGCCTGGGCATACCGACCGTTGCCACCGTCACCTGGACCACCGACCAGGTGCTGCGGCGGATGTTCCCGGAGCGCAGCTACACCGAGTGGACCAGCACCGGAGGCGAGGTCAGCCTGGTGGAGCGGGCCCTTCCGGCCGCCTGGGTCGGTAAGCGGCTGTCCGAGCTGGAGGTCCCCGGCCTCATCCGCCTGGTCAGCATGACCAGGGCGGACCAGCCCCGCCTGATCACGGCCGACGCCGTCGGCCAGGACGGGGACATCCTCCACGTGGCGGTGGACCGCCGGGCCCTGGTCGACCTGGACCGCCGCCTTCAGAGCCCCGAGGCCGGACGGTGAAGGTCGTCATCGCCGGAGCGGGCAACGTCGGCACCTTCATCGCCACCGACCTGGCCCAGAGCGGCCACGACGTGACCCTGATGGACAAGGACCACGGGCTGGTGCAGCGGCTGGTCAAGGAGCTGGAGGTGCCCGTCCTCGACGCCGACGCCTGCGAGGTGACCAACCTGCAGAAGGCGGGGGTGGCCGAGGCCGACGTGGTGGTGGCGGCCACCGGTGACGACGAGGACAACCTGGTGGTCTCCCTGCTGGCCAAGATGGAATTCGCCGTCCCAAGGGTGGTGGCCCGGGTCAACCACCCCAAGAACCACTGGCTGTTCAACGAGAGCTGGGGCGTTGATGTGGCCGTCTCGACGCCCCACCTGCTCACCGGGGTGGTGGAGGAGGCGGTCACCGTCGGCTCCCTGGTGCGGCTCCTGCAGCTGGAGCAGGGCGAGGCCAACCTGGTCGAGGTGACCCTGGCTCCCGACTCGCCGGCGGCGGACCGGTCCATTTCGGATCTGGGCCTGCCCCGCGACGCCAGCGTGGTCGCCATCATCCGCGACCGGCACGTGGTGGTCCCCCGGGGCGACGTGGTGCTGCGGGCGGGGGACGAAGTCCTCGCGCTGGTGACCGCCACCTCCCAGGACGCGGTGCGCTCGACCATGGTGCGGGAGTAGCCAGGCCCACCGGTCCGGACCGGCCGGGACCGGAACCTCCCCCGCCGGCGGCTCAGCCGTGTGCCGGCCGGGCGGCGGGCATCCCCGCGTCGTCGGCGAGCCGGGGAGCCGGCATCCCTCAGTCGTCGGGCAGCGAGGGCAGCCGGGCGCAGAGGACCGACATGCGGACCACGATGCCGCTGTCGTCGGAGTCCACCGTCACCTCGTCCACCAGGGCCCGGACCAGCGGCAGACCAAGGTTGCCCTCGAGGGCGGCCCGGCCGGGGTCGCTGACGTGGTCGGCCAGGCTCTCGTTGACGTCGACGTCGAGGACCCTCAGCCGGTCGACCACCTCGACCTCGCAGCGCTCGTCGTCCTCCGACCACCGCAACACCAGGGGGTGGTCGCCGGTGCCCCCATGGGCCTCGATGGCCAGCGACGCCGCCTCGGACACGGCGAGCACCAGGTCCTCCACCCGCTCGTCGTCGAGGTCCCGCCGCTCGTAGGCCAGGGTGGAGATCAGCATCCGGACCAGGGACACGTAGCCGGCCTGGGACGGGATGGTGAACACCACCCCGCCGGTGCGCTCGACGCGCTCGACCGGTCCGGCTGTGCTGGTCACGCTCGGGGACTGCGCCGGATCAGCCGCCGGTGGCGGCTTCCACCGAATCGTGGATGGAGAAGACCTTGGTCAGGCCGGTGATCTCGAACACCTTGAGGATCCGGCGCTGGGTGCACACCAGGGTGAGGTCACCATCGTGGCTGCGCAGGCGCTTGAGCCCCCCGACCAGCACACCGAGGCCGGTGGAGTCGAGGAAGTCGACCCCCTCCAAGTCGACGACGACCTTCTGGTGACCCTGGCTGACCAGCTCGACCAGCCTCTCCCGCAGCCGGGGGGCGGTGTAGACGTCGACCTCGCCACGAACGGCCAGCACTGCGAAACCGTTCCGCTCCGTTACGTCGAGGCCCAGGTCCATGGGTGGCTCCTTGTGAATCGACTCGTAGATCGACTTCGTAGACCGACTGTTCGTAAGACCGACTGTTCGTAGACCGACTGGTAGCTGCCCCTGGGCGCTCCCAGATTCGCCCAGGTAATCAGGTGCCGCAACGCTACCCGCTGGCTTTAGCTTTTCACACATGTCCTCAGCGTCGCTCGCCCCTCCGGCGGCACCGGAGCGCCCCGACTTCGAGGACCTGATAGCGGGCCTGGCCACCTCGGGCCAGCTGGTCCATCTCCATCGCCTCCCCGCTCGGCCCGGCCGGACAGCCGAGCTCACCCGCCCCCTGGAGGGGCCGGCCGCCGCCCTGGTGCCGGCGGGGGGGCTGTGGTCCCACCAGGCCGCCGCCATCGACCTGGCCCGCTCGGGCACCTCGGTGGCGGTCGCCACCGGAACCGCCTCGGGCAAGTCCCTGTGCTACCAGCTGCCCATCGCCGAGGCGGTGGCCCGGGGTTCGACCGCCCTGCTGGTGTACCCGACCAAGGCCCTGGCCCAGGATCAGCTGCGGGCCCTGGGCGAGCTCGACGTGCCCGGCCTCGTGGCCGCCACCTACGACGGGGACTGCAGCTCGGAGGAGCGGGCCTGGGTCCGCCGCCATGCCAACGTCGTGCTGACCAATCCCGACATGCTGCACTTCGGCGTCCTCTCCAACCACCAGCGGTGGGCGACGTTCATGATGCGGCTGGGCTTCGTGGTGCTCGACGAGCTGCACACCCTGCGGGGCATCTTCGGCAGCCACGTGGCCCACGTGGTGCGCCGGCTGCGGCGGGTGGCGGCCATCCACGGCGGCTCGCCAACCTTCGTGTTCACCTCCGCCACCGTGGGGCGGCCGGGCACCCTCGCCTCGGCCCTGTGCGGGCTGGAGGTGGCCGAGGTGACCGAGGACGGCTCGCCTCAGGGCGAGCGGCTGCTGGCGCTGTGGAACCCGCCCCTGCGGGACCGGGCCTCGGGGGCCCGGGCCTCGGCCAACTCCGAGGCGGCGTCCCTCCTGGCCGGGCTGGTGTCGGCCGGGTACCGCTCGATCGCCTTCACCCGAAGCCGGCGGGGCACCGAGCTGGTGGCCGCCGCCGCCCAGGACCGCCTGCCGCCCCCGCTGGCGGCCAAGGTCCGCCCCTACCGGGGGGGCTTCCTGTCCTCGGAGCGGCGGGAGATCGAGGCCGAGCTGTTCAGCGGCCGCCTGCTCGGGGTGGCGGCCACCAACGCCCTCGAGCTGGGGGTGGACATAGGTGGCCTCGACGCCTGTGTCCTCAACGGCTACCCGGGCACCATCGCCTCCATGTGGCAGCAGGTGGGCCGGGCGGGGCGGTCGGCCCGGCGGTCACTGGCCGTGCTGGTCGCCGGCGACGACGCCCTCGACCAGTGGCTGATGGCGCATCCCGGCGAGCTGCTCACCCGGCCCCCCGAACCGGCGGTGGTGAACCCGGCCAACCCCTTCGTCCTGGACCCCCACCTCGAGTGCGCATCCTTCGAGCGGGCCCTGCAGCCCGACGACGAGGCGTGGTGGGCTCCGCCCGGCCTGGAGGCCGACAGCTTCGACGACGGCATCCGCCGCCTGGTGCTGGAGGACCGCCTGGTGCTGCGGTCGGGCCGGGCGGTGCCCACCGCCCGCCACGCCCCGTCCCTCAACCTGCGCAGCGGCTCGTCGGAGGAGCTGCGCATCGTCGGGCCCGAGGGCGACCTGATCGGCACCGTCGAGATGAGCCGGGCCTTCGCCACCGTCCACCCCGGGGCGGTGTACCTCCACGCCGGCGTCCATTACCGGGTGGAGCGCCTCGACCTGGATGACCGGGCGGTGTGGGTGGCGGTGGTGGATCCGGGAGAGATGACCCAGGCCCGCAGCGTCACCGACTTCCGCATCCTGGGCTGCGAGCGGGAGACCGGGGTGGGACGGGCCCGGCTGGGTCTGGGCCGGGTGGAGGTGACCGAGCAGGTCACCGGCTACCGACGGCGGGATCTGTTCAGCGGCGAGGTGCTGGGCGACGAGGGCCTCGACCTGCCCCCGACCTGCCTGTCGACCAGGGGTTTCTGGTACACCTTCGGTCCCGACGTGCTGGCCCGGGCCGGGCTGCTGACCGGGCGGGGGGCGGCCCCGGGGGGGTCGGATCCGGCCGGGGAGGACGACGCCGACTGCGCCGGCGACGCCGAGGACAGCCCCGCCGGCGAGGTGCTGGGGGGCTCGCTTCACGCCGCCGAGCACGCCGGCATCGGCATCCTGCCGCTGTTCACGATCTGCGACCGCTGGGACGTCGGGGGCGTGTCCACCCCCTGGCACCCCGACACCGGCCAGGCCACCATCGTCATCTACGACGGCTACCCGGGCGGGGCCGGCATCGCCGAGCTGGGCTTCGATGCCGCCTCCCGTCACCTGGGTGCGACCCTGGAGGCCATCACCGCCTGCCCGTGCGAGGCCGGGTGCCCCTCCTGCGTGCAGTCGCCCAAGTGCGGGAACCTGAACGAGCCCCTCGACAAGGCCGGGGCCGCCGCCCTGCTGCGGGCGGTCCTGCGCCCCTAGGCGGTCGGCCGGGAGCCGGTCAGGCGATCTGGCGCCGGAGCCAGAGCAGGTGGGCGACCACCGCCACCAGCAGGGCGGCCAGGGCGATGGCCTCGAGGGAGGTCTTGGACCCGATGCCCGACGGGACGGTGGTGCGGTAGAAGCGGACGGCCGAGCTGCTGCTGCCCGGCGTCAGGCCCCCGCCCGAGCCCTGGCTGAACGGGGCCACGGTCGGGTTGTCCGAGCCGGCGCCGACCGGGCCATCCTCGGGGATGGCCGGCACCTGGGGGGCGGCCTGGGCCGGCGCCGGGGTGTTGGCGGCCGTCTTGGCCAGCAGGGCGTCGAAGGAGGCCAGGTTGCTGGCGGCCTCAGCCGCGGCCTGGGGGCTGTCGCTGCGCCGCGACGACCCGCCGGCCTGTCCCCCGGAGCCCGCCGAGGACCCCTTCGAGGTCGATCCCGACGATGCGGCGCTGCCCCCCTGGCCCGAGCCCGAAGGTGCCTGGGTGGTGGTGGTCGGGGGGGCCGGGGTGGTGGCGGCGATGTTGGTCCAGGACGAGACCACCGTCGAGCCGGAGTCGGCCCCCTGGCGCACGGCCGCCACCGAGTAGGTGTAGGAGGTGCCGGGCTGGACCGAGTTGTCCACGAAGCTGGTTCCGGTCACCGCCGCCGGCCACGACCCGGTGGAGGCGGGGCTGCGGTTGATCTCGTAGCCCACGATGTCCGGCTCGGAGTTGGCGCTCCACGACAGGGCCACCGACGAACCGTCGGACGCCACCTGGGCCCGGACCGAGCTGGGCGCCGCCGGCGGGGCGGCCAGCTGGAACGAGGTGGTCTGGGTGATCTGGTGGCTGCGCTGGCCCGAGGTGTCGGGGGTGGGGTCGGTCTCGGTGGCCTGCACGGCCAGGGTGTACGAGCCGTTCCAGGCCAGGGCCGGGCTGACCTGGACGTTGAAGCTGCAGCTGGCCTGGCCGCACCAGTTGGACCGGGTGGCGGTGAAGCCGGGGTGGCCGGCCTGGGAGGTGACCACCACCTGCAGGTCGCCGCTGATGGTGCCACCCCCGGAGGTGGCCGAGGCCGAACCGGAGATGGTCGGGGTGGCCGTGGCCAGGGTCTGCCCCCCGGTCGGGTCGGTGATGCTGACCGAGGGGGCCCCCGCCAGGGAGGCGGGGGCGAAGGCGAGCCCGCCCGCCACCACCAGGGCCCCGGCGGCGGCCAGCCCGGCGGCCAGGCGGCGCCCGCCCGAGCGGGCTGAGCGAGACGAGGGCATCAGGCCTGGCTGGAGGCGGTGGCCATGGCCGCCTTGATGATGATCCGGTGGCTCGCCGAGCCCTTGGGGGTGCAGGAGGTCAGGGTCAGGGTGTACTGGCCGGGGGTGTTGGCCACCACCGAGGTGTCGGTGGGCAGGACCACGAAGGGGGCCTGGTCCACGATGTAGGTGCAGGAGTCGACCGGGGTGACCAGGGTGATCTTGTCGCCGACCTTGAGGCGGTCCACGTCGGTGAAGGGCCGGCCGTAGGTGGTGCGGTGCCCGGCGATGGCCACGTCACCCATCTGACACGGCAGCGGCGTGCCCGGGTAGTGACCGGCTCCGGCCTTCAGCGCCTCCTCGGTTGTGCCCTCGACGACCACCACATCCACCCCGATGGCGGGTATCTCCAACCTGGTCAGGCTGTCGCCGATCGGCACGGCGTGGTTGCGGTAGGCCTGGGCCAGCTGGGGGTCCTTGAGCTGCTGGACCAGCCGGCTCTGCAGGCGGCTCTGGTAGAGGTTGGTGAAGAAGGGGTACCCGAGCAGGCCAACCGCCCCCAGCAGGAGCAGCCCGGAGAGGGCCGACAGGGCGATCTTGGCCGGACGGCTCCCCCGCAGGGCGGCCACGATCCGGTCGGTCGGCTGCGATCTGGTGGCTTGGCTTTGCACTGATGGCACCCTTGTCGTCGCTGGCGGTTGTACTTATCGGCGGGAATGGCCCGAACCGTTAGCCGGCCGGGGCACGGACCGGGGTCCAGGAAGGCTAGGGGCCGGCCCCCTGTGCAGGAAGCCGGCCCCAGCCAACGTCTGAGTTACTGCTGGTGAGATTGGGTCAGTGGCGGATCAGCGACCACACCCGGCGCCCGGCCAGGCCGGCACCCAGGAGGCCCATGCCGGCGATCGGCAGGACCGGGCTGCTGCCGGTGAAGGGCAGGGAGGGCGAGGCCGGGGTGACCACGGCGGCCACCGCCGGGGTGCCACCCACGCTGGCGGTCGCCTTGGCCAGGGCCAGGTCGATCCCACCGTCGTAGGAGGTGGCGGTGCTGGCGCCCAGGCCCTGGAGCAGGTTGAGCTCCACGCCGGCCGAGGTGGCGGTCACCGAGCCGTCCGGGTTGGTCGCCGTCGAGCCGCCGGCCACGGTGATGGTCGACTGCAGCGGGGTGCCGGCCAGGATGGTCTGGGTGACACCGGGGGCCACCGTCAGGGTCTGGGCCGCCAGGCCCGACGCCGCCGGGGGCGTGATGGTCACCGTCACCAGGGCGGGGTTGAAGGTGGGCACGGCATGGCCGGTGGCCCGGTCGTAGACGGCCTGGGCCGAGGCCGAGCCGACCACGATCTTGGCCAGCGGGGTGCCGTCGAGGCCGAGGATGTCGACCTCACCGCCCTGGGCGGTGGCGTTGGAGGTGACCGAGGCGGCCGTGGTCGTCAGCGACGAGGTGGAGTTGCCGATGTTGACGGCCAGGGTCCTGGTGTTGCCCAGCTGGTTGAGCAGGTCAGAGACCGTGGAGGTCACCGGGTTGAGCTGGGAGGGCAGGGCCCCGAAGATCGACTGCAGCGCCGGCTCGATGGGCTGCAGGACGGTGTTGAACAGGGCGTGGGCGTCGGCGGTCACTCCGGCCACCGTGCCGACGGCCTGGGCCGAGGGCAGACCGCCCTTGACCGCCGCCGTGACGGCGGAGCAGGCCACGTTGGCCGACAGCGCCGGGAACGGGTTGGGCAGCTGGGGCAGGGTCACCCCGCCGCAGATCTGGGGCTTGGAGGCGGTCGAGTTGTCGGAGCTCACCGACACCGACTGCTCGGCGGTGGTCACCAGGGTGGGGGCCAGCTCGCCGATGGCGTGAGCCGACGCCGACAGGTTCGAGCCACCGGCGACGTTGCTGACGCCCTCCGTGACCGAGTTGCCCAGCACCGCCAGCTTGAGGGCGGTGGCGGCGGCGTTTCCTGCGAACACCTCGGGCTTCCCCCCCGTGGCGGCAGCACTCGCGGGGGCAGCGGCCAGACCGACGCCCAGTAGAAGGGCTGCGCCTGCCGTGCCGACACGAGCGATCGTGTTTCTCATGTCTTTCAGTTCCTCCGTTGGATGGAGCCTCCAGCGGTTGTCCCGCTGTCTGCCGCTACTTAGAAGCGCCCTGAGGGTGTTCCGGGGCAATTAGTTCGTCGTGTGGAGCGTGATCCCTGCTTCTGACTAGATAGAACGAACCAACCCGGCAATCATGACGCGGGTTCGGGAAAGTTTCCGTGACCGTATGCTCGAAGGCGTGGCCGACCCCCCTGGCTCCCCCTCGACCGGCAACGGCTCCGACCCCGGCGACGGCACCGCCCCCGGACCGGCCGTCCCCTCGGGCACCGGCCCTGACCAGGGCGCCCGGGGCCGGGGGGCGGCGTTCTTCGACCTGGACAAGACGGTCATCGCCCGGGCCTCGATGGTCGCCTTCGGGCGCCCCCTCTACCGCGAGGGCCTGATCTCCCGCACCACCATCGTGCGGGCCCTGTACGGGCAGCTCGTCTACCTGCACCTGGGGGCCAGCGAGCAGAAGCTGGCCCGGATCCGCGACTCGGTCCTCACCCTGACCAAGGGGTGGGACCGCGAGCACATCCGCCGCATCGTGCGGGAGACCCTCGAGGAGGTCGTCGAGCCGATCAGCTACGCCGAGGCCCTCGAGGCCATGGAGCACCACCGCCAGGCCGGCGAGCGGGTCTACCTGGTGTCGGCCTCGCCCGAGGAGATCGTCAACCCCCTGACCGAGTACCTGGCCGTCGACGGCGCCATCGCCAGCCGACCGCGGGTGGACGACGCCGGCCGCTACACCGGGGAGATGGAGTTCTACGCCTACGGCCCCTACAAGGCCGAGGCCATGCGGGACCTGGCCGAGCGGGAGGGCATCGACCTGGCGGCGTCGTTCGCCTACACCGACTCCTACACCGACCTGCCCATGCTGGAGGCGGTGGGCCACCCCGTGGTGGTCAACCCCGACCGGGTCCTGTCCAAGCTCGCCCGCGAGCGGGGCTGGGACGTGCGCCAGTGGGAGCGCACCGTGGCCCTGGGCGAGCGCCGGCACCCCCCCGGGGGCACGCCGACGGTGGTGGCGGCCGCCGCCCTGGTCGGCCTGGGGGCGGCCGGGGTGTGGTGGAGGCACCACCTGCGAAGGGGCGTCGAGCCGTCCAGGGCGCCGGCGGCAGCGGCCTCGCTGGCGGCCACGGCGGCCCTGACCGCGGCCCGGCGGGCGGCCGAAGGGGCCAGGGCCGGCTCGCGCCTGGTCCAGCCCTACGGCCGGGCGGCGGGCTCAGCCATCTCCAGCGGGACCCGGTCGGCGACCGGGCTGATCAGTCAGCTAGGAGGCGACGGGCGGCGACAGCTCCGAGGGCGACAAGGACGGCGAGGAGCAGGAGCTTCTTCATGGGGCTCGAGACTACCCGGCCCCGTCGGCTCCATCCCCGGGGGCGGTCCCGGGCCCGGCCGCCACTAGTCCCGCCCCTGCGGGAGCGCCACCCCAGCCGCGGCGGTCTCCCCGCCACGCACGGCGCCTTCCCGCCGTCCGACATAGCGCGCGCCACATCCCGCGCCATATATATGGAGGGAGGTGGCGGAGGTGGACGGGAATCGAACCCGCCGTCGTGGGGTCGCCACGACCACCCGCTTTGAAGGCGGGGGGGCCCACCAGGCGCCCGGACACCTCCGGGGCCGAACCTAGTCGGGCGGGCGGACCCGGCCCGGGTCCTCAGACGGTCAGCAGGTCGCGGGCGCCGGTCTCGCTGGAGGGGTGGCGGAGCTTGGACATGGCCCGGGCCTCGATCTGCCGGATCCGCTCGCGGGTCAGGTTGAAGTGCTCCCCGACCTCC
This sequence comes from Acidimicrobiales bacterium, assembly GCA_035653595.1. Classification (GTDB taxonomy): domain Bacteria; phylum Actinomycetota; class Acidimicrobiia; order Acidimicrobiales; family JAJPHE01; genus DASRBO01. The sequence continues at coordinate 53,275 of DASRBO010000106.1, read as the reverse complement.
TCGAGGGTGCGGGGCTCGCCCCGGTCCAGCCCGAAGCGCAGGCGCAGGATCTCCCTCTCCCGTTCGTCCAGCGGCTCCAGCAGGCGGGCCACCTCGGTGGGCAGCAGGGCGCTGGCGGCCACCTCGAAGGGGGAATCGGCCCCCCGGTCCTCGACCACGTCGCCCAGCTCGGCGTCGCCGTCCTCCCGCAGGGGCTCGGACAGCGACAGCGGCTCGGAGCGGAAGCGCAGGGCCTCGAGCAGCTTGTCCTCGGGCAGCTCCACCTCGGTGCCGAGCTCGGCGAGGGTGGCGGGACGGCCCAGCTTGAGCTCCAGGCGCACCTGGGCCTTCTGCACCCTGGCCAGGGTGTCGCCGGCGTGGACCGGCAGGCGGATGGTGCGTCCCGTGTTGGCGATGCCCCGGGTGATGGCCTGGCGGATCCACCAGGTGGCGTAGGTGGAGAACTTGAACCCCTTGCGCCAGTCGAACTTCTCGACGGCGTGCATGAGACCCAGGTTGCCCTCCTGGATGAGGTCGAGCAGGGGCAGGCCGGAGGCCTGGTACTTCTTGGCGATCGAGACCACCAACCGCAGGTTGGACTGGATGAAGGCCCGCTGGGCCGCCTCCCCGTCCCGCACCGCCCGGCGCAGCTCCCGCTTGCGAGCGACGGCCAGGTCGACCGGGGCCGACTCGAGGTGGCGGCGAGCCTCGTCGCCGGCCTCGATGGCCTGGGCCAGGCGAACCTCGTCGTCCTTGGTCAGCAGGTCGTACTGGCCGATGTCGCTGAGATACAGCCGGACGAGGTCCTCGTCGTCCCGTTCCCCCCGCTGCTTCGCCATCAATAACCCCCGTCCGTCCGCTGACCGGCCATGACCTCGGAGCCGGTCGCGGTCACCGCTCCTGACCTGACATTTGGGACTAAACGGCTGCAACTGAACATTCGACGCCACGCTCCCAGACCCTCCCGAGCCGGACCGCTAGCTTGACCGGCGCCTGGCATGCGATGGCTGATAGTCGGGGAGGCAGGGTGACGACGGCCGACGGCGCCGACGAGCAGGGGGAGGTCGAGGTCACCATCGTGACCATGGTCTTCGACGCCCGGAGCTCGGACGAGGCCGCTGCTGATCAACTCCTCGCCGTCCTCTCCAAATATGTCGTCCTGTCCAGAAACCACCCCGGGTGCCGGAACATCGACCTCTGCGGCTCGGTGACCGTTCCGGGGCGTTATCTCATCGTCGAGAAGTGGGCCTCACCTGAGAGGCAGCGGGCCCATTTCGACTCCGACCACATGGTCGAGATGGCCAGGGCGTGCGAGCGGCTTCTGGAGAAGCGCCCGGACATCGACCTGTTCGAGGGCATCTCCGCCCACGACCTGAGATAGGGGCCCCGCCGGGCTGGCGGCCGGGGGCGCTCCGGCCGGCCCTCGTTCAGGCCGGCTGGCGGGCGGCGGCGGTCTCCACGCAGACGGCCTCGATGTCGGCCCAGGTGAGGCCGTCGCCCGACCACAGCCGCTCGAAGGCGGCGTCGGCGACGTCGGTGAAGCCGTGGCGGTTGCGGAAGTGGTAGAGCCGGCGGGGCTTGGCCGGGTGGTAGCCGAGGCGCTCGGTGCGGCCCAGGCAGTAGGCGTCCCAGGCGGTGAGCTGCTGGAGGGTCAGCTCGGCATCCGCCGGTGGCTCCCCGAAGGAGGGATCGAGCCGGTCCCGCACCCGGTAGAGGAGCCGCCCGGCGACGTCGATCACGGCCCGCTCGGACAGCTGACGGGGGCGCTTGGGGTCCTCGAAGGCACCCCCCTGCACCTCGAGGACGACCGGGTCAAGCGATGCCACCTGGGCCCGGCCCAAGGCGCTGGCCTCGTCCACATTGACCTGGATGTCGGCGTCGAGGCCGACCTTGCCGGCGAAGTCCCCGAGGATCGAGGCGATTTGGGCGGCGTCGAAGAAGACCAGGTTGAACTGCTCGGGGGTGACCGTGACCCGGGCCACTAGCGGCCTGCCCCGGACGGGACCGGGACGGCCCCGGCGATCACGCCCCCACCTCGGCCTGCTCAGGCGAGGGCATCCCGATGGATCCGGGCCCGGCGATGCCGCCGGCGCGGACCATGATCGCCTCCAGCTCGGCCTGGCGCTGGGTCGCCCGGCGCACGTCGTCGTCGTTCTCGATCATCGACTGGATGATCATCTCGCCGTCGCGCCAGTCCTCGAACTCGTCGTTGAGGGCCAGCTGCAGGCTCCGGATGGTCGGGGCGTCGGTGATCCGCGAGGTGTTGTTGAGGTGGTAGGTGTAGGCGGCGATCTTGTGCGGGATCAGCACCCGGTACACCCCGACCAGCTTCTCGAGGGTCTTGTCCTCTCCCTCGGGGGCGGTCATGGCCTCCACGAACTCCTCCATGGCGGCATTGGGCGGGAGGGTGAGGCGGTCCGGGTTCATCTCCCGCAGCTCGGGCAGGCGCTTGTGCCACAGCTCGGAGTGCCACGCGTGCTTGTAGCAGTGGGTCCCCAGGCGCATCTTGACGTCCAGCTCCGGCACGGTGGCAACCCATCCGCCGAGCGCCTCGAACAGGCGCATCTCGATCCACTTGTAGTGGCCCACCCGCCGGGCGGTCTCGTCCACGTCGAACGCCCCCGGCAGCTCCCGACGGTCCCAGGGCGCGAACGCCGGGCGGGGCTTCTTCGGATCGGCCATGGCTCCACTCGCTCCTTGCTCGAGACCTGGGTTCAGATCGGGTCCTGAACCTGGCCCCGGCGCTCTCCCCCGTCCGGAGCCGGGCTCAGCATCGTTCTTCTTGACTCCGCGGTCAAGATGGGCGCCTCGCTGAGGGCGATGCCAGCGAGGATCATGGCCGCCCCGGCCACCCCGCCCGCCCCCAGCCGCTCGTGGGCGGCCAGGCGGCCGATGACGGCGGCGGTCACCGGTTCGATCATGAGCAGCAACGACGTCCGGGTCGGCCCCACCAGTTGCTGGCCCCAGATCTGCAGCCCGAACGCCAGGGCCGAGGCGACCAGGGCGGTGTAGAGGGCGGCGGCCACGGTGGCCGCCGGCAGCCGGTAGCCGCCGATGAAGGCCCCGGGCACGGCACAGCCCAGCCCCACCACCGCCAGCTGGGCCAGGGCCAGCCACACGGCGTCGACCCTGGCCACGGCCCGCCCGATGGCCAGGATGTTGACGGCGAAGGAGAAGGCGCAGCCCAGGGTCAGCCACTCCCCCAGCCCGAAGCCCCGGACGCCGGCCCCGGTAAGCAGGTAGAGGCCGGCGGCGGCCAGCACCACCCCGGCCACCACCGCCGGAGCCGGCAGCCGCCTGGCGGTCGCCGCCCCCAGCACGGGCACCATCACCACCAGCATGTAGGTGATGAACGCCGAGGTCGAGGTGGTCGTGTAGCGCAGGCCCCAGGTCTGCAGCAGGTAGCCCGCCAGGAGCGGCAGACCGCAGCGCAGCCCCTCCGACACCACCAGGCCGGCCGGCCGCGGCAGGGGGCGGCGGCGGGCGATCGGGACCAGGATCACGGCGCCGGCGATGAACCGAACGGCCAGGAACGGCACCGGGCCGGCGTGCCGTACGGCGTCCTGCACAGGCAGGAAGGTGCTCCCGAAGCACACGGCGGCAGCGGCCACCGAGGCGTGGGCGGCCCAGGTCGAGGCCGACCTCGGCGCCACCGGGGTCAGCCCGGGTAGCGGTTGGTGATGGGCACCCGGCGGTCCTTGCCGAACGCCTTGGACGTCACCCGCACCCCCGGGGGGGCCTGGCGCCTCTTCCACTCGGCCCGGTCGATCATGCGCGCCACCCGGCGCACCAGGTCGGGGTCGTCCTGCTCGGCGACCAGCTCGGCCAGGGTGCGGTCGGCCTCGACGTAGGCCTGCACGATGGGATCGAGGATCTCATATGGGGGCAGGCTCTGGTCGTCGCGCTGGCCGGGGCGCAGCTCGGCCGAGGGAGGCTTGTCCATCACCGAGCGGGGGATGAGGTCGTGGCCGGCTCGGCGGTTGCGGGCCTCGGCCAGCCGGTAGACCAGGGTCTTGGGGACGTCCTTGATGACGGCGAAGCCACCGGCCATGTCCACGCCGTAGATGGTGGTGTAACCGACGGCCAGCTCGCTCTTGTTGCCGCAGATGAGCACCAGCCAGTTGAACTTGTTGTTGAGGGCCATGAGCAGGGTGGCCCGGATGCGACCCTGGATGTTCTCCTCGGCCACCCCCTCATCGGTGCCGGCGAAAGACGGCGCCAGCACCTCGAGCATCGCCGCGTGCACCGCCTCGATGGGGATCGTGCGCAGCTCGATGCCCAGGTTGGCCGCCAGCCGGCCGGCATCGGACAGGGATCCTTCGCTGGAAAAGCGCGAGGGCATGGCCACGCCGTGCACGTGGTCGGCGCCGAGGGCGTCCACCGCTATGGTCGCCACCAGCGAGGAGTCGATGCCCCCCGACATCCCCAGGACGACGTCGGAGAAGCCGTTCTTGCCCACGTAGTCGCGGGTGCCGAGCACCAGGGCCTCGTAGATCTCGTCCTCCGGGGCGAGGGGGGCGGTGACCACGGGCAGCCTCCGCTCGGCGTTGGCGCGCGGCCCGGCGGTCAGTACGACCTCGGGCAGCGGCTCGGCCACCTCGTGGCCCCGCGGGTCGAGCAGCCGCTTGTGGAAAGCAGGCACCACCTCCAGGTCGAAGATCATCACGTCCTCGACGAACTGGGGGGCCGAGGCGTACAGGCGCCCGTCCTGGTCGAAGACCACCGAGCCGCCGTCGAAGACGAGTTCGTCCTGGCCGCCGACCTGGTTGACGTAGACCAGGGGACAGCTGGCATCGGCGGCCCTGGTCGCCAGCATCCGGAGCCGTTCCTCCAGCCGACCGGCGTAGTAGGGGCTGGCGTTGAGGTTGACCACCATCTCGGCCCCCCCGGCGGCGGCGACCAGGATCGGCCCCGAGGGGCTCCAGGCGTCCTCGCAGATGGAGATGCCGACCTTGACCCCGCCGATGCGGAACAGGGTCGGCGGCCCCGTGCCCGGGGCGAAGTAGCGCTTCTCGTCGAAGACGGCGTAGTTGGGCAGGAGCCGCTTGCGGTAGGTGCCCTGGATCTGCCCCTCGGAGCACACCGCGACAGCGTTGTACAGGTCACGATCGGCGTCGACGAAGCCGACCACCGCCGCGCACGTTGCAGAGGCGGAGGCCACCCGGGCCAGGGCCTGGCGGTTCTCGACCACGAAGCCGGGCTTCAGCAGCAGATCCTCGGGCGGGTAGCCGGTCACGGCCAGCTCGGGGAACACGGCGAGGTCGCAGCCGGCGTCGTCGGCCGCGCCCAGGGCCTCGACTATCCGGGCCACGTTGCCGTCGAGATCCCCGACCACGGTGTTGATCTGGCAGGCGGCGATGCGCAACCTGGTCACCATGCAAGGCTATGTCCAACGCCGGGGCCCGCCGGCCGCCCGCCGGACCGGGTTCACAGTGGCGTCCCAGGCGCCATGTGGTCGCTTCCCAGAGCCGGGCTGTTCAATGGCGCCGAGGAGGACCTGATGTTCCGTTACCCGATGCCGTATGCAGGCCCCCGGCAGGGGGGCTTCCCCGTGCTGGGCGTGCTGATCCTGATCGCCCTGGCGCTGCTCCTGGCCCTGGGGGTGGTGGCCCTGATCCGCTACTGGCGCACCGGCGCCGTGGTGTCCGGTCACCCGGCGCCGAGGCCCTGGTTCGGGCCCCCCGCGGGGCCGCCCCCGTTCGACCCCGCCCTGCACGAGCTGCGCATGCGCTACGCCCGGGGCGAGCTCAGCCGCGAGGAGTTCCTGCAGCGGCTGGTTGACCTCGGTGGGCCGGCGGCCCCACCTGGCGCCCCGCCACCGCCCCCGCCGGGGCCCTGAGCACCGGGGACCCCCCGTGGCCCATAAACCGGGGCGGCCCCTGCACCGGCCGGCGCGTGATGTTCCACCCGGCGGCTTGCGGCCGATGGCCGGCTGCCCGACGCCGGATCAGACCAGACGGGCTCCGCCCTTCCACACCCCCCACACCCGTTCGGCGAGCTTGTCTAGGTCGGTGAGCTCGCCGTCGAGGACTACCAGGTCGGCCAGCTTGCCCGGCACCACCGTCCCCAGCTGATCATCCACCCCGCACAGGGCGGCGGCGCTGGACGTGGTCGCCACCCAGGCGTCGAGGGCAGACATGGAGCTGTTCTCCGCCATCAGGCCGAGCTCCTCGAGGTTGCGACCGTGGGGCCCGACCCCGCTGTCGGTGCCCATGGCGATCCGCACCCCGGCCGCCACCGCCGACCGGAAGGACTCGGTGTGCGCCTCCAGAACCTCGCGGGCCTTCCTGATCACCGCCTCGTCCATCCTGGTGCCGGACTCGGCGGCGGCGATGACGGCCCGAGGCGCCGCCAGGGTGGGCACCAGCCAGACCCCCCGCTCGATCATCATGGAGATGGCCTCGTCGTCGAGGTAGATGCCGTGCTCGATGGAGCGGACCCCGTTGCGGACGGCGGCCTTGATCCCCTCGGTCGCCTGGGCGTGGGCCATGGCGTGGATGCCTGCCGCCGAGGCCTCGGCTACCAGGACGGCGATCTCGTCGTCGCGGAAGTGGCCGTGCCTGGGGTTGTCCCTCATCGAGAGCACCCCGCCCGAGGTCGCCACCTTTATGACGTCGGCGCCCTCGCGGATCAGCTCCCGCACCCGCTGGCGCATCTGCTCGGGGCCGTCGACCAGGGCCGCAGGGTTGCCGGGGAAGCCGTGCATCGCCGTGAAGCACCCTCCGGAGGGCAGGTGCCCGTCGCCGTGGCCGCCGGTCTGACTGAGCATGATGATCGAGATCTGCATGCGGGGGCCCCGCACCAGGCCCTTCTGCACGGCAGTCTTGACCCCCAGGTCTGAGCCGCCCGCCTCGCGGACCGACGTCACCCCGGTCCGCACGGTCGCCTCCATGTTGGCTACCGCCTCGAAGTAGCGGTAGGAGAACGGCCTGGTCATGCGGCTGAGCGGGTCGAGGTCGCCGCTGAAGGTGAAATGCACGTGGCAGTCGAACAGGCCGGGCAGCACGGTGCGCCCGCCGACGTCAACCGCCTCGTCGCCGTCGAGCCCGCTGCCGACCTCGACGATGACGCCGTCCTCCACCACGACGTCGGCCGGAGCAGGCGGCGACCCGGTTCCGTCGAAGACCGAACCCCCGGTTATGAGCGTGCGCGCCACTGCTACCTCCTTCCTGTCACGGACCGGTCATCCCTCTCCGCCCTACAGGAGGGTGATCTGCCTGGCCGCCGGTCGAGGCGCCGACGGACCGGAAGCTGCTGGGCGCTCCAGGTCAACCCCGCCCGGGCCGGGCGGGGGCACCGGCCCCCACCGACGTCCTGCCGCCAACTCCCACACTCGTCTCCGCCCCCGATGCAGCCGACCATAGTGCCCCCTCCCGCATCAGCCGCCGCCGCGGTTGATCGACGCCCCGGTCGCCCACCAACACCCAAACGACCAAGGGAGGCACGGGCATGCGTATGGCCAGGACGGCGTTCTGTCTGGCGACGGTGGGCCTCATCGCCGGGTGCTCCGTGCCGGCGTCGCGCGGGCTCGGGCCGCCCACCACCTCCACCACGGTCCCGTCCCGGCCGGTCCCGACGACGGCGCCGGCACGGGCGGCCCTGGTCAGCCTGGTCCACTACGACAGCTGCACCGGGTTCCTCGACCAGGTCCGAGGGGAGGCCCTGGCCGAGGTGGGCGCCACCGGCCTGCCGACCGAGTCGCTCTACGCCGGGGGCCCGGTGGCCGTCTCCGGCGGCGCCCGGTTCGCCCCGATGGGTGCCGCCGCCCCGATGGCCGCATCGTCCGGCTCGGCCGCCGCCGCCCCGGCGGCGGGGGCGGGGGCCGGCGCGCCAGCGGCGTCCTCCGCCCCCGACCAGGGCGCCGGAGCCCCCTACTCGGCCACCAACAACCAGGAGGCCGGGGTGGACGAGCCCGACCTGGCCAAGACCGACGGCCGGGTGCTGGCCACCGTCGTCGGCGGCAGCCGTCTCGAGGTGGTCGACGTCGGAGTCCGGCCCCCCCGCCTGGCCGCATCGGTGTCGGTCGACGGGCAGTGGAGCCCCTCGCTGTTCCTGGTCGGCCACGACGCCGTGCTGATCGGCCAGAAGCAGGCCTACGCCGTTCCCGCCCCGGTTCCGGAGCAGGCCCCGCCTTCGGGTCCTTCCGGTACGCCGGCCCCGCCGGCACTCGTCCCGGCCGAGCCGCCGTCGTCGCGCACGGCCGTCACGGTGGTGGACCTGAGCGACCCCTACCACCCCCGGGTGACCCGCTCGTTCAGCCTCGACGGCACCCTGGTGGACAGCCGGGTGGTGGCCGGCCGGCTGGAGGTAGTCCTCGACGGCCAGCCCCGCCTGCCCTTCGTCTACCCCTCCGGGCCGGGCTCGCAGGGCGCGGCCCTGGCCGCCAACCGGGCGGCGGTGGCCGCCTCGACGGTGGCCGACTGGCTGCCAAGCGTCACCAACGACCGGACGGGGGTGCGCACCACCGCCTCCTGCGCCCTGGCCATGCACCCCACCGTCGCCTCGGGCCTGGACACCGTGTCGTTGGTGAGCCTCGACCCCGACAGCGACCAGGCCGGAGCCGAGGTGACGGTCATGGGCGACGCCGCCACCGTCTACGCCAGCGTCCAATCGGTCTACGTCGCCACCCAGACCTGGGCCGACCAGCAGCGCATGGCTTACACACCCGACCCGACCGGGGTCACCACCGACATCCACCAGTTCGACATCAGCGACCCGGCCCACCCCCGCTACGCCGCGTCAGGCGCGGTGGCCGGAAGCCTCATCGACCAGTACTCCCTGTCCGAGTATCAGGGCGACCTGCGGGTGGCCAGCACCGTCGGCCAGGCCACCCCCGCCCCGGGCGAGGGCCAGGCGCCGGCGACCCTGTCCGACAACATGGTCACGGTGCTGCATGCCGCCGGCGGGGTGCTGGCGCCGGTGGGAACGGTGTCGGACCTGGGGGCCGGCCAGCGCATCTACGGAGTGCGCTTCCTGGGCGACGTCGGCTACGTCGTGACCTTCCGCCAGATCGATCCGCTGTACGTGGTGGACCTGAGCGATCCCCGTGCACCAAGGGTCCAGGGCCAGCTGGAGGTGAGCGGTTACTCCTCGGTCCTGCAGCCGGTCGGCGCCGACGCCCTGCTCGGCGTAGGTCAGGCCGTCGACGCCAACGCCCATCCCACCGGCCTGCAGATCTCGCTGTTCGACGTGAGCCGGCCGACCTCGCCCAAGCTGGCCAGCCGCCTGGTCCTGGACGGGGCCAACTCGCCGGCGCAGAGCGACCATCACGCTCTTCTCTACTGGCCGGCGGCCAACCTGGTGGTCCTGCCGGTGACCGAGCCCGGCGGCAGCACGTGGTTCGACGGCGCCATCGCCTTCCACCTGCGCCCCGGCGACTCCCTGGCCGAGGTCGGCCGGGTGAGCCACCAGGGCCACCAGCCCTCACCGCCGCCGGGTAGCGCCTCGGCGGGCCGGGCCGCGGCGGTGGGCGCTCCGGCCATGGTGCCGTGCTGCGGGACCGGCATCCAGCGGGCCCTGGTCGCCGGCGACCTGCTCTACACGGTGTCGAACGCCGGGGTGCTGGCCAGCGACCTGCACAGCTTCTCCGACGTGGCCTGGCTCCCGTTCGACTAGACGTTGACGACGATGGCCGAAGCCGCCGCCCACCCGGCGGACAAGCAGCTGCTCGAGGGATGCGTGGCGCGGGACCCCGACGCCGTCCGCCAGCTGCTCGACGCCGTCGCCCCCATCGTCTACGGGTTCCTCTACGCCCGGGTGGGCGGCGACCAGGCGGTGGCGGAGGACCTGCTGCAGGAGACCCTGCTGGAGGCGGTCCGCTCGGCGGCCGGCTACCGGGGGGACGCCGCCCTGTCCACCTGGATGTGCGCCATCGCCAAGCGGCGCCTGGCCCGTCACTACGACCTCGAGCGCAGGCAGGAGCGGGCCCGGTCGGGCCTGGCCGTGGTCGGCGAGGAGGGGGTGGACGACCTGTCCGAGCCGGTCGAGCGCCACGACCGGGTCATCCGGGCGCTGGGCCGACTTTCCAGCCTCCACCGGCAGGTGCTGGTGCTCAAGTACCTCGACGAGCGAACGGTGGAGGAGATCGCCACCGAGGTCGGCCGCAGCCGGGTGCAGGTCCAGTCGCTGCTGCAGCGGGCCCGCGACGCCCTGCGCCGCCAGATGGAAGAGGGGGCCGATGACTGACCCCCCCGACGAGGAGCTCCTTGGCATCGACGCCCCCCGGTCCCTGCCCCCCGATCTCCGGGCCCGGCTGGAAGACGCCCTCCTGACCACCGGTTCCTCGGGCGACGCCGAGGGCGAGCCGGATCCGGTCGCCGTGTGGATGGCCGGCATCGACTCCCCCCGCCCCGTTCCCGAACCGGTCAGGCGCCGGCTGGAGGCCGCCCTCGCCTCGGGCCAGGCCACCCAGGCCGGCACCCCCGGCCCTCCGCCGCCGAGCTTGACGCTGCGGCGGCATCGGCCGGCCCGGGTGAGGAGGCCAGGAACGACGTGGCAGCCGTGGGCGGCGGCGGCGGCCGTGCTGGCGGTGATGGCCCTCGGAGTGACCCTCGCCTTCAGCCTGGGTCAGACCCGGTCCGGCACCACGGCGGCCTCGGGCGGCCCGGCCCGGACCGCTAGGTCGTCGGCGACCCGGTCGGGACCCGACACCGCCGCCGGAGCAGGTGGCGCGTCCGCCCTCCCGGTGGCCGGCCCCTTCGCCACCGGAGGGGCCGGTGGCACGGCCGCACCGGCCGGCGCCCCGGCGCCGCTCAGCCCGGCCGCCGGAGCAGGTGGGGCGGCGGAAGGGGCCGGGTCGGCCGGGGCCGCGGCCCGGTCGGCGCCGCCCCCGACGGTGACCAAGGTGAGCCCGCCGGCGGGTCCGTCGATCGGGGGCAACTGGGTGACGGTGAGCGGGACGAGCTTGACCGGTGTGCGGGCCGTCCGCTTCGGCTCGGTGGCGGCCTCTCGCTTCATCGTGCAGTCACCGGGCCAGCTGATGGCCCTGGCCCCGGCGGAGGCGCCGGGCACGGTCGACGTGGTGGTGGTCAGCTCGGCGGGCAACAGCGCGGCGGGACCGGCCGACCACTACACCTTCGTCTGAGGGCCCTCGGACCCTCACCCCGATCGATGTCCCAGCGGTCGCACCGGCACCGGCCCGCGGGGCGGCCGAGGCCTGGACTAGTGGGTGGTCTGCACCGCCGCCGCGATGGGACCCTCCCCCGCCGGGGGGGCCATGAGAGCGGCCCAGGCCGCCCCCAGCACGACCGGGCGGGCCTCCTCGAGGCACTCGGGATCGCACAACAGGATGCCGTGGAGGGCGGCGAAGGCGCAGCGGGTGCGGGTGATGGCGTCGTGGCCGGCCTCCTCCCCGGCCAGATGGGCAACCAGGCGGGCGTTGAGGGCGAACCCCCGCTGGCCCACCTCGGGATGGTGCTGGGTGGCGGGGTCCTCCCGCAGGAGCGAGATCACGTCGCGGTGGCGCACCAGGAGGTCGAGATACTCGCCCATCATCCGCATCTGGTCGCCGGGCTGGCGGGGCGGGTCGTCGGTGATCAGGTCCACCATCTGTTCGACCTCGTCGAGGAACGGCCGGGTCAGCTCGATGATGATCTGCTCCTTGGCCGGGAAGTGGTAGTAGACGGCGGCCTTGGTCAGGTCGGCACTCTCGGCGATCTGGCGCAGGGAGGTGGCGCTGTATCCCTGCGCCCTGAACAGCTCGAGGGCGATCTCGAGAATCTGGTTCCTCGTTCCCGGGTTGAGGCTCACCGGCCCCTCGCTTCTTCCCCGGCTTCCAGGGCCGGTCCTACGCGCACCATTCTTCCGGCTCTTCCGCCGGGTCGCCCTGATTGTGGCGCGCCCGCCGTCCCACCGCCATGCGCGTCCGGGCGACGGCAATGCTACATTGGCCCTTACTTGCCGGTCGGCAGGTAAGGCGGTGAACGGGATCCGGTGTCATCAGGTCGCAGATGGTGGCGGTGGCGCGCCGGCAGGGCGGTCAGGGCGGTCCTGCCCGACGGCGAGCGCATAACCGATGCCGTCCGCCTCGATCCGGCGGGGTGGTGGGCCCTGACGGACGAGGCCCTGTACGTGGCCGTGCCCGGCGACGCCCCCCGGCGCATCCCCCGCCTCGACGTCGCCGGGGTGCGCAGCCTCGGGCACCTCTCGATGAGCGAGGTCACCGTCACTGTTGCCTCGGGGGAGTCGGTGACAGCCCACGTGCCGGGGCCCTCGACGTTCATCGACACCCTCAAGGCGTGGGCGGCCCCCCCGACTGGCGGTCGGGCCGGGTCCTAACGTGCCGTGGCACGATGGGCCCGGTGCTGACCCGGTCGTCAGCTGGGACGGAGGACACGTGGCGACGAAGCTGGAGCGCGAACCGGATCTGAGCTCGGACCACCCCCTCGCCCCCGAGGTGATCGAGGCCTTCCAGCGCGACGGCCACGCCGTGGTGAGGGGACTGGCCAGCCCGGCCGAGGTGGAGCACTTCCGTCCGGTGATCCGCGACGCCGCCCTGCGCCACAGCCGCGAGACCCGTCCCCTCGCCGAGCGCGACACCTACGGCAAGGCCTTCCTCCAGGTCCCCAACCTCTGGCGCCGCGACGAGGCGGTGGCCCGTTTCGTGCTGGCCCGCCGGTTCGGGAAGGTGGCGGCCGAACTGCTCGGCGTCGAGGCGGTGAGGCTCTACCACGACCAGGCGCTGTTCAAAGAGGGCGGCGGCGGGCTCACCCCGTTCCACCAGGACCAGTACTACTGGCCCTTCGACCGCGACGCCACCATCACCATGTGGATGCCGTTGGTGCCGGTGAGCGCCGAAATCGGCAGCATGACCTTCGCCTCCGGCAGCCACCGCCTCGGCTACCTGGGAGAGTTCGCCATCTCCGACCGATCCGAGGAGGAGTTCGGCCGGCTGATCCACGACCGCGGGATCCCTCTCACCACCCACGGGGCGATGGAGCCGGGCGACGCCACGTTCCATGCCGGCTGGACCTTGCACGGCGCCCCGCCCAACCCGACGGGCACCCTGCGGGAGGTCATGACCGTCATCTACTTCGCCGACGGCCTGCGGGCGGTCGAGCCCGACCATCCCGCCCGGGCGTTCGACCTCAAGGTCTGGCTGCCCGGGGTGAAGCCGGGCGAGCTGGCCGCCAGCGAGATCAACCCGGTCGTGTACAGCCGCGACTGATCGTCAGAACAGGCCGAAGCGGATCGTCGACGCCAGGCCGAAGACCAGGCAGTAGACGGCGAAGGGCACGAGGGTCCGCGTCCGGAACCAGCGGGTGAGGAAGATCACCGCGAACAGCGAGGTGGCCACCGCCGCCACGCTGCCCGCCACCACCTGGGCCCGGACCCCCTGGCCGAGGGAGCCCATCAGGTCCGGGACCTTGAGGGCGCCGGCGGCGAGGATCACCGGAGTCGACAGCAGGAACGAGAAGCGCAGGGCGTTCTCGTTGTCGAGCCCCCGGAAGAGCCCCCCGACCATGGCCACACCCTCGCGGCTGATGCCGGCGAGCAGGGCCAGGGCCTGCGAGGCGCCGATGATCGCCGCGCTCGGCAGCCCGATGTGGGCCAGCTGCCGCTCCGATCCAGCGTCCATGGTCACGATGCGGTCGTCGCGGAACCGCCGGGCCGGGCCCTCGCCGCTGGCGGGATCCGTCCCCTCCATGCCGGTGGTGGCCGCCACGACCGCCCCGAGCCGGCGCCGGCGGGCCTCGCCCACGGCGAGGATCACGCCGTTGACCATCAGGAAGAGCGAGGCGGCCAGGGGCTTGGCGAAGAGCACCCGGAACTGGTGCTCGAACTCGAGACCGAGGAGCCCCACCGGTATGGTCGCCACCACGATCAGCCAGGCCAGCCGCTCGCTGTCCGAGAGGCGACGGCGGTGCCCGAACGAGGTGAAGAAGCCGACGACCAGGCGCGTCCACTCGCGGATGTAGAACCCGAGCAGGACGAAGGCGGTGGCCAGGTGCAGGCCGACCACGAAGGCGAGGTAGGGGCTCTCGGGCTGCGCCTCCTGGCGCACGAGGGTGGCCCAGGTCCCGCCGATCCAGGACGGGATGATGACGGTGTGGCCCAGGCTGGAGATGGGGAACAGCTCGCTGATCCCCTGCAGCAGACCGATGACGACGGCCTGCAGGTAGTCCAGGTGGTAGATGGCGGCGGTCATGGCGTTGGGGGATCATGCCCCGGGGCAGTACCCGGGCGCATCCGGAACGCTCGGCGCCCCGGTGAGGGAGGCGACCCCGGTCACGGTCCCGTCGGCGACCATCCGGTCCGCCCCGGCGGCGTCGTGGCGGAGGTACAGGTCGAAGAAGTCGGTGGTCACCCGGGCCACGGCCTCCTCATACGGGTCGACGGTGAAGTAAGGGGCCTGGTGGCCGGCGCCGATCAGGTCGAGATACCACTTGGGCGTGGGGGCGGCGTTGTACAGCTCGGTGCTGCAGGCCGGCACGTTGATGGTGTCGGCGCTGCCCTGGGTGACCAGCAGGGGCGGGGACGGCGAGGCGTAGTACCGGCCCCCGAAGCTGTTCAGCTCGGCGCCCGACAGCACCGCGGCCGCCCGCACGGCGCCGACCCGGCAGCAGGAGTCCGCCGCCACCGCCAGCGACACGTCCCCACCGTCGGAGTGGCCGGCGATGCCGATCGCGCCCGGATCGATCATCCGGTAGAGGGGGCTGGCCGGATCCGACGAGGCCGCCACCAGTTGGGCGATCACGTAACCCAGGTCGGCCGGGTGCCTGAGGATGTCGGTCTCGTCCACCCCGCCGCTGGCCCCCGGCGAGGTGTGGGGATAGGTGGGGTCGGCCACGACGAAGCCGGCGGCCGCCCAGTACGCCAACAGGGCGTCGTAGGTGTCGGCGGTGACGTCGTAGCCCTGGGAGAACACGATCAGGGGATAGGGCCCCCCCGCCCGGTCGGCCCCGCCCGAAGGTGTCGCCGGGTAGCGGACCGTCGTGGGCAGCGTCCGGGCGCCGCCCGCTGAGGACTCGACGAAGGCCATGGTGGTCATCCCGACCGCGCCTGGTCGGCCCGACGGGGCGCTCGTGGTGGTGACGCTTGCGGCAGGGGCGGTACCGGCGGGCGTCTGGGCGGGGGCGCGGTGGGTCGCAATGGGCGCCGGCGTCCCCCGACCGGAGAGCGCCGTGGCCGCGGTCACCGCCGCCGCCACCACCACCAGGATCCCGCCGCCCACCACGAGTCGCCGGCGCCGGTAGACCCGGACGGATTCGGTGGGCACCGACGGGCAGGGTACCCACCCCCCGGTGCATCCTCGTGCCGGTCGGGGCTCCCTTGGCCCCGCCCTGAGGGTCCGGCGAGGCTCATGTGGGGTATGGACTGCCGAGGCCTCATTTAGAGGTCCCTTGACGTCCTTCGTGTCACCAACGCCAAGGAGGGAATGACGTGGCCCCCCGAGCACCGGTTGCCACCACCGAGCCGTCGGTCTCACTCCCGACCAGGGCCGCCATCAGCCGCCAGCGGCGGGTGTGGACCAGGCGGGCATCGGCCTGGGACCACCATGGCGGACCCGACCTCGAACGGGTCGTAGATGCAGTGCTCGAGCGCAGCGAGGTCCGTCCCGGTCAGCGGGTGCTCGACATCGGCTGCGGCACCGGGGCCCTGTCGGTCCCCCTGGCCGAGCGGGGCGCCGAGGTGACGGCGGTGGACGTGAGCCAGGCCATGGTCGACGCCGTGGCCGACCAGGCCGCCGTCCGCCGTCTGCCGAATGTGCACCCTGTCGCCGGCGCCGCCGAGGCGCTGGAGATCGAACCAGGCAGCTTCGACGCGGTCGTGTCGAACTACGCCCTGCACCATCTGCGGGACGCCGACAAGTCCGAGCTGCTGCGGCAGAGCGCCTCCTGGCTGCGTCCGGGCGGGGTCATCGTCATCGGCGACATGATGTTCGGCCGCGGTGGGTCGGCCCGCGACCGCCAGATCATCCGGAGCAAGGTCTGGGTGCTCGTGCGCAAGGGCCCGGGCGGTCTGTGGCGGGTGGTGAAGAACGCCTTCCGCTTCCTCCTGCGCCTGCAGGAGCGTCCGGTGTCGATCGACAGCTGGGTCGAGATGCTGGAGGACGCCGGCTTCGTGGATGTCGAGGCCGAACCGGTGGTGGCGGAGGCGGCGGTCGTGCGCGCCACCGCACCGCCCCTGACCGTGTCGGCCGATCGGTAGGAGCCCGGCCCGGGGCTCTTCACGTTTCCGAAAGCCTCGGTGGTCCAGTATGCGGGCGTGTCGCCGCGCCGTTCCGCCACGCGCCCAGCGCCGCGCCGCGCCGGTCCGCCCGGTCAGGCGGCGAGCTCCGGAGGCTCACCGGGCACACCTGGGAGCTGGCTGTGGCTGTCGCCTCCGCCGCGGGCCAGCCAGAGCGCGGGCTGGGCCCTGCTGCCGCTGCGGGCATTCCTAGGGTTCACCTTCACCTTCGCCGGCCTGCAGAAGCTGGCCAACCCCGGCTTCTTCCACGCCTCCAACCCGGCGTCGATCCAGTCGCAGCTGGCGGGGGCGGCCCACCGCAGCCCCATCCACTCCCTGTTGACCCCGCTGGTCCACGTGGCCGTGCCGCTGGGGATCCTGGTCGCCTTGGCCGAACTGGCCGTGGGCGTTGGCACCCTCCTCGGCCTCTACGGCCGGGTGGCGGCGGCGGGCGGGATGGCGATCTCCTTCTCCCTCTTCCTGGCCGTCAGCTTCCACTCCAACCCCTATTTCACCGGCTCCGACATCGTGTTCTTCTTCGCCTGGACGCCGCTGTTGGTGGCCGGAGTGGGGCCCCTGTCCGCCGACGCCGTCATCCACAACCTGGCCCGGCGGGCCGAGGGAGCCACGGCGGACACGGTGGTGCCGATCCCCTTCTCAGAGGTGCGACGGGTGTGCGGCTCCTACGTCGAAGGGGCCTGCACCGCCAGACACGGCGAGCCGTGCCAGCCCGGTCCGTGCCCGTACCTCCGGCGCCGTCCCGATCTGAGCCACCGGCAGGAAGGGCTCATCGAGCGCCGCGCCGTGCTGGCCAAGGGGACCCTGGCCGCCGTCGTGGGTGGGGCGGCGCTGGTCTCCGGCGGCATAGCCGCCGCCGTCGGACGCATCATCGGCGGGGCTTCGCCCTCGTCGACCTCGGTCCCGCTGTCCAACGCGGCCCCGCCGTCGAGCGCCCCCACCACCTCGGCCGCCGCGAACCCGGGCGCGGCCCAGCCCGCGCCCAGTACGACCTCGACCACCGCCGCTACGCACCCGCCGGGCACCCGGCTCGGCCCGGCCAGCGCCGTGCCGGTGGGCGGAGCGGCCTCGTTCCAGGACCCTGCCTCCGGCGACCCCGGCCTAGTCATCCAGCCCCAGCGGGGAACGTTCCTCGCCTTCGACGCCGTCTGCCCGCACGCCGGCTGCACGGTGGAGTACTCGTCGCGGGACCAGCTGTTCGTCTGCCCCTGCCACGGCTCCCAGTTCAACGGCCACACCGGGGCGGTCGAGGTGGGCCCGGCCCAGTCGGGCCTCAGTCGGATATCCGTCGCCGAGGGATCCGATGGTCAGCTCTACGCCCGCTGAGGGGGGCCTGCACGAGCGCGGTCCGGCGCCGGCGCCGGCGGACGATGCCGGCGTGGAGGCCAACGAGCGGCTCACGTCGTCCACCGCCGTGGTCCTGCTGGTGCTGCTCTTCCTCGAAGGCCTGACCGTGGTGTCCGTCCGCTCGCTCCTCGGCCCCCACGTCTTCATCGGGGTGCTGCTCGTCCCGCCGGTGGCGCTCAAGATCGCCAGCACCGGCTACCGCTTCGCCCGCTACTACCTCGGAGCCTCCGCCTACCGGCGCAAGGGGCCCCCGACGTGGCTGCTGCGCATGCTCGGCCCGGCGGTGGTGGTGCTGACCGTGGCCCTGCTGGGAAGCGGCGTTGCCCTGATGCTGGTCGGGCCGTCCTGGCATGACCGCCTGCTCGCCTTGCACAAGGCCAGCTTCGTACTGTGGTTCCTGGCCATGACCGTCCACGTGCTGGGACACCTCGCAGGAACCGCCCGACTGGGCCTGCCCGACTGGGCGAGCCGCGGCCGCCGCCGTCCCGCAGGGGCTTCGGGGCGGGTGGCCCTCCTCGTCGCCACCCTCATGGCGGGGGCCGCCGGCGGGGTCGTGCTGCTCGGACGGGTCACCCCCTACCTGGACAGCCTCCCCCTCAAGCACCTGGGCCGGTGAGGCGATGAAGGGCGACGAGCCCCTGGCCGAGCGCCCCGGATCGGTGGCGCTGGCGACAGGAGAGCCAGCACCGGGGACGGCCATCGAGCTGTGGCGGCCGCCGGGGACGATCGCGCCCCTTCCCGAGCGCACCCCGGCTGCGCCGCCCCGCTGGCGGGCGGGGGTCGGCCGGGTCACCTCCCTGGCCCGCCGCCACCGCTTCCGTTCCGCACTGGTCGTCCTGCTGCTGGTGATGAGCCCGTGGGAGGCGTCCTACGCCGCCGCCGTGGCCGGCCCCGGCTCCGGCTCGCTGGGCGCCCGCAGCACCGACTGGGTGCGCGACCACGGCGGCGCCTCGCTGGTCGGTTGGGTGGAGAACCTCTGGTACTCCCACCACAGCCCGCCCCAGGGCGGCCGTCCGCCGAAGGGCGCCATCCCGGTCGCTGCCCCCACCTCGACGGTGGCCGGTCCTACCCCGGTCGACCACCTGAGCCGGCCGGCGCCCATTCCGGCGCTGGCCAGCCCGCCGCTGCCCGGCGAGGGCATATGGCACCCGGTCGGCCGGCCGGTCTCCGGCCTGCCGGCGACCTACGAGGCCTTCCTGCGACCCGACGCCGTGCACACCAGCCTGGTGGCCGGGGTGGCGTGGATGGACACCCGCCTGCTGCGGGCGACGCTGTACTCGGGCAGCTACATACCGGGCGGCGGCCCGTGGGCCTACTCCGCCCCGGTGGGCGCCGACGCCAGCCACTACCTGGTGGCGGCGTTCAACTCCGGCTTCCGCCTCAAAGACTCCCAGGGCGGCTACTTCTCCGAGGGTCGCATGGTCGCCCCGCTGCGCAACGGGGCGGCGTCGCTGGTGATCTACCGCGACGGATCGGTGACCGTGGGCCAGTGGGGTCGCGATGCCGTCATGGGCCCGGACGTCTCCGCCGTGCGCCAGAACCTCCGTCTGATCGTCGACGGCGGCCATCCTGCTCCGGGGCTCACCTCACCGTGGGCGTGGGGGGCGACGCTGAGCAACCGGGTCTACGTGTGGCGCTCGGCGGTCGGCGTCACCGCCGACGGAGCGCTGGTGTACGTGGCCGGCCCCGGTCTCGACGCCAGCTCGCTCGCCAACCTCCTGGTCCGGGCCGGCTCGGTGCGGGCCATGGAGCTCGACATCAACACCGACTGGGTGAACTTCACCAGCTACCGGCCGGACGCCCCGTTGGGACCGGCCCTTCCGAGCAACGGCTCGCTGCTGCTTGGCCAGATGTCGGGGGGCACCGGGCGCTACCTCATGCCGTGGTGGAACCGCGACTTCATCGCCATGTTCGCCCGCTCCAGCCAGGTCCCACCGGCCACCAGGACCAGCTGAGCCTCCCCGGTCAGGAGCGGGCCGGCTCAGGCAGGCGGCTGGGCTCGCGCCGGTCGGGCAGGGCCACCCGGTTCCAGGAGACCTCCATGCGCGCTCCCCCGGCAGCGGCGTCGCCGATCTTCCAGCGCCCTCCGGTGGAGCGCACCACCGAGTCGGCTATGGCCAGGCCCAGGCCCGCCCCGCCGGGCTCGTCCGAGGCCCGGTGGAACCGGTCGAAGAGCCGATCCCTCTCCTCCGGCGGGATCCCCGGTCCCTGGTCCTCCACCACGACCCGCGAGCGCCCTCCGCTGGTCGCCACCGACACCGTCACCCGCGACCCGGCCGGCGAGTAACGGCAGGCGTTGTCGACCAGCACCCCGAGCAGGCGGTCGACCCACTCGGGCGGCGCCTTCACCAGCACCGGTGCGCCGTCCTCGGCGTCGAGGACGATCTCGATCCCAGCATTGGCGGCCAGGACGGCGAAGCGCTCGGCGCAGTGGCGGGCGATCGGCACCAGATCCACCGGCTCGTGGCCCGGAGGTGGCGGCTGGGCGTCGAAGCGGGCCAGCCACAGCATGTCCTCCACGATGCGCTTGAGCCGGTCGCTCTCGCCGGCCACCCGCTCGAGGGCGGAGCGGTAGTAGGCGGCGTCGCGGGCCGAGCTGAGGGCCAGGTCCACCTCGGCCTCGATCACGCTCAGGGGGGTGCGCAGCTCGTGGGACGCGTCGGCCGTGAACTCCAGCTGGCGCCGGCGGGTCCGCTCGACCGGGGCGGACGCCTTGAGGCCTATGGTCAGCGAGCCCAGGTACACCGCCAGCAGCACGACCGGCGCCACCACCGCCTCGCCCACCAGCAACAGGGTGCGGAAATGGTTCTGCTGGGCCAGGCTCTCGCCCGCCACCACCCAGCCGCCCCGGTAGGGGGCCGCCTCCAGCCTGACCTGGCTGCCGCCGACCAGGGCAGTGACTGCGGCGCCGGCCGACCACGAGCGGACAGGCAGACGGGGGGCGCCGAGGGTGACGGCGCTGGCGGCACCGTGGACGCCCACCCGCCAGATCAGCACCGGGGAGTCGTCGAGATCGCGGCTGAAGGGATGCACCCGGTCGGACAGGTTCTCCTGGCCCCGGCTGACGTCGGCCAGCACACCGGCGAGGCGTTGGTCGACCTGGCGGTAGAGGCGGTGCAGGACGGCGAAGTTGAGGGCGGTCACCGCCACCAGGTACACCGCCGCGATCACGGCGGAGGCGGCGGCGGCCACCCGGGCGGCGTGGCCCAGGGAGGCCGAAGGCAACCGGCGCCGGACCGTGTTCAACAGGGCCTGCCCCTAGACGGGCTCAGGTCGTTCACAGGCACAGTTGTAGAGGCCGGAACCTGAAGATGCGATGAAGCGCTGGCCCGGCCGAGCACCACCGGGGCCGGGGTTGCCGAGCCAGCACCGCCGCCGGCTCAGTCCCGGAGGGCGCTGGCCTCGAACTGGCTACGGGCGTCGTTGACGCTAACCACCACCTGGGGCGCGATCCGCCGGTGGCCCGAGGGCCCCGGTCGCACGGCGGTGCCCCAGGCGGTGAAGCGGATGGAGTGGTGGGCGAAGGGCATGGGGCCTTCCTCCACCCTCACCGCCACCACCCCGGTGGCGCCGACGGTGATGGCCGAGGACTGCATCCGCTCCATGGCCGCCTCGCGGGCGCTGTACATGGCCTCGGTGAAGTTGGTCAGCTCGACGTTCTGGGTCTTCTGGCTGAGCACCTTGCCGACCGAGCGGCGGGGGGCGTAGACGAAGCTGGTGCCGAAGGCCAGGCCCATGGGCTCCCACCCGGCGCTGGCCAGCAGGGCGAAGTCGCGGGCCGACAGGTCGGAGACGAAGGGGCTGGCGGGAGCGCGCTTGGCGTCGGCGGGCCTGACCGCCGTGCCCACCAGCACGGCGTCGGCGTGGTGGCGGTGCACCTCCAGCTCCACCCTGACCCCCACCACCCCGTAGCCGGAGACGGAGAGGCACTCCTCCCGCAGGCGGTCGGCGGCGGCCTGCACGGCCTGGGTCTGGGCGGCGCTGGCCGCCCCGATCTCCCCCGAGCCCCAGTTCCACACCCCGTAGGGGATGGACTCGAGCGAGACGCCGCAGATCAGGTCGATCGGCTCCCACCCGACGGAATGCAGCATGAGGGCCTCGTCGATGCTGAGGTCGGAAGTGGAGCCCCGGGCCTGGTCGGTGGGATGGGCCAGGCACCGCACCGCCCGCAGCAGCTCGGCCCGGACGTCGACCTCGGCCGGGGGGCGGGCGGGGGGCCGACCGGGCTCGGAGGGGCTCACCGGAGCGTAACCGTCGGACGGGGGGCGGGAAGCGGGTCGAAGTCCTTGAAGCGGCGCACCCGGGTCCCCTTGAGGATGCAGGTGACCTCCTGGTCACCCTCGCCGATCTCCCGCTCGTTGACCGACAGCTGGGCGCCGTGCAGGGTGTCGTTGCCGATCTGGGACCGCACGTGCTCGCGCGCCACCCGCCTGGCCGCGGTGTGGGCCCGTCCGAGCTGCACGATCTCGCCCCCGACGGCGTAGCCGCCGAGCCCACCGCCGAAGCCCCGGCCGGAGAAACCACCGCCCGGTCCGCCCACCCCGCTGCGATTGGCCATACCGGCGAAGCCGCCCCGCATCCCGACGGACCCGGTGTAGGCCTGGCCCCGCAGCTGGTACTCGGTTACGCACACGTCCCACACCCGAACCGAGGCCATCGCCGCCGCCACCGACACCGGCATGAAGCCGGCCTCGATCAGCTTGGCCAGCCGCTGGCCGGCGAGGTAGGTCGTCCACACCTCCGGAGGGGCCTCCGCCCCCTCGACCACGACGGCCGTTCCGGTCAGGTGGAACTCGACCACGCCCATGTCGGCCAGGTGCCGCGACGTGTCGATGATGCCGATGACCCCGTGGGCCCCGGCCTCGGTCGCCTCCTCCACCATGCGGCGGTAGGCGGTGCCGAAGCCCAGCCCCCAGGCGTCCTCGGTCCAGGACTGCTCGAAGTTCTGACCCCAGCTGCGATGGTCGCTGCCGACATAGCCGTGGGGGCAGCCGAAGCTCTCGCTGTACAGGCGTCCGCCGCGGCCGGAGTAGGGGTTGGCCCCCCGCATGTAGGGCGAGCCGGCGCCGTACCAGGACCACTGCATCACGCAGAAGCCCTGGACGAAGGCCACCGGGCGCAGGCCCATGTGCAGGCAGGCGGCGAAGTCGTTCACGCTCAGGCCAGAGGTGAAGGCCGAGCTGCGCAGGCGGCGCTCTACCGCCTCGGGGAGATCGGCTGCGCTGTCGGGCATCAGGCGGTGCCGGTCAGTTGTCCAGCGAGATGATGGTTGTGGGCTTCGGGAGGGTGACGTCGTCGGAGGTCTTGGTCACCGCCGTGCCCAGGGCGAGGAACTCGATGGTGTGGCTGCCCCACTGGTGCGACTTCTCCTCCAGCCTCACCCCCACGATGCCGGTGGCCCCCAGCTGGTCGGCCTCGTCCTGCATCCTGGTCATGGCCAGCTCGCGGGCCTCGTAGAGGGCCTGGGTGAAGTTCGGCAGCTCGACGTTCTGGCCCACGGTGGAGAGGGCCTTGAACATGCCCCGGTGGGCGATGTGGTAGACGCAGTTGCCCATCACCAGGCCCTGGGGGACGTGTCCGGTCTGCATGATGGTCCAGAAGTCCTGGCCGGAAAGGTCCGAGGTGAAGGGCTTGCCCGCCTTGTTGAGGTAGGAGCGGCCGTCCTCCGCCTTCACCGCCGTGCCCACGGCGATGAACTCGGCGGCGTCGCTGCCCCACTCGTAGTAGTTGACGTCGAGGCGCACGCCGACGACGCCGTCGGCCGACAGCTTGGCCGCCTCCTCCTCCATGCGGTTCATGGCCAGCTCGCGGGCGTTGTACATGGCCTCGCTCAGCTTGGTCAGCTCCTGGGAGGTACCCCACCGGCGGGTCTGCAGGCCGATGTGGTAGATCGACGACCCCATCACGAACCCGAGGGGGTGGAACCCGACCTCCTTGATGAGCAGGAACTCGTTCACCGACAGATCCGAGGTGAAGAGCCCGTGGCCCAGCTCCTCCAGCCGGTGGGCGGCGTCCTTGGGCAGGTCGGACGGCGTGTCGCTCACTGGGGTCCTCCGATCACGATGTTCTCCAACGCCTGACGGGCCTTGGAGCTGTGGGCCGCCTCGGCCTGCAGGGCGGCCAGCAGACGGCGGATCCACTCGTCGACGCCGACCTTCTCGCTGCGTATCCGGATGCCACCGGACACCCGTCCGATGGTGGTGGCCAGACCCGATCCCTCCACCACCGCCTCGTACTGGTCGTCGCCCATGACCACCCTGACGGAGCGGACCTCCTCGGTCTTCTTGAGCAGGCCCCTGCCCTTGCGCTCGACCGTCAGCCGCTCACCCAGGGCGTCGGCGAGCTGGCGCACCAGGAGCTTGAGCAGCATCTGCACGTCGCGGTTGTCCGCCCGCAGCGACGCGGCAGCAACGTCGAGGTCGAAGGCGTCGCCGAGCCCTTCGCTCACTGGCCTTCCTTGCCCGCCTCGCCGCCGTCGACCTCGGCTCCGCCTGTCTCGCCCGAATCGAGCGCCGCCGGCGAAGAGGTGGCGGTGATGGCGCCGGCCGGACCGACCTGGGCCTTGAGGGCGGCCAGCTCGTCGTCGACCTTGGAGCCGGACGACAGGGCGTCGAGCTCCCGCTGGATGTCGTCCCCGCCGGTGCCGACATCCTCGAGCACGCCGGACTCGAGGAGCTCGTCCAGCGCTCCTGAACGGGCCTGCAGGGCGGCGATCTTGTCCTGGGCCCGCTGCAGCGCCGCCCCCGAGTCGGTGACCGACTTGGAGATCCCCGCCACCCCCTCGTTGACGGTGGTCATGGCCTTGGCCGCCGAGTACTGGGCCTTCATCGTCTCCTTCTGGGTCCGGAACTGGTTGACCCTCGTCTGGAGCGCCTGCAGGGTCTGGGTGAGCTTCTGCTCCTCCTCCATGAGCTGCTGGTGCTGGGGCTGCATCGCCTCGATCTGGCCCTCGGCCGCCGCCTTGCGGGACAGCGCCTCGCGGGCGAGGTCCTCGCGGCCCTGGGTCAGGGCGGCCTTGGCCTGGTCCTGGAGGTGGTCCATCGAGTGCTGCAGCTGGGTCGCCTGCAGCTCGAGGCGCTTGCGCGACGCCACTATGTCGACCAGCGCCCGCCTGATCTGGGTGATCTGTTCGAGCATCTTGTCGTAGGAGTAGTCGAGCATCTCGTCGGGGCGCTCGGCCGCATCGAGGGCCTTGTTGGCCTTGGCCTTCACGATGTCGTGCGCCCGCTGGAACAAACCCATCGCTTCCTCCTCCGGGGCCCCCTTCACCCTCGGCCGGCCACGGCTTTCGTCCGGGCCGGCCCCCGGCTGGGCCTGGCAGGCATTCTGCCAGCGCCGGGCGGGCGTCGCTCGGCGCAGGCAGGCCCTGGGAGGAGGCCCCCCGGCCTCCGCCGGCCGCCTGCGGGGAGCCCCGGTCCGGGGCGTCGCCTTCACGATTCCGCAAGACGGCCACGGCTACCGTGAGCCGGTGCTTGGTCTGCTCAACCCGACGAGCCTGGTGTCGTCGTCCGGGTACGTCGCCATCTTTCTCCTGTCGGTGCTGCAGTCCTGCTGCGTGCCCACCTCGTCCGAGCTGACCCTCGGCTTCGGCGGGGTGCTGGCCGCCGAGGGCAGGCTGTCGCTGCCCGGGGTGATACTGGCCGGGGCGGCCGGCGAGGTTGTCGGCGCCTACGTGGCCTGGTTCATCGGCCGCACCGGGGGCAGAGCCTTCGTCGACCGCTTCGGCCGCTACATCCTGCTCAGCCACCACGACCTCGACCGGGCCGAGGAGTGGTACCACCGCCACGAGCGATGGGGGGTGTTCGGGAGCCGTTTGCTTCCGGTGATCAGGAACTTCGTCGCCGTGCCCGCCGGCATGGCCGAGGTGCCCCTGGTCCGCTTCGGGATACTGACTGCCGCCGGCTCGCTCATATGGGACGGGGCCATGGCGGGCATCGGCTACGGGGTCGGCGGCCATTGGCGGGCGGTCATGCACGACTTCAGCTACGCCGGCTACCTGCTGGCGGCGGTGGCGGTGGCGGCCATCGCCATCGTCATCCTGCACCGCTACCGGTCCTACCGGGCCGCGACCGCCTCCCGCTGAGCCGGCGCAGGGCGGGCGGGCTCAGTCGCCGTCGGCCGCCTTCAGGGCGTCGGCCACCCGGCGGTCGAGGCTCCAGCGCTCCGGCGGCAGGTGGTGCTCCCCCGACCAGGCGACGGTGACCGGATCGCTGCCGGCCCCGGCGAGGAGCTCGGCGCCGATCCGGTCATGGGCCAGGTAGTCGGCCACCCGCCGGCGCCAGGCCCTCGCCGGCCGGCCGTTCGCCCCGCCCCCCAGACGGTGCCGTCCCACGGCGATGGCGGCCAGGGTCACCAGCGCCCGGGCGACGGTGCCCAGGCCGGACTCGACCTTGCCCACGTCGTGCAGCAGGGCGCTCGCCACGACCGCCCGCCCGGGGGCGTCGCCGTCGGTGCTCAGCAGGGCGATGACGTCGCGGGCCACCCCAACGGCGTGGCGGCGGTCCGGACCGGACATGCGCCGCCACAGCTGCTGCTCACCCGGCAACAGGTGCCCGAGGGCCCACTCCTCGTCCGCCGGGCTGGGCCCGGCCGGGGACAGGGCCCCGAAGAAGCGCCTGACCAGGTGCGCCCAGGACCCGAAGCCGCCCGCCCTCACCGGGTCCCCATCAACCGCAGGCGTAGTCCGAGTCGGTCGACTGGGCCGTCCACTGGGTGACGGTGACCGCCCCACCGGTGTAGGACCCCGAGGAGCAGTTCTGCTCCGCCCCCGACAGGTTCACCGCCCCCGGCACCCAGTCGGGGCTGCCCCACAGGCTGCCGGCCTGGGAGGCCCCGGGCGTGCCGGTGACGACCGACCACTGGGACGAGGTCGTGTAGATGCCCACCCTGGCGCTGGCGGTCGACGATGCCGCCCGCAGGGCGGCCACCATCCCTTGGAGGTCGGCCACGTTCATGGCCTGGCCGGCCGAGCCGCTCTGCCAGCTGTTGGCCGTCTCGACGTCGAGCCACCACGGGTAGGCACCCGGATCGGAAGGCACGGCCACCGCGCTCTCCTGGGCGGCCACGCCGGCCGCCGCCGAGGTGAGCCAGCGGGCGTCCTGGGTCGCCCGGTCGTAGCCGTACTGCCAGGCGCAGGCCGGGGAGTCCTGGCCGACCACCGCCGGCCCTGAGGTGGTGGACACCGTCGTGGTGCTGCAGGTCCCGTAGGGGTCGGAGGACACCGAGGTGGTGGGCCAGTCGGCGATGGCCGTGCCGTTGTAGACGTTGCCCGGATCGGCGGTGTTCACGTACAGCGAGGCCCGGGGCTGGGAGGTGGCGCCGGTGGTGGCCGACAGGGCCCAGTACAGCTCCGACTGGCGGTAGGACGGGTATGCGGTGGACGGGCCCAGGCAGGGGTTGAGGTTGTTGGCCAGGCCGTCGTTGACCCCGACGATGCCGAAGGCCCGCCCGGTGGGCAGGCCGGACCCGCACTGCGGGTAGGAGACGTCCTCGCCGGTGGGCGTGGACGTTCCCCCGGACTTGGGACGGGCGGCGGCCGGTCCGGCCGTGGCCGCCAGCACGAGCACGGTGGCCACCGCCGGGGTCAGGGCGCGCCTGGCCCATCTCGGGGTCCTCTCCTTCATCTCCGCTCCCTCCTCCGCCGCGGGGGCCGCCCAGCGCTAGGAAAGCCTATGTGCTGAACGTGGTCTGCCCGCTGCCCGGTGCGTAGCTGGGGTCGGTGGCGCTGACGACGGCGCACCACGTCGTCGCCGACCGGCTGCTGAAGGTCCAGCTGGCGGTGCCGGAGGGTGACGTGGTCGTCGACGAGGTCGTCACGGGGTTGCCGGTCTCCGACGGCGAGCAGGCCCCCGAGTACACCTTGAGGGTGACGGTGGCTCCCGACACGCCCGAGTTCCCGACCGTGGTGGTCGAGGACAGCGTCACGTGCCAGTTGGGCCCGCTCTTGGTCGCTCCACCGGCGCTCACGGTCACGGTCATGGGGGTGCTCGACCGGCCCACCGTGGCGGTCATGGTCCCGCTGGTCCAGTTGGCCGCCGAGGCGGTGATGGTCGGGCTGCCGGCGCTGGTGTCGTGGTAGTAGAAGGTCGGGCTACTCGTCGTGCCCGTGGCGAAGGTGAGTGTCGTCGACGGCGAGAACGGCCCGGCGGACGAGGTGGAGAAGCCGCCGGTGGACGAGCTCGTCGACAGCGTCACCGTTCCGGGGTTGATGGCGGACCCAGAAGAGGTGGCCACCACGGTGAGGCCCGACGAGGTGCCGCCGGCGGTGAACGAGACGCTCGTCGGGCTGAAGCTCAGGCTGCCTGCCGGCGGGGCGGGCGGGGCGGAGGTGAAGGCCCCCACCCCCGACGGGGTCCCCAGGCCGGCGGGGCCGTTGTAGCCGCTGGAGAGAGCGTCGGCGGCGTTGCAGAGGTAGTTCCCACAGCTGCCGTCAGATCCCGAGGTGACCGGCACGAGGCCGGTGGTCGAGCCGGTGGCGTGGTTGGTGCTGGTGTCGGTGTAGAAGGCCGACGGCGCCGGGGCCATCGTCGCCGTTCCGGCGGCCAGGGCGTACACGGCTCCGATGATCTGGGTGGAGGCGCTGGTGCCGCCGAACACCGACCAGCCGCTGAGCCCGTAGGTGTCGTACACGGCGACGCCGGTATAGGGGTCGGCCACCGCCGACACGTCACCGATCTGGCGGCCGTTGCAGATGCCGGAGTTGTTGTAGACGCCGGCCAGCGCCTGCCACGACGGGAGCGACTCGTAGCTCGAGCAGCCCGCACCGGCGCCCGAGCTGCTGCTGTTGTACCAGACGGTCTGGGGCGCCCAGGCCAGCGTGGACCCGAAACCGGAGTAGCTGAGGCTGGTGCCGCCGACGGCAGTGGTCCCAGGCGCGGTGGCGGGGAACTCGGTGCCGTAGCTGCTGTCGCCGGTGGCGGCGGTGACGGCGGTCGGGGGCGTGCCGCTGGAGGAGTTGGCGGCCACGTAGGAGTAGGTGCCGTTGTAGGAGCTCTCGCTGCTCCACTCGCTGCCGCCGTAGCTGTTGGTCACCGCCGCCGGCTTCAGGCTCTTGGCATAGCTGACCGCCGCCATGAGGTTGGAGAAGCTGTTGGTGGACGCCTCGACCAGGGTGATGTTGCAGGCCGGGCACACCGCCGAAACCATGTCGAGATCCAGCGAGATCTCCTCCGACCATCCGGTGTTGCCCGACGGAAGGCTGGTCCCGCCAGACTGGTTGACCTCGGTGAAGGTGACGCAGCCCGGGGCGGGGCCGCTGGTGCAGAGCGGCGGGATGGAGCCGTCCGGCTGGCCGGTGTTGGGATCGGTCGCCTGGCTGAGGCTGGTGCGGTAGGCGGTCAGGTCGGCCACGGCGTTCGGGTCGTTATAGGCGTCGACGATCGCCACCGTCGGAGCGGAGGGGCCAGCGGCAAAGCTGGCGGCCGCGCTGGCCAGGCCGTACGCGCTCTGCAGGTCGCCGGGGTAGTACCCGGAGGAGGGCGGGGCCGGGGTCGACGAGGGGCTAGCACCGGCCGATGCCGGCGCCCCGCCCGACGGGCCCGGGTGCCAGTCGCTGGAAGGATGCAGGAGCTGGACGGCGTGGCAGCGGGCGTAACCGGGCGAGACGTTCCCGCAGGCATGGGCGACCGCCGGCGTGGAGCCGGAGCTGCCGCTGCCGACACCGTTGGAGCCGGGGTCGGCCAGGGCCGGGGCGACGCACAGCGCCACCAGTCCAACCGCGCTCGCCGCCAGCACCAAGCTCGCCTTCCAACCTGCCTGCATACGTCGTCCCCTCCGCCTTCCCCCGCCGCGGGGAGGTCGCTGTGGCGTTTGGTTCTTCTGAACCGAACGAGTATCCGTTACGCCCACCCGCCCGGCAAGATTCGATTAGTCCGGTTCGTAGCGGTTCGGAGGGTTACGGGACCGTGCGTCAGACATGGGTGGTTTGTCCGGCCTGGGCGCTCCGCCCGGTTCGGGCTTGACCAACGCCGTTGGTTGGGGCTAGCAAGCGGCCGGGAACACCGATCCGGAAGGAGACCTCCATGGCCGCAGACGGCACCTGGAACATCACGATCAACTCCCCGATGGGCTCGCAGGCCGTCACCCTCACTCTGGCCACCGACGGCAACAAGCTGACGGGCAAGGCCTCCGGCCCTCAGGGCGACCTCGAGCTGACCGACGGCACCGTCGACGGGGACAACCTGACCTGGAAGGCCAGCCTCACCCAGCCGATGCCGATCACCATGGAGTTCACCGCAACCGTCGACGGCGACAAGATCTCCGGCGAGGCCAAGCTCGGCTCGTTCGGATCGGCCAGCTTCAGCGGCACCCGGGCCTAGTCATCCCCGGCCCGGGTCAGGGCCAGGCGGCCTCGGCCCCGGGGCAACCACCGGAACAAACCGGAGCAACCACCGGAACAACCTCCGAAGCAACAGAGAACCGAAGCACCCGCGAGGGGCCCCGCCACCCGGCCGGGGCCCCTCTGCTTGCTCAGGCTCAACGCGGGTCCTGGGTGACCTGGCGCCGTCGGAGCGCCCGGGTCAGCCTCGGCCCCCGAGCCAGGTGCGCCGGACCAGGCTCCAGGGCTCGTCCACCACGGCCGACTCGGCGTCGAAGACCATGGCCCGGCCGGCCCCGGCCCGCCAGGGCTCCCACCCGGGGTCTCCTTCGCTGATGAACCGCACCCAGGAGCCGTGCACGGCGTCGGCCAGATTCTGAGGCGGGTTGGGTCCGGTCACGTCCTGCACCCCGGCGGCGTCCAGGTTGTCGAAGGCGAAGGGGACATCGAGGCAGTGCACCGCCCCGAGGCCGCCGCCGGCGGTCGGCTTCCAGTCGAAGCTGTATAGAAAGGCCCTCCCGCCGCGCTCGGCCCAGTGGTCGCCAAGACGCAGTGTCGGAGCCTTGAACCACGAGTCGGTCATGGCCTGGCCCACCACCAGGCCTGGGGACGCACCGGGCAGTGCCGCTCGGTAGGCGGCGATCGACTCGTCGCTCAGACCCATTCGGGCCAGGCGCCGGGCCATGCGGTCCTCGTCCACCGTGGCGTCGCCCCCGACCAGGGCGTTGAACTCCTCGGCGGTGGCCCCGGCCATCACCACCCGGCCGCCCCGCCCGGGGTCGAGGCCCTCTCGTCCGAGGACCACGTCGCCGTCGAGGACCGGGCCCAGGTGCATCCGCACGTCGGGGCGGGCCCGGGCCACCTCGGCGCCGGCGGCCTCCTGCGCCTCCACCAGGCGGGCCGGATCGACCGGGGCCAGGCCGGCGCGGGTCGGGGCCACCCCCAGGTGGCGGCAAACGGCGCGCCCGAGCTCGGAGGCGGCCTCGACGTCCCAGTTGGGCAGGCTGGCCCCGCTCATGCAGATGGCCGAACGGAACAGGCCGGTGGTCGCCGGCGAGGCCAGCAGCACCGCCGACGCCATGCCTCCGGCCGACTGACCGGCGACCGTCACCCGGTCGGGGTCGCCCCCGAAGGAAGCCACGTTGTCCTGCACCCAGTTGAGGGCGGCCAGCCAGTCCAGCACGCCGCGGTTGGCGGGGGCATCCTCCACCACCAGGAACCCTTCTGCCCCCAGGCGGTAGTTGATGCTGACCACGACGACACCGTGGCAGGCGAAGGCCTCACCCCGGTACCAGGGGCTGTTGTTGCACCCGGCGGTGAAGCCGCCGCCGTGGATCCAGACCATCACCGGCAGGCCCGCCCGCCCGGGGTCGGGGGTGAACACGTTCAGGTTGAGGCAGTCCTCACCCTCGATCACCGGCTCGGGGATGATCGTCGCCTGCCGGTGCGGCTGCGGAGCGGTCGGCCCGTAGCGGAGGGCGGGTCTGATCCCGTCCCACTTGTCGGCCGGCACCGGGGCCCCCAAGCGCTCGGGGCCGAAGGGTGGCCGGGCATACGGGATCCCGAGGAAGGCCGCCGCCCCCCCACCCCAGCTGCCCTGAACCCGCCCGGTGGTCGTGGGGACGATCGGGTCTGCGGTCACCGGCATCCGGACAAGCTATCCAGCCGTCGCCGTGCCAGCCCCGAAGCGTACGCCTCGCAGTAGAGGACGATCGTCGCCACCTTCACGATAGAGAGGCAGCCCATCCGGGACCGGGTGGCTGGATACCCGTCCACCTCGCGGCGCAAGAGCGGATGGCCCGTGGGCACGATGGGAGATCGGAGCCCGGGCCCTGAACATCGGCGGTCGACATGTGGCCCGTCCCTTCCTTCGACGCCGGCGACAGGACGGCCCCTTTCGGGGCGCCTGGCCCCGAGGTTGTTCCTGGGGCGCGCCGCTCCCAGAGCCGAAGGCCCGGGCCGGCCTCTGTGAAACGGCCCAGCCTGGTCTCTCGCCAGAACACGGGTCAGTCGGGCCGGGCAGCCTGCCCGCCTCCGGCGCGGACCAATAGGGTGACGGCGATGGGGAACAGGGCCCGCACGCGAGGACCTCGCCCGTCCGCCAGGTTGGCCGTAGCCACAATGGCGGCGGCGGCCGCGCTGCTGGCCGCCTGCTCCGGCCCGGGCGCCCCGAGCACCTCCGGCCGTGCGGCCCACCGCGGACCGAGCGGGACGTACCTCGTGTCGGCAGGCATCCACAAGATCAAGCACGTGATCGTCATCCAGCAGGAGAACCGCTCCTTCGACTCCTACTTCGGCACCTACCCCGGCGCCGACGGGATCCCGATGGCTGGCGGAAGGCCGACCGTATGCGTGACCAACCCCGCCAACGGGAAGTGCCAGGCCCCCTACGTCGACCACGCCGACGTCAACGGGGGCGGTCCCCACTCGGCCGTCAATGCCACCGCCGACATCGACGGCGGCAGGATGGACGGCTTCATCGGCCAGGCCGAATCGGGCCGCCGAGGTTGCCTCGATCCCACCAATCCGGCCTGCACCAACTCGGCCGAGCCCGACGTGATGAGCTACCACACCGGCTCCGACATACCGAACTACTGGACCTACGCCCAGGACTTCGTGCTGCAGGACCACATGTTCGAGCCCAACGCCTCATGGAGCCTTCCGTCCCACCTGTTCCTCGTGTCTGAGTGGTCGGCCTTCTGCACCCAGCACGGCAACCCGTCGACGTGCGTGAACGCCCTACAGACCCGGCCGGCGGAGCGACCGGTCGCCTTCCCCCCGGCCTACGGCGGGGCGGCGGGGCCGGCCAACGGGCCCGGGGGCCAGCCGATCTACGCCTGGACCGACCTCACCTACCTCCTGTACAAGGCTCGGGTCTCGTGGGGCTACTACGTGGTCGCCGGCACCGAGCCCGACTGCGAGAACGACGCAGCCGTGAGCTGCACCCCGGTCGCCCAGAAGGCCG
Organism: Acidimicrobiales bacterium; assembly: GCA_035653595.1. Lineage (GTDB taxonomy): Bacteria > Actinomycetota > Acidimicrobiia > Acidimicrobiales > JAJPHE01 > DASRBO01. The sequence continues at coordinate 20,483 of DASRBO010000106.1, read as the reverse complement.
CCACGCCCGGCATCTGGAACCCCCTGCCCTGGTTCGACACGGTCAAGGCCGACAACCAGCTCGGCAACATCCAGTCGGTGCACAACTTCTACGCCGCCGCCACGACCGGCCGGCTGCCCGCCGTGTCGTGGGTGGTGCCGTCAGGGGCGGTGAGCGAGCATCCGCCGGCCGCGGTGAGCGCCGGCCAGAGCTACGTGACCAGCCTCGTCAATGCTGCGATGCACGGCCCCGAATGGGACTCCACCGCCATCTTCCTCGCCTGGGACGACTGGGGCGGCTTCTACGACCACGTCGTGCCGCCGACGGTGGACGAGAACGGCTACGGCCTCCGGGTGCCCGGCCTGGTCATCAGCCCATATGCGCGACGGGGCTACGTGGACCACCAGATCCTCAGCTTCGACGCCTACGACAAGTTCATCGAGGACGACTTCCTCGGTGGCCAGCGGCTCGATCCCGCCACCGACGGGCGTCCCGATCCCCGCCCCGACGTGCGGGAGGACCAGAAGATCCTCGGCGACCTGCAGGCCGACTTCGACTTCAACCAGGCCCCACGCCCACCCGTCATCCTGCCGGTCCATCCCCACACGACCCTCACCGGACTGGCTCGCCCTCTTTCGCGGTGACCGACGGCACGTAACCGGCCGTCCGGTAAACACGAGCCCGGCGCCACCCACCGGCCCTACAGTCTGACTGCTCCACCCCCGACCGCCCCGCCCTGGTGACCTCCCTCTGGCGCAACCGGCCGTTCGTCGTCCTGTGGTCCGGCCGCCTGGTCTCCAGCCTGGGCTCGGGGGTGTCGGCTATCGCCCTCCCGCTCCTGGTCCTGTCGGTGACCGGGTCACCCGCCCGGGCCGGGCTGGTCGCCGCCGCCAACGGCGCTCCCTACTTCATCCTGGCGCTGCCCGCCGGAGTGGCTGCCGATCGGTGGAACCGTCGGCGCATCCTCCTGGCCTGCGACGCCGGCAGGGGAGCGGCGTGGCTGGCGGTGGCCATCGACGTCTACCTGGGACATCCCTCGTTGCTGCTGATCACCACGGCCGCCGTCTTCGAAGGCTCCCTTTACGTGTTCCACAACACCGCGATGTCGGCCGCCCTCCCCAATGTGGTGAGCGACGAGCAACTGCCGGCGGCGGTGGCCCAGGACTCGGTGATCCTCGGTACCACCGACCTACTCGGCCCGGCGGTGGGCGGCGCCCTGTTCCAGATCGGGCGGGCCATCCCCTTCCTCACCGATGCCGCCACCTACGCGGTGTCGATCGTCTCCATCCTCGCCCTGCGCAGACCGCTGCAGGCCGACCGTCAGGAGGACCACCGGAGCCTGCTCGCCGACGCCAGAGAGGGCTGGCGGTTCCTGTGGCGCCAATCGGCGCTGCGGGTAATGAGCCTGGCCGGAGGTCTGGGCGACATCCTCTTCGCCGGCATCGCCCTGGTCCTGATCGTCACCGCCCAGCGCCGGGCCCACGCCACGCCGGCGGCGATCGGAGCGATCTTCGCCGCCTCGGCCGGCGCCGGCATGGTCGGCGCGGTCCTGGGTCCCCGGCTGATGAAGCGGGTGGGCATGGGACCGACCTTCATGGTCGCTACCACACTGGGCGCGCTGCTGTTCCCCCTCTTGATCGCCACCCGGACCACGGTGGCGATCGGGGCAACGTGGGCTGCCAACGTCGCCGTGCTCGAGGTGGCCAACGTGGCTCAGGCGACCTTCCGGCTCCGGCTGATCCCCGACCGGCTGAGGGGACGGGTGGGAGGTCTGGTGGACCTGGTGTCCTACGGAGGGTTGCCGATCGGGACCGCCCTGGCCGGACTGTCGCTGGCGACCCTGGGGCCGGTGGGGACCCTGGCCCTCATGGCCGGGGCCAGGGTGGTCCTGACGGCTTGGCTACTGGTCACGCCTGCGGTAAGGCGGCTGGCGCTAGCGTGATATCACGCTATAATGGACCCGTGACCAGCGGAGCGACCAAGAACATCCTCCTGCGGCTCGACCCCACCGTCGCCGACCAGCTTCAGGCCGTCGCCGACGTCGAGGGGCGCACCGTGTCCGACGTCGCCCGCGAGGCGATCGCCGCCCTGGTGGCGGGCCGCCGCAAGGACCGTCGCTTCCAGCGCGCCCTACGGGAGAACCTGGCCCGCCAGCAGCGGCTGCTGTCGACCCTGGCTGACGACCCGACGTGAGATTCCTCGATCCCGCCGACGTGCTGGTCCTGGCGGCCGAGCTGGAGGCGGTCGAGGCACCCGAGCTGTCCGGGCGGGTCGACCTGGTCTCACTGCGGGCCGCCCTCGAAGCTGTCGAGCAGGCGGGCCCGGCGACCCCGGCGGATGCGGCAGCGAGCCTGTTCGTCGAGCTCAGCCGCCGCCGGCCGGTGGGCGGCCTGGGTGACCAGCTGGCCTGGCTGGCGGCCTGCCAGCTGCTCGCCGTCAACGGGACCCTCGTGCCCGAGCCGCCGCCGGACGCGCCCGAGGTCCTGCGCCGGGCGGGCGGCGGCGAGTTGGCGGTCGGCGGTCTCGCCGCCTGGCTCGACCGGCTCTGCTCCGCCCCCACTCGAGAGACAGGTGAACAGATGATCAGACGAGCCAAGCGAGCCGCCCAGAGCGCCCCTCGGGGTCGGACCCGACCCATGTCAGGGCGCTTCACCGCTCAGGCCCGCGCTGTCATGGCCATGGCCCAGACCAGCGCCTTGGAGCTGCAGCACAACTTCATCGGCACCGAGCACCTGCTGCTCGGCCTGACCCGCTGCCCCGGCCCGGTCGCCGACGTGCTGGCGTCGGCGGGGGTCACCGCCGATGCCGCTCGGGAGCTGGTGGGCATCACGGTCGGGCCCGGTCAGGCGGCCATGTGCCCGAGCCCTCCGTTCACGCCCCGGGCCAAGAAGGTGCTCGAGCTCTCCCTACGGGAGTCCCTGCAGCTCGGCGACCATCACGTCGGTCCCGAGCACATCCTGCTCGGCATCATCCGCGAGGGGGCGGGAGTGGCGGCCCAGGCGCTCGAGCAGCTGGGCGGAGACCCGGCCGCCGTACGCCAGCAGGTGCTGGCCCGGCGGGTCGAGGCCATGGCGGCCGAGGTCACCAGCGGGGAGCTCCGGGCCAGGCTCCGCCACGATCTCGAGCACCTGCTCGAACGCAACGCCCACCTCGAGGAGGAGGTCGACCGCCTGCGGTCCCTCCTCCTCTCCCACCACATCGACCCCGCCACCGGCGAGGTCAGCGCCTAGCCCGGCACCGGCCCCACCACCCTGCCCAGGTCGGGCCGCTCGCCCGCCTCTATCCGGGCCCAGGCCTGGCGGGCCGGCTCCACGTAATCCGGCGCCAGCTTCCCGACGTAGGCGAAGATGACCAGCGCCCAAGCCAGGGCGTGGTGGGCCACTCGGGTAGGGGCATCGGCATCGAGCCGCCCTCCGGCCCGGTGGTAGCCGTCGCAGAAGGCGGCGAACGCAGGGCCCGACCAGTCCAGGGCGAATCGGCTGAAGTCCTCAGCCGGGTCCCCACCGCCAGCGGTCTCGAAGTCCAGCAGGCCGGCCAGGGCGCCAGTCGAGTCCACGAGGACGTTTCGGGCCTGCACGTCGCGATGGGCGAGCACCGGAACGGCCGGAGCCGAGTCGAGCGCTTCGCGTAGTCGGTCCAGCTCCTCCAACAGGCGCCGGAGCTCGGAGTCGCCCAGGAGCCCGGCATCCTCGGCCATGCCGGCGACGCTCCCCGCCAGCCGCCGGTGGTCCTCGGCCAGGCTCACCGGACCGTGGGCCCAGGTCCCGAAGCCGGGCGGGGTCGGGCCGGCGTGGAGCCGGGCGCCGACCGCGCCCATGGCCGCCGCCAGACCCGGCGACGGCGCATGGGCGAGCAGCAGGGCGTCGGGCGGCGGGTCGCCTGCCAATCGCGACTGTGCCACCCACCGCCTCGCTCCCCGCCACTGCCCGGAGCCCAGGAGGCGCGGGACGGGCAGGTCGGTCGGCGTCAGGAGCTCCAGGGCGCTCATCTCCCTGAGGGCCCGGCGACCGTCGGAACTCAGGTCGAGCTTGACCACCACCTCGTCGAAGACGAAGACGTGGTGGCGACCGCGGGATCCCAGATCGGGCGGCAGCTCCACCACATCGGCCGGCGCGCCCACCTCGGCAAGGACCGCCCTCACCTCGGCGACCGAGGGCCCTGCCTCAGCCGGCGGAGGGTCGACCGCACGAGCTGCCACCCGGTGACGGTACCGGGCGCCGCGGCGGCGCATCAGGGGATGCCCAACCAACCCAGCTCGCCCAGCATCGCCCTCACCAGCGGGGTTGAGGTCCGCCCCCTCCAGCTCGCCCGGGCCGAACCAGCGGGCCTCGGTGGTCTCCTCACCGTCCGGGACGGGGGTGCCGCTGACGCGGGCGAGGTAGGCCACGACGACGTAGACCACCCGATCTCCGTTCGGGTAGGTCACCTCGTAGGGCGTGCCCCCGAAGGCACCGAGCAGGGCGCCGAGCTGGGCGTCGAGCCCGACCTCCTCGAGGGTCTCGCGCCGGCCGGCATCTTCTGGAGACTCCCGCGGATCGACGGCGCCTCCCAGGCTCCCCCACTGTCCGGTGTGGGTATGGCGGACCAGCAGCAGACGACCATCGTCGTCCCGAGGCAGCACCGCCACGGCGGGCAGGAGGAGCAGGGCACGGCCGACCTGGGCGCGCAGGTTGGCCACGTAGGAGGACATCGGCACGGGCGCATCCTGGCCCAATCGGGCCAGCCCCGGTGAGCTTGCCGGTCCCTCACAAAGGGACGGAAGACCCCTTCAGATCCCGTCCACGGCACCGCATCCTCTAGCCAGCGGACCGGATGGACCGGCTCCATACCTAGACACCCGTTGGAGCGCAGCGATGGACCAGCGGCGAACCGCCGAGTGGAAGCGGGGGGATCACGGGCGGATCAAGGTGCTCATCGAGGACCCGGCCGTGGCATGGTTCGGCGACTTCGGGCGCTACCGCAGCGCCGGCTTCGAGGTAGCCGTGTGCACGGGTCCCGTGGGCGACCAGGTCGACGCCTGCCCGTACCTCGTCGAAGGCCAGTGCGAGCTGTGGGACGCGGCTGACGTGGTCGTCTGCGGCCTGCCCCTGGAGCAGGCGGCCTGCCGTCACATCCTGGCCGAAGGACGGAAGGGTCATCCCGACACTCCTGTTGTCGTGTCATGCCCCACCGACCTCGATGCTCTCGAGGAGGCCAGCCTGGCCCATCCGCAGGACACGGTCGACGGTCGGATCGCGGCCATACGCCGGGCGATGGGAGGAAGCTGAGCCTTCGGCCCTAACATCGATCTAATGGGGAAGGCGGGCCGGATCGACGGAGAGTGGACCGACCGCAGCTACCTGCGCACCGTCCAGTACGCCGACCCCGGAAACCTCGTCGCCAGGCAGTCCATCTATGCCTTCCAACGGCCCCGCATCGACCTTCCCGCCTGGGCGCTCGATCTGGCCGGCATTAGGGGCGTCGAGACGGTGGTTGACGTCGGCTGCGGCAACGGTGCCTACCTGGCCGTCCTGCGCCGTCGTGGCCACGACGGTTCTCTGATCGGTGTGGATCTCTCCGAGGGGATGGTCCGGGCGGTGAGGCAGGCGGCGCCCGTGGTGGAGGCAGTGGTCGGCGACGCCGCCAGCCTCCCACTGACAGCAGGCCAGGCAGATGTGGCCCTGGCCATGCACATGCTGTACCACGTCCCCGATCCTCGGGCCGCGGTGGCGGAGCTGCGCCGCGTGGTGCGCGACGGCGGGCGCGTCCTGGTGGTCCTTAACGGACGGGATCACCTGCGACAGCTCGACGCCATGCTCGCGCCCGCCGGCGGGGTGACGCAGCGTACGGCCCCGCTCTCCGGGCTCCGCCTCGACGAGGGCGTCGCCCTGCTCTCGAGCGCCTTCGCCCGGATCGAGCGGCACGAGGTGCGGGCCCGCCTGGAGCTCGACGCGGTCGGCCCAGTCCTGGACTACGTCGGCAGCATGGGCCTCGTGCAGTCGGGCGAGCTGTCGATGGAGGACCTCGCCGGCTTCGTGACCGATTACGTGGAGGCCGAGCTGGGACGGGCCGGGGCCTTCGTGGTGGACACTCACAGCGGGTGCCTGGTCTGCCGATGACCAGCACCGCCGCCGGGTCGGACATCACGATCGTCTACGAGACGCACGCCATCACCGAGGACAACGAGACCGGGGTGGCCACCGGATGGCTGCCAGGCCGGCTGTCCGCCGCCGGGCGGGAGACCGCGGTCCGCCTGGGCGAGCGCCGGCGCGAGGACGGGCTGGCCGCCGTCTTCGTTTCGGACCTGGACCGTGCGGTCGAGACGGTGGAGATAGCCCTGGGCGGAAGCGGCATCCCCGTGCTCAAGGATTGGAGGCTGCGCGAGTGTGACTACGGGAGCCTCAATGGGGCCGAGCGCTCCGTCGTGCACGACACCCGACAGGCCTATCTTGACCAGGCCTATCCGGGCGGCGAGAGCTGGGCCCAGGCCGTGGCTCGGATGGGTCGCTTCCTCGCCGACCTGCCCTTGCGATGGAGCGGCGCTCGGGTCCTGGTGGTCGGGCACCTCGCCACCCGCTTCGGCCTCGACCACTTCCTCGGGGGGCGCGACCTGGTCGACCTACTGCGGGAGGAGTTCGAGTGGCAGGAGGGCTGGGAGTACGTGCTGCGGCCCGGGGCCCTACGGGCGTGAAGCCGACTCATTGGTAGTCCGTCGGCGGGAGCAGGCGCCCGCCCCCGAACTTCGGGCCGCCGTGCAGCGGGCGCTGGGCCAGGCGGTCGATTGGCTCGGTCCGACGCCCCGTGGCGAATCGAGGGCGACCTTCTTCATCCGGGCCGGCTCGGCCGGCCTGGTCCTCAAGACGATGCCGGCCGGCACCGGCGTACTGGACAACCAGCACCGCCTGGCCCGGCAGGTCGCCGCCCTGGGGGCGAGGGGCTATCCGGTACCGGGGATCGTCGCCGTCGGGGAGGGCCCCGGCGTGGTCTTCACCGTCCAGGAGCAGCTGCCCGGGCGACTCCTCGAGACCGGCCCCGGCCGGGCCCCGGAGCCCCGGCTCTTCTCCGCCCTGCTCCCCCGCCTGCTCGAGGTGGTCGAACTGCAGGCCGGGGCGGGTGACCTGGCCCGGCCTCCATGGCCCCAGTGGCTGGTGGCCACCATCGCCGGCGGGGGGGAGGGCTACTGCCTGCACTCGACCATGCGGTCCCGGCCGGACACCTCCGAGCTGCTCGACCGGCTCATGACCCTGGCCCTGGCCCGGGCGTCCAGCCCGGTCAACGACCGCGATGTCCTGCACTTCGACCTGAACCCGGCCAACATCCTGCATGGGGACGGGGTCCTGACCGGCGTGGTCGACTGGAACATCCCGTTCGCCGGTGCCGGCCAGGGCGACCGGGGCTTCGACCTGGCCACCCTTCTCTTCTACTCCTACGACCTGCCCGCCACCCGCCCGGCCCTGTGGGAGGCCGCCCTGCGCACCAGCGGGGAGGACTGGACGGTCGTATACCTGTGCCACCTGGTGCTCCGCCAGGTCGAGTGGTCCGTGCGACACCGCCCCGGTAGCCCCGAGGAGCGGCGCTTCCTCGGAATCGCCACCGCCGTGATCAACGACTGCGAGGCCCTCTGCGGCTGAGCAGCGCCTACGCCGAGTCGAAGCGCACGTCGGCGGTGGCGACGGTCGCCCCTGAGCGTCCGGGGGCGCTCTGCTGGCTCCAGTACAGGTTGGTGTGGGTTATGACCTGCTGGGGCGAGGGCGCCCCGTAGGCGCTGAGGTCCTCGGTGGTGTGGGCGTCGCCCACCAGAGTCACGTCGTATCCCCGGGCGAAGGCGCCATGGATCGTGAAGCGGATGCAGGCGTCGGTCTGGGCGCCGGTCACGATCACCCGGCCGACCCTGCGCTGGGCCAGCACCTGTTCCAGGTCGGTCGCCTCGAACGAGTCGCCGTAGTTCTTCTCCACCAGCGGCTCGTCGTCCAGACGGAGCAGCTCGCCGACGTATTTCCAGCCGTCGCTCCCCCGCGGAAGCCCGGCGTCGGAGTGCTGGACCCATACCACCGGCACGGCCTCGGCCCTTGCCTTCCCGATCAGGGTGTTGATGTTGGCGATCACCTCGTCGCGGTTGTGGGAGCGAGCGACCACGTCGTTCTGGACGTCGATCACCAGCAGCGCCGTGTTGGGCCGATCCGGCAGGGTCGTCATGGTCGCCCCCAGGGTCTTCCTCCGGCCCCGTGGCCGGCCGTCGCCAGCCTATGGCGGTCCGGAGCCCCGGGCAGGGGATTCGTCAGGCCTGGTCGACCGGTGTCATCAGCCCAGCCTCGATGGCGTAGCCCCACACGTCGAGGCCGTTGGGCTCGGGCGGCTCGAAGCCGTGGGCGCCCAGGATCGACATGACGTGGCCGCGATGGTCGTCGGAGTGGTGGATGGCCTCCGCCATGGGCACCGCCACCACCATTCGCCACCCGTCCGACGAGACGACCTCGCGGCCGGCCGCTTCCGGCTGGGCGAGCAACCGCTCCCACGCCAGGGCGAAACGCTCCATGCGGGCCGCCAGCTCATCGAGCGAGTTCTCACCCGGCGCCAGGCGGTCGCCCATGCTCTCGCCCGACGCCAGCTCCAGATAGCCCTGTTCGGAGTCGACCAGGTGCCGGAGTGTCGAGCGGATCGTCCCGTAGGTGCCGGGCGTGGTGGCGTCCAGAACCCCGGGGCCGAGCCCACGGCAGAACTCGATCAGCGCCAGGGTGGCCCAGGTCTTGTCCCGGAACAGGACGAGGAGCGTCTCGCTCATCTCACCCCTAAAGCGTATGAAGGAAGTCGACCAGGCCGGCGAAGTAGGTCTCCTGATCGTCGTACATGGCCAGATGGCTTCCCTCGGGGCAGTGAAGATAGGTCCCACGCGGCAGGCGGTCCGCCATCTTCTCCATGTACGCCGGATCCATGGTGTCGTAGCGGGCGCCGATCACCAGGGTCGGCACGTCGAGGGATGCGAGATCCTCGAATCGGTCCCAGGACGACAGTTTGGCATCGGCGCTCATGCCCAGCTCGGACGGGCCCTGCATGGGGACATAGATCTCCGGGTTGATGTGGGCGAAGGCGCGCTGCACTGGATCGGGCCATTGGGCCTGAGGCATCCGAAGCGTGTGGTGCTCGTAGTAGTGAGGGATCAGGAGCTCCATGTACCGCGGGTTGTCGATGTCGCCTTCGGCCTCCAGCTTCTTCACCTGGGCCAGAATCCGCTGGTCCATCTGCGGCATCAAGACCTGTTCGGCGTAGGCGCTGTACGCCGGGCAGCTCGCCATCATGTTGGAGATCACCAGGCCCTTGAGGTGCTCCGCATGGGTCAGGGCGTACTCCATCGCCAGCAGGCCGCCCCAGGACTGTCCGTACAGGACGAAGTTGGTCCGGTCGAGTCCCAGGGCCACCCGGACCTGGTCGACCTCGTCGACGAAGCGATCGAGCTCCCACAGCGAGGGGTCCTGCGGTTGGTCGCTGAAGCCCGAACCGAGCTGGTCGTAGTAGTAGTACTCGATGCCAGCCGCCGGCAGGAAGCTGTCACACGCCTCGAGGTACTCGTGGGTACAGCCGGGACCTCCGTGGAGCAGGAGGACCTTCAGGGCGGGGTTGTTCCCGACCCGCTTGGTCCACACCTCGAAGGTGCCGGCATCGGTCCGGACCGGGATTCGCCGTGATCCGCCGCTCAGCCGGTCGGACCTTCCCGTGGAGTCGAGGTAGTCGCGCACGTCCATCCGGTTCCCCTCTCGTCGGAACGATGATGCACCATCACCGAACGCCCCATCTACCGCCGCCCCGAAATTCGCAGGACCCGGCCGCGGTGGCTCGGTAGCGTCGGGCCGTCGCCCAGCACCAAGGGGAACGTGTGCCTGACGCCTCCTGACTGAGTACCAGCGCCACCGCGCGACCGACCGAGCGGCCCACCCGCTCGGTTGCTCAGTCATGTCTTCTCAGGAGGTCGTCGAGATGGAAGTTGTTGTCAGCGCTGCCCGCCGTCCGGGCCCAGGCTCCTGATGGGGGCGGTCTGCGAGATCTGCGGAAAGCGGCCGCGCTTCGGCAAGAGGGTGAGCCGGCTGGGCAAGGGGGCGATGCACCGCCGGATCAAGGCCAGGACCAGTCGCCGCTTCGACCCAAACATTCAGAGGGTGCGGGTCCTGGTCAACGGGGGCACGCGCCGCATGGACGTCTGCACCCGTTGCATTCATGCCGGCAGGGTGCAGAAGGCGCCCCGGCGCACTCGGGAGGAAGGTTGAGGGCCCGCGCGCCTCGGGGTCCGCCGCAGCTGATCGGAACCGGACTGCCCTGGCGGCGTCAGAGGTCGTGGGCGGCCCGCCAGGCCTCCTGGACCTCGGCCGGCAGGCGGCCCCGATCGGTGACGGCGATGCCGCTGGCCCGCGCCCAGGCCCGCACCTCGGCCGCCGACGGCCCCGGTGCCGGAGGTGCGACGACCAGGGGTGGCGCGCTGGTTATCCGCTCGGCGGCGGCCTGCTCCGTGGTGGCCCACTGGTAGGCCGCGGCCAGGTAGCGGTAGGTCCACTCCTCCGCCAACGGGCGGTTCTCGCAGAAGACGATGGGAACCTCGGGCCAGCGAACCTGGCACTCGGCCAGGCCGTCGGCGATGAGGGCAGGGCGGACGTACTCGGACTTGAACAGCTCCGAGTAGCGGTCCTCGACGACCACCGCCGCCCTGGGAAGCGCCGCCAGCTCACCGAGGGCGTAGCGCAGCCGACCGCTCACCAGGCTCGAGGTGAGGTCGGCCAGGGACTTGCGCTCCACCGCCGCCACCAGGCGGCCGTCCGCGACCACGCCGTAGTCGCCGCAGGGCAGCGCCCGAGTGACCGTCCGGACCTGCTTGGAGCCGAAGCGGTACGCATAGCGCTCGTAGCTGTCGACGATCACCTCGAGCTCAGCGATGCCGGCGGCCCGGGCGCCGGGTGTGGTGACCCGGGGCCGCGCCTGTCGCCGGGTTCGGGGCGACTGCCAGAACACGGCGTCGCGGCCGCGAGCGGTGGTGAAGACCAGCTGGGACCGGTTCTCCCTCGACCGCTTGGCGACCAGGTCGATGGCGGCGCCCCGACGGACACAGGACCGGAGCGGGATCCGCTCGATGATGTCGGCCTGCGCCGGCCACTCGGCCGCCGCCACCGGATAGCAGTACAGCGCCTTGGTGCGGGGCCAGGTGCCCGAGGTGCGCAGGACTATGCCCTCGCCCAGGGGCACCCGCACCAGGTAGGCCAGGCTCGATTCGGGATCGGGGTTGGAGGCGATCAACAGCTCAGGCATGGGCACCGTCTCGCTCCGGAAGGGTACCGGGCGCTGCCCGGAGGCGGCAGGACCGCCCCAGCCGCCAGCGGCTTAGCTGCGGCGGGTTCGCCTCGTCCCGGACCTGATGGCGAGCGGCATGGCGGCCTTGGACCGTCGTCCCGCGCTCCCCGCGCCCCCCAGCCGGCCGTCCTCAGGGGCAGGGAAGCAAAGCCGGATGGGCGCCCGCCTCGCTGCCACTACCTGTCTGCGATCAGGGCGACGAGGTCGGCCGAGGTGACGGAGTCGAGAGCGCTGCTGGCCTGCACGAGAGCATGCGCCCGGGCCGCGCCCAGGTGCGGGACCGTCAGTTCGAGCGCCTTAGCCTCCACGTCAGCCGCCGTCATCGGATGGGACGGGAACCCGAGCACGTGCGGCACGAAATGCTCGAGCGCCGAGCCATCACGCCGTTGGACCGTGACGCGGGCGGACTCGGCACGCGGCTCGCCAGGGGCCGACTCCTGAGCCTCGTCGTGGCTGACCTCCACGCGGGCCATCAGCTCGAGCACCGCTGGATCCTCGCGCATCCGCTGGCGGGACTGCGCGGCGACGAAGTCCAACGTCCCGTCCAGCACGATTATCGACGCCAAATAGCGGAGGTTGAGCGCCGGCATGGCGGCGTCGCGGAACGCCTCGAAGCGACCGGGCATGGCGATGCGGATCCGTTCTACGTCATCTGCCGATGGCAGGGAGGAGCGCCGCAGGTGGAGCAGCGCCTCCACCGCCGGTTGAGCGGGGCCGCCGACCGGATACCGCTTGAAAGCGGTATCCGTTAGCACGCTTTGGTCGCCAAGGTCTCGGACGAGTTCATCGAGATCCCCGTGTCCACGGTCGTCGCCGGACGACCCGGTGAACCACGTTCCGGGCCGGTCGAGAGCGTCGGGTACGCCTCGGTAGCCGGCCTCCACGAGCAGCACCGCCTCGAGCCCGTTGCGTGCGCCCATTCCGGCGAAGACGAACGCCTTCTCCACATGCTCGACATCGAGCAGCCATTGCCACGAACCGGCGGCCTGCTGGGCCGTCAGGCTCAGGAGGTCGGCGACTCGTTCCGGAGACAGCGGCCACAGCGCGGCCGCGGCCGTGGCGGCCCCGAAACAGGCGCCTACCCCGTGGCTGGCGATGCCGGCGCGCCGCAGGTTGGCCCCCCCGAGCGCCCGAGGGACCCGGGCCGCCAGCTCGTAACCGGCGACCAGGGCACCGAGGACCTCCCGTCCGCTGGCACCCACGTGCTCGCCCACGGCGAGAGCAGTAGCGACGACGGCCGGGCCCGGTTGGACGAACACGGATGGGATGAAGTCGTTGATCTCAGCGGCGTGGGCGGTCATGGCGCCGGCGAAGGCCGCATCGACGAGCGGTACCAGTTGGCGGGTCCCCAGGATGGTGGCGCTGCCCCCGCCGACCTGCTGGGTGGGGGAGCGCAGCTCGACGAAACGAGCCGCCACCCGGGCGGCGTCGAGGTCCCGGCAGGCCACGACGGACGCCAGGGTGTCCAGCAGGTGGAGCCGCCCCAGCTCGACCGTGGCAGCGCTCAACGGAGTCGTCGCAGCCCCGGCGATGTAGTCGGAGACGACCCGTGTCCGGCCCAAGCGTCCCACTCCTTGCCTCGGGGGTGGCCAACGGCCAAACTAGTACGGCAGAACGGTGTTCCGCTGAGCGGAACGCCATATGTCACAGCAAGCTGGGACGGCTGTGGGATCGAGGGGGACCCGGTGACCGATACGAGCGCGGCTACCACGACGGATAGGAACAGGAGTCGTTCGGAGGTCGTCGGCACGGCCGACGGCGCCGTGCAGGGCCTTGAGGTCGACGGCATCCGAATCTTCCGGGGCATCCGCTACGGCGCCCCCACGGCCGGGGCGAACCGCTTCCGCCCACCGCAGCCGGTCGCCCGATGGACCGGTGTGCTGGACACTGTCGAGTACGGCGAGACGGCGCCGCAGACCTTCAGCCGCCTCGCCCTCGGAGGCACCAAGGGCAACCGCCCCGCCCTCGGCGAGGACTGTCTGGTGCTCAACGTGTGGACACCCGGGTGTGATGCGGCGCGCCGACCCGTGATGGTCTGGCTGCATGGAGGCGGGTTCGAGGCCGGCACCGGCTCCATGGCTCTGTACGACGGCCGCAATGTCGCCCGGCGGGGAGACGTCGTCGTAGTCACGGTAAACCACCGCCTCAACCTGTTCGGCCACCTCCATCTGGCCGATGTGGGCGGGGAGGAGTTCGCCGGCTCCGGCAACGCCGGCTATCTCGACATCGTGGCCGCCCTGTCCTGGGTGCGCGACAACATCGCCGGCTTCGGTGGGGACCCGGGCAACGTGACCATCTACGGGCAGTCTGGCGGCGGGCGGAAGGTGAGCATATCGATGGGCGCGGCCGCGGCCCGGGGCCTGTTCCACCGGGCGATTGTCCAGAGCGGGTCTCATCTGCGCCTTGTCGAGCGCGAGCGCGCCCAGGCCATGACGGACGCCGTGCTCAAGTTGCTCGACATCCCCTCCGGTCAAATCCGCCGGCTGCAAGAGGTACCCATGGACGCGCTGGTCGAGGCCAACCGCACCGTCCGGGGCCGGTTCTCCCCCACCCTCGACGACGTCGTCTTCAGCAGTCATCCGTGGGATCCGGAGGCGCCGGAGCTGAGCAGGGAGGTCCCCCTCATGGTCGGCACCTGCCGCACCGAGCTGTCCAACCAGGTCGGATCGGCCGACCCCTCGTCCTTCGAGCTGACCGAGGCGGACCTGCCGACGAGATTGGCCCGCTACTTCCCCGAGGCAGACATAGCGGCCCTCGTCGACGTCGTGCGCCGCTCGTCGCCGGGCGCCAGCCCGTCCGAGGTCTTCTTCAGCCTGGCCACCGCCCGGGGGTACTGGCTCGACAGCGTGCTGCAGACCGAGCGCAAGGCACAGCAGGGCGGCGCCCCCGTTTACTCCTACCGCCTCATGTGGCGCACGCCGGTCGAGGGGGGGCGACGGATCACGCCCCACTCGCTCGATCTTCCCTTCGTGTTCGACAATGTCGCGATAGCACCTGACATGGTCGGGCCGCCCAGCGAGGAGACAGCCGCCCTGGCCGATGCCATGTCCGAGTCGTGGCTGGCATTCGCCCGCACGGGGGATCCGAACCACCCCAAAGTGGGACCGTGGGCTCCCTACGACCTCGACCGTCGCACCGTGATGCTCTTCGACGTCGAGTCTGCGGCCATCGACGATCCGCACGCCGAAGAGCGAGTCGCCATGTCCCGTTACCCGACCCAGCAGATGGCAGGTCGGGTCCTACACCGCGCCTGACACGAGACGCGGACCGCAACAGGAGAGAGACGAATGGAACGCATTGGCGAGAAGATCACCGACGGGGTGGCGGAGCTCCGATTCGAGCTCACCGTCGAAGGCCAACAGGTCCCAGGAATCCGTTGGGCGCCCGAGGCGGGCTCCGGCGCGGCCCCGACGATCCTCATGGGCCATGGCGGCTTCCAGTCCAAGGAGGCGCCGAACATCGTCGCCATGGCGGCGTCGATGGCCAGACGCCGTGGGTGGGCGACGATCGCTCTGGATGCGCCCGGCCACGGGGATCGGCGCACGGAGGAGCAGGTGAGGCAGCAGGAGGAGACGCTCCGCCGGCTGCAGACGGCCGGGGCCCGGACGCCCGGAACCCCGCGGCCCTCCGCCGAGCGGCCGAACGATTCTGGCCCCGGCGTCGGTCCGGACGCAGTGATCCCCCGGATGTCGCGGGAGTGGCGAGCGCTACTCGACGAGATCGAGGGCACTGACCTGGCGGGAACTTCGTACGGCTACTGGGGCGTGTCCATGGGTGCCCGCTACGGCATTCCCCTTGTCGCCAACGAGCCCCGGATCGCGGCGGCCGTGTTCGGACTCTTCGCCTATCTCCCCGACCCGGCATTTCGCGAGCAGGTGGCGGCCATAACCGTTCCCCTGCTGTTCCTCTTCCAGTACAACGACGAGCTCATGACCCCGGCGGCCGGCCTGGCCCTCTGGGAAGCGTTCGGCTCGGCGGAGAAGACGATGCACATCAACCCGGGCCCCCACGTCGGGGTACCGACCTTCGAGCGTGAATCCTCCGCCGCCTTCTTCGCCCGGCATCTGCACTGATCGGCGCCCAGGCGAGGATTGACCAGAACCCTCCCTGCGCCCTCAGCGTCCGCCGAGGGCCTCGGCCAGGACCGAGACGGCCATTACCAGGGCGTCGATGACCTCCTGCTCGCGCTTGTCGTCGAGCCGCTTCGCCGGTGCCGACACAGTCAGACCGGCGGCGGCCCGGCCATCCGGCCCGGGAACCGCGGCGGCGATGCCGACCACACCTCGTTCGGCGCGGCCGATGCCTTTGAGGTATCCGTCCTGGCGAGCCCGCCGGATATCGGCCATTGCCCTGGCCGGGTCGAGAATCTCCTTGCCGAGGCGTCGAGCCACCCGTGCCACAACGGCATCAGGGTCGTCCTCGTAGGCCAGCATCGCTCGGCCGCCGACGGTCATGGGCGCAGGCACCCGGCTGCCCACACGGGTCGTGAACCCCATGGGCCGCGGCGAGATGATCTTGTCGAGGTACAAGACGTCGTCGCCGTCCAGCACCGACAAGGAGACGGTCTCGCCCGTCCGTCGCTGCAACTCGAGAAGCACCGTCGTGGCCGCCCGCTTTATGGGCAGCGAGCCGACCACGGCCGACCCCAGCTCCCACACCTTCAGTGTCGCCGAGTAGAGATCCGTTGCCGGATCCTGCATGAGGAAGCCGGCGTCGATGAGAGAGCGCAGCACGCGGTGGACCGAGCTCTTTTGCATTCCGAGCTGCGACGCGATCTGCGAGAGCCGTACCGGCCCGCCGGCGCTCGCCACCGCTTCGAGGACCCGCAGCCCCCTCCCGAGGATTGTTTCCGTCATGTGGAGGTCACCGGGCTGACCCTGACCGAGCCGCCGTGCGGAGGTTGCGATCGATGAACATCACACAAGACGAGGTGAAGGACGGTGTTCGGGCACGAAGGTTTGAGCTCGACACCGGACGCGAGATCGTGCCCGGCATGGTATGGACGCCGCCCGGGGCGACCGGGACGCGCCCCAAGGTACTCTTCGGCCACGGGGGGAGCCAGCACAAGAAGGTCAGCAACATCGTGGCGATGGCGCGGGCTCTGGTGCTCGAGCACGCCTACGCCTGCGTGGCCATCGATGCCGTGGGCCACGGCGACCGGGTGAGCGAAGAGGAGCGCCAGCGCGGGCGT
The DNA here is from genome assembly GCA_035653595.1 of Acidimicrobiales bacterium. Lineage (GTDB taxonomy): Bacteria > Actinomycetota > Acidimicrobiia > Acidimicrobiales > JAJPHE01 > DASRBO01. The sequence continues at coordinate 4,003 of DASRBO010000106.1, read as the reverse complement.
GAAGCGGCGATGGAGCGTGAACGGGCGCGCCAGCGGGCCATCGAGACGGGCGAACCCATTCAGCGCGCCCGCACGGCGACGGGGACCTATCCGTCGATCTTCCTGCGGACAGTCGAGGACTGGGTCGACGTGCTCGACGCCCTCGAGAAGCTGCCCGATGTCGGCGACGGACCCACAGGTTGGTGGGGTGTCTCCATGGGCACCGGGGTCGGGCTTCCGCTGGTGGCGGGCGACGCACGCTTCACCTGTGCGGTCTTCGGGCTCGCCAGCGCAGGCCCTGGGAACAAGCGGTCCCCGGAGTTGGCCGGCACGATCAGGATCCCGGTGTTGTTCCTCGCCCAGGCCCACGACGGCGGCCATCCGGTAGCCGACGCACTCCGCCTCTGGGACAGCTTCGGGTCGGTGGAGAAGACCCTGCACCTCAACCCTGGGCCCCACGTTGGCATCCCGCAATTCGAACGTGAGGCGTCAGTTTCCTTCCTCGCCCGCCACCTCGGCTCGGCTCGGTAAGCCTGACTGGGCACCATGGCCGGCCAGGTCGCCTCCAATGGGGCGCCCCCTCGCCGGCTGGCCGCCGAGAGCATCAGCGTCAGGCGCTCTCCGAGCTCAACCTCTCGGCAACAAAGGATGCGATCGCGGCGGGGGAAGGGTGACCCCAGCCAATGCAGAACGGGTGGCCCGCCGGGTCGGCGTAGACCTGGTGACCCTCCGGGGAGGAGAGGTCGCCGGCCTTGAGCAGCCTGGCGCCCAGCCCTATGGCTGCTTCGTGTGCCGCTCGGGGATCCTCGACGTGCAGGTCGAGATGGACCTGCTGAGGGGCGCCGTCCGGCCAGTCGGGGGGCATGTGGTCCGGAGCCAGCTGGACCCCGACGTGCCAGTTGCCGGCGGCATCGATGACACAGTGAAAGTCGTCGTCCCGAAAGACCTGGCCGCCGAAGATGCCAGCCCAGAAGGTGCTTTCGGCATCAAGGTCGGCGGCGTCGAACACGACCACCCGGCGCACCATGTCCATCAAGCGAGAAGGTAGCAAGGGCGGCGCTCTCAGGAAGGGAGGCTGGTAAGTGGCCCGGCGCGCCGGCGCGAGCGCCAGAAGGGAGCGTCGAGGGCGACAACCAGGACGACCGCCACCCCGGCGGCGCCGAAGATGTACCACGGCCAGGGACCCAGGACCGACAGGAGCGTCCAGCTGGAGGGGCGCTGGCGCAGGTACATGTAGTCCCCTCCGGTGAGGGCGTCGGCCAGCCCCACGCCGGCGGTGTACGCAGCCGTTATGCCCAGGACCCTTGCGGCCGCGTGAGGGCGCGGAGCCAGTCGGAGCCCCACCACCAGGAGGAGGGCGGCCGTGACGATCCCAGCGTGGGCGACCACGTACTCCACGAACTCGGCACTCGGGAACCGAGCCGACACATCGGGGGTGACCAACGACTGCAGGCTGCCGGCCAGGCCCCAGAACCAGGTCAGCTCGACCAGGAGGGGGTGGCGCCACCAGCAGGCGGCCGCAGCCACCAGGGTCGCCACATCGCACAGCGCCAACGGCAGGGCGGTGGCCGGCGACCAATGGGGGGCGGTGCTGGTTGTCCCGATCCAGGCCCCGGTTATCGCCACCAGCACGAGGGCCAGCGGCCGGGTCGTCCAGGTCGAGACCTGCGGACGCAGCCGTGCCACCGCGCAGAGAGATCCGGAGGCCGCGGCCGTGCTGGCCAGCATCACGACATAGGGGACGGAGAGGGCGTGCACGGCTCGACCCGAAGAATGACAGGCGGCACGCCGAGCCGCATTCCTGGCCCACGCAAGGCCGGTGTCCGATGTGGTCGAGGGGCCTCGCTCGGCGCTGCCGGCGGTGGTGTCAATGACCCCTACGGATGGCTATTGCCACGTCCTCGTTGGGGTCATCCCTGTAGACAGCGCCGTTCACCTCATGACTCAGATCAGGGCCAGGGTGGGCCATCGGCCGGACAACGCGGCGTCGGGGTCGTAGCCGAGCAGCGGCCCGAGGAGGGTGGCGTACACCGAACGGAAGTCCGTGGTGAACTCGAGGTTGCCCGCATCCAGGGCGGCGAGCGACGGCTGCTCGCCGTAGAAGCCGCCCTTGACGGGTTGGCCAGCCACGAACATCGGTGCGGCGGTGCCGTGGTCGGTGCCGGCGCTGGCGTTGGCCGCCGCCCGCCTTCCGAACTCCGAGAAGGTGGCCACCACCGTCCCTTTCCCGTGTCGGTGGGTGCTCACGTCGGACAGGAAGCCCGCCACGGCCTGGTCCAGCTGGGAGAGCAGGTGGGCGTGGGTGTCCTTCTCGGCGGAATGGGTGTCGAAGCCCCCCAGGCTCACCATGTAGATCCGGGTCGACACGCCCGCCTTGATCAGGCGGGCCACCAGATCCAGCTGGGTGGCGAGAGGATTGTCGGCGGCGGGTGCGGAGGCCGGGGACTTGCTGCTGCCCGAGGGCGGCCCACCGGCGGCGGCCGTGCCCCCGGCGTCGAGGCTGTTGGTGTTGCCCAGATCGGTGGCCGGTTGCGCCGCCAGCGCATCGCTCACCACCGCCTGCACCTCGAGCAGGTCCGAGCCGCTCTGGAGGACCCGGGCCCCGAGGACGCCGAGGCCAGAGGCGGCGGGCGCCCGGGACATGGCGGCGAAGGCGGCCTTGAGCCCCGGTCCGGCGGGCAGGTCCATGGACGTCGCCGGCACCGCCGCCGCCGCCGTCCTCTCGCCTGAGGCGAGAAGAGGCAGGGTGGGCCCGACCGACACCGCCCGCAATGGGTCGGTGCCAGTGGCGTCCAGCCACCGGCCCACCCAGCCCGTCGATACCTCCGCCGCCGGCGAGGCCGACTGCCAAATGGCCATGGAGCGAAAGTGGCTGAGCACGGGGTCGGGATAGCCAACCCCCCGAACGATGGCGAGACGACCGGCGTCCCAGAGCCCTTTGAGGCCCTTGAGGTTGGGGTGAAGCCCCAACCCTTCACCGAGGGTCAACACCTCGTGGGGGCCGTAGCCGAGGGTGCCCCGTGCCGCCAGGTAGTGGGGGTCCTCGTAGGGGACGACCGTGTTGAGACCGTCGTTGCCCCCGTAGAGGCCAATCAGCACCAGCGGCCCGCCAGTGGCGGGGGTCGGCCCGTGTCGGGTGGCAGCCGGGCTCGGGCTGCCGAACACGTGGCGGGCCATTCCGACGCCAAGCGCGCCGGCAGCACCGGTGGTCGCCAGCGCCGTAAGGAAGCGGCGGCGGGACATCGGTGCGGGGGTCACGGGTGGCTCCTTTCCTTGCTTGGCGGCTCTAGTTGAGCACGTACTCGGGGGAGACCAGCGCCAGGGCCACGAGGGATCGGGGATCGCCCGATACCTGTGAGAGGGCCGAGGACGTCGAGTCCGACCACTCGGATATGCCGAGCAGGCGGGCGGTGGCGTCGACCCGGCCCGATGGGGGGGCGTCCTCCACGGCGGAAAGGTCCGCCCGCCGGGCCAGAGTTGTGGCAAAGCGGAGTCGGGCCAGGGACGACGCCGTGGTCAGCCAGTAGCCGTTCTGAGGCCAGCCCCCGACGTTGGGCGGATTGAACGGGACCTGGCCCAGCTGGGCAAGAACCCCGCTCAGGAGGCCGGCCGGGCCTTGGCTGAGGGTTTCCGCCTGAGGGCCGAGCAGATCGGGGGCCAGCACACGAACCGCTCCCACCACGTACTCGATGGGCTGCTTCACCAGACCGGAGCGGGCCTGAGAGCCGCGGAAGTCGGGATGGAGGAACAACGCCCGGAACAAGGCCGACAACGACAGGTCCGGCGTGTACGCGGCGACGAGATCGTCGAGGACCGGGTCGGACGGATCCGTCGGGTAGGCGAAGTTGCTCCAGGCCCGCGACGCCACCCAGCGAGGCGAGGCGGGGTGGTGGGTGACGATGTCGACCACGTCCTGTCCGGAGAGGTCGCCGGTGTGACCGAGGAAGGTCTTCACCCCGTCGTCGTGGTCGGCGGAGTCGAAGGCGAAGCTGTAGTCGCGCCGATCCAGCCTCCAGCCGGTGAA
>DASRBO010000105.1:0-5602 GCA_035653595.1 Acidimicrobiales bacterium | reverse complement strand
GCCTCCAGCCGGGCCACCGTGGCGCCGTCCACCTCCGCCTCCATCTCGTCGAGGTCGAGCAGGATCGGCACCACGGCGGTGGACCGGTACTCCAGCTCGGTCAGCTCGGACTCGTTGAAGGCCGAGTCGGCCAGGGCGATGACCGTTTTGGGGGCCAGCATGGAGAGCTGGGCCCGGGCCCAGCCCATGGCGTTGGCCACCGTCGGATCCCAGCGCCGGAAGAACTCCGCCGGGGTGAGGTTGTGGTAGTCGATTACGAGCGGCTCGGGTCGGGAGAAGACCTCGTCGGCCAGCACCGAGCCGGTGGCCAGCTGGTAGAGGATCACGCTGCCCCGGGCGTGGTGACGGAACTCGGAGAAGTGCATGGCCTCGCCCTCGAGCTCCTCGTGCACCGCCTCGACGAAGATCTCTGACTGCAGGCCGGCGTCGCGCAGGGCACGGCGCACCTGCAGGGTGTGCATCCCGACGGCGTCGCCGGGCAGCAGGGCGGGCAGGAACTGGTGCACGGCGGTGACCGAACCGGGGTCGGCCGTCGGCCCCGTCGGCAGCGGACGCCTGAGGACGCCCGTCACCGGCTCGCTCCGGCCGTGGCTCCGGCCGCCAGGGCCTGCTCCATCGCCGCCCGGAAGGCCGCCCTGGTGCGCTCGAGGCTGAACTGGGCCAGCCGGCGCCGGCCCGCCTCCACCAGCCGTTGCCGCAGGTCCTGGTCGGAGACCACCTTCCACAAGGCGGCGGCGACCACCGCAGGGTGCTTGTCGGCCAGCACCAGCGCGGCGTCGCCGACAGTCTCCGGTATGGCGCTGGAGCCGTAGGCCACCACCGGCACCCCGGCGTGCATGGCCTCTAACAGGGGGCCGCCGAAGCCTTCGTGGTCGGACAGGCAGACGAAGGCGTCCGCCCCCCGGTAGTAGGCGCTGCGCTCGGCGTCGCTCACCGACCCGGCGAAGTCGACCGCACCCCGAAGGCCGAGGGCGCCGGCGAAGCGCTTGAGGGCGTTCTGGTAGGCGGGCGAGGCGCCCCCGCCGACCAGGTACAGGCGGGCCTCGGGGTCGTACAGCCGGCGGTAGGCCACCAGCGCCTTGATCAGGTCGTGCTGGGCCTTGTTCGGCACGATGCGGCCGACGAAGACGAAGTTGGCCCCGCCCCGTTCGCTGGCCCTCCGCATCCACTCGAGCGTCGGCCGGTCGGCCTCGTGCTCGAAGTCGCCCAGGTCCAGCATGAGGGGGGCGACCGAGGTCGACCGGTAGCCCGCCGCCGTCAGCTCGGCCTGGTTGTAGCGGGACACGGCGATGGCGTGGGTCGTGACCGACGCCAGCTTCTCGATCTGGCGCCTGCCCTCGCTCACCTCGTCGCACAGCCACGGCTCCCACGCCTCGAAGAAGCTGGCGGGGGTGACGTTGTGGTAGTTGACCAGCTTGGGCTCGGGCCGCCCCAGCAGCCACTCGCCCATCACCGACCCGGTCGAGGCCTGGTAGAGGAGCCACTCCCCCGGCCGGCTCCGGTAGCTCTCGTACGGGCGGACCAGATGCTGTCGCTCGGCGGAGGCGTCGCGCACGTAGAACTCCGAGCGCAGCCCCATGTCGCGCAGCACCGAGTGCACCTGCATGGCGTGGAAGCCGATGGCGTCGCGGGTCACGAAGGACGGGATGAACTGGTGCACTGCCGAGGGGGTGGCCAACTGCTCAGGACCCCAGTTCGGCCACCACGGCGAAGGTCCCGTCGGCACCGGCGGCCGGCGGCAGGATCGCCACGTAGGAGAACCCGGCCCGGCCCAGCAGATGGGCCCAGGTGACCGCCGACAGCGGCCGGCCCGGGGCCAGGTCGGCCTCGAGGTCCCCGGCGAGGGACCGGAAGTGCTCCGGGTGGATCCCGACCAGGGCCAACCTCCCTCCGGGGGCGACCCGGGCGGCGGCCAGGGCCGCCAGCCGGCGCTGGCCGGCCAGCCCCAACCGGTCGACGCAGCCCGACAGCACCAGCCCGCCGAGCGAGGCGTCCGCCGTGGCCGACAGGTGGTCGAGGGGGTCGTCGGGCCAGGCGTCGAGCCCGGATGCCACCGCCGCGTCCACCAGAGGCCCGCGGGGATCGACCCCGTAGGCGTCCAGCCCGGCGCCGGCCAGCGCCCGCAACAGGGCTCCGTCCCCGCACTCGACGTGGAGGACCCGGCCCCGGCATCCGCCGAGGTGCCCGGTGACCGCCTGCACCCACGGACCCAGGTCGGGCGGCACCGGCGAGCGGTCGGCCGGGTCGTCCACCGCCGGCCGGATCTGGGCCAGCTGCTCCTCGACCGACCCCACCCGCTCGCCGAGGGCCCGCAGGGCTCTCACCGAGGCCGAGCCGAAGGCGGTGACCTGCTGGGCCAGGTACTCGAGGTACCAGGCCATGCCCTTGCGCAGGGCCCGCTTGACCGGGGCGACCCCCGGCTTCTCCGAGGCGGTGGGCACGTTGACGTTGACGAACGAGGCCCGGTCGGCCGCCTTCAGCGCCTCGCTGAAGTCGCCGTCGAGGGTGCCTGACGGGGTGAACCGGTCGAAGAGCAGGTCCAGCTCACGCTCGAGGCTGGGCGGGAGATCGCCGGCCGCCCGCCGGCGACGGACCTCGTCCTGGATCTCGGTGAGCACCCGGTCCAGGTCGGGGGACTCCTCGGTCATCTACAGCTCCTCGGCGAAGTTGCCCTCGAGCCGGCCGAAGACGACCAGGGCCACTACGAACAGGACCAACCCGAACCCCAGCACCACCAGGGCGTGCCACAGGTACCACCACTCGCCGGTGGCCGGCAGCATCTGGGCGCTGGACTGGAGGGCCGACCCCGGACGCAGCGACGAGCCCGAGGGCGCGCCCCCGTAGACCTGCCCGTAGATGGCGCGCTGGAAGACCAGGACCACGTCGGTGACGGGGTTGATCAGCGGCAGCCAGGTCGGCAGGTGGTGCTGGGCCAGCCGCCGGGCGATCGACTCGTAGGAGTAGACGATCGGGGTGGCCCAGAACCAGGCCGTGCCCACCACGATCTCCACCAGGTGCTGGGTATCGCGGAAGTAGACGTTCACCGCCGCCAGCAGCACGGCCAGGGCGGAGGAGAAGACGATCAGGGCCACCAGGGCCGGTATGAGCTGGGGCAGGAAACCGAGGCCGGGCACGTACCGGGCCGCCGCCAGGATGATCACCAGCACCAGCGCCTGGAAGAAGAAGAAAACCAGTCCCGACCCCACCGAGGCCAGGGCGAGGATCTCGCGGGGGAAGGCGACCTTGCGCACGATGCCGGCGTTGGCGACCATCGCGCCGGTCGCTCCCATGGTGGCGTCGCGGAACAGGTTGTAGGCCAGCAGGCCCGACATCAGGAACACGGCGAAGTCCCGTATCCCGCTGCCGAGCACCACCTGGAACACGAAGTAGTAGATGCCCAGGGTCAGCGCCGGGTTGAGCATCGACCAGACGAAGCCCAGCACGCTGTTCTTGTACTTGACCTTGAGGTCCTTGCGCACCAGCCCGACCAGCAGCTCGCGGTAGCGCCAGATGTTGGCGACGCGCCGGCTGACGCTCACCCGGGGGCTGATGACCGTGACCACGTCGGAGCGGGTGAGACCGTCGACGCCGTCGCCGGCGGTGGCCGGGCTGAGCCGACCCTGCATTCCCATGCTCAGGTGGAGATGTTGGCCGCCGCCGAGCGCGTGATGACCTGGTCGATGAAGCCGTAGTCGCGCGCCTCGTCGGCGGTGAACCAGCGGTCGCGATCGGAGTCGGCTTCGATCCTCTCCACCGGTTGGCCGGTGTGGAAGGCGATGCGCTCGGCCATCATCCGCTTCAGGTACACGATCTGCTCGGCCTGTATGGCGATGTCGGCCGCCTGACCCTGCATCTGGCCCGATGGCTGGTGCATGAGGATGCGGGAGTGCGGCAGGGCGTAGCGCTTGCCCGGTGCACCGGCACAGAGCAGGAACTGGCCCATCGACGCCGCCAGGCCTACGCAGATGGTCGCCACGTCGCAGCGGATGTACTGCATGGTGTCGTAGATGGCGAGGCCGTCGGTGACCGAACCACCCGGGGAGTTGATGTAGAGGGCGATGTCCTTCTCCGGATCCTCCGCCTCGAGCAGCAGCAGCTGGGCGCAGACGAGGTTGGCTGAGTTCTGGTCGACCTGGGTGCCCAGGAACACGATCCGCTCGCGGAGCAGGCGGTTGTAGATGTCCCCGGACCGCTCGGAAACGGCCAATTGGGAGTAGGAGGGTTCGTAGAGCTGCTCGGCCATGCCCGGACGATACTCCCCGGCGCCGGGCTACAGGAGGCCGGTCAGGCTCCCGCTGCAGAGGCAGGCGGCCAGCCCCAGGCGGGACAGGCCGTAGACGTCCTCGATGGTGCCCAGGGTGCCGGCATGGTCGACGGGCTGGTCGGAGCGGGCCCCCGGCCGGGCGGCGGCCGATACCACCACCGTGTAGAGCCGGCCTCCGGTGGCGTAACGGCAGCACCCGGCGCTGGAGGATCCCTCGTCGAAGGTGACGATGACCGCCCCGTCGGCGCCGAACCAGGGGGAGGCCAGCACCGAGGGCAGGAACCCGGACATCCAACGGTCCATGGTGGCGGTGGAGCAGTCGTGACCGTCGTGGCAGAGGTCGGGGGTCACCCACAGGAACGGCGGGGCGGCGCCGGCCAGATCGGCGGCCAGACCCGAAAGTGGTACGACCCGGCCGCAGCGAGCCGGGCTGTCGGCGATCTGGGGGAAGTACATGAACGGGTCGTGCTTCTTGGCGTAGCCCTGGTCGGTCGAGTCACCCCGGTAGCAGGGGCCGGGGACCCCCTCCATGTAGGCCCGCCAACCGATGCCGGCCGCCTCCAGCTGGTCGACCAGGTTGGGGCCGTGCACGGAACAAGAGTCGCAGTCCGAGGCGATCCCGAAGGTCTGGCCCCCGATGAGGGTGAGGTAGTTGGGCAGGCTGGGATGGGACTGGGCGTAGGAGTCCGCCGCCAGCCCGTAGCGCCGGGCCAGCTGGTTGAGATAGGGCGCATCGGCCGATCCGAGGACGTCGCTGTCCTCGCGGTTCTCGAGGACCACGACCATGACGTGTCGAGGCTTGACCCCCGGGGCGGTGGAGGCCGTGGCGCCGGTGGCGCCCGGGGTGGACGACGCCGGGGCCGGCGCTGACGTTGTGGTGGAGGCGGTCGAGGCGGTCGTCGTAGAAGAAGTCGCCGACCGCGACGGTGAGGAGCACCCGGCGAGGCCGGCCACGGCGGCGACGAGCGCCCCGACGACGCCGAAGAGCCGCCGCCCACTCGCCGCCGGCGACCAGGCGCGGCGGGGGCTCACGGGAACGGTTGGGCGCGCCTGGCCATCACGTGCGGGCGAGAGGACTTGAACCTCCACCCCCGAAGGGACCGGGACCTAAACCCGGCGCGTCTGCCACTTCCGCCACGCCCGCGTCCTCACGACGTTAGTGGGCCGCCCGGGCCGCTCGACCAGCCCGCCCTTCGCTCAGGGCAGGATCAGATGGCTGTCGCCGAACTCGTGGAAGAGGTATCCCGCCTCCAGCCCGGCGGCGTAGGACGCCTCCAGCACCGGGCGCCCGGCGATGGCCTCGAGCATCATCAGATGGGACGCCTCCGGCTCGTGCCA
>DASRBO010000104.1:0-113903 GCA_035653595.1 Acidimicrobiales bacterium | reverse complement strand
GGGGCGCCTCCAGGGCGCCGGGGGATCCTCCGGACCCATACCGTCCACCCGGCCGCCGGAGGGAGGCGTATTGCATATGCCCGGGCGGAGGGCCGTCTCGTAGACTGGCTGCCTTCGCAAGAGAGGTAGGGGCCGCAAGAGCAGATGGCCCCCGACGGGGCGAACGACGTGGCCGATTCCGGATCGCCGGTACAAGCAAAGAGCGCGGGTTGGCGCCTCCTCTGGAGGATGACCGGCCGTAACCGCAGGACCGTGGCCGTCGGGGTCCTGGCCGGCCTGTTCTGGACCCTGACCAGGGTCATCATCCCCAGCCTGACCGCCGCCGCCATCGACGACGGCATCCTGCGGGGCCACACGGGCGACCTGGTGGGCTGGTCGGTGGCGATACTCCTGCTGGGGGCCGCTTCGGCGACCTGCTCCGGCCTGCGCCGCTACCTGGCCTTCACCGTGGCCTACCGGGTGGAGACCGACCTGCGGGAGGACATGTTCGCCAACCTCCAGCGGCTCGACTTCCGGTTCCACGACCAGGCCCAGACCGGCCAGCTGATGGCCCGGGGGGCGACCGACCTCCAGCAGATCAATCAGTTCATGGTGATGATCCCCATCACCATCGCCAACGCCGTCACCATCCTGGCCGTCACCGGCATCCTCTTCTACATAAACGTGCCGCTGGCGGCGATCGCCCTGGCCTCACTGCCCATCCTCAACCTGGCGGCCAAGCGGTTCTCCAGCCAGATCCACCCGGTCTCGATGAACCTGCAGGAGGAGCTCTCCGGGCTGTCCACGGTGGTGGAGGAGACCGTCACCGGCATCCGGGCGGTGAAGGGCTTCGGTGCCGAAGGAACCCAGGCCCGCCAGCTGGCCCGGTCGGCCGACAACATCTTCGACCGGATCATCCACCTGGCCCGGATCCGGGCCTTCTTCACCCCCCTGCTGGACGTGCTGCCCGCTCTCAGCCTGGCCTTCGTCCTGCTCTACGGCGGCTTCGCCGTGGTCCACCACGACCTGAGCGTGGGTGACCTCGTCGCCTTCAACCTCTACGTGGTCATGCTGGTCGGCCCGTTCCAGATGGTCGGCCAGATCATCGCCCAGGCCCAACGCGCGGTGGCCTCCTCCCAGCGGGTGAGCGAGATCCTCGACGCCGAGCCCCGCATCTACGACGACCCCCACGCCCGCCCCCTGCCTGAGGGCGGAGGCGAGATCCGCTTCGAGTCGGTCCGCTTCGGCTACGGCGAGGGCGGCCGCCCCGTCCTCCACGACTTCGACCTCACCATTCGGCCCGGCGAGTCGGTCGCCCTGGTGGGGGCCACCGGGTCGGGCAAATCCACGGTGGCCCGGCTGCTGGCCCGCTTCTACGACCCCGAGGGCGGCCGCATCGTCCTCGACGGGGTGGAGCTGTCCCACATCCGCCTGCGCCGCCTGCGCCGGGCGGTGGCCATCGTCTTCGAGGACACCTTCCTCTTCTCGTCCTCGGTGGCCGACAACATCGCCTTCGCCGAGCCCGACACCTCCCTCGAGAAGGTGGTCCGGGCGGCCAAGCTGGCCGGGGCCCACGAGTTCATCACCCAGCTCCCCGAGGGCTACGACACCATGCTCGGGGAGCGGGGGCTCTCCCTGTCGGGGGGCCAGCGCCAGCGGTTGGCCCTGGCCCGGGCGATCCTGGCCGACCCCCGGGTGCTGGTCCTCGACGACGCCACCTCCTCGGTCGACGCCACCAAGGAGCACGAGATCCGCGACGCCCTGACCCAGGTCATGAGCGGGCGGACCACCATCGTGATCGCCCACCGTCCGGCGACCATCGCCCTGGCCGAGCGGGTGGTCCTGCTCGACCACGGCCGCATCGTGGCCCAGGGGACCCACGAGGAGCTGGTCGAGAACAACGAGCGCTACCGCGAGGTGCTGGCCCAGGCCGAGGCTCTCGACGCCGCCCGCTCCGAGCTGGGCGCCGAGGAGGTGACCGCCTGATGCGGGGCGGCGGGTGGTGGGGCGACGTCGCCCTCGACGAGGACGAGAAGATCGGCTCGGCCGAGGCCAGCCACGTCATCCGGCGGACCATGCGCATGCTCCGGCCGTACCGGGGCGCCCTGCTGGCGACCATCGGGGTGCTGGTGCTCTACACCATCTGCACCGAGGCGGGACCCCTCCTGCTCAAGGTGGCCATCGACAAGGGCATCGCCGTGCGCCATCCCAGCCTGCGGGTGGTCGAGGTCGCCGCCGGCATCTACGTCGGGTCGGCCCTGCTGATGGCCCTGACCGAGCGGGCCCAGATCCTGATGATCAACCGGGTGGGCGAGTCCTTCCTGCGGGACCTGCGCAACCGGGTGTTCCGCCACATCCTTTCCCTGTCCATGTCCTTCTTCGACACCGAGTCGACCGGCCGGCTGGTGTCGAGGATGACCCAGGACATCGACGCCCTCGAGATGCTGGTCCAGCAGGGCCTGCTGGTTTTCGTGGTCAGCGGCCTCCTCTTCGTCACCGCCGTGGCGGTGATGCTGGTCCTCTCGCCGCTGCTGTTCCTGCTGGTCATGCTGCTGCTGCCGTGGATCGTGCAGTCGAGCCGCAAGTTCCGCCGCGAGTCGAACGCCGCCTACCTGACCGTGCGGGACCGGATCAGCCAGACCCTGTCCTCCCTGCAGGAGTCCATCAGCGGCGTGCGGGTCATCCAGGCCTTCGGTCGGGAAGCTCAGATGGTCCGTCAGTTCCGGGGTCACAACCAGGCCCAGCTGGACGCCAACGTCCAGGCGGTGCGGATATCGGCGCGCTACTTCCCGATCATCGAGTTCACCACCGCTTTCGCCACCGCCGCCATAGTCGGGGTGGGGGGTCTGCTGGCCGGCTACCACCGCACCACCATCGGGACAATCACCGCCTTCATCCTGTTCCTGAACCTGTTGATCAACCCGATCCAGCAGATCAGCCAGCTGTTCAACCTCATCCAGCAGTCTGGGGCGGCCCTGTTCAAGCTGTACGGACTGCTGGACACCAAGCCGGCGGTGGCCGAGCGGCCGGGGGCGGTGGATCTGCCTGCCCACGGTGACATGGTGCTGGAGGGGGTTAGCTTCGCCTACCGCCCGGGCGAGTCCGACACCGTCCTGTCGAACGTGACCCTGTCGGTGCCGTGGGGCCAGCGCATCGCCCTGGTGGGCCCCACCGGGGCGGGCAAGTCGACGGTGGCCAAGCTGATGGCCCGCTTCTACGACCCCACCGTCGGTCGGGTGACCTACGGCGGCGTGGACCTGCGCGACGCCACCATGGCCTCGCTGCGGGAGCGGGTGGCGGTCGTCCCCCAGGAGGGATTCCTCTTCCACGGCACGATCATGGACAACGTCCGGCTGGGGCGGGAGGGCGCCACCGACGAGGAGGTGCGCCAGGCCCTGCGCCTGATCGGCGCCGAGTCCCGCTTCGCCGCCTTCCCCGACGGCCTGGAGACCGAGGTGCGGGAGCGGGGCGGGCGCCTGTCGGCCGGCGAGCGCCAGCTGGTCTCCTTGGCCCGGGCGGCCCTGGCCAACCCCGATGTGCTGATCCTCGACGAGGCCACCTCCAACCTGGACCCGGGCACGGAGTCCGATGTGGAGGAGGCCATGAGCGCCCTGATGAAGGGCCGCACGGTGGTGGTGATCGCCCATCGCCTCTCCACCGCCGAGCGGGCCGACCGGGTGGCAGTGGTGGACGCCGGCCAGATCCAGGAGGTCGGCACCCACCACGAGCTCATCGCCGGCGGCGGCCGCTACGCCGCCCTCTACGCCTCGTGGGCGGGCGACACCGCCCCGGCGACCAACGGCAGCGGCTCGGCGGTGAGCAGCACCGGGACCGGACCGGCCCAGCCGGGGGCGGTCGCCGGCTCCAGCCCCCGGTGAGCACCGCCGAGGTCACCGCCCCCGTCCCCGAGTCCCGGCCCCAGGTCATCAGCGCCCACGGCGACGACCGGGTCGACGAGTGGTACTGGCTGCGGGACAAGGACGATCCGACCGTCATCGCCCACCTGGAGGCGGAGAACGCCTACACCGAGGCCATGACCGCGCGAACCGAGGGCCTGCGCCAGGCGCTGTACGAGGAGATCGTGGGGCGCATCCAGGAGACCGACCTGACCGTGCCGGTGCGGCGGGCGGACTGGTGGTACTACTCCCGCACCGTCGAGGGCCTCCAGTACCCGATCCACTGCCGCAAGCCCGCTCCTGCCGGGGCCGGCCGCCAGCTCGACGAGCGGCCGGTCGATGCCGAGTCGATCCCCGGTGACGAGGCGGTCATCCTCGACCAGAACGTGCTGGCCGAGGGCCACGACTTCCTCGCCCTGGGCGCTTTCGAGGTCAGCCCCGACCACCGGCTGCTCGCCTACTCCACCGACACCACCGGAGGTGAGCGCTACGGCCTGCGCTTCGTCCACCTCGGCACCGGGGCCCTGCTCGACGACGTGGTCGAGGACACCTACTACGGCGTGGCGTGGTCGGCCGACTCGGGCACGGTCTTCTACACCCGGCCTGACCACGCCATGCGCCCCTACCAGCTCTGGCGCCACCGCCTGGGTACCCCGGCCGAGGACGACGTCTGCGTGCTGACCGAGGAGGACGAGCGCTTCTTCGTCGGCGTGGACCGGACCAAGGACGGGGCGTTCGTCGTCTGCGAGATCGCCAGCAAGGTCACCACCGAGGTCCGGGTGCTGGCCGCCGCCGACCCCACCGGTGAGTGGCGGGTTGTGGAGCCCCGCCGGCAGGGGGTCGAGTACAGCCTCGAGCACCACCGGAACCGCTTCCTCATCGTGACCAACGACGGGGCGGTCAACTTCAAGCTGGTCGAGGCCCCGGAGGACGAGCCCGGCCGGGCCAACTGGTCCGAGGTCGTCGGCCACCGCCCCGACGTCAAGCTCGACGGGGTCGACGTGTTCGCCGACTTCGTGGTCCTGTTCGAACGGTTCGAGGCCGCCACCAGGCTGCGGGTGATGACCGGCGACGGAGCCTTCGAGGTCGATGTCCCCGAGGCGGTGTCCAGCGTGTGGGCCCTGGCCAATCCCGAGTACGAGGACCACGTCCTGCGCTTCGGCTACACCTCGCTCGTCACCCCCCAGACCGTCTTCGACTACGACATGGCCAGCCGGCAGCGGCGCCTCCTCAAGCAGCAGCCGGTCCTGGGTGGCTACGACCCGGCGCGCTTCGTCACCGAGCGGCTGTGGGCGGACACCGAGGACGGCGCTCGGGTGCCCGTGTCGGTGGTCCGCCGCCGCGACGTGGCCCTCGACGGACGGGCGCCGGCCCTCCTCTACGGCTACGGCTCCTACGAGATCAGCACCGATCCCTACTTCTCACCCTTCCGCCTGTCCCTGCTCGAGCGGGGCTTCGTCTTCGCCATCGCCCACGTGCGGGGCGGCGGGGAGATGGGCCGCCTCTGGTACGAGGACGGCAAGATGCTGCGCAAGGCCAACACCTTCTCCGACTTCGTGGCCGCTGCCCGGTTGCTGGTGGCCGGCGGCTACACCAGCCCCCAGCGCCTGGCCGCCCGCGGCGGCAGTGCCGGCGGCCTGCTCATGGGGGCGGTGCTCAACGCCGCCCCCGAGCTGTTCGGGGCGGTGGTGGCCGAGGTCCCCTTCGTCGACTGCCTGTCGACCATCCTGGATGAGTCCCTCCCCCTGACGGTCATCGAGTGGGAGGAGTGGGGCAATCCGGTGGCCGACGCCGAGGCCTACCGCTACATCAAGTCCTACTCCCCCTACGACAACGTGGCTGACCGCCCCTATCCGGCCATCCTGGCCACCGCCGGGCTCAACGACCCCCGGGTGGGCTACTGGGAGCCGGCCAAGTGGGTGGCCAAGCTGCGACGGCACTCGACCAGCGGCCGGCCCATCCTGCTCAAGACCGAGCTGGGCGCCGGCCACCGGGGCCCGTCCGGCCGCTACGACGCCTGGCGGGACGAGGCCTTCGTGCTCGGCTTCGTCATAGACGCGCTGGGCGCCCCGTCGGCTCCGCTGGCCTTCGAGCCCGTCGCCTCCGCCTCGGACTGAGCCGGGCCGCCCTCCACGGGTCCCGGGCGACGGCGCCGGGGCGGACCGCTCGCTTTCCGGTCAGCGGCGGAGGTCGATGAGGCCGGCCTGGGCGGAGTCGATGACGGCGAGGATCTCCTCGCCGACGAGCTCGTCCCGCTCCAGCAGGGCGTCGCGCAGGGCCTCGATCACATGGCGGTTGGCCGCCAGCATGCTGCGCACCTGGTCGCGGCAGCGGCGCAGCAGGGCATCGACCTCGTCGCGGCCGGCCTCGGTGGCCAGGACCCGGGCGGCCAGGTTGGCCCCGCCGGCGCCGCTGACCGCCTCGAGGGAGATGAGGGACTGACCCATGCCGAGGCTGCCGACCATCTGGCAGGCCGCCTGGGTCGCCGCCTGCAGGTCGCCGGCCACCCCGGAGCTGGTCTCCCCGAAGAACAGCTCCTCGGCCACCGCTCCACCGAACGCGATCTGGATGAGGGCTTCGATCTCCGAACGGGTCTTCGTCCAGCGCTCCTCGGCCTCGGAGTGGGCCAGCAGCCCGAGGGCGTCCTTGCGCTTGATGACCGACAACACCTCCAGCCTGCGGCTGCGGCCCACCAGCCAGGCGACGGTGGCGTGCCCGGACTCGTGGGTGGCGATGGTGCGCCGCTCCGCCTCGACGTACTCCACCGGCTGGGCCAGGCCGATCTCCTCGGTCATCTTGGCCTGGTTCACGTCGCCCCAGGACATGGCCGGGGCCCCCCGGCGCAGGGCCCAGATCAGCGCCTCGTCGAAGAGGTGCTCGATCATGACGGGGGAGTAGCCGAAGGTCATGGCCGCCAACGAGTCCCGCCGGGCCGGATCGTCCAGCTCGGGGTCGTGGGCCTTGCGGGCGAGGTAGTAGTCGATGATGTCGCGCCGGCCGGCGCGGCTGGGAAGGTCGAAGTAGATGGAGCGGTCGAAGCGCCCGGGCCGCAGCAGGGCGGGGTCGAGGTCGGCGGCCCGGTTGGTGGCCCCGATGACCAGGATGTTGGCCGGGGTGGTGCGGGGCTTGGCCAGCTGGCGCTCGGCCGGCAGGAAGGCGTTGAGGGCGTCGATGAGCCAGCCCCGCATCCGGGTACCGGCCGGAGGCTGGTCGAAGGACTGCAGCTGGATCAGCAGCTCGTTGACCACGCCGGCGACGCCCTCGCGGTGCCCGCCCGGGCCCATGCCGGCGCGGGTGGCGCCGATGGCGTCGATCTCCTCGATGAAGCCGATGGCCCCGCCCTCGCGGCGGGCGTAGCGGCGCAGGGCGCGGAAGTAGGTGCGGATCTTGCGGTTCGTCTGCCCGTAGTACATGGACTGGAAGGCCGACGAGGAGACGAACAGGAACGGCACCCCGGCCTCGGCCGCCATGGCCTTGGCCATGTAGGTCTTCCCCGTCCCCGGCGGCCCCTCGAAAAGCACCGCCCGGCGGGGGGTGCCGCCCATGCCTTCAGCGAAGCTGCGGTGGGCCAGGAACAGGTTGAGGGTGCGCACCACCTCGTCGACCACCACACCGGCGCCCCGGACGTCGGAGAGCCGCACGTCGATCTCGTTGGGCCGGTAGAGGATGTGGGGGGAGCGCCCCGCCCCGGCCAGCGGCAGGACCACCACGGCCACCAGCACCACCATGAGGACCAGGCCGGGGAGGTAGGGGCCGATGCCGTGGGGGATGTGCGGGAGGGCGAGGGAGCGGGTCGGCTCCATGATCGCCCGGATGCCCAGGGGCACCGCCACCGCCGCCAGGACCATGGCCAGCCGGCGCAGCCTGGTCCGGCGCACCCGCTCGCGGGTGGCGCCGACGTCGGCCGTCGCAGCGCCGACCACATCCGTCTGTCCGAGCGACCGCAGCTCCATGGGGGGTTCTCCGTCCTGGTCGTCGTAGGCCCACCACTCATAGTGGCGTGCCGAACATCAACTGTGGCGCAACAATGTTCCCCGTCGGCCGGGCGAAGGCCTTCCGATCCCCGCGAATGGGACTTCCCGCCGGGCCCCCCACCCGGCGTCCGGCCCGAGGCCAGGGAGGAGACCGGGGATGGGGCCTCGGTCGGGGCGGCGCAGCCGCCGGGAACTACGCCTCGAAGGTGCCGAAGCCGCCCCGATAGAAGACCAGGGGGCGGCCGTGGCCGTGGCCCATCTCGACCACCCGGCCCAGGACCAGGTAGTGGTCGCCGGCATCCTGGACGCTCTCGATGCTGCACTCGACCCAGGCCAGGACGTCGGAGAGGACCGGTGATCCGGTCGTCCCCGGCCGCCAGCCCACGCCGCGGAACTTGTCGGCCCCCGTGTTGGCGAAGACCCGGCACAGCGGTTCCTGGTCCTCGGTGAGGACGTTGGCGCAGAACACCCCCGTTTCGGCGATCCGGGGCCACGAGCTGGAGCCGCGCCCCGGGGCAACGGCGATCAGCGGGGGCTCGAGGGAGACCGAGAAGAACGACTGGCAGGTGAAGCCGACCGGCCCGTCGTCGTCGGCCGAGGTCACCACCACCACCCCGCTGGCGAAGTGGCCGAGCACGGTGCGGAACCAGGCGGAGTCGAAGCCGGGGTCGGCGTGGGGGCTCAGGCGCTGGTTCACGATGCGGTCAGAGGGTGAGCGACATTCCCTCGGCGGCGCCGAGGACCTCGAGGCCACCCATCGCCCCTTGGCACCGGGCCGTCTCGACCAGGCGGTCCATCTCGTCGTCGTCGTGGGAGGGGTCGTGGTGGAACATGACGAGGCGCCGGGCCCGGGCGGCCTTGGCCAGCATGACGGCGTATTCGATGGTGCAGTGGCCCCAGTCGGAGCGCTCCAGGAACTCGCTCAGGGTGTACTGCGAGTCGTGGATGAGAAGGTCGGCCCCCTCGCACAGCTCCATCACCGAGTCGGCGATGCCGCCCAGGGGGTTGCCGTCCCCGTCCACCGGCTGCTGGTGGTCGCTGATGTAGGTGACCACCGTCCCGTCCCACTGGATGCGGTAGCCGACCGTCGGCCCCACGTGGGGCACGGGGCGCACGGCGATCTTGGCCGTGCCGATCTCGATGTCCTCGTCGGCGACGTCATGGAACTCGATGTCGCCGCGCAGGTCGCTGTACTGCACCGGGAAGTACGGGGGCCGCATGAGGTCCCCGAACACCGCCCCCAGGGGGCCCTCCTTCTGGCGGGGCCCGTAGATGTCGAGGCGGGCGCCGGGCCGGTTCACCGGGGGGAAGAACGGGAGGCCCTGAACGTGGTCCCAGTGGATGTGGGTCACCAGGGCACTGCCGCGGAAGGAGCCGTCGGTGGGCTGGCGCAGGCCGAACTGGCGCAGGCCGGTCCCCAGATCGAGGATCAGCGGGGGCTCGTCGCCGACCTCCAGCACGACGCAGGCAGTGTTGCCCCCGTAGCGACGATTTGCCTCGCTGGGACAGGGGCAAGAGCCCCTCACGCCATAGAACGTGACTTTGATGGCTCCCCCCTGGGTTTGCGGGAAGGTTACCCGTGGCCCATGGGCCCGCAACCTCGTGTGACTTCGGTCACGTCCGGCTCTCGGGGCGGGTGCGGCGCGCCCCCGTGCGGGGCGTCAGCCGGTGGCGACCAGGCCTTTCTGCTGGAGGAGAACCTGCAGGTCGTGGCGGTTGCTGGCGGCGGCCACCGCCGCCCGTAGGTCGATGAGGCCGGCCTCGTAGAGGGAGACCAGCGACTGGTCGAAGCTCTGCATCCCGTAGTAGTCGCCCTCGGCGACGATCTCGGCGATGTCGCCGGTGCGGTGGGGATCGAGGATGCACTGCTGCACCCGGCCGTTTACCACCATGACCTCGAGGGCCGGCACCCGGCCGTGGCCGTCCACGGTCGGCACCAGCCGCTGGCAGATCACACCCTTGAGGGCGCCGGCCAGGGCCACCCGCACCTGGTTGTGCTGGTGGGGAGGGAAGAAGTCGACGATCCGGTTGACGGTCTCCGGAGAGTCGATGGTGTGCAGGGTGGACAGGACCAGGTGGCCGGTCTCCGCCGCGCTCAGGGCCGCCTCCACCGTCTCGATGTCGCGCATCTCCCCCACCAGGATGACGTCGGGGTCCTGGCGCATGGCCGCCCGCATGGCCGAGCCGAAGCTCCTGGTGTCGATGCCGATCTCGCGCTGGTTCACCGAGGCCAGGTGGTCGCCGTGGAGCACCTCGACCGGATCCTCGATGGTCACGATGTGACAGGGCCGGGTGCGGTTGATGTGGTCGATCATGGCCGCCAGGGTCGTCGTCTTCCCCGACCCGGTCGGCCCGGTGACCAGGATCAGGCCCCGGTGCTCGCCGGCCAGGCGGGAGATGACCTCGGGCAGGCCCAGCTCGTCGAAAGTGGGCACCACGGTGCGGACCAGGCGCATGACCATGGCCACCGAGCCCCGCTGGGAGAAGGCGTTCACCCTGAACCGGCCCACGGCCGGCACCGAGTAGGCGAAATCGGCCTCGTGGGCGGACGCGAAGTGGTCGGCCACGTCCGGGCGCATGATGGCCCCGGCCACCTCGGCAGTGACCTCA
This sequence comes from Acidimicrobiales bacterium, assembly GCA_035653595.1. Taxonomy (GTDB): domain Bacteria; phylum Actinomycetota; class Acidimicrobiia; order Acidimicrobiales; family JAJPHE01; genus DASRBO01. Next base: position 103,444 of record DASRBO010000104.1, on the reverse strand, counting down.
GGGGTGACCGGGGGCTCGCCCTCCACCACCTGAAGGACGCCGTTGACCCGCATACGGGGCGGCGAGCCGGCCTTTACGTGCAGGTCGGAGCCGCCCACCTCGGCGAGCGCGCCCAGCAGACGGTCCAGCCATTCATGGGCCACATGGTTCTATCGGCGCAACCCGTCCCCAGATTGAGCCCCACTAATGTTCGGCGCCGATGGAACCCCGCCGCTCCTCCGTCACCGCCAACGGGGTCGACTTCGCCCTGCTGGAGTGCGGGCCCGAGGACGGGCCGCTGGCCCTGTGCCTGCACGGGTTCCCCGACACGGCGCACGGCTGGCGCCACCTGCTGACCGACCTGGGCTCGGCCGGCTACCGGGCGGTGGCGCCCTTCATGCGGGGCTATGCCCCCACCTCGGTGCCCCCCGACGGCCGCTACCAGACCGGGGCCCTGGTCGCCGACGCCTGCGCCCTGCACGACGTGCTCGGCGGCGACGGCGAGGCGGTCATCATCGGCCACGACTGGGGAGCCATCGCCGCCTACGGCGCCGCCGCCCACCACCCGGAGCGCTGGCGCCGGGTCGTCGCCGCCGCCGTTCCCCCGATGGGGGTGATGGCGGGCGCCTTCCTCGACTACGACCAGCTCCGGCGCAGCTGGTACATGTTCTTCTTCCAGAACCCCCTGGCCGACCTGGTCGTGCCCATGGGCGATCTCGCCTTCATCGACCGGCTGTGGGCCGACTGGTCCCCGGGCTACGACGCGACCGAGGACCTCCGCCTCGTCAAGGAGTCGCTGCGCGATCCGGCCAACCTGGCCGCCGCCCTCGGCTACTACCGGGCCATGTTCGCCCCCGGCGACGAGTCGCTGGCGGCCGAGCAGGCCTCGGTGCAGGCCCCCTGCCCCCAGGCCACCCTGTACCTCCACGGCCAGCGGGACGGCTGCATCGGGGCGGAGTTCGCCCGCCGGGCGGCCGACTTCCTCGGCCCGGGCTCGGTGGTGGAGGTGCTGCCCGACGCCGGCCACTTCCTCCACCTCGAGCGCCACGACGAGGTGGCCAAGCTGGTCCTCGGCTTCCTGGAGGGCTGACCACGGCCCCTCCGTCGACCCCGCTGCCGACCGACGGGATCGTGGCCGTCGTCAAGGCGGACTGCCCGACCTGCCAGCTGGTCGCCCCCGTGCTGGGCGAGCTGGACCGGCGGGGGCTGCGTCTGGCGGTGGCGTCCCAGGACGACCCTGGCTTCCCGGCCGGTGTGGAGGTGGTCGACGACACCGGGCTCGAGTGGTCCTGGGCCCTCTCGGTCGACACGGTCCCCACGCTGGTGCGCATGAAGGACGGGGTGGCCACGGACCGGGTGGTGGGCTGGTCGAGGCCGGCGTGGGAGTCCCTCACCGGGCTGGTTGGCCTGGGCGCCGGGCTGCCCGAGCAGCGGCCGGGCTGTGGCTCGCTCACCACCGAGCCCGGGGTGGCCGAGGCCCTGCTGGTGCGGCACGGGGCGGCCCGGCTGGCCGCCCGGCGGGTCGAGCTCGGCGAGCTGGAGGACGAGCACGAGGCCCTATTCGGTCGGGGATGGACCGACGGCCTGCCCGTGGTGCCCCCGACCGAGGCCAGGGTGCTGCGCATGCTTGAGGGCACCAGCCGGCGCCCGGACGAGGTGGTGGCCGAGGTCCCGCCCGACCTGGCTCCCTGCACGGTGGAGAAGGTGGCCGTCAACGCCGTCATGGCCGGGTGCCGCCCCGAGTACCTGCCTGTCGTGCTGGCGGCGGTGGAGGCGGCGTGCACCACTGAGTTCAACATCCACGGCGTTCTGGCCACCACCTACTTCGCCGGGCCGGTGGTGATCGTCAACGGGCCGGTCCGCACCCGCATCGGCATGAACTCGGGCGTGAACGCCCTCGGCCAGGGCAGCCGGGCCAACTCCAGCATCGGACGGGCCCTGCAGCTGGTCATCCGCAACGTCGGCGGCGGCCGCCCGGGCGAGGTGGACCGGGCCACCCTCGGCAACCCGGGCAAGGTCGGCTTCTGCTTCGCCGAGGACGAGGAGTCCTCGCCCTGGGAGCCGCTGGCCGTCGAGCGGGGGCTGGCGGAGGGCTCGTCGGCGGTGACCCTGTTCGCCGGGGAGGGCGTGCGGGGGATCATCGACCAGCGCTCGCGGGCCCCGGAGTCGCTGGCCCGCTCCTTCGCCGCCTGCCTGCGCACGGTGGCCCACCCCAAGCTGGCCCTCGGCATCGACGCCCTGCTGGTGGTCAGCCCCGAGCACGCCCGGGTGTTCGCCGAGGCCGGCTGGACCAAGGCCCGCCTGCGCCGTGAGCTCGACGAGCTGCTGTCGCTGCCCGTGGAGGAGCTGGCCGAGGGCGAGGGCGGCATGGCGGAGGGGATCGGGCGGGCGGTGGCGGACCGCATGGCGGGCGGGAGGCTGCCCAAGTTCAGGCCCGGTGGGCTGCTGATAGCCCACGCCGGCGGCACGGCCGGCATGTTCTCGGCCATCATCGGGGGCTGGGTGGGCGGTCCCACGGGCAGCGAGCCGGTGACCAGGGAGGTGGGCAGTTGAGCAGAGTCGTCCTCGATCCGACCGCCGAGCGGACCCCGGCGGCGCTGGCCTCGGCGCCCCGGCCGGCGTCGCTGTCGGGGCGGCGGGTCGGGCTGCTCGACATATCCAAGCCCAGGGGCGACGTGTTCCTCGACCGCCTGGCCGAGCGGCTGGCCGGGGCGGGCGCCCGGGTGGAGCGCTACCGCAAGCCCACCTTCACCAAGCCGGCGCCGGCCGACCTGCGGGCCGACATCACCGAGCAGTGCGAGGTGGTGATCGAGGCCCTGGCCGACTGAGGGAGCTGCACGTCGTGCAGTGTGCACGACATCGCCCGACTCGAATCCAACGGTGTGGCCGGGGTGTTCGTCGCCTCAGCAGAGTTCGAGGCGGCCGCCGACGCCCAGAGCCGGGCCATCGGCTTCTCGCCCCGGGCGGTCTACGTCGCCCATCCCATCCAGGACAGGACGGATGAGGAGATGCGGGCCCTGGCCGATGCCGCCTTCGACGCCGTGGTGGCCGCCGTCACCGGGTCCGACGGCGGGGGCTGAGTCCCCCGGGCCCCGGGCTCCCCCGGTCAGTCCGACGCCCAGGCGTCCTCCGGGGCGTAGGGGCGGCGGCGGGGCGGGGCGGCCTCGGTGGTCCAGACCATCAGCTTGCGCCGGAAGTAGCACACCTCCTCGCCGCGCTGGTTGAACCCCTTGGTCTCCACCGTCACCACGCCCCGGTCGGGCTTGGAGGTGGACAGGACCTTGTCCAGCACGCGGGTCTCGGCGTAGATGGTGTCGCCGTGGAAGGTCGGTCGCTTGTGGGTGAGCGACTCCACCTCCAGGTTGGCGATGCAGGACCCGCTCACGTCGGGGACGCTCATCCCCAGCACCAGCGAGTAGACCAGGTTGCCGACCACGACGTTCTTCTTGTGCACGGTCTCGTTGGCGGCGAACCACTCATTGGTGTGCAGCGGGTGGTGGTTCATGGTGATCATGCAGAAGAGATGATCGTCGTACTCGGTGATCGTCTTGCCCGGCCAGTGGCGGTAGACGTCGCCGACCTCGAAGTCCTCGTAGTAGCGGCCGAAGGGCCGCTCGTGGGTGGTCATGGCCGAAAGTTACCTCCGGTCCCGGCGATGCCAGGCTGGCCGGCGAGGGCAGGAGGGCGGGCCGGTCAGCCCTCCTTCATCGCCAGGCCGGTGCCGGGCTGGGCCGACAGGTTGGCGATGTGCAGACTGCGCTTGCCGCCGTGGTCGTAACCGATGTCGGGTGCGGTCCAGGCGTGATAGGCGACGTAGGTCTGCCCGGCGGCGTCGCTGAACACGCACGGACCACCCGGGCCGACCTCGGTCCCCTGGCTGGACCACAGCGGTGCCGTCGAGGGCTTGACGCACGGGCCGAGCGGGCCGGAGCACACGGCGTAGCCGATGGCGTAGGCGGCGCTGTCCCAGCGGTTGGCCGAGTACAGCAGGTAGTACCGCCCTCCCACCCTGGCGAGGTCGGGACCCTCGACGATCGGACCCTCCCATCCCTGGTCGGTGGTGATGAGCTGGCTCGGGCTACCGATCAGCCTCGAGCCGTCGGGGGCCAGGGGGGCGGACCAGATCCGGGTCGGCTCGAGGTTGCGGATGCCCTCGGACTTCCAGACGAGGTAGGTGGCTCCGCCGCTGTCTGCGAACGGACTGGGGTCGATGGAGCCGCCGCGCGAGCTCTGGCAGATCAGGGGACCAGCGGAGTCGTCGGTGAAGGGTCCCTGAGGCACCCGGCTGACCGCCCGCGAGATGCAGTGCTGGCCGGTGGCGGCGTCGAGGGCGGCGTAGAAGAGGACGTAGTCGCCCGGTGCGGCCATGACCGACGGCCCCCAGGCCGAGCCCGGGGCGGCCCAGCGGGGCAGCCCGCCGAGGGCGTCGCCGACCCACTGCCAGTGGGTCAGGTCGGCCGACACCATGGTGGGCACCAGGGCCAGGTCGGCGTCGGTTCCGTAGGCGAAGTAGAGCGGGCCCACCCGCAGCACGTAGGGGTCGGGGAAGTCGCCCGACCAGACCGGAGGCGATCCCCCGCCGGCGGCCCGGGCCGAGGGGACGGCCAGCAGGCCGACGACGGCCAGCACCGACAACAGGCCCACCCCGCCGAGGCGGCCCAGCCACCCTCCTCGCACCATCAGGCATTCTCCGCCTGGGCGCCCCGGTCCTGCCCCTACCATCCGCCCCCGTGGAACCCTCAGTCGCCGACGAGCTGGTGGCCACCGTGCGGCGCTTCGTTGAGCGGTCGGTGCTGCCGGTCGCCTCCGAGCTCGAGCACTCCGACACCTACCCCGATGAGCTGGTGTCCACCATGCGGGAGATGGGCCTGTTCGGCTGCACCATCCCGGTCGAGTACGGCGGCCTGGGGCTCGACGTGGCCACCTACGTGCGCGTCGTCGAGGAGCTGTCGGCGGGCTGGATGTCGCTCACCGGGGTCATCAACACCCACCTGATCGCCGCCACCCTCATCCGCCTCCACGGCACCGACGACCAGCGCCGGCGGTGGCTGGCCCCCATGGCGGCGGGCGACCTGCGGGGGGCCCTGTCGCTGTCCGAGCCCGACGCCGGCAGCGATGTGGCCGCCCTGCGGTGCCGGGCCCGGAGGGACGGGGACACCTACGTCGTCGACGGCACCAAGATGTGGGTCACCAACGGGGAGCGAGCCGGCATCGTCGCCCTGGCCGCCCGCACCGACGAGGGGATCACCTGCTTCATGGTGGAGAAGGAGCCCGGTCCCCGCTCGGGCGGCATAACCGTCTCCCGCTCCATCCACAAGCTCGGCTACCGCGGGGTCGAGACGGTCGAGATGTCCTACGACGGGCACCGCCTGCCGGCCTCGTCTGTCCTCGGCGGCGAGGCGGGCCTGGGCCGGGGCATGCCCCAGATCCTCGGCGCCCTCGAGCTGGGCCGGGTCAACGTGGCCGCCCGGGCGGTGGGGGTGGCCCGGGCGGCCTTCGACGCCGCCCTTTCCTACGCCCAGGCCCGCCAGACCTTCGGCGTCCCCATCGCCGCCCATCAGGCCATCCAGTTCAAGCTGGCCGACATGGCGACCAGGCTGGAGGCGTCGAGGCTGCTGACCGCCTCGGCGGCGGCCAGGCTGGACGCCGGCGAGCGGGCCGACGTCGAGGCGGGGATGGCCAAGCTGTTCGCCTCCGAGTCGGCCCTCGAGATCGCTACCGAGGCCATGCGCATCCACGGCGGCTACGGCTACACCACCGAGCTGCCCATCGAGCGCTACTACCGCGACGCCCCCCTCATGGTGATCGGCGAGGGCACCAACGAGATCCAGCGGATGGTGATCGCCCGCGGTCTGCTGAGGCGGGCCCGGTGACCGAGCTGGGTCTGCGCAACGACGTCTACCGCCGCCCGCTGGCCACGGCGCTGCAGCGCCTCGGGCTGGCCGAGGGCTGGCGCTGTGTCGACGTGGGTGCCGGCGGCGGGGACGTGTCGGTCGCCCTGGCCGAGGTGGTCGGCCGCGAGGGACGGGTCTACGCCGTGGACAGCGACCCCGCCGCCCGCGACGCGGTGGCGGCCGCCGCCGCCAGGCTGACCCAGGTGCTCGCCCTCACCCAGGCCGGCGAGGAGCTGGTGCTGCCCGAGCCGGTGGACCTGGCCTTCTGCCGCTTCGTGCTCATGCACGTGGTGGAGCCGCTCGCCGTGGTCCGCCGCATGGGCGGCGCCGTGCGCCCGGGCGGATGGGTGGTGTGCCAGGAGCCCATCACCTCGGCGGGGAGGGTGGACGGCCTCCCCATGTCGATGCCGGACGCCCGCCACCCCGATGTCGGGGCCCTCCTGCCGGCGCTGGTGGTCCGAGCCGGCCTCGAGCTGGTCGACGCCTGGGCCGAGGCGCCGGCCGGGGCCGGGCCCGGGCCGGTCGCCGCCTATCTCGAGTCCCTTACCGGGGTCGACCCGGGCGAGGATCCGGTGGTGCTGCCGCCGCTCGTTACCGTCGTGGCCCGCCGTTAGATTTCCCGGCCATGCCTACTCCCGACCTTCAGGCCGCCACCGCCGCCGTCCAGCTGGCCCGGAAGGTGGTGGACGCCGCCGTGGCCCGACTGGCCGCCGGCGACCTCGACGCCAACCAGGTCGTCGCCTACGACCTGGCCCATGCCGCCGCCGGGGTCGAGGGGGCGGCCGAGCTGTTGGACTACGGGACCAAGGGCCCGCAGGAGGCGGCCCTGGCCGCTGCCTTCGCCGCCGAGGCGGTGCACGATCTGGCCTCCCGCAGCCTCGGTCGGGAGGACGAGTGGGGCATCGAGGCCGGAGCCCTGGCCCCGGCCATGGCCTTCGTCGCCGCTCACCGCGCCCCCGCCTTCGTGGCGTCGCTGGCCCGCACCCCCGGTCCCCGCCATCTCGATCCCGACTTCGAGCTGGTACAGGAGACGTTCCGCCGCTTCGCCGAGGACCGGATCCGCCCCGTCGCCGAGGAGGTGCACCGGGCCAACGGCGACATCCCCGAGGATCTGATCGCCGGCCTGGCGGAGATGGGGGCCTTCGGCCTGTCGGTCCCCGAGGAGTACGGGGGCTTCGCCACCGGCGGGGAGAGCGACTACCTGGGCATGGTGGTGGCCACCGAGGAGCTCTCCCGGGGCTCGCTGGGGGTCGGGGGCTCGCTCATCACCCGGCCGGAAATCCTCACCCGCGCCCTGCTGCGGGGCGGCACCGAGGAGCAGAAGCGGGCCTGGCTGCCCCGCATCGCCACCGGGGAGGTGATGGTGGCGGTGTCGGTGACCGAGCCCGACTTCGGTTCCGACGTGGCCGGCCTCAAGGTCACCGCCACCCCGGGCGAGGGTGGGTGGCTGATCAACGGGGTCAAGACTTGGTGCACATTCGCCGCCCGCGGCGACGTGCTCATGCTGCTGGCCCGCACCGACCCCGACCGCTCCAAGGCCCACCGGGGCCTTTCGCTGTTCATCGTCCCCAAGGAGCGGGGCGACGGCCACGGCTTCGTCCTGCACCAGGACGGCGGGACCGGGCCCGGGGGCGGGAGGCTCGAGGGGCGGCCCATCGACACCATCGGCTACCGGGGCATGCACTCCTACGAGCTGGCCTTCGAGAACTGGTGGGTGCCGTCCGACTCGCTGATCGGAGGCGAGGACGGTTTGGGCCGGGGCTTCTACTACCAGATGGAGGGCTTCGAGAACGGGCGCCTGCAGACCGCCGCCCGCGCCATCGGCGTGATGCAGGCCGCCTACGAGGCCGCCCTCGACTACGCCGACAACCGGGTGGTGTTCGGCCGGCCCATCGGCGAGTACCAGCTGACAGCGGCCAAGCTGGGCCGCATGGCGGTGGTGATCCAGGCCTCCCGCCAGTTCGCCTACCAGGTGGCCCGGCTGATGGCCAAGGGCGAGGGGTCCCTCGAGGCCTCCATGGTCAAGGCCTACGTGTGCCGGGCGGCCGAGTGGGTGACGCGCGAGGCCATGCAGATCCACGGCGGCATGGGCTACGCCGAGGAGTTCCCCGTCAGCCGCTACTTCGTCGACGCCCGGGTGCTGTCTATCTTCGAGGGCGCCGACGAGGTGCTGGCCCTGCGGGTGATCGCCCGCCGGCTGGCGGAGCGGGCCGGGGCCTGAGCCGCCCGTCAGGCTTCGAGCGGATCCCCGAGCACCGCCACCCAGGGCCGGCGCAGGAGGGCCCGCAGCGGCGGGCCGAACGGCGAGTAGGTGCCAGCGGCGTCGGAGGCGTCCATGGCCAGGGCCATGATCATCCCCGCCGCCGAGCGCTCGACGGGCACCAGCGGCGCTCCCACGGCGTTGGCCCGCTCGCGGGCCACCAGGCCGGCGTAGTTGAAGGCGTTGCGGGCCCACCCGTCCACGGCATAGAGGTTGCCGGGGTGCTCGGGATAGGGGCTGGAGCAGGCGTAGACCTGGGCCAGGCCGTCCCAGTCCCCCGAGGCCCGGGCGTCGTCCCTGACCGCCTCCCACTCCTCGGCCAGGCGCCGGCACCGGGGCTCCTCCAGCCGGGGACAGGCGTCGACCACCCTGGCCATGGCCTCGCCGTAGCGGCCCAGGGCGGCGACCAGGCCGGCCCGGTCGTAGCGGCGGCGGATTTCGGCCTCGCGGGCCAGCCGAGGCCCCTCCGCCCCGAGGGAGACGGTCAAGTCTCGATGACCAGGCTGCGCAGGTAGAACCAGTAGGTCCGCAGCCTCACGGTCCGCAGCAGGGCGAGCAGGTCCCGGAACATCTCCCAGGTCCGCCAGTAGCCGTGCAGCATCCCGAACTTCTGTCGCTTGGTGCGGTGGGTCACGCCTCTCATGACCCGGGCGATGGTAGGGCAGCGCCCCTCGGCCACCACCTCGTTGATCATCACCTCGATGGTGTAGCCGTCGCGCTTGTGCGGGGGAACCGACTCGAACACCCACCGGGGGATGATCCGCTCGCCGGTGGTGGGCGGCAGCCGCAGCACCAGCGGGTTCAGCACGCCGTAGTCGAAGCAGCCGATCGACATCACGGCATCGGTCTCGACATAGGCCCGGCAGATGTCTTCGAGGTGACCGCTGGTGATGCCGAGCAGGTCGGCGTCGACGAACAGGATGGCCTCGGCGTCGCTGGCCTCCACCCCCGCCTCCATGGCATGGGCCTTGGAGCCCGGTAGGGGGATGGAGGGGCCGGAGGCGTCAGCGAGGGCGCTCCGGCGCACCACCTTGGCGCCGGCGGCGGCCGCCCGGGCGGCGGTGTCGTCGGTGGACCCGTCGTCGACGACGATCACCTCGCGCACGTAGCGGCAGCCCACGCAGGCCTCGACCACCGAGGCCACCGTCGTCTCCTCGTTGCGGGCCGGAACGACGGCGTCCACGACCGGCAAGGCGGCCATGGAGGGGATCAGTTCGAAGAGGAGCGGGTGAGCCCGGCGCGCTCGCCCCGGGTCACGAACTTGATCGCCATCTTGCGGCTGGCCTCGTCGATCATCTCGTCGCCGAACATGACGGCGCCCTTGCGCTCGCCAGGGGCGCCCTGGGTGGTCGCCTGCTCGTAGGCCTCGAGGATGTCCCAGGCCCGGTCGAACTGCTCCTGGGTGGGCGAGAACACCTCGTTCAGGATGGTCACCTGGTCCGGGTGCAGGGCCCACTTGCCGTCGTAGCCGAGGACCCGGGTGCGCTTGCAGTAGTCGCGGAACCCGTCCGGGTCGCGCACGTAGAGGTAGGGCCCGTCGATGACCTGGAGGCCGTTGGCCCGGCCCGCCATGAGGATCTTGGAGAACACGTAGTGGAAGTGGTCGCCGGGGTAGTCGGAGATCTGCACCCCACCGGTCAGGACCGGCATCTCCATTGAGGCGGCGAAGTCGGCCGGGCCGAAGATGATGGTCTCCAGCCGGGGGGAGGCGGCACAGATCTCCTCCACGTTGATCAGGCCCCTGGTGGTCTCGATCTGGGCCTCGATGCCGATGTGGCCAACGGGCAGCCCGGAGGTCTTCTCCACCTGGGTGAGGAGCAGGTCGAGGGCCACCACCTCGGCGGCGGACTGGACCTTGGGCAGCATCACCTCGTCGAGGCGGGGGCCGGCGTCGCCGACCACGGTTATCACGTCGCCGTAGGTCCACTCGGTGTCCCAGGCGTTCACCCGCACGCAGAGGACCCGCTCACCCCAGTCGAGGTTCTTGATGGCGTCGACCACCTTGGCCCGGGCCGCCTCCTTCTCGAGGGGGGCGACCGAGTCCTCCAGGTCGAGGAAGGTCATGTCGGCCGGCACCGTCGGGCCCTTCTGCAGGAACCGCTCGCTGGATCCGGGCACGGACAGGCAGGAGCGACGGGGAAGATCGCGGCTTCGCTTCGACATGGGATCCGATGCTAAGGGCGCGGCGGAGAACCTGTCAGCCCGCCGGCCGGAGCAGCTCGGCCGCCACCGGGCAGTCCGCCGAGCGGGGCAGGTCGGCACCCGGCCGGGGGCCGCCAGGGCCCACCCAGGTGTCGACCAGGTCGAGGGGCACCACCTCCCAGCGCCGCTCCCAGGGCTCGTCGGGGGAGGCGTCGAGGCGCTCGAGCTGGGCCTGCCACAGCCGGGCCGGCAGGCAGCGGCCCACCCCCGAGGCGACCCAGACGGCCACCCCGGCGTGACGGGCCACCGCCGCCGCCGCCCTCGAGCCGGGGGCGGCCAGGATCCCGTCCGGCCCGGCCGACACCGCCTCGAGCAGCACGAGGGAGGAGTTGACGGTGGCGGCGGCCAGCCCCGACGGAGGAACGTCCCAGGCGTCGGTGCCGGCCGAGCCCAGCCGGCGGGCCAGGGCCGCCCCCTCGCCGTCGAAGTCGACGGCGAACACCTCGACGTCACCCCGGCGACGCAGGGCCTGGGCGGCCTGCTCGGGCCAGCCAACGACCGTCACCGCCGCCTGACCGGGAAGCTCGGCGGCCAGCACGGCGGCGGTGTCGTCGCCGTCGAGCTCGGCGGCGGCCCGGTGGGCCTCAACCGCCGGGTCGGCGCCGGCCAGCAGGCGGGCGCACAGCCACCAGACCGGGCCGACCTCGGGGTGGCGGTCGACGAGGCGCCGGCAGGCGGTCACCAGGGCGACCGGGTCGGAGGAGAACCCGGCGAGCGCCCCGGCCGCCTCGCCCGCCAGCAGGCTGGGGCCGGCCCCCTCGGCCCGGGCGACCATGCGGAGCCGCTCGATGGGGTGCACTACTTGCGGACCCCACCCTTGGTCATGGCCAGGACGTCGAGGATGCGGTCGACCTCGTCCTCGGTCATGAGGTCGGCCTCCAGCACCACGGTGCGCAGATCCTTGCCCTCGGCCATGGCCGTCTTGATGAGCCGGGCCGTCTGTTCGTAGCCCAGGTAGGGATTGAGGGCGGTGGCCACCGCCGGTGAGGACAGGGCCAGCGTGCGGCACCGCTCCTCGTCGGCCTCCATTCCCCTCACGCACTTGTCGGCCAGCGCCGTGCTCACCGAGGCCAGCAACCGGATCGACTCGAGCAGGTTGCGGGCCATGACCGGCATCATCACGTTGAGCTCGAGCTGGCCGGCCGAGCCGCCGAAGGCCACGGCGGCGTCGTTGCCGATCACCTGGGCCACCACCTGGCACACCGCCTCGGGCACCACCGGGTTCACCTTGCCTGGCATGATCGAGGAGCCCGGCTGCAGGTCGGGCAGGTGGATTTCGGCCAGGCCGGTCCGGGGCCCGCTCGACATCAGGCGCAGGTCGTTGGCGCACTTGTACAGCGACAGGGCGACGGTCCTGCAAACCCCCGAGGCCTCCACCAGGGCGTCCCTGGCCCCCTGGGCCTCGAAGTGGTCGGCGGCCTCGGTCAGCGGCAGGCCGCTCGCCTCGGCCAGCCGGGCGATGACCCCGCGGGCGAAGGCCCGGGGGGCGTTGAGGCCGGTGCCCACCGCCGTGCCCCCGAGGGGCAGCTCGCACAGCCTCGGCAGGCAGGCCCGGATCCGCTCGACTCCGTGTTCGAGGGCGGTGGCGTAGCCGCCCAGCTCCTGGGCCAGGGTCACCGGGGTGGCGTCCATGAGGTGGGTGCGGCCCGACTTCACCACCGAGCGGAACGCCCGCTGCCGGCCCCGCAGGGTGGTGGCGAGATGGGACAGGGCGGGCACCAGGTCGCGGTCGAAGAGGCGGGCGGCGGCCAGGTGGATGGCCGAGGGGAACACGTCGTTGGAGGACTGGGAGGCGTTCGGCTCGTCGTTTGGCCTGATCTGACGGCCCAGGCGCTCGGCGCCCAGATTGGCCAGCACCTCGTTCATGTTCATGTTCGACGAGGTGCCCGATCCGGTCTGGTACACGTCGACCGGGAACATGTCGTCCCAGCGGCCCTCCTCCACCTCGGCCGCCGCCGCCGCCAGGGCGCTGCCCACCGCCTTGTCGATGACCCTGAGGCGGGCGTTCTCGAGGGCGGCGGCCCCCTTGATGGCGGCCAGGGCGGCGATCAGGGCCCGGTCGATGCGCAGGCCGGACACCGGGAAGTTCTCCACCGCCCGCTGGGTCTGGGCCCCCCACCGGGCGGCGAGGGGCACCTGGACCTCGCCCATGGAGTCGTGCTCGACGCGGTACTCGGGGCCGGCCTCGGCGGGATCCATGCCGGCCCAGCCTACGGGCTGGCCCGGCCGCCTCCTCGCCGGCAGGCGGCTGGCGGAAGTGTTCCCGGGGGCCGGCAAAACCCCCAAACCGACCGGGAGTGGTTGCGCGGGCCGGTCAGGGCGGGCTAGCGTCCCCGCCCGTTGTGAACCTGTTCACGAACAGACTCACGACGTCCCCGGCGGGGGCGGCCGCCGGGCCCCGGAGAAGGCTCAGGGTGGTTATCTCCTCCCTGGCGGGTGTCGTACTCCTGGGGTCCGGGGTGCTGGTGGGACCTGCGGCTTCGGCCGATCCCATCTCCACGGCTCGCGCCCAGGCGGCAGCGGCGTCGGCCCGTCTCAACGCCCTCGACGCCACCATGTACCGGCTCGACGAGGCGCTGGACCAGGCCCAGAACCGGCTCGACCGGGTCAACACCCAGCTGGCCGCCGCCCAGGCCCAGTACGCCAGGGCCCAGGCCCAGGTGGCGGCCGACCGCCAGGCCATGCGCACCCAGGCGGTCAGCGACTACATGCAGGGCGGGGACATCCCCGCCTTCCAGCAGCTGGTGCAGAGCGACGCCACCTCGGAGGTGGTCAAGCAGAGCTACATCTCCAGCGTGGCCTCGGTGGAGCAGGGGGCCGTCGACGCCCTCCACAGCGCACTCCTCCAGTTCAGCCAGAGCCAGGCCGAGCTGGCGTCGGCCCGCCAGGCCGCCCAGGCGGCCGTCGACCAGGTCCGCTCGGCCCGCGACGCCTCGGCGGCGGCCGCCGGGGCCGAGGCCGGCCAGCTCAGCCGACTGCAGGGCCAGGTGGCGAGCCTGGTGGCCCAGGACCAGGCCGCCCAGGCGACGGCCGCCGCCGCCCGGCTGCAGGCCCGCTACCACGACACGGTTAGCGGTCCCCTGCCGCCCCCGGGCCAGGGGGCGGGCACGGCGGTGGCGTGGGCCCGGGCCGAGGTCGGGAAGCCCTACCAGTACGGCGCCGCCGGCCCCGACAGCTTCGACTGCTCCGGGCTGACCATGTACGTGTGGGCCCAGGCCGGGGTGAGCCTTCCCCACTCGGCCGCCGGCCAGTGGGACGCCACCACCAGGGTGCCGGTGAGCGACCTGCAGCCCGGGGACCTGGTCTTCTACTACCAGCCGGTCGACCACGTCGGCATCTACGTGGGCGGGGGCGAGATGATCGTCGCCGACCACACCGGCACCAACGTCCGCTACGCCTCGATCTACCGGGACGGGCTCGACGGGGGCGGACGGGTCAGCGGCTGATCCGCCCGGCGGCGGCCGGCTATCGGACCCTGCCAGTCTCGGACCCTGCCAGTCTCGGACCCTGCGAGTCATCGGAGAATGCGAGCCGTCACCATCGTCGACCGGGCGGTGACCGTCGCCGACCGCCCCGATCCCGAGCCAGGCACCCACGAGGTGCTGGTGAGGGTGCGGGCCGCCGGCCTCAACGCCGCCGACCTGCTGCAGGTGCAGGGCTTCTACCCCCCGCCACCGGGCTATCCGCCCGACGTGCCCGGCCTCGAGCTGGCCGGCGAGGTGGTGGAGATCGGGCCGGGGGCGACCCGCTTCCGCCCCGGCGACCGGGTCATGGCGGTGGTGGGCGGGGCGGCCCAGGCCGGCCTGGCCGTGGTCCACGAGCGCCACGCCGTGCCCGTTCCCGAGGGCGTCGACTGGGCCGAGGCCGGTGGCTTCCCTGAGGCCTTCACCACCGCCCACGACGCCCTGTTCACCCAGTGCGAGCTGGGCCTGGGTGAGCGCCTCCTGGTGCACGGGGCCGCCGGCGGGGTGGGCACGGCGGCCGTCCAGCTCGGCGTCGCCGCCGGGGCCCGGGTCACCGCCACCGTGCGCAACCCCGACCACCGGGGGGCGGTGGCCGCCCTGGGGGCCGAGGTGCGACCGCCCGAGGACTTCGCCGACGCCGGTCCCTTCGACGTGGTCCTGGAGCTGGTGGGCGCCCCCAACCTCGCCGCCAACCTGGGCGCCCTGGCGGTGGGCGGGAGGATCTCGATCATCGGGGTGGGGGCCGGGTCGCGGGCCGAGGTCGACCTGAGCGCCATCATGATGAAGCGGGCCCGCCTGCACGGCTCCACCCTGCGGGCCCGGTCGCTGGAGGCCAAGGCCGACGCCGCCCGCCGGATCGAGGCCCATGTGCTCCCGCTGCTGGCTACCGGACGCGTGCGGACCCCGCTGGCGGCCACCTTCCCGCTCGACGACGCTCCCGCCGCCTACCAGCGCTTCGCCAACGGCTCCAAGCTCGGCAAGGTTGTGCTGGTGATGCCGTAGGGTCGGTCGTCATGCGCTACGACGACTTCGAGCACCTGCGCTTCGAGCGGCGCGACAACGGCGTTGTCCTCATCACCCTCGACCGCCCCGACGTGCTGAACGCCGCCAACGAGCGGCTGCACCGCGAGCTGTCGGAGATCTGGACCACCGTGGGCGCCGACGACGACGCCCGGGTGGCGGTGGTGACGGGGGCGGGCAAGGCCTTCTCGGCCGGGGGCGACCTCGAGATGATCGCCCGCATGACCGCCGACTACGGGGCCGTGGTCGAACAGCTCCACGACGCCGGGGCCATCGTGCGCAACATGGTCGAGCTGGACAAGCCGGTGGTGTCGGCCATCAACGGCGTAGCCGTCGGGGCCGGCCTGGCCGTGGCGCTGCTGGCCGACATCTCGGTGATGGCCGAGTCGGCCCGGGTCAGCGACGGCCATCTCCGTATCGGGGTGGCGGCGGGCGACCACGCCGCCATCATCTGGCCGCTGCTGTGCGGCATGGCGCGGGCCAAGTACTACCTGCTCACCGCCGACTTCGTCGACGGGCGGGAGGCGGAGCGGATCGGGCTGGTGAGCAAGTGCATGCCCGACGACGAGGTGCTCGCCACCGCCCTCGACATCGCCGACCGGCTGGGCCGGGCCAGCCAGAACGCCCTGCGCTGGACCAAGCGCTCGCTCAACGGCTGGCTGCGCATGGCCACGCCGATCTTCGAGCAGTCCCTGGCCCTCGAGATGCTGGCCTTCCTGGGCCAGGACGCCGCCGAAGGCGTCGACGCCGTGCGCAACCGGCGCCCTCCGCAGTTCCCCTCGGCCCGCTGAGCCGCCGCCCTAGCCCTCCGCCGCCGGCAGCGGCGGCGTCACGCCCACGTCGTAGACCGGGGGACCGCCGCCGTCGCCCGGGCGGACGCCGTCGGTTAGGCGGTGGGCCTGGCGCCGGCCGTCGTGGGCGAGGTGGGTCACCGCCGCACCCCGCCACAGCACCAGGGCGTCGGACAGGAGACGGCGGTGGCAGCGCCACCACAGGCTCTCCGAGCACATGACCGCGGTCCGCCGGCGGCCGGCCAGATCGATCAGCCGGTCCAGGGCGGTGCCGAAGGCGGCGCTGGCCATGTGGTCGGCGTAGCCCCGGAATGACGGGTGACGCAGGGCCTGGTTGGGCGAGTCGGGCGCCGGTTTGCGGAACCCGCCCAGGTCCTTCTCCCACCGGTACTCGATGCCCGCTGCCGGAAGCCACGCCTCCAGCTGGTCGCGCCCGAAGTGAGGATGGCGGCGGCTGCCGGGAAAGCTGCGCACGTCGACCACCGTGTCGATGCCTGCCGCGGCCAGCAGCCGGCGAAGATCCTCGGCCGCCAGGGTGCCGTGGCCCACCGTGGTGACCGATACCGGATCCGGGTCCAGTGGGCCCTCCGGAGAAGGTTGTGGCAACCTCTGGGCCGGGAAAGGAACACGGCGTCGGGGAGGTGAGCCCATGGCCAGACCGATTTGGAGCGGAGCCATCAGCTTCGGTCTGGTGAACGTGCCCGTCAAGCTGTTCACCGCCGTGCGCAAGAAGACGGTGCGCTTCCACCAGCTCCACGCCAACGACGGGGCGCGCATCCAGCAGCGTCGGTTCTGCAGCGTCGAGGGTGTCGAGGTGTCATACGAGGATCTGGCCAAGGGCTACGAGCTCTACCCCGGCCAGTACGTGATGATCGACCCCGACGAGCTCGACTCCCTCGACCCGGTGGCCACCCAGACCATCGACATCGAGGACTTCGTCTCCCTCGACGAGATCGACCCCCTCTACTACGACACCACCTACTACCTGGCCCCCGATCCCCGCGGCACCAAGGCCTACCGCCTGCTGCTCGACGCCATGAGGGACTCCGGCCGGGTGGGCATCGCCCGGGTGGTGCTGCGCACCAAGCAGTACCTCTGCGCCGTGCGCCCGGTCGGGGAGCTGCTCGCCCTCACCACCATGAACTTCGCCGACGAGATCGTCGCCGAGGAGGAGATCGAGGCGCCCGAGCCGGCCCAGGCCCCCAGCGAGCGCGAGCTCACCATGGCCCGCCAGCTCATCGACTCCCTGACCACCGAATTCCAGCCCGACCGCTACCACGACACCTACCGCGAGCAGGTGCTGGCTCTCATCGAGGCCAAGGCCGAGGGCCAGGAGCTGGTCAGCCAGCCGGCCGCCGCCCCCGCCCCGGTCATCGACCTCATGGCCGCCCTGGAGGCCAGCCTGGCCGGTTCCAAGGGGGCCCGGCCCGCCGGCGGCGCCGAGGCGAAGGCCGGGGGCGAGGAGTCCGGCGGCGACGAGTCCGGGGCCGAGGAGGCCGACACCGGCCGGCGCAGCTCGAGGGGCAAGCGGGCCGCCAGCTGACCGCCTGAGCGTTGGGGCGGCTCAGGCCGGTACCGGCGTGGCCACCACGACCACGGTCATGGGCGCCTCGTCGAGGATGTGCTCCACGGAGTGGCCGAGGAACGGACGGCCCTCGAGGCGCTTGACGGTGGCGCCCAGCACGATCAGGTCGGCCTGAACCTCTGAGGCGGCGGCCAACAGCTCGTCGGCGGTGGCCGTGCCGGTCCTGGTGACGGCGCTGGCCTCCACCTGGAACTCAGCCCCCAGGGCCATCGCCTGGTCCAGCACCGCCGAGGCGGCCGAGCCGCCGTCAAGTCCGGAGCCCCCAGGGCGGTCGTCGCCGTCGCCCCCGCCGACGTCGGACGGGCCGGCGTCCCATCGCCACCGGCTGGCCTGGTGGCGGCCCCCGCCGACCGGCGCCGGCTCGGGGCGGTTCACCACATGGGCCAGCATCACCGCTGTGCCCAGGCTCTGGCCCAGGCTGAAGGCGACCTCCTGGGCGGTGCGGGACGCCGGGCTGCCCGACACCGGCACCAGCGCCCGGGCGAAGGCGGCGGGCGTGGTCGTGACCTGCCCTCGGGCCCGGCGCACGATCACCAGCGGGATGGGGCTGTCGGCCAACAGCTCGTCCACCACCGGGGAGAGCAGGACGCCCCCGGTGGAGAACCCGTCGGCCACCCCCACCCCTATGGCCTGGTAGCCCAGGCGGGCCTCGGCCAGGATGGCGGCGAGGGCGTCGTCGTCGGCTACCCGGCGAACGTCGACCTCGCGGTCCATGAACACGTTCATGATCGGCGACAGGTCGGGCTCGACGCCTCCCTCGTCGTCCACCGACAGCACGGTGACACCGACTTGGGCCGGCCAGGCGAAATGGAGGATCTGGGCGGCCACGATCGAGTTGGGCCGGCCCCGGCTGGGCAGCAGCAGGCTGCCGGAGCGCACCAGCAGGTTGCGGTCCAGCAGCTCCTCGTGTTCGAGGCGCTCCCGCTCCTCGGCCTCCCCCCTCCAGTCCCGCACCACCATCCGCAGGATCGGCGGGGCCATTATCGAGGTGATGATGGCCATGACCACCACGGCCGTGTAGGCGCCCTCCCCCAGCACCCCGAGGGACAGGCCGACGGTGGCGATCACCACCTCGACCGCCCCCCTGGCGTTGAGGGCCGAACCGAGGGCGATGCCTTCGCGGTGAGCCAGCCGCCCCAGCCGGGCTCCGGCGTAGGCACCGAGCGTCTTGGACAAGATCGCCACGGCCAGGATCGCCGCGCACCACAGCAGGGTGCTGGGACGTCCAAGCAACCCCAGGTTGAGCCGCAGGCCGGCGGTGGCGAAGAAGATCGGCGCCAGCACCGACATGGTCACCGACTCGAGATGGCGCGGGACCTCGGGATTCTGGAAGCGCGACCGGCCCAGGATGATGCCGGCCAGGAACGCGCCCAGCACGGCTTCCAGGTGGATGGCCTGGGCCGCGGTGGCCAGGGCGAAGGTGATCACCACGGTGACGGTGAGAGCGGCCACCACCGAGTCGCTGCGGGCCCGGACCGCCCGCAGGATCCGGTCGACCGCGCCCTGGCCGACGGTGAAGGTCGCCACCAGCAACAGGACCGCCGCCACCAGGACGAAGACCAGGCGCCCCCCCGACACCCGGCCCGACTCCGCCAGCCCGGCGATGACGCCGAGGGCCATCCAACCGACCAGGTCGTTGACCATGCCCACGGCCACGGTGGCCTGGCCGAAGTTGCGCCGCATCAACCCGAGGTCGGAGAGGATCTTGGCGATCACCGGCAGGGAGGAGATGCTGAGGGCCACCCCCAGGAAGATCACGAACACGGGCCGGTGGGCCCGGGGGCCGAGGAAGGACGCTGGCAGGGCCGCGGCCAGGGCCGCCCCGCAGGCGAAGGGCACCACCAGGCCCCCCACCGCCACCGAGGAGGCGGCCCGACCCAGGCGGCGGATGATCGCCAGGTCGGTCTCGAAACCGGTCAGGACGAGCAGGAACCCCACCCCGACCCAGCCGACGGCCCCGAGGGCGGCCGCCTGAACCTTGCTGGTCGGGAACAGCCAGTCGAACCCCGCCGACCACACGTGGCCGAGGACCGATGGTCCCAGCACCACCCCGGCCGCCAACTCCCCCACCACCGGGGGCTGGCCGAACCGGCGGCAGAGGACGCCCAGGCCCCGGGCCAGTCCCACCACCACCAGCAGCTGGGTCCACAGGACCAGGTTCTGGTGCTCGGTGAGGGAGGAGAAGTGGGACATCGGGAGGGCCTCGGGGAAGCCCCCCAAACCTTTCCGCCCGCCCGAGCGCTAAACCGGGCTCTCCGCCCCGTCGGGCCGAGCCGGCTCGGCGGCCGGCGCCCGGGTGCCTGGGTCGGTCCGTCCCCGGGGACCCTCAGGCGGCGGCCCGGCCGGGCTCGTCGGGCTCGTCGTCGGATTCCATCGGCAGCATCAGGCGTGAGCCGCGCTGGAAGGTGAGGTAGTTCCACGACCAGTCCAGCAGCACCGCCGCCCGGTTGCGGAACCCGATCAGGAACACCAGGTGCAGAGCCAGCCAGGCCACCCAGGCGGGGAAGCCCCGGAAGCGCAGCCCCAGGGGCAGCTCGGCCACCGCCGCATTGCGCCCGATGGTCGCCATGGTGCCCTTGTCGCGGTAGTGGAACGGGGTGGCCCCGTCGCCCGACAGCCGGCGGCGGATCTGGGCGGCGGCATGACGGCCCTGCTGCATGGCCACCGGGGCCAGCTGGGGGTAGAGGTTGCCCCGCTCGTCGCGGGCGGCGGCCAGGTCGCCGATCACGAACACCTCGGGTTCGCCCGGCGGGCTCAGGTCCGGACCGACGGTGACGCGGCCGCCGCGCTCCAGCGGCAGGCCCATGGCCTCACCCAGACGGTTGGCCTTCACCCCCGCCGTCCACACCAGGGTCCGGGTGGGCAGCACCTCGCCCCCGGCCAGCCTGACCTGGTCGGGGCCGACCGCCTGCACCGCCGCCCCCAGGCGCACCTCCACCCCTCGCGAGGTCAGGGTGCGCAGGGCGCTGGCCGACGAGCGGGGATGGAACGAGCCCAGCAGGCGGTCGGCCGCCTCGAGGAGCACGATGCGGGCCGAGGCCACGTCCAGACGGGGGTAGTCGCGGGCCAGCACGCCCCAGACCAGCTCCGACAGGCCCCCGCACAGCTCGACGCCGGTGGGCCCGCCGCCGACCACCACGATGTTGAGCCCCCCGGCGGCCTCGTGCCCGGCGTCGGCCTCCTCGAAGCGCTCCAGCAGGTGGAGGCGCAGTCGGACGGCGTCGGTCAGGGTCTTGAGCGGCAGGGCGTGCTCGTCCACCCCGGCGATGCCGAACGACGCCGTCACCGCACCGGCGGCCACGATGAGGTAGTCGTAGGCGAGGGTGTCGCCGTCGTCGAGCTGGACCAGCCGGTGCTGGCGGTCGATGGCCGCCACCGTGCCCAGGCGGAACCCCAGCCGGCCCTGACGCTGCACCAGGCCCCGCACCGGGTAGGCGATGCTGCCGGAGTCCAGCCCGGCGGTGGCCACCTGGTACAGCAGGGGCTGGAAGGTGTGGTAGTTCCGGCGGTCGACAAGGGTCACCTCGACCGGGGCGCCGGCCAAGGCCCTGGCGGCACTGAGCCCGCCGAAGCCGGCTCCCACGATGACCACCCGAGGAACAGCCATCTACTTGTGAGAATATTCACAAGTCGCCGGGCGGGCAAGCGGCACCAGGCGGATCGGCCCGATGGCCGACGGCAAGCGGCCGGTCAGGCGGCCAGGCTCTGCAGGACCATCTCCACCGCCTCGTTCATGGCCTGGCGGTTGGGCCGCTCGCCGGCGAAGAGCACCCGGTAGACCATGGCCCCGGTCAGCAGGTCGGCCACCATCTGGGGGTCGGCGTCGGCCCGCACCTCACCCCGCTCGATCCCCCGCCGCACGGCCAGGTCGAACGCCGCCCGCCACGGCTCCACATACTGCTGGTGGAAGCGCCGGCGCAGCTCGGCGTCCTCGGCCACGTCTGCGACCAGGCCAGGCAGCACCCGCCGGATGCGGGGCGACAGCAGGGCGGAGAGCTGGTGGCGGCGGATGGTGAGAAGGTCGTCCCGCAGGTTGCCGGTGTCGGCCGGAGTAGGCCGGGGCGCCACTTCGGCCAGCACGCCGATCACCAGAGCGGCCTTGGACGGCCAGCGCCGGTAGACGGTCGGGCGGCCGACCCCGGCGCGACTGGCCACCGCGTCGATGGTCAGGCCGTTGTAGCCGTCGGTGGCCAGGATCTCGAGCGCCGCCCTGGTTATGGCGTGATCGTGCTCGGTGTTGCGAGGCCGGCCAGGGCCCCGCTTGGGGCCGGTGGAAACCGCGGTTCGTGACATGTCAGCTACGTACCCCCCAGCTACGTTGCGTTACACGCCGATTTGCAAATTTATTGCCTTTTCCGGCGCCGTGCTTCAGGGAGTCCGCAGAAGGGCGGCGCCGTCGACGTTCCGACCGGCAGCCAGGCACAGCGCGGATCCGGCCACCACCAGCTCCAGGCCGGCGGCAGCCAGAGGCTGCTCCTCGCCTCCCGTCCTCGGCAGGCGGTCGGCGGAGGTCGGCGATACCGCGGCCGCGGCGGTGCTTGCCGGCCCGGTGGTCGGAGGCGCGGTGGTCGGAGGCGAGGTCGCCGGCGGGGAAGCGGTGGCGGCCTGGACAGCTCCGGCCGGGGCCGCGCTGGCGGCCGTGGTGGGAGTGACGGTGGTCGGAGTGACGGTGGTCGGAGTGACGGTGGTGGGAGTGGCGGTCGTCGGCGGAGCGCTGGTCGGCGGGGCCGACGCCGGATTGGGCTGGGGGGAGCCGTGGGTCGCCAGGGCTCCGAGGCCGGTGCCGAAGACGGCGGCGGCGACGACCCCGAGCCCGGTGATCAGCCGCCCGGGCGTCACGCCCGCCCCGGTGGGGTCGCCGCCCGGCGAGGCCAGCCGCCCATATCGGGGATCGTAGGACCCCTCCTGGACCCCGCTGGCGGATACCCGCGCCCATCGGGACCCGGCCGAAGGGACAAAACCCCGAAGGGACGGGGGCTGCGCCCCGTCCCTTCACGGTCGGCCGGCAAGCGATGCCGGAGGGTGCCTCAGGCGGCGCTGGACTCGGCCGCCGAGGACGTGGTGTCGATGGAGTGGGCGCCGTCGGCGGTGGTGATGGCCACCCGGCGGGGCCGGGCCCGCTCGGCCACGGCGATGGTGACGGTCAGGACGCCCCGGTCGTAGCGGGCCTCGATCCGGTCACTGTCCAGGGTCTCGCCGAGGAACAGCTGGCGGACGAAGCTGCCCTGGGGCCGCTCGGCCACGACGACCTCGTCACCCTCGGCCGGCTGCCACGAGCGCTCGGCCTTGACCGTGAGCACGTTCTTCTCGACCGTCAGGTCGATCGAGTCGGGGTCGGCGCCGGGAAGGTCGAAGTGGACCACGAAGCTGTCGCCGTGCCGATAGGCGTCCAACGGCATGGCCGGGGCCCGGCCAGTCCCGAAGCCGTTGCCGGCGATCCGATCGAACTCGCGGAAGGGGTCAAACCGCATCAGCATTGAACTGCCTCCTGTCATCTGAGCTGTCTGGTCTCCTTATCCGGGTGTAAAGAGCAACTTATCTGACAACCAGCGGCTCAACTTTATTCCGGATCGGAACGCAGAATCAAGAGGTTTCTCAAGCGATTGGGTGACGGACTTCCGGCCCCCGGTGGGGCCTACCAGCGCTGCGGACGGGCCCAGGTCCGCCGCCCCGGACCCGTCTCCAGCAGCGCCCCAGCGGCCTCAGGGCCGGTAGCCGGCCCCTGCAGTGTCAGAGCCCTGGCGCTGGCCCTGCTGATCGGAACGGCTGGCTCCGCCGGCCCGCTCGGGGGAGGTGCCGGACGGGCCCGGGCCGCGCTCGTCGTCCACCCGGGGCGAGCCCGGGCGAGGGTTGGCGCCCGCGGGGCCGGCGCGGCCATCGGAGCGGTCGTGGTCGGCGAAGGCACCGCTGTCGCCCGAGGGGTCCGGACGGGCCGGCGAGCGCAGCTCGCCCCGGCCGTCATGGTCCCCGGGAGCCGGGGCGTCGGCGTCGGCCGGCGCCGTCGAATCGCTGTTTGAACGGTCGGTGCCGGCGACGGCCGGCGTCGAGCCGGGCTCCGGCCTGGCCGGGGACGCCGGACCGGTGGTGGCGGCCAGCGGCAGAGTGATGCCCAGGTGGCGGTGCACGGCGGCGGCGACCGTGGTCGAGCAGGCGCTGGCGGCCGTGAGGCCGCCGAACAGGCCCACCGCCCCGGCCGCCGCCCCGGCAGCCAGCCGGAGTCGTCTCGAGCCTCGACGGGGATGGGGAGCGGCGGGCGGGGGCGACCACGCCGCCGCCACCATGGCCGCCACCGTCGCCGCCTGCTGGCGCGGGTCGCCCGCCACTAGGGGACGACGGGCGGCCTGCACCAGCTCGGCGAGCGGCGCCAGGTCGGGACGGTCCGGCAGATCGGCTGATCCGTCGAGCAGCCGATCGGCGTCGGTCCGGCTGAGACCTGGGCCCCTCATGGCCGGGTAATGCGATCCAGTGCCGCCGGCGTTACGGGTCAGAGTCGGATTTTTCGGACAGGGCCCGGCCCAGGCGGCGCAGCCCCCGCAGCTGCAGGGCCCTCACCGCCCCCGGCCGGCGCCCCACGACGGCCGCCACCTGCTCCACCGACAGGTCACCGACCAGGCGCAGGGCCACCACCTCCGCCTGGGGCGGGGCAGCTGGGCGATGAGCCGCAGGGCCGCCCCGGTCTCCAAGCCGGCCATGGCCTCGGCCTCGGCGTCGGCGTCGGCGTGCGGCCCGCCCGACACCGGACCGAAGGCGGCCAGCTCGCCGAGGTCTCCTGCCGGCTCCGCCCGCCGGCGGGCCTGGCGCCAGCGGGATCCCACCAGCCGGTAGGCGATGGCGAAGACCCACGACCGGAAGGCCCCGGCGTCGCCCTCGAAGCGGGCCACGCCGCGCGCCACGGCGATGAACACCTCGGAGGCGAGGTCCTCGGCCTCGTCGGGCACCCGGGCGGCGCAGAATGCCAGCACCGCCGGGTGCAGCCGGCGGTAGATCGCCTCCATGGCCCACCCCTCGCCCCGGCGGGCGCCGTCGAGCACCGATGCGAACTGCTCGGGGGTGAACTGATCGGGAGCGAGCTGATCGGGAGCTGGCTGCTCGGGGCGCGCCGAGGCCGGACGCACCACCCCGGTCGCCGGATCGGTGCGATCGGCGACGGCGAGCTGGGCGGCAGCCGGGTCCCCCACCACCATCGGCGTCAGTCCTTTCTAACCCGGCGCTCCTACCCGGCGGGCCGGTGGGCCAACCTCCGTGGAGCCGGGCGGTGGGGCCCCGGCCGGATCAGGCCGGCGAGCCCTCGACGGCCGAGGTGCCCACATCGAGTCCGGGCCAGGCCCGGGCCAGCTCGGCGCGGACCCGGGCCCGCTCCTGCTCGGTGACCTCCCCCGAAGACAGGCCCTCGGCGATGCCCAGTCGGTGGCAGGCCTCCACCAGGGCCAGGTCGTAGGCCAGCTGGTCGCTCAGCCGGTCCACGGCCCGGGGGGACGTGCCGAGTCGGGCGTGGGCGGCCAGCACGGCGGCGGCCAGCGAGGCGGTCGGAGCGGCCTGGGCGGCATCGTGGCGATCGGCGGCGGCCTGGCGGAGCAGCTCCGCATAGACCGTCACACCGGCGGCTCCGATTCGGTGGGGGCGGGAGCCGGCACCACGACCACAGGCACGTGGGCCCGCTCGGCCACCTGGTGGCTGGTGCTGCCCAGGAAGACCCCCGAGTGGGAGCCCATGCCCCGGCTGCCCACCACGATGAGGTCGGCCTGCTCCTCGGCCGACACCCGCAGCAGCACCGACACCGGGTCGCCCGGCACCACCCGGCAGCGCTCGGCGACGCCCTCGTCCACCAGGAGCCCGGCGGCGTGCACCGCCACCACGTCGGCCCCCAACGACCGGGCCAGCGACCGGGCCCACTCGTGCGCCCTGTCCCCGGCGGCCGAGCCGTCTATCCCGACCAGGATGCGCCCGATGCTCACCGCCTGCTCCCCAGGCTGAGGCGGAACAGCCGGGCCCGCTCCACCGCCGCCAGGCCCGGACCGCCTCCGGTGGCCGCTTCCGGGCGATAGTTCGAGCCCACCAGGGCGGCCAGTGTCGCCCCGACCGACAGGCGCAGGGCGTCGAGGTCGTAGCCGCCCTCGAGGAACAGCACCAGCCGGCCCCGCCCGGGTCCGAAGCCCGCCACCCGCCGGGCCAGGTCGGCGAAGTCCCCGGCGGACAGGTGCAGGCCCGCGAGGGGATCGGCCCGGTGGGCGTCGAAGCCGGCCGACACCAGCACCCAGTCGGGGGCGAAGGCCTCGACCTCGGGGGCGACCACCTCGTCGATCGCCCGTAGGACGACGTCGCCCGTCGCCGCCGGGGGAAGCGGCACGTTGAGGATGAGTCCGGTGGCGTCAGGTCCGCCGACCTCCTCCAGCGCCCCCGTTCCCGGAAACAGCGGCATCTGGTGGGTCGACACGTACAGGACCCGGTCGTCGTTCCAGAACACGGCCTGGGTGCCGTTGCCGTGATGCACGTCCCAGTCGACGATGGCCACCCGCTGGCCGTCGGCGGCCAGGGCGGCGGCGGCCACGGCGATGTTGTTGAGCAGGCAGAAGCCCATGGCCCGGTCCCGCAGGGCGTGGTGGCCGGGGGGACGGCTGGCCACCAGCGCCACGTCCGCCTCACCGGCCCGGAGGCTGTCGACCGCCGCCAGCCCGGCGCCGGCGGCGTGAAGGGCCGCCGTCCACGAACCCGGGACCGCCGGGGTGTCGGGGTCGAGGTGACCACCGCCGGACTGGCAGAAGACCTTCAGGGCGGCCAGGTACTGGGGCGAGTGCACCCGCTCCAACTCGGAGGCCGTGGCCGCCCGGGGACCCAGTTGGAGGGCGGCTTCGACCAGACCGGCGTCGGCCAGGCCCCGCAGGGCGGCGCCGATGCGGCTGGGCCGCTCGGGATGGTGGCTGCCGGTGTCGTGGGCCTCGTGGCCCGGGGCGGTCGCCACCGCCAGCACGGAGCCACCGGCGCCGGTCACCGCAGCCGTCGCTCCAGGGGCCCAGGGCCGGGGGCCGGGCGCTCGACCCTGACTTTGACGTCGAGCACCACCGCCCCGGCGGGCGAGACGACCACCGGGTTCAGATCTATCTCGGCCACCTCGGGATGGTCGGCGCCCAGCTCGGCCACCCGCACCAGCAGGTCCTCCAGGGCGGCGGTGTCCGCCGCCGCTCTGCCCCGGAAGCCGGTCAGCAGCGGGGACAGCCGCAGCGAGCGCACCATGTCGGCGGCCGCCACGTCGGTGAGGGGGGCGACCCGGAAGGTGTGGTCGCCGATGAGCTCGGTGGCCACCCCACCCATCCCGAACATGACCAGCGGGCCGAAGGCGGGGTCCTGCAGCAGGCCGACGATGGTTTCGGTGCCGGCGGGGGCCATGGGCTGGAGCACCGCCCCCTTCATCTTCGACCCGAGCCGGCCGCTCATGTCGTCGTAGGCCCGGCGCACCTCGTCGGCACCCTTCAGGCCGAGCACCACCCCGCCCAGCTCCGTCTTGTGCACCGGACCGTCGGCCTTGAGGGCGACGGGGCCGCCCATCGACGTGGCCACGGCGGCGGCCTCGTCGGCCGAGCCGACCACGACCGTCTGGATCGCCTCCACCCCGTAGGCCGACAGCAGCCGCACCGCTTCCGACGCCTCCAGCCAGCCCGCGCCCCGGCCCAGGGCCGACTCGGCGATGGCGGCCGCCTCCACCCGGTCGATGCCGGCCGGACGAACCCGGGTGCCCTCCGGGGCCGCCCTCCACTCGGAGTACTCGCAGGCCCGGGCCAGCGCCGCCACCGCCCGCTCCGGAAACGGGTAGCAGGGGACGGTGCCGGCCGGGGGCGGCGCGTCGCCCGAACCCAGGAAGCTGGCCACCACCGGTTTGTCCGACGCCGCCGTGGCCCGGGCCACCGCCGCCCGCACCTCGTCGGGACCGGTGACCATGGTCGCGGTGAAGATGACCACCGCGGCGTCGACCCGGTCGTCGGCCAGCACCGCCGACAGCGCCCGCTCGTAGTCGGGTCCCCGGGCCGCCGCCAGCAGGTCGACGGGGTTGGCCAGGGCGGCCCCCGCAGCGGCGAAGCCGGCCAGAGCGGCCTGGGTCGACTCGGACAGCTCGGGCAACGCCAGGCCGGCGGCGGCGCAGGCGTCGGCGGCCATGATGCCGGGGCCGCCGGAGTTGCCGATGATGGCCACCCGCCGTCCCGCCGGCAGGGGCTGGCCGTCGAGCAGGGCAGCAACATCGATCATGTCGGCCAGGCCCTCCACCCGGATCACCCCGGTGTGGTGGAAGAGGGCGTCGACCGCCGTGTCGGGCGAGGCGGCGGCGGCGGTGTGGGAGCGGGCGGCCCGGTGACCGCCCGAGCTGCGGCCGCTCTTCAGGGCCACGATCGGCTTGCGCCGCGACACCTGGCGGGCGATGCGGGCGAACTTGCGGGGGTTGCCGAAGGACTCGAGGTAGAGCAGGACCACCCGGCTCGCCTCGTCGGCCTCCCAGTAGCGCAACAGGTCGTTGCCGCTGACGTCGGCCTTGTTGCCGACCGACACGAAGCTCGAAAGGCCCAGGCCCCGGCTGCCCAGCAGGTCGAGCACGGCGATGCCCACCGCCCCCGACTGGGACATGAAGGCGACGTGGCCCGGAGCCGGAACGGTCGGGGCGAAGGTGGCGTCCATGGACACCTCGGGCACGGCGTTGAGAACGCCCATGCAGTTGGGCCCGACCACCCTCATGCCGCGCCGATGGGCGAGAGAGACGACCTCGGCCTGGCGGGCGGCACCGTCGGGGCCCGTTTCGGCGAAGCCGGCCGTGATCAGGACCAGGGCCCGCGCCCCGGCCCGGGCGGCGTCGTCGACCACCCCGATCACCGCCGGCGCGGGCACGGCGACCACCACCAGGTCCACCGTCGCGCCGATGTCGGCCAGGCTGCGATAGCTGGGACGTCCGAGCACCTCCGCTCCGGATGCGTTGACCGGGTAGAGCCGGCCGCGGTAGCCGGCCCGCACCAGGTTGGCGAAGATCTCGTGCCCGATGCCGCCCGCGTGCCGCCCGGCGCCCACCACGGCGACCGAGGTCGGGGCGACCACGTGGCGGATGGAGACCACCTGGGCCCGGCGGTCCCGCTCGTCCACCGCGTCCCAGAACCGCTCGGTGGCGTCGATCGGGAACGAGATGTGGGCCAGGCCGTCGCCGAAGCTGCGCTCCTCCTCGAAGCCGACGGCGTGGAAGACGCCGAGCATCTCGCGGTTGGTCCACAGGGTGTCGGCCTCGAAGCGGACGATCCCCACCCGGCCGGCGGCGGTGGCCAGGTGCTCCAGCAGCAGGGTGGCGATGCCCTGGTCCTGATAGGCATCGGCCACCACGAAGGCCACCTCGGCGGTGGCCGAGTCGCCGATCCGGTCGAAGCGACCGACGCCGGCCAGCTCGTCGTCGATCACCGCCACGAGCGCCATGCGGTTGTATCCGTCCATGGTGGTGAACCGCGTGACCTCCTCGGGCCTTAGCCGGGGATGGGCACTGAAGAACCGCTTGTAGACGGTGTCGGGCGACAGCGATCCGTGGAAGCGCTCGAGCGCCGCGCCGTCCTCCGGGCCCATGCGGCGGATGAGGGCCGGCCGGCCGTCCTTCAGGAGGGAGAACCAACCGGCGTCGGGCGCGCTCGTACCGGTGACGGTGAGCTCGGTCATAGGACAAGCATGGGCGGGCGGGGCCGCCCTGCCCAGGGGCGAAGGTCCCGGATCGGGACCCGACGGGTGACCTTCGGCCCTGGCCCCGGCCCCGTTCCGCCAGCAGAGTGCTCCACGTGCCCTACCAGTTCAGCGATCAGGGTCTGGCCGTCCAGTCCGCCGTGGCGCGGTTCATGGACGACCTGATCTACCCCAACGAGGAGCGCTACTACTCCGAGCTCGGCGAGCTCGGCACCGACGCCTACCCGCCGGTCATGGAGAAGCTCAAGGCCGCCGCCCTCGAGCGGGGGCTGTGGAACCTGTTCCTGCCCGACCTCACCGAGGACCACCCCGGCACCAGGCTCTCCAACCTCGACTACGCCCCGGTGTCCGAAATTTTGGGCCGGGTGAGCTTCGCCTCCGAGGCCCTCAACTGCTCCGCCTCCGACACCGGCAACATGGAGATCCTCCACCGTTACGCCACCCCGGCGGTGCGGGAGCGTTGGCTCACACCCCTCCTGCACGGCGACATCCGCAGCGCCTTCTCCATGACAGAGCCGGACGTCGCCTCTTCCGATGCCACCAACATCGGGCTGTCGATCGAACGTCGGAGGGGCGACTACGTGCTCAACGGCCGCAAGTGGTTCAGCTCCGGCGCCCGCTCGCCCCGCTGCGAGGTGCTCATCGTCATGGGCAAGACCGACCCCGATGCCCCGCGGCACCTGCAGCAGTCCATGATCGTGGTCCCCAAGGACACCCCGGGCGTCTCCCTCGGGGCCGACCCGCACGTGTTCGGCTACGAGGACCGCGGCGGACACCCGGAGGTCGTCTACCGCGACGTGCGCGTGCCCGCCGCCAACCTGCTGGGCGAGGAGGGCGGCGGCTTCGCCATCGCCCAGGCCCGGCTGGGCCCGGGCCGCATCCACCACTGCATGCGCTCGATCGGCGTGGCCGAGCGGGCCCTGCAAGCGATGGTGCTTCGGTCCCTCGAGCGGACCACCTTCGGCTCCAGCCTCGCCCACAAGGGCCTGATCCAGGACTGGATAGCCGAGTCGAGAGTGGAGATCGACATGGCCCGCGAGTACGTCCTGCACACCGCCCATCTGATGGAAACCGAGGGGAACAAGGCGGCCGCCACCGCCATCGCCGGCATCAAGGTGGCCGTACCCAACATGGCCCTCAAGGTCATCGACCGGGCCATCCAGGTTCACGGAGCGGCCGGGCTGACCCAGTTCTTCCCGCTGGCGCAGATGTACGCCCATATGCGGGCCCTGCGGCTGGCCGACGGGCCCGACGAGGTCCACAAGATGACGATCGCCCGGCGGGAGATCCTCAGGCACCACCCGGGCTTCCGGGGGTAGGCGGTCAGGCTGGCTGCTGCTCGCTGGCCCGGACAAGGTCGAGGACGAAGCGGGCGTCGTCGAGCACCGAGCGGTGGCCCAGGTAGCGCTTGCCATAGCGCTCGAAGTACAGCAGCTGCTTCCCAAGCAGCATGATGTCGCGGTCGATCGCCTGCGGCTCGTCGTCGGTCGTCGACGGCTCTGGGCCAGCGGCATCGGAGCCGGTCCGCCGGGACCCCTCGTCAGCGCGCCCACCCTCGGCCGCCTGCTGATGCCGGCGGGCCCGGCGCTCCGCCCGCCGGGCCCGGACATCATCGGCGTCCACCCCGAAGGCCTCGCCGCTGAGCAGAGCCCCCAGGCTCACCTCGCCGTAGGGACGGGTGAGGGCATAGGCCAGTCCCTGCTTGATCATGCCGAGCACCCGGGGCTCGTCGTAGTCGGGGCTGCGACGGACCCGTTCGGGGATGCCGGCGGCCAGGGTACGGGCGGCATCGTCCCACGCGCCGGCGTCACCGGCGGCCGCCTCCAGCAGCGAACGGATGAACCGCCGGTTCTCGGTCCCCAGGGTTCCGACGATGCCCCAGTCGATCATCGCCAGGCGACCGTCGGTGGTGAACATGAGGTTGCCGGCGTGGACGTCGCCGTGGAACACCCCCTCGATGCCCACCGTGGCCCACCACGCCCGGACGGCCTCTTCCACCAGTGGCACCGGATCGGAGCCCAGGGCCTCGATCGCCGACAGGTCGTCGATAGCGACGCCGTCGACGAACTCCATGGTGAGCACCCTTCTGGTGCTGAGACCGTCGAGGACGCCCGGTACCACGATGCGGTCCAGGCCGGCCGAGGCGAACAGACGCCGGAACCGGCGCATGTAGTCCGCCTCCTGTCGGAGGTCGAGCTCCTCGGTGAGCTGCTCGCGCAGGCCGGCGAGGATGATGCGGAATGGCTGGCGGGGCGCCTTGCGCACGGCCGCGAACCGGTCCAGCAGCCGGCCGATCAGGACGAAGTCGGCCGCCGAGCTCCGCTCGATGCCCGGCCGCAGCACCTTGACCGCCACCAACTGACCGTCGCTCGTCACCGCCCGGTGGACCACGGCCAGCGACCCGGTTCCGAAGGGACGCGGATCGAGCTCGGAGAAGACCTGGGCGGGCGGGCAGCCCAACGCCCGTGCGAGGCTGGCCTCCACCCGGCCGAGGGACACGGGCGGAGATGTGTCCAGTAGGGGCCTGAGCTCCTCGGCCAGGTCGGCGCCGACCAGGTCGGGGGTGGAGGCGAGCACCTGGCCCAGCTTGACCCAGGTGCCTCCCAGGCGCTGGGCGACGACCCTTATCGCCCGGCCGATCTCCCGCCGGGTGACCTGGCGAGGACTACCGCCCCGCAGCAGCGGCAGGGCAGCGGTGGGCAGGGCGGCCGCCAGCTCGGCGCTGCGGCGGGCGAGGTCCAGAGGCGAAGGGGCTCCCAGCCGGAAGGCCGGGCCGGCCTCGATAGAGCGGCGGTCCTCTGCGACTCCGGTCATGGCTCCTCGCCCCACGGCGCTCCGGCCGCCTCGGGCCCAGCATCGCACAGGGCTCCCGACCCCGGGGTGGGGACCGGAGCTGGTAGGCCCTGGGGGGTCGCCGGCGCCGGGCCCCGCTGAGGTGAGCCGGCGAGCCCCTGCCCCCGCCGGGCCGATCGGGCATAGTGGCGTGGTGGAGCGGCTGCGCGGCGCGGCGGGAGTTGCTGTCGTCGTCGGCCTGGTGGCGCTTCTCCTGGTGGGCGCGGGCACCCTGCTCCGGCTCCTGATCCACCACCCGGCGATCAGCTCGGAGGTGCTGGGCGCGGTGGTCGTCGCCAGCTCCGTGGTCGCCGCCGCCTCCGCCCGGCTGGCCCCCAGGGTGGCGGCCCGGACGGTCCTCGAGCTCGATCTCACCAGCTTCCCGGCCGAGGCGGCCGGCCGGCGGATTCCCGTACCCGGCGGTCGGTCGGGCCTGACGCTGTCCGACACTGTGGCCACGATCGAGCGGGCCGCACGCGACCGGCGGGTCAAGGGTCTGGTGCTCCGGCCCCGGTTCGGCGCCGCGCCGGCGGCCGGCATCGAGGAGCTGCGCGACGCCCTGCACCAGTTCCGGGCGGCGGGCAAGTTCACGGTGGCGGTGACAGACACCTTCGGAGAAGGAGCACCGGGCAACGGGACCTACTGGCTGGCGGCGGCGTGCGAGAAGGTGATCCTGCATCCCACCGGTGAGGTCGTGCTGGCGGCCCTGGCCGTCGAGCCCAACTTCTACCGGGGCCTCCTCGACCGGGTCGGGGTGGAGCTGGAGGTGCTGGCCCGCTACGAGTACAAGAGCGCCGCCAGCCAGCTCACCGAGCGCCGACTGACCGACCCGGACCGGCTCCAGCACCAGCGCATGCTGGACAGCCTCTGGACCCGCATCGTCGACGACATCGCCAGCGACCGCCACCTCACTTCCGACCGGGTGCGCGAGCTGGGCGACCGACCGCCGCTTCTGGCCCAGGACGCCTTGGAGGCGGGGCTGGTCGATCGGCTCCAGTTCACCGACGAGGCGCTGTCGCTGGTGAAGGACCGGGCCGGCGACGGCTCGCAGCTGCTGTACCTGTCGGCCTACAAGAAGCGGGCAGGGCGCGACCGGTCCCGCCGTACCAGGACGGCGCCGGTTGCCGTCATCCACGCCGTGGGCCAGATCATCCGCAGCTCCGAGCTTCCCATCGGGCTCACCGGCGGTCCGGTGCTTTCGGCCGACAAGCTCATAGCCCAGATCCGGGCCGTGGCGAAGGACAAGAAGACCAAGGCCGTGGTGCTCCGCGTCGACAGCCCGGGTGGTTCCGCCATCGCCAGCGACTCGATCTGGAGGGAGCTGGTGCGGCTGCGGGAGGCGGGGAAGTCCCTGGTGGTCTCGATGGGCTCGGTGGCCGCCTCGGGTGGCTACTACATCGCCGCCCCCGCCGAGCGCATCGTCGCCGAGCCGGGGACCATCACCGGCTCGATCGGCGTGGTCAGCGTGGTCCCTCGCCTGGCCGCCGCCAAGGCCAAGCTCGACATCACCTTCGACGAGGTCAGGACGGGCACCGAGCCGGCCTTGTCGGTCAACCGTCCCATGACCCCGGGCCAGCGCCAGCGGCTCGAGGCGGTCATCGACTCGGTCTACGCCACCTTCACCGCCCGGGTCGCCGAAGGCCGCAACCTGCCCATCGAGCGGGTGGGGGAGATCGCCCGCGGCCGGGTGTGGACCGGTGCCGACGCCCACGAGATCGGACTGGTGGACGAGCTCGGCGGCCTGCACCGGGCCATGGCCCTGGCTCTGGAGCTGAGCGGGGCCCCCGCCGGCACCCGCCCCCGGCCCCGGTCCTTCCCCCGCCGCGCCGGGGTGAGGGCGATGGTTCCGGACCGGGCCAAAAGCAGCGATGACGTCGCCGCTACCGCCCCGTGGGGGATCGGATCGGTCCGCCACGCCATCTCCGCCCTGGCCCAGCCGGGAGTACTGGCCCACCTGGGCTGGGATCCCCGGTCCTCCTGGATCCACTGAGCGAAGGCCCGGGGGACGCTCGCCAGCGGGCCCGGTGGACCCCGGCGGTGTTGACCACACTCATCGCCACCATGCCGGGGAGGGTGCAGAGCCTGTTGATGCTCGCCGACTTGCCTGCCCCGTTGGCGAGGAACGCCTGCACCTCGCCGGGATCGACGGCCGAGCTGACCCGGGCCTCGAGAGCGCCGAACTGCGTGGTCAGCCCGACCGCCTCCCCGGGGGACCGGACACCGCCGAGGACACGTGGCCCCGTCGGCCAGCCTCCCCGGCGGCCGGGGCGACGTTCACGCCACAGCGGCGGCCTGCACCGTGCGGCGCCGCCGGTCGGACGGCACCACCACCACCGGACACAGGGCGTGGTGGACGCAGGCAGTGGAAACCGAGCCCAGGAGGGCCCCGGCGAAACCGCCCCGGCCCCGGCCCCCGACTACCAGCATGGGCGCTCCGGCCGACGCCTCGATCAGTGCCCGCGAGGCGGGTCCGAACTCCAGGCGTCCCTCCACCGGCACCCCCGACCGGGCGGCGTAGGCCACCTCCTCGTCGAGGGTCTGGCGGGCGCCCTCCTCGATCTTGCTGAACACGTCGTAGGCGATGGGGGCCATCGGCGCCACGCCGTAGTCGTAGGCGAGGATCAGGAGCACGCCGCAATGACGGGCCCGGGCCTCCTCGAGCGCCCAGTCCACCGCCCGACGCCCGTGAGCCGAGCCGTCCACGCCGACGACGATCGGGCCGTCAGAGAGCCACCTGGCATCACCGGTCTTGTCTGTCATCACGTCTTCCTCTCCTCCGTCTGACTCGACTCGTCTGCCTGACTCGACGATCCCTCCGGGACGCGGCCGGGACCACGGTCGAAGGTCCCGAATGCACCGGCCAGAGGTAGGGCGGTAGGGCCCTGCCCTCCTCTAGTGGTAGAGAGCGAGAAAGGCCTCGGTGCGCTTGCACACGGAGCGGACCTCCGTGGCCGTGGCCAGGTGGCGGCCCACCAGAGCCGACATCAGCTCCTCCGCCGGCCGGGCGACCGCCGGGCCCAACCGGTGGGCCGGACCCCAGAGCCCGAGCAGCAGGTCGGTCACGGCGACCGCTGGCAGCACCTCGGCTCCGGAAGCGACCCGCAGCCGCTGCAGCCAGTCGGCCAGCTGCACCAGGAGCCCTTTTCCATCGCTGACGCCCGCCAGCGACGAGTCGGATCCCGACGGCCCTTCGGTCGAAGAGCCCGGGCTCTGGGCCACCAGCAGGGCGTCGATGGCCACCCAGTCGTCGTCGGTGAGCTGCTGCTCCTCGGCGCACCCGGACGGGTCCCAGCCCGCCTCGTCGGGGTCGTCCTCGGCCACACCGGAGTCTTCGTCCGGCCAGAGCTCGGAGCCGAGCCTCTCGTAGAGGGAGCGCCGGTGCTGGGCCCGCTCGGCGTCCCACCCCTGCCGCTCGTCGTTCGCGTCCGCCGCTTCGCGCCGCCGGTTCCTGTCCCTGCGCCACCACGACATGGCGCCAGGATCCGCCACCCGGGTGGGCTCTGAACAGGGCCCAAAGTCACTCCCCGCTAGGTGGCGCTGCTGCGGGGGTCGCAATCGGCGATGAGTGACGCCCGGAGCCCGGCCCGATGGCCTCGTCGATAGTGATGCGGCGGCACCTTGGCCTCTGTCCGGGTGGCGCCGGCGCCCCTGGCGTGATCACGAGCCGAGGAAGAGCATGGCGACGGGGGCGACGCCGGCCAGCCTCCGGCCGCTGATCGCGCTGCCGAGGCAAGGGCCACGCGGGGGACGCTCGCCCGCGGCCGCGCGCAGGCGTCGTGCGAGCGCCTGTCCCCAAGCCTGGCCGGGCGACGCCCCCAGCATCAGGAGGCGTCTCGCAGCGCCTCGGCGTGGGGGCGCCGGTAGTTGGACGGGTGACGCATCCAGCTGCCCACGAACGAACGGGCCTGCTCGCAGGCCACGCTGACCGGGGCACCCTGGGCGTAGGAGCGCAGGGCCACAGTGGCGGCCCGGTCGGCGAGCCGGGGGTCGTCAGGGAAGACCGTGCGGTGGACCCAGTCCCGGATCATTGCGGCCAGCAACTCCTCGTTGGTCGGCGTCGCGCTTGTGTTGATCATGCCCAGAGCCTGGTCGCCCGCCGGCCCGGGTGATCAGGGACCTTCGGCCCTTCTGTCATGCCCTTTGGCCCGGACCGGTCCCCCGGTCCCCCGGCTTCGGGCCCCGTGAGCAGCCCGCTGACCAGCACGTCTGGGCGAGCTACCGCCGTCTCCCGCACCGCCCCGGCCCCGGACCCCCGGCCAGGTCGGCCTGCCCCGGTCGGGCGGGGCAAGGTGCGGCCGTGCTCTCCACCTGTCCGAAATGGCAACCTGGCCGGGTGAGCACCCGACCCCAGGCCTTCCGGCTCGTCAGTCAGGCCATGACCACCAACGTCATCACCGTCGACGAACAGGCGACACTGAGGCAGGCGGCCGCCCGCCTGCGTGACGCCGACGTGGGAACCCTGGTGATCCTCCGCGGCCGCGATGTCGCCGGCATCGTGTCCGAGCGCGACGTGGTGCGGGCCCTGGCCACCGGGGCCGACCCGGACCAGGTCTGGGTGAGCGACGTCATGACCGACGACCCCAGGTACCTGACCGAGGCTGACAACATCGGCACCGCCCTTCGCATCATGCTCGCCGCCGGCATCCGCCACCTGCCCGTGCTCTCGGAGTCCCAGCTGGTGGGCATCGTCTCGATGCGCGCCCTGGCCGAGCACCTGCTCCAGTAGGGACTGGAGCGTCCGAGGTAGTTTCCGAACCGGCGTCGCCGCCTGGACTACAAGTGCCACGGCGAGGGGGCCGGGCTGATTCCGGCACGGAGGCCCCGGCAGCATGACCGGCGGCCCACGGCCGCCATAAGGGCCGTGGTGGAGGCACACTTGGGAGGTGCCGCACGCAGTTGACGTACGGGAGCGACCGCCTCGGCCGGTAGAAGCACCCCAGCCGTCGGGACAAGCCGGCGACCAACCGCCGCCCCGGCGGCGGCTCATGTCCCTTGACGTGCTGAGGGGGGCCACCATCGCCGCCATGGTGCTGGTGAACGACCCGGCCATGGGCCCTCCGTACCTGTACCACCAGCTCACCCACTCCCCGTGGAACGGCTGGACCTTCGCCGACACCATCTTCCCGACCTTCCTATTCATGGTGGGAGCATCGATGGCGCCGGCAATGGCGCGTTACGTGGAGGGGCGCGCTCCCCGCCGTGCCGCCCTGACCCGGATCATCCGGCGTGCCGGGCTGCTATTCCTCCTGGGCCTGCTGGTCAACGGCTTCCCGCTGCTGCTGGACGGCGGGCACGGGCTCGCCGCCCACCTCCGGGTCCCCGGCGTCCTGCAACGGATCGCCATTGCCTACCTTCTGGCCTCTCTCGCCGTCCTCTACCTCCGGCCCCGCTACCAGGCCCTGCTGGCGGGTGCCCTCCTGGGCGGCTACTGGGCTGCCCTCTCCTGGGTGTCGGTCCCCGGATACGGCGCCGGCGTCCTCAGCCCCCAAGGCAACCTGGCCGCCTGGGTCGACCGGGCGGTCTTCGGCTCCGCCCACATGTACGGCGGCGGCGTCCCCGGTTACGACCCCGAGGGCCTGCTCGGCAGCGTCGTCGCGGTGGCCGGCGTCCTCGCCGGCTACTGGGCCGGTCGGCTCCTGCGCTCGGGGCGCTCGAGGCTGGTCACCACCGGCCTGATGGTGGCGTGCGCCACCGCCTGTGTCGGTGCCGCCGACCTGTGGGCCTCGGTTCTCCCGGTCAACAAGCGCATGTGGACGCCCTCCTATGTCCTGCTGATGACCGGTCTGGCCCTCGGGGCGCTGGCCCTGGCCCATCTCCTGTTCGACCAAGACCACCTCGTGGCCCGCATCACCAGCCTCCCGCTACGGGTGCTGGGCACCAACGCTTTGCTCGTCTACATCGGCTCGGAGCTGACCGCCGCCGCCCTCGGGCACTACCACCACGCCCTCGGCGACATCGCCAACGCACCCATTCCGTTCTTCGTCTGGGCCCACTACCTGGTGCCGCGCTTCGGGCCTGTCGCCGGCGCCCTCGTCTACGCCTGCGCCATCCTCGGCGCCTGGTGGCTGGTCCTGGGAGGCCTGTTCCGCCGGGGCCTGTTCCTCCGGATCTGAGTGTTCCTCAACCGGACCGACGCCGGCCGGCAGCTCGGGGCCAGGCTGGCCGCCTACCGGACCCAGCACCCCCTTGTCGTGGGGCTGCCGCGGGGCGGCGTCCCGGTGGCGGCGGCGGTCGCCAAGGTGCTGGGCGCCCCTCTGGACGTCATCGTCGTGCGCAAGCTGGGGGTTCCCTACCAGCCCGAGCTGGCCATGGGGGCGGTGGGGGAGGGCGGGGTCGTCGTCGTCAACGAGCCGATCCTGGCCATGGCGGGCGTGGGACGCGAGGTGCTCGATGAGATGACCCGGGCCGAGCAAGGGGTGGTGGAGCAGCGCTCGCTCGAGCTGCGTCGGGGGCGGCCGGCGGAGCCCCTCGGCGGCCGGACCGTCATAGTGGTCGACGACGGCATCGCCACCGGCTCGACGGCACGGGCGGCGTGCGAGGTCGCCCGGGCCCATGGGGCCGCCCATGTCGTGCTCGCCGTTCCCGTGGCGCCACCGGGCTGGGACGGGAGGCTGGCCGGAGCAGCCGACGAGCGGGTCAGCCTCAGCTCCCCCGACCCCTTCTACGCCGTCGGCCAGTTCTACGAGGACTTCTCCCCCACCACCGACGATGAGGTGGTGGCGGCCCTCGTTTCGTCCATGGGCGGCGGCGACGACGGCGGCCCCCACAACGACGGGCCGGGGTAGGGCTCGCGGGGAGCTCGCCCAGCGGGCGATCTCCATCGACCTATCCCCCCGTTCGAGCACCCGGCACGCTGGTGGCCGCTGCCGGAGCTGGCCGGTGACTGGTTCCGCTCCCACCTGGCCGACTGACCTCGGGGTCCGCTACTGGACTCGGACCGCCACCACCCCCGGTATGGCCGCAACGGAGTGCTCGACGGCGGCGATCTGCCGGGCGGGGCAGCCGTCGGCCGACAGGGTGACCACCCCCGCTTCCAGGCGGGCAAGGGCCGGCCCCGGGCCGGAGCCGACCAGCGAGCGGATGGTGGCCAGCACCTCGCCGGTCAGCTGCCGTTCGCTGCGATCGAAGGTGCGCAGGAGGTCGCGGCGGGCGAGCACGCCGACCACCTTCGATCCGTCCACCACAGGCAGGTGCTTGAGCCGGCGGGCCATCATCAACGCCGCCGCCTCCTCCATCGAGGCCTCCGGTGACACGTGGATCACCTCGGTGGTCATGACGTCGACAGCGTTCAGGCCGAGCGCCCGGCGGACCCACTCCGCCCCCTCGGCGGACTCCTCCCAGATGAGGGCCAGGTCGCCGTTGGCGCGGGGGCCGAGGGCCGGCTTGGTCATCAGGTCAGCCTCGGTGACGATGCCGACCAGGCGCCCCGACGCCGGCTTTACCACCAGCAGCGCCCCCACCTGGTGCCGGACCATCATCCGGGCCATCTCGCGAAAGCCGGTGTCGGGCCTCACGGCGATGATCGACCTCGTCATGACATCTGCCACCGTTGTCATGGGTCGAACACTGCCGCCGCCTGCGGGGCTCGGACAGGGTAGAAAGGCCCGCCGGCCCGGGCCGAGCTTCACCATGACCGCGAAACGGCCGAGAGGGTGAGGCAGGCCGCCGCCCTCCCAGGTTGCCGCCGGGACCTTCGACCCTGCCCCTGCCGATCGCCAGGCGCCAAACTGACCGATATGCATCCTGGTGCGGAACGCCCTGTCGCCGAACACCCGGCGACCGAACCCACTGTCGCCGAGCACTCTGTCGCCGAGCACTCTGTCGCCGAGCAAGGTGTCGAGCGGCAGCTTGTCCGGTTCCTCACCATTCTGGCGGTTGTGCTGCTGACCGCGCTGAACGCGGCCGACTACGTAACCACCAGGATGCTCCTGGCCCGCAGCGGCTCCGAAGCCAACCCACTGGCCGGCGCGCTGCTGGGGGACGGCCGGCTCCTGTGGGTGAAGATGGGACTGCTGGCTCTGTTCGGGATCATGGTCCTCGGGCTGAGGGCGAGGCTCGGGATCCTCGCCCTGGCCTGGTTCGCGGCCGGCCTCTATGCCACCGCCGTCCTGTCCAACGTCCTGCTCCTCCGGCTCACATAGGAGGGCCCATCGATGATCGTCGAGCTGGCCGCACCCATGGGCGAACGGTCGCACCCGACCGTCGGCACGTCGTCCAGGCCGAAGGCACCGATGTATCGGCGCTCGCTCACGGCGGTGCCCCTGGTCGGTCCCTAGCGCCAGCTTGGGCCCGGGGCGCTCGGCCAGCTAGGGACCAAGGCCATCAACAGCGCCAGCGCCGGGCCGGAGGCCCGCTCATCCGCCGGTCGCCCTGCCCGCCCGGTCGTCCAGCAGCAGCCGGTAGATACCGGCCCGGCGCAGCTGTCCGACCAGGCCCCCCTTGGCTCCGACGAGGG
Source organism: Acidimicrobiales bacterium (assembly GCA_035653595.1). Lineage (GTDB taxonomy): Bacteria > Actinomycetota > Acidimicrobiia > Acidimicrobiales > JAJPHE01 > DASRBO01. The sequence goes on along the minus strand of DASRBO010000104.1, from coordinate 63,268 downwards.
TGACATGGCCCCCGGCCTCCTGGACCCGACGGATGGCTCCGGCTAGGACCCCGAGGCCGACCATGTCGAGATAGACGATGCCGCTCAAGTCCAGGAGCACGTCGGCGAGGAACTCGCTCGGGGCGAGCGCCCGCCTGAAGGTCGCCGCGTGGATGGCGTCCATAAACCCATGGAGGCGGAACACCGCCGTGCCGTCGGCACTATCGACCCAGGCCATGGCAGCGGGCCCGCTCTCGCCGGCCGACCGCAGGTCGATGGTCCGCCTCATCTGACTCCCTTCCCGGTACCGGCCGGAACTCCACCTGCATCCTGTCTGACCCGGCCTCAGGGCAGTAGGGGTCGGAAGTCACTTCGGCACGGGTCAGTCGGACCACACCCAGCCGGCGCCCTCGGGCATGTCCCCCCGTGCTACCGGGTCCAGACCCCGGCAGTCACGCGCATGGCGATCATCTCGTGTTGGAGCGAAGCCGCCCGCTGGCGCAGACCAGGCACCCGGTCTATCACGTCCATCACCAGGTGGACCGGTCCATGTCGTCCATCATCACCATGTCCAAAGCCCTGGTCGTGGTCCCTTCCTCCTTGTACCCCCACACGTCCATGTCGTTGTTGGTGCGCCGATAGGCCAGCCGGCCGATGAGCCAGGCCGTGGCAGGCGAAGGTGACGGGCTTGTAAGTGGTGAAAAGGGGCGTCGCGGTCGGAAAAGAAGAGACGTGCGGGTGCTCGGTGTCGGTCGGGAGGCGCATCAGGTCTAAGACGTTGATCCCTCGCACCCGTAGCTCGGGCAGGTGGTGACGGAGAAAGTCGATCGCGGCCATGGTCTCCAGGGTCGGTGCGTCACCGGCGCACGCCATCACCACATCGGGGTACAAGGCATCTTCGGCGCCCGCCCAGTCCCAGATGCCGACGCCCCCGGTCAGTGGAGAACGGCATCGCGGCGCCAGGAGCAGCGGGTCCGCCGTGAGGTAGATCTGGGCGGCCGACAGGTAGTTGGCCGTCCGCGACCAGGCGTCGATCGCCTGCAGCTCCGCCGGGGACTCCACTTCCTCGTCACCTCGCATGCCGCCCGGCGGCGACGCGTCGCTCACCGCCTGCGCCCGGTCCGATCAGCGACGGCGCCGCGGGTTGTGGGGGGTGCGCTCGCCGACCTGGGCCCCCGCCGCCGAGATCGCCTGGATCGAGAGTCCGTCGCCGAGCGCCTCGTCGATAAGCCGAATGATCTCATCGCATCGCTCCGCTCCTCGCATCTTCCACCTCCCGATGAGCCTCTCCCAGCCTGAGCCGGCCCATGCCGGCCGCCCAGGGTCTTTCGGCCCAGTCGGGTGGGCACGGATCGCTCAGCCCGCACCAGGGGCCCGCGCGCTCAGCCCCAACCGAGGGCCGCCTGCCCAGTCCCGACCGGGGGCCGTGCGGGCCTGGGGGGCGCTCTCGAATTCCTCGTGGCGGCCACCACGACCACCCTCACTGGCGCCCCGGGCGGCAATATGACCCGGTCGCCGGTGCGGTCGACGTTGGCGTGCCGATCCGCGGCCAAGCCGAGGAACTCCAGGTCGGAGCACCGTCCTCCCGCAGCCGCCACGACGCCTCGCCCGCGCCACCGGTGAACACCACCGCGTCGAGGTCCCCGAGGGAGGCGGCCATGGCGGCCAGGTGCTCGGCCAGGCTGAGCCAGTGCACCCCGGTAGCCGGTCGGCAAGCCGGGTTCCGCAACAGCGGACCTGGCGGCTATGACCAGGCCGGCCAGGGGCGAGAACCCCATGGTGGTGTCGGCCGATCGGCCGTCCCTGGTGGCCGCCAGCGAGGCACCCCGACCCGATGTGGGCGCTCACCAGCCGTCGCGTGCGTCCTAGCAACTCCCGGCCCGGCGGCCCTCAGGTGGGACAGGCCGTGGAAGCCGTAGCACCAGCCCCCACTTCTCGCGAGACCAGGAACGAGCTGGACCGATTGCTCGAGGGCCTTACCTTGGTACTCGACCAGGTGCGCTTCGCCGTGGACGACGCCCAGACAGTGGACGCGTGGCGGCAGGTCCAGGTTTACGGCTGGCAGCTCAACCAGGTGGTCCCGACGGTGGACGTCCACGCCGCCTGAGGCTTCGCTCCGGAGGAGACGGCTCAGCCGAGGGGCACCCGCCAGACCACGACGGTGCCCGCGTCGACCGGCGGCAGTTCGAGGCTGCCGCCGAGCGACTCCGCCCTCTCCCGCAGATTGCGCAGTCCGCTCACCCGGTCGGGCTGGCCCAGGCCCTTGCCGTCGTCGGTCACCTGTAGGCGCAGCTCATCGGGGCCGACGATGACCTCGACGGTTACCGACGAGGCCTGCGCGTGCCTGGCCACGTTGGAAAGGGCCTCCCGGACCACGGCCACCACGTGCTCGGCGACCTCGTCGGGCACCAAGGAGTCGACCGGGCCCGTGAACCGGACCGCCGGCTCGAAGCCAAGACCGCCCGCCGACCGGCTGGCCAGCGCCATCACCCGCGACCGCAGTCCGGCGACCACGCGGCGCTCCGACTCGAGCGAGAAGATGGTGCTGCGGATCTCGCGGATGGTGTCGTCGAGCTCGTCGACCACGGCGAGGATCCGCATGGCGACCTCGGGTGGCTCGGCCAGACGGGCGACGCTCTGCAGCCCGATCCCAGCGGCGAAGACGCGCTGGATGACCAGGTCGTGCAGGTCGCGGGCGATCCGCTCGCGGTCGGACACCAGCAGCAGCTCCTCATGGACCCGGCGGGCCTCCGCCAGCTCGGCGGCCGCCCGCAGCCGGGCGCTGATGTCGCGCATGAGCATCGAGAACCCGATTACCTCGCCTCTCCGGTCGCGCAGCGGCGAGATGGTGATTGCTACGTCCAGCATGTGGCCGTCGCGGTGCACGGCCTGGGCGTCATAGGGCTCGACCCGCCCGCCGGAGGCCACCTCCCGCAGGTGGGCGTCGAGGGCCGCTTCCTCCTCGTCGGTGAGCAGCACCGACAGGGGGCGCCCGATGATGTCGGGCTCGTCGTGGCCCAGCAGCCGATGGGCGCCCGGGTTCCACGACTGGATGTCCTTGGCGTGGTCGAAGGAGACCACCGCGTCGTCGCTGGAGGTGATGATGGCGGCCAGGCGGGCCTCCACGTCCTGGGCCCGCTTGCGCTCGGTGATGTCGCGGATGGCCGCCACCACCAGCGGCCCGTCGTAGTTGGCGAGGGGGGCCAGGCTGATGTCGACCGGAAACTCAGACCCGTCGGCCCGAAGCCCGTAGAGGTCGAGGTTGGCGCCCATCGGCCGGGCGGTCGGCGACGCCACGTACCCCTGGCGGTGGCCCTCGTGGACCCGCCGGAAGCGCGTGGGCAGGAGCACCTCCACGGGCTGGCCCACCAGGGACTCCGATGAGCAGCCGAACATGCTTCCGACCAGGTCGTTGGCGGCGCGAATGGTCCCCCCGGCATCGACCACCACCGCGGCGTCCGGAGTTAGCTCCAGGAACGCCTCGAGGAAGCTCCCCTGCATATCTGTCTCTGACTGCCGTCCGACGGTTGCCATGGGGGCGCTCCTTCATCGTCAGGGTACCGAACGCTCCGTCGGAGCAGAAGGTGGTGTCCGTCGCCGACAGGAGGTACTAGTACCCGGCGGCGGGCGGCCCGAGGCTGTGAACGGCGCGGATGTGGGCGACGGCCTCGGCCAGGTTGTCGCACAGCCGGCAGGTGTAGAAGCCGCCGTGGACGGCCCGGAGCGGGCGGTGACGTCCTCCGGCGAGATCTCCCTCTTTGCCAGGACCCCGCTCCCCGCAACCAGCCGACCAGCCCAGGCCGGTAGCTCGGAGTCGAAGAGCACCACCGGGAAGAGGCGGACCCTGCCCGTCTGGACCAGGGTCAGTGCCTCGAAGAGCTCGTCGAGGGTGCCGGGTCCCCAGGAGACACGGCGAAGGCGTCGGCGTACGTCAGGACCTCAACCTGGGCCTAATGAAGGAGTGGAGTCGATCCCAGATCGACGTAGGCGTTCAGCCGCTGATCGTAGGGGGGCGGCTCACCTCCTTCCTTGTTGCGGGTCCCATCCGCGGGCTCCGGCTCCATGCCGACCACGGCCCAACGAATAGAACGGTCGCCGCGGCGGGATGTGACCGAAATCGACCGCAGGCGCCCTGGTCGCCGGCCTCCGCAGTGGGTACCGTCGGCTGGTGGCCCGCCCCGCCCTCGGAAGGACCCGCCGGGTAGTGCAGGCTGGCGCCACCGCCGGCCGCGAGCGGCTGGTGACCGCCCTGGGCGGCCCCATCCGGACCAGGGTGATCGTGGTGCTGGCCTGCGTCCTGGCTCTCTCGAGCGCCGACACCGCCACCGTCGGTGCCTCCGCCATCCAGCTGCGGCGCAGCCTGCACATCGACAACACCGACATAGGCCTGCTGGTCGCCGCCACCGCCGCCGTCGGCGCCATTTTCTCCCTCCCCTTCGGCGTGCTGGCCGACCGGGTCCGTCGGACATGGTTCCTGGGAGCCGCCATCACCCTCTGGGGGATCGCCATGGTCTGGAGCGCGACCGCCACCAGCTTCGGGCACCTTCTGGCCGCCCGCTTGTGGCTGGGGGCGGTGACGGCCGCCGCCGGACCGGCAGTGGCGTCGCTGGTCGGGGACTGGTTCCCGGGGACCGAGAGGGGCCGCGTCTACAGCTACATCCTCACCGGGGAGCTGGTCGGCGCCGGGGCCGGCTTCGCCGTCACGGGCGACATATCCGCCCTCTCGTGGCGGGCGGCCTTCGTCATCCTGGCCATACCGGCCTTCGCCCTGGCCTGGGCCGTCTTCCGCCTGCCAGAGCCGGCCCGTGGCGGCCAGGGCGCCCTGCCATGGGAGTCAGGTGCGATCCGACCGGTGGCCGCCGGGCCCCCCGGCGAGGAGACAGGCGGTGCGCCCAGCTCGCAGGTCACCGACGCCCAGCGACTCGCCCTGGACCGCAGGACGGCTGTGGACGAGAACCTGGCCCACCGGGCCCACCTCAAGATGGGCTTCATCGAGGCTCTCCGCTACGTGCTGGCCGTGCGCACCAATGTCTATCTCATCGTCTCGAGCGCCTGCGGCTACTACTTCCTCGCCGGTGTGCAGACCTTCGGCGTCGAGTTCGTGACGGGGCAATACCGAGTCGACCAGGTGCTGGCCAACCTGCTCATGCTTGTCGTCGGAGCCGGTGCGGTGCTCGGCGTCCTGAGCGGCGGCCAGCTGGGCGACGCCCTGCTCCGCCGGGGGCGGCTGAGCGGGCGGGTCTTCGTGGCCGTGGTCGCCTCGTCCGCCGCCGTGGTCCTCCTGATACCGGCCCTGATCACCCACAGCGCCTTGACCGCCCTGCCCTACATCGCCCTGGCGGCGGGGGCCCTGTCGGCGCAGAACCCGCCGATCGACGCCGCCAGGCTCGACATCATGCCGGCCTGGCTGTGGGGGCGGGCCGAGGGCATCCGAACGTTCCTGCGCACGGGAGCGCAGGCCTTCGCCCCGCTGCTGTTCGGGGCGGTGTCCGACCACGTCTTCGGGGGCGGATCCGGCGGCCTGCGCTGGACCTTCGTGGTGATGCTCCTCCCGCTGACGGCCGGCGTCTATTACCTGGTGCGGGCCGCGCACACCTACCCGTCGGACGTCGCCACCGCCGCCGCCGTTCAGGCTGCTTCGGCTGCCGAAGGCGCCTGAAGGCCGCCGGGCACCGCCTGGCTGCGGACGACGGCTCCAGCATGCGCCGGCTCACCCGCAGCGCTTGCGGCCTGGGCGACACGGCCCGGAGGCTGGCTGCTCAGCACCGCGACGACCCCGTACAGGAACATCAGCAACAAGGGAGATGCGCCGGTTACCCACTCCCAGAGGAGCCCGCTGGTCACCAGGGCAAGCGCCCGAAGGGTGGCGGCTAGCGGAGGGGGGCTCACCGGCTGAGGGGCAGGCCTGTCGCGTGGTGGGCAAGGAAGATCTCTGCCGTCACCGGGCGGGCCAGGTCGACGAGATTGGCTGCGACGTCGACCAGCCGCTCGTCGATGCTCACCCGCGCATCCGTGGGCAGAGCGCGCACTGCGTCAAGGGTGCGCATTGGCCCTCCTCTCTCAGGCGCTCTTGGCGACGCTCTTGGCGAAGTGCCGAACTTGGGCGTCCGCACCGGGGAAGAACACGGCCTGGCGACCGCCGTCGCCCCACTGGACGAGATACGGAGGCCCGCCTCCGTCGCCCCTTACCTCGAGCACTTCGCAGTCGCGATCCGGCTCACCGATGCGATGGCCCTTGATGACGATGCGGTCTCCAACGCTCGCCTGCATGGCGCCTCCTTCAGGCTGCTCGAGCCATCCTCGAGCGGCAGCCGGGCGCGGCCTAGGGCCGAAAGTCACGCCATCTCAGATGGGCGGGCACCTGGGAAGCTCCAGCCGCCGGACCGGCTCCGTCCGCGCCATCGCATCGGACACCACGATCGACGCCTTGACCTATCCGTCACGGAGGGTGGCGTACTCCTTCTCCAGCCAGCCGGCGGGCCGGCTGCCTGCTGCCTCGGGCCGAAGCAGGTCCATTGTGGCGGCCTCCACGCCCAGATAGAAGTGGCGCTGGGGCGAGGTCATGGCGAGGGGCCCCCGACGCCTCCGGGCCTCGTCCTCCATGCCGTGCACCGCCCGCCGCGCCACCGGCTTCTCCCCACCCTCCATGGACCGGGTCATGGCGTCTTCTTTGCAGTTCCCCACAGCAGGACCGTGGCGCCAGTGACCGCCTACTGGGCCCGATCGCCACGGGCAGGCAGCGCCTGGCGGGAGAAGGACTTTCGGCCCTGACGGCTCGGGCACCGGCCTGGCATATTCGTCTCCATGCGCCCACCACGTCGGGGTCCAAGCCCCGCCACCAGGCTGAGTTCGCGCCTGATGTTCGTCGAGGACCATGGAGACACCTTCAGGCTGGACCTCATCCTCGAGAACGAAGCGGTCGTCGAGGGCCGCAGCTTTCCGCCGGCGACCCCCTTCACCCTGACCATCGATGCGCCGCATCCGTCCTGGTACGGGATGTGCACCGCCACCCTCGACCGGTGGGCCGACAACGGTGAGCGACTCGACGTCGAGTTGGACTACGACAGCGAGGTGAGGAACCCCAAGCTCCGACTGACAAACGGCTCGACGGACATCGTCTTCGACCTCGGCCAGGCCGCCGGCCTGTAGACCGCTGGGCTGCAGGGCTGCCGGACTGCAGTCGCCGGGCCCGCCGGACGCTCGGAGCGCTCGCCAGCTCAGCGGCCCGAGCCGGCCCCCTGCGCCGCCAGCCGCCGGTAGTGCTCCCGCCAGATGAGCCGGTACACCGGCACCAGGCGGGGTATGTCGCGCAGGCCGGGGATCCACGGAATCAGGATCAGGAGCAGCGTCAGCAGGACCATCATCCCCCAGATGAGGGCGTCGGCGTTGCCCGAATGTGAGAAGGGCGGGATCTGGTACCACATCGTGTAGAGCCAGAGCCAAGCCTGACCGGGGTAGTTGGCCGTCTCGTTCATCATCCCCCACTGCGAGCCCTGTAGATGCTCGGTGCGGGCGACGCTGGCCATGTAGCCCCCGTCGGCCAGGAACATCAGCGGCTTGGTGTAGTCGGTGCTGTAGAACTGGGGCGTGCTGAGCAGGTACCCGTCCAGGGCCCCGCTGCGGGCCATTCCCAGCTCCGCCGACATGAGCTCGGCGACGGGGCCGTAGTTGCCGGCGGGAAGCTGGAGCCGGCCGGCGGCGTAGGACGCCTTGGCGGCGGCGTCCTCGTACGCCTTGGTCCAGCGCCCCTGCTGGCTGGGATCCGCCCCGTCGTACCGGCTCATGGCACCGGCGACCGCAGGCTGGGTGGTTGCGATGGTTCGCAGCGGGCCCAGGACGAAGGCGTCGGAGGAGTCGATCGGCTCGTGCACCCCGACCAGGCGCTGCAGCGAGACCGGTCCGATCTTCTGGCCCGCTCCCGGCGTGCTGTTGTACGGGGGCCCGTAGCCGGCGCTGGCGCTCGAGCCGTCTAGCTCGGTGACGGCGGTCGATACGAAGTCGACCGGATCGGCCTGGGCCCAGCTCCTGATGGTGATCGGACGCCTGTCCGGCGAGGACAGGAAGACGGCCAACATGACGCTGAGGAGGGTCACGACGACCAGGGCGGCGGTGAACTCCTTGAGGATGTCGTAACGGGCGTAGGGCCCGTCGTACTCGGGGCTGGCCGTGAGCGCAGCCCCGCTCCTCGTCGACACGGGCTTCACCCCTCCTCTTGTCCCGAGCGCCGAGGCATCGGCGGCACCACCCCGCGGAGACGCACCATGGCGATGTGAAGGGCCACCAGGACCCCTACGCCCGCCGGAAGGAGCAGGACGTGCCAGATGAACATCTGGCCGAAGTTCATGACATTGAAGAAGGCGCCGACGCCGACGGAATTCAGCCCGTCCTTGGCCTGGGTGGCGATCCACTGGGAGTCGAAGTTCTGCTGGGACAGGTATCCGGTGAAGGCGGTGCCGATCGAGGTGACGAAGGCGACCACGCCGGTGACCCAGGTGAGCCGACGGCCCCGCCAGGCGGCCATGAAGAACTTGCCCCACAGGTGCACGACCATGAAGAAGAAGAAGAGCTCCACGCTCCACAGGTGGAGGCTGTTGAAGAACAGGCCTATGCCCGAGGTATGCCACCAGGTCGGGCCCTTCAGGGCGAGGATCACCCCCGAGGCCACCACGACCAGGAGGGCGGAGAGCGTCAGGACGCCGAAGACGTAGATCCACGAGGCCACATAGGCGGGCTGGCGGTCGGGCAGAAGCTTCTCCGGTGGGAGCGCTTTGACAGCCCGGTCCCGCAGTCGGGCGGTCCACATGCGGGAGTCGTCGGTGACGGTCCTGCTCATGACCGGTTCCTCCGGCCCGGGAAGGGCAGCACGAGAGCGGCCACGAACAGCAGGACCATCAGGACGATCACCACGAGATTGGCGACCGACAGCTGTATGAAGCCCCAGTGCAGGTAGTGGCCGGGGTGGTTCAGGTCGACCAGCACGCCGGCCAAGCGAGCTTGGAGCAGGGTCATGCGGGCTCCTAGCCGAGGGTCACGTGGCGGCGCTCGGAGAGCCGGGCGGCATAGGCGGCGGCTTCTGTACGTCGGGCCATCCCGAGCTTGGCCAGCAGGTTGGATACGTAGTTCTTCACCGTCTTCTCAGCCAGGTACATGGACTGGGCGATCTGGCGGTTGGTCATGCCTTCGGCGATCAGGTCCAGGATGCGACGCTCCTGGCTGGTCAGGTGGGACAGCCGCTCGTCGTCCTCGTCCCCGTGACGGATTCGGGACAGGACGCGCCTGGTCACGCTGGGATCCAGGAGCGACTCCCCGGCCCGCACCCGGCGAATGGCGCCGACCAGGTCGGTCCCCCTGACCTGCTTGAGGACATAGCCGGACGCCCCGGCCATGATGGCGCTGAACAGCGCCTCGTCGTCGGCGAACGAGGTCAGCATCAGGCAGGCGATGTCGGGGGTGCGGGAGCGGATGTCGCGGCACACCTCCACCCCGCTCGAGTCGGGCAGGCGGACGTCGAGGATGGCCACATCGGGCCTGGTCGGCGGTATGCGGGCCAGGGCCTCCTGGGCGGTCGACGCCTCGCCGGCCACAACCATGTCATCCTCGGCTTCGATCATCCCCCGCAGGCCGGCCCGCACCACCTCGTGGTCGTCAAGCACGAAGACCCTGATCGGCCACTCGGGTCCAGGACCTGGGTCGGCCGCCTGGGACGCAGCGCAACTGCTCACCCTCTGATTCTGGGGCTGGTGGTCGGCTCGCGCTCAGGGGCGAAAGTCCCTATCCGGGCCGCTCACGCGCCGAGCGAACCGGGGCGCCCCGAGGTGGCTGGAGGTCCGGGTCAGTCCAGGACCCGTATGCGACGACCGGTGATCTCCTCCGGCACGAGACGCAGATACTGGCGCCGGTCCGGCCCGGCCCAGGGCGCCACCCCCAAGCGGCCCACCGCCTCCAGCTCGGCCGGGTCCTTGACGAGGCGACCGACCCCGGACACCAGGACGCTCCAGCCCTCGCGCCTGGTCTCGTCGATCTGGTCCACTTCGAAGGAGACCCGGCGCTGGCCGATCCTCCGGCTGAGGCTGTTGCCCGCCTCGGTGCGGAACACCACGTCGTCACCATCCATGCGGAAGTTCACCGGCACGGCTACCGGCCCGCGCTCTTCGAGGAAGATGAAGCGCCCGACGCCTCCGGCCCCCAGGAGCTCGATGCACTCCCGGCGGCTCAGGGCCACCAGCTCCGGCTTGGCCGCCGGCCTTCCCCGCCCCGGAGCCCGGTCGCGCCCGCCCCCGTACAGGTCCTCCACCGTCGTCTCGAGGGCGGCGGCCAGCCGGAGCAACCCCGTGCTCGACGGGCTGCCGCCGGCGGCGTCCTCGAGGTAAGCCAGGTAGCCGGGGTCCATGCCGGCCCGGGCGGCCACTTGGGCCCTCTCCAGGCCCAGCTGCCGCCGGCGGGTGGCGAGACGCCGACCCAGGTCGCCTGACCGGGACTTGGCCTGGATGGACCTGGTGGTCAAAGCATCTCCTAGTTCTGTCTACTGCCCCGTCGGGCGCTCTGGTCGCCCACCGGTCCAGCATCATCCTCCGGCCGGCCCCGGCCAAGGGTCAATGGGCCCTGCTTCGGAAGACTCGATCAGACGCCAGCCGACGGCGTCTCGCCGAGGTAGGCGGCCCGGACCCGGTCGTCGCCCAGCAGGGTCGAGGCGGTGCCGCTCATGACGATCTCCCCGGTCTCAAGCACATACCCCCGATCGGCGACGGCCAGGGCCTGGGCGGCGTTCTGCTCGACCAGGAGCAGGCTGGTGCCGGCGGCCCGGATGTCGGACAGGATGGAGAAGATCTGGCGCACTATCAGGGGGGCCAGACCCATAGACGGCTCGTCGAGCAGCAGCAGACGGGGCCGGCTCATGAGGGCCCGGCCGATGGCGAGCATCTGCTGCTCTCCTCCCGACAGGGTCCCGCCCGCCTGGCGCCGGCGCTGGGACAGGACGGGGAACAGCGAGAACACCTGGTCCAGCTCGGTCGATATGGACCCCCGGCGAAGGTACGCGCCCATCTCGAGGTTCTCCTCGACCGTCATGCGAGGAAAGATGCGCCGGCCCTCCGGGGTGTGGCTGATGCCGAGGCCGACGATGCGGTGGGGGGCCAGTCCGGTGATCACCTCCCCCGCGAAGCTCACCGTCCCCCCGGCGGGACGCAGCAACCCCGATATGGTCCGCAGAGTGGTGGTCTTGCCCGCCCCGTTGGCTCCCAACAGGGTGACGATCTCACCCTGGGCGACCTCGACGTCGATGCCCCGCAGGGCGCGGATGGCCCCGTAGGTGACCGCCAGCCCGGACAGCTCGAGCAGCGCCATCAGGACCCTACGCCTGGGCCCACAGGGCCATCTTCGGCCCCGCCCGGGCCACTGCCGGCGTTACCCGGGCCGGCCGTGCCACTGTCGCCGCCTGCCGGGTCGGGCTCCGTCCGGCCCAGATAGGCCTCTATGACCGCTTCGTCGTGCTGGACCTCTGCCGGGGTGCCCGAGGCGATGACCCGGCCGAAGTTGAGGACGGTCACCCGGTCGGCCACCGACATGACCAGGCGCATGTCGTGCTCGATCAGCAGCACGCTCACGCCCATCTCCTGGTTCACCCGCCGGATCAGGGCCTCCAGGGCGGCCTTCTCCCCGGCATTGGTGCCGGCGGCCGGCTCGTCCAGGAGGAGCAGCTCCGGGCCGGTGCCAAGCGCCCGGGCGATCTCCAGCTTGCGCTGGTCTCCGTAGGGCAGGACGCTGGCGACCTCGTCGGCCCGACCGGTCAGGCCGACGAACTCGAGCAACTCCTCGGACCGGACCCGGCTGGCCCTCTCCTCTCCGAGGGTGCGGGGCAGGCGCAGCATGGCGCCCAGCGGACCGGTCCGCTGGCGGGACTCCACCCCGATGCGGACGTTCTCGTAGGCCGACAGGGCGTTGAACAGGCGGCTGGTCTGGAACGTGCGGGCCACCCCCAGGCGGTTCACCCGGTTCGGGCGCCGTCCGACCAGCTCGACCGGCGGACGGCCGGCGGGGCGGAACCGAATGTGGCCCGCCTGGGGCTGGTAGACGCCGGTGAGGCAGTTGAACAATGACGTCTTGCCGGCCCCGTTGGGCCCGATGACGGCGAGGATCTCCCCTCGTTGGTGGTCCAGGGAGACCCCCGCCAGGCTCACCACGCCGCCGAAGCGCAGGGTCAGCCCCTCCACGCTCACGATCGGGTCGGCGCCCTCCGCCGTCGTGGCCAGCGCCGCCGCGGTCATGGCCCGACCGCCGGGTCGGACGATCCGCTCATGGCGTCGGCGGTCCCGATCCCCCGCTCGGCCAGGGCCAGCTCCCGCCGACGCCGCCGCGACGGCAGCATGCCCTCCGGACGGAAGATCATCATCACCACCAGCAGTGCCCCCAGATAGATGTAGAGGTCCTGGGGCTGGTAGCCGAAGAGGGGATGCTGGCGCAGGATCTGGGGCACCCATTGCAGGAAGGCGGCCCCGGCGACCGCTCCAGGCAGGGAACCCATGCCCCCGAAGATCACCAGCACCAGGACCAGGATCGACAGCTGCACGGTGAAGTACTCGGAGGACACGAAGCTGATCTTGCTGGCGGACAGCAGGCCGGCGACCCCGGATGTCGACGCCCCGATGGCGAAGGCCATGACCTTGTACTTGAGCAGGTTGATGCCCACGGCCTCGGCCGCCACCTCGTCCTCGCGGATGGCGGTGAAGGCCCGGCCGACCCGCGAGTCGGCGAGGAAGTGGAAGGCGATCAGGGCGATCACCACGAAGGCCAGCAACAGGTAGTAGTAGGGCAGGTTGCTGAGCTTCCACGCGTAGTGGAGGCCGCCCACGTGGACCGAGAAGTGGGGGATGCCGCTCACCCCCTCGGCTCCCCCGGTCACGCTCTGGAGGTTGGTGGCGGCGATCTGGATGATCTCGCCGAACCCCAGGGTGACGATGGCCAGGTAGTCGCCCCGCAACCGCAGGGTGGGGGCGCCCAGAACCAGGCCGGCCAGCATGGCGGCGGCGATGGCCAGGGGGATGACCCAGAAAGGGTTGAGGTGGAACGGCGGGTGCACCGGCAGGGATCCGGTCCAGTAGGCCCCGGAGTAGGCGCCGATGGCGTAGAAGGCTATGTAACCGAGGTCGAGCAGGCCGGCGTAGCCGACCACCACGTTGAGCCCCATGGCCAGCAGCACGAATATCCCGATCTGGTCGACCAGCACCTGCTGCCAGAACCCCGACAGGGTCAGCGGGTAGGCGATGGCCACCCCCAGGACCACCAGGTAGACCAGCAGGCGGTTACGGCGGTCGGCCACCGCCCGCTGCGGCAGGGCGAGGATGGAGCGGTTGAGCCGTCGCAGGCGCTCCCCCTGGCTGCGGCGCAGTGCGGAGAGGGCCCACCCGGCCACCCCGAGGGCCACGAACACCAGCACCCGGGGATGGAGCAGCGAGCCGGTGAAGCCGGTGGTGGGACTGCCGTTGTTGCCCGACGGGCCGGTCATGACGGCGAGCACCAGCAGGCTCAGGATCCACGCCACCAGGCGGCGACCTTCGACCCCCCGGGCCCAGGCCCACCACCCGGCCGGCCCCCGCCCGGCCGAGGCGGGGACGGTCGCCGCGCTCACGCCGACCTTCCCAGCCGCTCGCCCAGGATGCCGGTGGGCCGGAACATGAGCACCAACACCAGGATCCCGAAGGCGATCACGTCACGCCAGGACGACTGGACGCAGGAGACCCCCCAGTTCTCCACCACCCCAAGCACGAGGCCGCCCACCACGGCCCCCCTGATGTTCCCGATCCCGCCGAGCACGGCGGCGGTGAAGGCCTTGAGCCCGGGGGTGAAGCCCATGGTGTAGACGACGCCCGAGCTCAGGCCGAACAGGAACCCGGCCGCCCCTCCTAGGAGCCCACCGATCACGAAGGTGTTGGAGATGACCCGGTCGATGTCCACGCCCATGAGGGCGGCGGTGTCGGCGTCCTGGGCCACGGCGCGGATGCCCCGGCCCAGCCGGGTGGTGGCCACCAGCCGGTCGAGCAGCACGAGCATGACGACCGCCGACACGGCGATGAGCACCTCGTAGGTCTGGACCTCGGCCCCGAACAGGCTGAACACCCGGGTGCTCAGGTTGAACGGTTCAGGTATCGACACCGAGTTGCGGCCGAACTCCTTGCCGGCCAGGTTGTAGAGGAAGAACGACGCCCCGATGGCGCTGATCAGGAAGGCCAGCCGGGGGGCGTTTCGCCGGCGCAGCGGCCGGTAGGCGACCCGTTCCAGGAGGAATGCGACCGCCCCTCCGGCCGCGGCCCCGGCGGCGATGCCTGCCACCACGGTTCCGACCGAGCCGGCGCCATGAGGCGGCCGCGGTCCGATGAGGGTGTTGAGCACGAAGTACCCGGCGAATCCCCCGGACATGAACACTTCGCTGTGGGCGAAGTTGATCAGCTGCAGGACGCCGTAGACCAGCGTGTAGCCGAGGGCGATCAGGGCGTAGAGGAACCCGTCGGAGAGTCCCTGGACCGTCAGGTTCCAGAAGTTGTGGGTGAAGCACATCGTGCCTGGCCCCCCGACCCGAACGGGCCGGGCCCGGATGGGCCCGGCCCGAAGCGGGAGCCGATTAGCCGATCAGGCTGGTCACGGCGCCTAGCTGAACCATGTGGGCGCCTTCCACCTTGTAGATGTACACCGCTGTGCCGGAGATATTGCCGTTCGACTGGAACTGGATGGTCTTGGTGAGGCCCTGGTAGTTCACGCTGTGCAGCCCGCTGATGACCGCCGAGCGGGTGACGTTGGAGCCGATGCCCTTCATCACCGAGATGATGGCGTTGGTGGCGTCGTAGGCCTCGCCCGAGTACAGGCCGGGGTCGCCGTTGGCCAGCTTCTTGTACCCGCTGACGAACGAGGCGGCGGCCGAGTTCTTGGTGATGTCCTGGCATGCGCAGCTGGCCAGGACGCCCTGGGCAACCGACGAACCCGCCTGGGTGACGAAGCTGTCGCTCTCCGACCCGTCGTCCGACAGCAGCTTGCCGGTGAACCCGGCGCCGTTGAGGGCCTTGGCCACCAGGGCGAAGTCGCAGTAGTAGCCGGCGTAGAAGACCGACTGGGCGCCGCTGGACTTGATCTTGGTGGCCAGGGCGCCGTACTGCTGGACGTTGCCGGTGCCGGCCTGGCACTGGGTCGTGCCCGGAGCCGTCTCATGGGTGACCTTGAGCCCGTCGCTGGTGGCCTGGGTGTCGAAGGCACCCACCAGGCCCTGGGCGTAGGCGCTGGCGTCGTCGATGGCGTACACCGAGGAGACCTTGAGCCCCTTGGCCAGGTAGTCGGCATCGGCCGGGCCCTGGGCGTTGTCGTCCGCCACCACCCGGAAGAAGTTGTTCCACCCGTGGGTCTGCAGGGTGGGATCGGTCGCGGACGGGGTCACGATGGCGATGCCGGCCTGGTTGTAGAGGGGGTCCGCCGCCTTGCTGGCGCCGGAGAAGGCGGGACCGACCACTGCCATCACCGAGTTGTCGCCGATCACCGCCTGGGCGGCCGTGGGGGCCTGGGTGCCCGAGCCCTGGTCGTCCTCGGGGAGGAACTTGAGCTTGAACGGGAGCTTCCCGAATGTGGTGCCCGCGTTGGCGTTGTTGATGGCCAGCTGCACGGCGAACTTCTGGTAGATGCCCAGCTGCGAGTTTCCGCCCGACAGTGGCCCCTCGTAGGCGATGGTGTAGGTCGGTCCGCTGCTGGTCGAGCCGCCGCCTGACGAGCTCGAGCCCGAGTTGGAGCCGCTGCTCCCGCAGGCCGCCAGGGCGACGGCCCCGGCCGCCGCAACGGCAACCGAGCGGAGGGCGCGCCGGGCCCCCCTCGGACTACCGAGGATTCTCATCATTTGCTCCTGCCTTCCTGGTCGCCGATGTGGAGAAGCCGGCCCATGGTAGGAGGTGTGGCCGCCGCCTGGGAAGGACCGGCGGCCGGGCGCGTCGGGGCTGGCGCCGCGCCCGCCCACGGCGGTCAGCCCTGACGCTTGAGGCGACCGGTCTTCTTGGCCCAGCGCTCGGCCACGGCGAAGGCCACCAGCGAGGCCGGCACCATCGCCACACCGAAAGCCGCCAGGATGACCAGGGTCCGCACCTGGGAGCCCAACCCGGCCCCGTCGATGAGCGCCGAGCGGATGCCCCGCAGCATGTAGGTCGCCGGCGAGGCGTGGGAGGCCGCCTGAAGCCACCCCGGAAGCACGTCGACGCCGTAGTACACGCCGGAGACCAGCAGCACCAGTGCCTGCACCATGAACGACATCTGGACGCCGCGCTCCGGGTAGAGCATCGGCAGGATGCCGGTCAGGATCCCCAGCCCCACCAGGCTGAGGCTGCCGACGGCTATGACGGCCGCCGCCGCCCCCCACGAGGCGTGGGCGAAGCTCAGGCTGAAGAACGGGAGCGAGCACGCCAGGATCAGCAGGGTGCGGGCCAGTGCGTGCAGCACGCCGAAGGCCGACATCCCCACCAGGTGCACGGCGCGAGGTACGGGGGCCATGAGCGTGTGCTCGATGGTCCCCTCCCACCGTTCCCAGGTGATGACCAGGCTCATGTCGTCCAGCACGGCTGACAGGTAGGCCCACACCAGGGTCCCGATCAGCAGGAAGAGCAGCAGGCGGTTGACCTGGGAGGCCCGCGCCGCCCCGGTCCGGGCCACCTCCTTGGCGATGAAGGTGATGGCCAGGGTGTTGACCACCCCGTAGACCAGCCACACCACCTCCCACGCCCAGTACCGCTTCCACAGGTTGGTCTGGCGCTCGACGAAGGCCCACCCGAGGGCCACCCGTCCGGGGGCGCCCAACCGGGCCTCAGCCACGCTCATAGCCGTCCTCCTCCTCGTCGTCCTCGATGCTGCGGCCGGTCAGCTCCATGAAGACGGTCTCCATGTCGACCTCGTCGATGGGCCGACCGCCGGCCACCTCCTTGCGCAGCTCCAGCGGCGTTCCTTCGGCGACTGTGCGGCCGCCGGCGATGAAGGTGATGCGGTCGCAGAGCTGCTCCGCCTCCTCCATGTCGTGGGTGGTGAGCAGGATGGTGACCCCCTGCTCTCGACGGACCTCGGACACGAACCGCTGCACGTCGCGCTTGGACCTGGGATCGAGGCCGGTCGTCGGCTCGTCCAGCAGCATCAGCCGGGGCGAGGTCAGGAACGCCCGGGCCACCGCGACCTTCTGCTGCTGACCTCGCGAAAGCCGGTGCATCGGCTCGCGGGCCCGATCGCGCTCGAGACCCAGCCGCTCGAGTATGGCGGCGCTGCGGCTCCTCACCTCGGAACCCTCCAGCCCGTAGGCGCGCCCGAAGAACAGGAGGTTCTCCATGGCCGACATGCTGCGGAAGAAGGAGGGGTCGGCGGAGACCCGGTTGAGCAGGGGACGTACCGCCAGCGGTTGGCGGACGGCGTCGCGGCCGAAGACCGATATGTCCCCGGAGTCGGGCAGCAGCAAGGTGCTGATCATCCGGATGAGGGTCGACTTGCCCGAGCCGTTGGCCCCGATGACCCCGAAGATTTCCGCCGGCTCGACGGTGAAGGACACGTCGTCCACCGCCACGTGGCGGGGCTTCTGGCGCGGCGACGCCATCCGCGACAGTCGCCCGCGACGGAACTCCTTGGTGACCCCGCGCACCTCCAACGGGCGGGCGGGCAACTCTGAGAACACTTGATCCTCCTGTTTCGAACGAACGCGGGCCACCGTCGACCGGAAGCCCGCCCTGGCCTCTGGCGATCCGCCGAGCGGAGCGCCCAACCCCCGTCAGGGGGCGGCGAAGGAGGAGGGCCCCGGACCTAGTAGTCGTCGGGGAATGCAGTCATCGGGCAAACGGTACCGCCGACCGGTCCCGGCCCCCAGCGAATTACCCGGGCCCTGTCCGCAGCCCTCAGGGCAGGGCGGCGATGGCCGGCAGCACCCGGGGCGCTACGGGGGTGTCCAGCACCAGTGAGGTGGTGGTCCGGTTGATGCCAGGGACCTCGAGGATGCGGTCGAGGACCTCGGCGAGGTGGGTGTTGCTGAGGGCGGCGACCCGGCACAGCAGGTCCGAGGCCCCGGTGGTGCGGTGCACCTCGAGCACCTCGGGGATCGAGGCGAGATGCCCGGTGACGTCCGGACCGCGGCCCTGGGCGATCTCGAGGCTGACGAAGGCGGCCACGTGGTAGCCGACCCGGCCGAGGTCGATGTCCGGCCCGAACCCCGACACTACGCCGGCCGCCAGCAGACGCTCCAGCCTGGCCGCCACCGTGTTGCGGGCGATGCCCAGCCGGCGGGACAGCTCGAGGGCGCCCGAGCGGGGTCGCTCGGCCAGGGCGGCGATGAGCCGCCGGTCCAACCGGTCGAGCACGAACGGTCCCGAAGGTGGCTGAGCAGATTGACCCATGATCGATCCTTCGGTTGAGCATAGTGCCCAGTCCCGAGTGAGGTTGTTGACCTATGAGCCCGTGCGGCGCGGTGATTGACCCATGGCCCTGACCACCACCTCGCCCGCCGTCGAACCGACCGCATCGCCCGGCCCAGGGATCTGCGGGTGGGACCACCTCGAGATGTGGGTGGGCAACGCCCGGGCCGTCGCCCACTTCCTCGCCGCCGGGTTCGGCTTCGAGGTCGCCGGCTACGCCGGGCCGGAGACCGGGGTGCGTGACCGCGCCTCCTACCTCCTGCGCCAGGGCACGGTGACGGTGGTGGTCACCGCCGGGCTCGACCCCGCCTCACCGGTAGGCGCCCACGTGCTGCGCCACGGCGACGGGGTCAGGGTGGTGGCCTTCGCCTCAGACGACGTCGACGGCACGTTCCACCGGGCCGTCCTCCACGGCGCCAGTCCGGTGGCCGAGCCCCACGATTTGACCGACCCGTCCGGCTGCCTGCGGGTGGCGACCGTCGAGGCCTACGCCGGCACCCTGCACTCCTTCATCGACCGGCGGGGCTACCACGGGCTGTTCCGCCCGGGCTTCCAACCGGACGGGCTTCCGCAGCCCTCGGTGGGCGGAACGGTGGGGCTCGAGGCGTGCGACCACGTGGTGGCCAACGTCGAGGAGGGTCGCCTCGACGAGTGGGTGGCCTGGTACGGGCGGACCCTGGGCCTGTCCGAGCTGCGCCATTTCGACGCCGACCAGATCTCCACCGAGTACTCCGCCCTGCGCTCGACGGTGGTGTGGAACGGCTCCGAGGTGAAGCTGCCCGTCAACGAGCCCGCGCCGGGCCGGCGCCGCAGCCAGATCCAGGAGTACCTCGACGCCTACGTCGGGCCCGGCGTGCAGCACGTCGCCCTGGCCACCTCGGACATCGTGGCCACCGTGGCCGAGCTGCGCCGGCGGGGCATCCGCTTCCTGTCGCCGCCGACGGCGTACTACGAGGCGGCGCGGGAGCGCTGCGCCGGCGTCGACGTGGACTGGGAGGCGGTGTCGCGCCTGGGCATCCTGGTGGACCGCGAGTCCGGGGGCCACCTGCTGCAGGTGTTCACCGAGAACCTCTCCGACCGACCGACGCTGTTCCTCGAGGTCATCCAGCGTCACGGGGCGGTCGGCTTCGGCGAGGGCAACTTCAAGGCGCTCTTCGAAGCGATCGAGGCGGAGCAGGCCCGGCGCGGCAATCTCTGAGACACTCGGGCCGTGCCGAACTACCGCCGCGTCGGAGACCTGCCCCGGAAGCGGCACATGGTCGCCCGCCAGGGAGGAACTCGCCTGGCCGAGGAGCTCGTCGGCCAGCGGGGCTTCTCCGGCCCGTCCAGCCTGCTCTACCACCGCCACTCCCCCAGCGCCATCGTGTCGGCGGAGCGGGTCGAGACGGGCAGGCCGGCGGCTTCGCCCAACGATGAGGTTCTGCCCTACCACCTGCGCCTGACCCGGCTGGCCGGGGGGGCGGACCCGGTGACGGGCCGGCGCCTGGTCCTGGCCAACGGCGACGTGAACCTGTGCTGGGTGCGCGCCGAGGGGGACAGCCCGCTGTACCGCAACGCCGCCGGCGACGAGCTGGTCTTCGTCCTCGCCGGCGGCGCCCGGTTGGAATCGGTCTTCGGGGCCCTCACCGTTGAGGCGGGCGACTACGTGGTGGTGCCGGCATCCACCACCCATCGGTGGCTGGTGAGCGGCGGCCCCCTGGAGGCCCTGGTGCTCGAAGCCAACGGGCATTTCGACATTCCGGCCCGCTACCTGGGCCCCACCGGTCAGCTGCTCGAAGGGGCGCCCTACTCCGAGCGGGACCTGCGGGCGCCGGACGAGCCCGTGGTCGCCGAGGGGGCGGAGGTGCCGGTGCTGGTCCGCCACCGCCACGGCTGGTCGCGCCACGTGCACGCCTGCCACCCCTTCGACGTGGTCGGCTGGGACGGCTCGGTCTATCCCTATGCCCTGTCCATCCACGACTTCGAGCCCATCGTGGGCCGCTTCCACCAGCCGCCGCCGGTGCACCAGACCTTCGCCGGGCCGAACCTGGTCGTCTGCAGCTTCGTGCCCCGCCTGCTCGACTTCGACCCCGAGGCGGTTGCCGTCCCCTACCACCACGCCAACGTCGACAGCGACGAGGTCCTCTTCTACGTCAACGGCGACTTCACCAGTCGGCGCGGCGTGCAGATCGAACCCGGCTCCCTGACGCTGCACCCCTCCGGCTTCGTCCATGGCCCCCAGCCGGGCGGATACGAGGCTTCGGTCGGCGCCACCCGCACCGGCGAGACGGCGGTGATGGTGGACACCTTCGCGCCGCTGGGCCTGACCGCCGAGGCCCGGGAGGTGTCCGACCCCGGCTACCCGCGCAGCTGGCTCTGACGCCGCCGGGCACCGCCCGTGCCCGGCGTCCGGCGACCGGCGATCAGGCGGCCACCAGGCGGTCGTGGGCCTCGTCGTCGTAGCTGGAGAAGAACGCCCCCAGATCGTCGGCCATCTGGGCGAACGACGAGGCCACGAACAGCACCGGCTGGTAGTGGGTGATGTCGTAGTCGAGGGTGCCCATGGCCCGCAGGTCCCAGGGGCGCAGCTCGACCCGGGCGAAGACGTCGATTTCGGCGTAGGAGGAGAGCAGCCCGGCGCCGTAGGCCTTGAGCTCGGCGCCTTCCATCACCACGCCGAACTCGAGGGTGAACCAGAACACCCGGCTGAAGAAGTCGTGGGCGGCAGCGGTGTCGGCCCGCAGGGACGCCTGGCCGGCCAGCTCGTAGAGATCGGCGAAGGCGGGGTGGCCGAGGGCGTTGGCGTGCCCGATGATCTCGTGGATGATGTCGGGCTCGGGTGTGTAGAAGGGCACGGAGTGGTGACGCACGTACTGGGTGGACATGAAGCGCCGCTCGGCGAGCGAGGCGTAGAAGACCCGCGACGGGACCAGCCCGGGCACCGGCCGGATTCCGAAGCCGGTGAGCGCCCGCAGGTGCTCGTCCACCTCGGCCAGCTGGGGGACCCGCTCCGCCGGCAGCACCAGGGCCTCGGCCCCCTCCAGGTACTGACGGCAGGCCGCCCGGCGGTGCTTGACCGCCAGCTCGCTGGAGACGAGCCGCCACACCTCGTCCTCCTCGGCCGTGTAGGTGACCAGCGGGAGGGCGTCACCGGGCCGGTAGGCCTCGCCGACGGCGGCGATATCGGCCCGCCTCCGGCGGTAGTCGGCGTCGTGGAAGCCGGGGTGGTCCGCCGGCAGCTCGTAAACGGATCCGGACGCCGGCGTCGCCATCAGGTACGACAATGCGCCAACGGCGCCGGATAGGCAAGTGGCCGGCCCCGGAGCGGCCACCGGACCCCGCCCGACGGTCCTCAGCCCGATTGGGCGGCCCGCCGTTCGGGCAAGCTACGGTCCCCGGAACAAATTCCCAGGGAGGAGGACCCGTGAGGGTTCCGGCGGCACGGGTGGTCTTCGACGAGGCTCAGCGAGGCGAGGTCCTGGCGTTGGTGGACCAGAGCCTGGCCAGCGGCAGCCTCACTCTGGGACCTCTCACCGCCCGGTTCGAGACGGCCTTCGCCCAGCGCCACCAGGCCGCCCACGGCGTGGGGGTGGCCAGCGGGACGGCGGCCCTTGAGATCATCCTGCGAGCCGTCGGGGTGGGCGGTCGGGAGGTGGTCCTGCCGGCCAACACCTTCTACGCCTCGGCCGGGGCGGTGGTGCACGCCGGAGCCCGGCCGGTGTTCGCCGATGTATCCCCTACCACCATGGCCATGGACGCGGCGTCGGTAGAGGCCGCGCTCGGCCCCGACACGGCGGCGGTGATGCTGGTCCACATCGGGGGCATGATCACTCCCGAGGTCGACGCCATCCGTTCCCTGTGCGACGCCAGGGGGGTGGTCCTGGTCGAGGACGCCGCCCACGCCCACGGCTCCTCCTACGACGGCCGACCGGCAGGCAGCTTCGGCGTGGCCGCCGGCTTCTCGTTCTACCCCACCAAGGTGGTGGCGGCGGGCGAGGGCGGCATGATCCTCACCGCCGACCACGAGCTACGGGACGAGGCCACGATCTACCGCGACCAGGGCAAGGGCAACTTCGCCACCAACGACCACGTGAGGCTGGGCTACGCCTGGCGGATGAGCGAGCTGAGCGCGGCGGTCGGCCTGGTGCACCTCGGTGCCATCGACCGCGCCATTTCGGTGCGGCGCTCGGTCGCCCGACGCTACGACGAGGCCCTGTCGAGCATGGAAGGCATCGAGCCGATCCTCGAGCCGGCGGGCTGCCGGAGCAACTACTACAAGTACATGGCCCTCATCGATCCCGCCGTCGATCGGGACCAGCTCAAGAAGAGGCTCAGCACCGAGGCCGACGTGAGCCTTAGCGGTGAGGTCTACGCCACCCCGCTGCACCTGCAGCCGGTCTTCGCCGGCTACGCCGACGGGCCCCTCCCCGCCGCCGAGGACGTGTGCGCCCGCCAGATCTGCCTGCCTGTGCATTCGGACATGTCCGATGCCGAGGTAGACCACGTGCTTGAGTCCTTCGGGCGCGTCTACCGGAGCATGTGAGGAGAGTCGGTTGCGGGTAGTCGTCACGGGCGGGTGCGGGTTCATCGGTAGCCATGTTGTGGCCCGGCTGCTGGGGGCGGGACACGAGGTGGTGGTGGTGGACAGGCGCATCGAGCGGGCCTGGCCGAACGCCGACTACATCCGTACCGACA
The DNA here is from genome assembly GCA_035653595.1 of Acidimicrobiales bacterium. Classification (GTDB taxonomy): domain Bacteria; phylum Actinomycetota; class Acidimicrobiia; order Acidimicrobiales; family JAJPHE01; genus DASRBO01. The sequence goes on along the minus strand of DASRBO010000104.1, from coordinate 40,214 downwards.
TCCTCGACCTCCCGGGCCTGGTCGAGGCCATCAGGGACGCCCAGGTCGTCTACCACCTGGCCGGGGTGTCCGATGTGGACAAGGCGGTCAAGGACCCCGTCGGCACGGTCCAGACCAACGTCGCCGGCACCGCCACCGTGCTCGAGGCCGCCCGCCAGGTCGGTGTCGAGCGCGTCGGGCTGGCCAGCACGGTGTGGGTCTACGGCGCCGCCCCGGGCGAGGGGGCGATCGACGAGGACTCGCCGCTGCAGCCGACCTCGGTCAACCACGTCTACACGGCCAGCAAGATCGCCGCCGAAATGCTGGTGCAGAGCTACCACGACCTCTACGGGCTGGACTACACCATCCTCCGCTACGGCATCCCCTACGGCCCGGGCATGCGACCGGAGCTGGTCGTGGCACGCTTCGTCCACCTTGGCCTCGAGGGCAAGCCCCTCACCATCAGCGGCGACGGCTCCCAGTACCGGCGCTACCTCTACGTCGAGGACCTGGCCCAGGCGCACGTGCTGGCCCTGTCGCCGGCGGCCGCCAACCAGGTGCTTGCCCTCGACGGCGAGGAACGGGTGACGGTGCGCCAGATCGCCGAGGCGGTCCGCGACCTGCTTGGCGACGTGGAGGTGGTGACCCAGCCGGCCCGGGCAGGGGACTTCCGCGGCCGCGACGTCGAGGTGGGGCGGGCGGCCGAGCTGCTGGGCTGGCACCCCCACACCCCGTTCAAGGAGGGGCTGCGCCGGTACCTCGAGTGGTACCGGGCCACCGGCGGCCACGCCGGCGCCGCGCCGGCGTGAGCCGGGCCCTGGTCCTCTCCGGCTCGATCGGCATGGGCCACGACGTGGTGGCCGAGGCGTGCGCGTCGGCCCTCGCTGGCGCCGGCTGGGAGGCCGACATCGTCGACTGCATGGACATGCTGGGGCGGGCCTCCAGCCGGGCCGGGCGGGGCATCATGCGCACCCTCATGGCCGTCCCCGGCGTCTACGACGCCTTCCACTTCAGCCAGCTGCGCACCGGCAGCCCCGTGGCCCGCCTCCTCGACCGGGCGGCGGCCCGCCAGCTGGTCGGGCCCCTGGCCGAGCTGCTCAGCCGACGGCCGGCCGAGCTGCTGCTTTCGGTCTTCGCCACCGGGGCCGCCGCCGCCGACCGGCTCAAGGCCGCCCAGCCCTGGCTGCACTCGGTCGTCTACTGCACCGACGCCTGCCCCCACGCCCTGTGGACCCACCCCGGCACCGACCTGTTCCTGGTGACCTCGGACATGTCGGCCGCCTTCATCTCCTACCACCGGCCCGACGCCACCGTCACCGTGCTGCCGGCGGCCGCCCGCCCGGCCTTCTATTCGCCTCCGACCCGGGCCGAGGCCCGGGCCGCCCTGGGCGTGCCCGCCGGGTCAGGCTGCGCCGTGGTCATGGCCGGGGCCTGGGGCATGGCCCCGCTGGAACGGATCGCAGTTGCCCTGGCCGACTCCGGGCTCCACGTGCTCGCCGTCGCCGGCACCAACCGGGCTCTGGCCGCCCGCCTCGAGATGGTGGCCGGGGGCCGCCCCGACATCACCGCCTTCGGCTTCACCGACCGCATACCGGAGCTGATGGCAGCGGCCGACCTGGTGGTGACGACCCCGGGGGACACCTGCACCGAGGCCAGGCTGGTGGGCCGGCCGCTGCTGCTGCTCGACACCGTGCCCGGCCACGGTCGGGAGAACCTCCAGCTGGAGCTGGCCCGGGGCGGGGCGAGCGTGGTGGCGGTGAAGCCGGCGCTGATCGCCGAGGCGGCCAAGGGGATCATCGAGGCCGGCCGCCACCAGGTGGCGAGCGTCGAGCGGCCCGATCCGGGGGCGTGGGCGCGCTCTCTGCTCGACGCCCTGGCCACGGTGGGAGTGTCGCCGGCCGACGATGCCGAGGTGATGGGATGAGACTGGCGACCCTGCGGCGACCGGACGGCTCGACGGTGGCGGCCCGGGTGGAAGGCGACGAGGTGGAGGAGCTGGGCGCCCCCGATGTGCGCTCGCTGCTGCTGGCCGGCGGGGCGGCGGCCGCTGGCCGGGGGCCCCGCCACCGCCTCGACGAGGTCGACCTGGCCCCGGTGGTGCGGGGCGGGAAGGTGATCTGCCTCGGCCTCAACTACCGCAGCCACATCGAGGAGACGGCCCGCGAGCTTCCCCGCTACCCCACCCTGTTCGCCAAGTTCACCGAGGCGATCATCGGGCCCCGCGACCCGATCGTGCTTCCCTCGGCATCGGACCAGGTGGACTGGGAGGTGGAGCTGGGTGTGGTCATCGGCCGCCCACTGCGTCACGCCGACCGGAACGAGGCCAGCGCCGCCATCGCCGGCTACACGGTGGTCAACGACATCAGCGTGCGCGACTGGCAGAACCGCACCCTGCAGTGGCTCCAGGGCAAGACCTTCGAGTCGACCACCCCGGTCGGCCCTGTCCTGGTCAGCCCGGACGAGATCGACCACGCCGGCGCTCTCGCGGTGCGCTGCCTGGTCGACGACCAGGTCATGCAGGAGGCCAACACCGCCGACCTGCTGTTCAAGCCGGCCGAGGTGGTCGCCTACATCAGCACCATCCTCACCCTCCAGCCCGGCGATCTGATCTCGACCGGCACCCCGGCCGGGGTCGGGGCCAGCCGCACCCCGCCACTCTTCCTGCGACCGGGCCAGGTCGTGACCACCGCCATCGACGGTATAGGGGAGCTGGTGAACCGCTGCGTGGCGGAGCAGCGCTGACAGAGCCGCCATCCGGCCGGCGCTGCGGTCAGTACTCGATGCCCTTGATGGCCTTGATGCCCTGCTGGTAGGCGTGCTTGACCACCTGCATCTCGGTCACGGTGTCCGCCAGCTCGATCAGCTCGGGGGCGGCGTTGCGCCCGGTGATGACGACATTGGTCGATGGCGCCCGCCCCCTCACCCCGGCGACCACCTCCTCCACCGGCACCCAGCCGTAGGACACGGCGTAGGTGAGCTCGTCGAGTATCAGCAGCTGGTAGTCGCCCGAGGCCAGCTTGGCCGCCGCCACCTCCCAGGCGTGGCGGCCCTTGGCGGCCGTCTCGTCGAGGTCGGTGGACTCCCAGGTGAAGCCGTCGCCGAGGGTGTGCCACTCGATGCCGAGGTGGTCGGCCAGCTTGCGCTCCCCGGTCTTCCATTTGCCGCCCTTGACGAACTGGACCACGGCGACGTTCCACCCCCGGGCCCAGCCCCGGGCCATGACCCCGAAGGCGGCGGAGGACTTGCCCTTCCCGTTGCCGGTGTTCACCAGCACGACCGACGGCACCCGCACCATGACCGAACACTACGGCCGGGTGGCCGTGGGATGATCCCCCGGTGATCACCCTGGTGCTGGGCGGCGCCCGCTCGGGCAAGTCCGAGGTGGCCGAGCGCCTCGCCGCCCGGCTGGGACCGGCCGTCACCTACGTCGCCACCGCCACGGTCACCGACGAGGAGATGGCCGAGCGCATCGAGGCCCACCGCCGCCGGCGGCCACCGCAGTGGTCGACGGTCGAGTCCGAAGCCGACCTGGCCGGGCTGGTGCGCGCCCTCGAGGGCCCGGTCCTGGTCGACGGCCTCGGCGTGTGGCTGGCCCGCCAGGCCGGCTTCCGGGCCGACGGCGACGAGCTGGCCCAGGCCCTCAGCCAGCGGGACCATCCGGCGGTGGTCGTGTCCGACGAGGTGGGCCTGGGAGTGCACCCCTCCACCGAGGCGGGGCGGCACTTCCGCGACGCCCTGGGCCTGCTCAACAGGTCGGTGGCGGCGGTGGCCGACGAGGTGCTGCTGGTGGTGGCGGGACGGGTCCTGCGCCTCGACGCCGTGGGCTGATTCGTGTTCGACGCCGTCTCGTTCCTGACCGTGCTCGGCCGTGGCGGCCGGCCCCGGCCGTCGACCCTGCGGTGGTTCCCGGTGGTCGGCGCCGGCCTCGGCCTTCTCCTCGGCGCCGTCTGGTGGGGGGCCAGCCGGGTGTGGCCGCCGGCGGTGGCGGCGGCCGTTGTGGTGGCCGCCGACCTCGCCCTGACCGGGCTGCTGCACCTCGACGGCCTGGCCGACAGCGCCGACGGGCTGCTTCCCCACCTGAGCCAGCAGCGCCGGCTGGAGGTGATGCGAACCCCGGACGTGGGGGCGTTCGGGATGGGGGCGTCGGCGGCCACCCTGCTGGCCCGGTGGGCGGCCCTCAGCGTGCTGGCCCCCGCCCCCCTGCTGCTGGGCGGGCTGTGGTGCGCCTCCCGCTCGGCCATGGCCGCCGTCCCCGGCCGCCTGCGCTACGCCCGGGGCGAGGAGGGGCTGGCCGCCGCCTTCACCGGGGTGGCCGTTCCGGTCGGGCTCCTCGGGCTGGCCCTGGCGGCGTCGCTGGCCCTGGCGACGGGGTGGCGGGTGGTGGCCGGGCCGGCGTCGGTGGCCGCCGCCGCTGCCGGGTTCGCCGCCGTCGTCGGCCTGGCCGTCCGGCGGGTGGGCGGCTTCACCGGAGACGTGCTCGGGGCGGCCGGCCTGATCGCCGAGACGGTCGGCCTGATGGTGGCGGCGGCCCGATGGTGAGCCCGCTGGCGGCGGCGGCCGGGCTGGTGGCCGACATGGTGCTGGGCGAGCCGCCGATCACCCCGCATCCCCTCACCCGCTTCGGCCGGCTCATGGACGGGGTGGAGTCCGCCGTCTACGCCGACCGCCGCCGGAACGGGGTGCTCCACGCCGGGGTGGGGACCCTCACCGGGTGGGCGGCCGGGGCGTTGGTCGGGTCGGCGACGGTGGCGACCTACCTGGCGGTGGCCAACAAGGCCCTGGCCGGGGCCGCCCTCGACGTTCACGCCGCCCTGGCCGGCGACGACCTCGAGCGGGCCCGCACCCTGCTGCCGGCCCTGGTGGGTCGGGACCCCAGCGACCTCGACGACAAGGAGATCGCTCGGGCGGTGGTCGAGTCCGTGGCCGAGAACACCGTGGACGCCGTGGTGGCCCCCACCCTCTTCGCGGCCCTGGGCGGTGCACCGGCGGCGTTGGCCTACCGCGCCGTCAACACCCTCGATGCCACCGTGGGCCACCGCAGCCCCCGCTACCTCCGCTACGGGTGGGCCAGCGCCCGCCTCGACGACCTGGCCAACCTGGGCCCGGCCCGCCTGACCGCCGCCCTGGTGGCCCTGGTCCGACCGGGCCGGGCCGCCGACATCTGGCGGGCCGTCCGCCACCAGGCCGGGGCCCACCCCTCCCCCAACGCCGGGGTGGCCGAGGCCGCCTTCGCCGCCGCCCTCGGCCTGCGCCTCGGGGGCGCCAACCGCTACGGGGAGCGGGTGGAGGTCCGTCCCTTCCTGGGCCTCGGCCGGCCGGCCGACACAGAGGACATCCCCGCCGCCGTGGCCCTCAGCCGTCAGGTGAGCCTCGCCCTGGCCGGCGGGCTCGGCGCCTGGGGCGTGTCGAGGAGGCGGAGGCGGTGACCACCCTCGACCGCCGGGCGGTGCCTGCCGCCGGCGGCCACGGCGGTGACGGGGCCCGGGTGGCCGAGGCCCTGGGCCTGGACCCGGCCACGGTCCTCGACCTGTCGGCGAGCCTCAACCCCCTGGCCCCGGACCCGGCGTCGATAGTCGCTCGCCACCTGGGATCCCTGGGCCGCTACCCGGACCCCGCCCGGGCCACCGCCGCCCTGGCCGAGGCGGTCGGGGTGGGTCCCGAACAGGTGCTGCTCACCAACGGGGGCTCGGAGGCCATCAGCCTGGTGGGGGCCCGGCTGGGAGGCCGGGTCGACGAGCCCGAGTTCTCCCTGCACCCCCGCGCCGGCGGCCCGCGGTGGCGGTCCAACCCCCACAACCCCACCGGCCGCCTGGCCGCCCCGGACGAGTCGGCCGAGGTGTGGGACGAGGCGTTCTACCCGCTGGCGACCGGCCGCTGGACCAGGGGGGACGCCGAGTCGGTCGTCGTGGGCTCGCTCACCAAGCTGTTCGCCTGCCCCGGCCTGCGGCTGGGCTACGTGATCGGGCCCCCGGATCTGGTGGCCGCCCTGGCTGGCGACCAGCCCCACTGGTCGGTCAACGGCCCGGCGGCGTCGGCCCTGCCCGACCTGCTGGCGACGGCCGACCTGCCCGCCTGGGCCGGGGCCATCGCCGGCCTGCGCCGCCAGCTCATCGATCTGCTCGGCGCCCACGGGCTCGGACCGCAGCCGTCGGAGGCCAACTTCGTGCTGTGCGCCAGCGCCGGCGGCCTGCGGGAGCGGCTGGCCCCCCACGGCGTGGTGGTGCGGGACTGCACCTCCTTCGGGCTGGCCGGCATGGCCCGGGTGGCCGTCCCCGGCCCCGAAGGCATGGAACGACTGGCCCGGGCGCTGGAGGCCAGCGGGTGAAAGGCGCCGTCATGGTCTGCGGCACCTCCAGCGACGCAGGCAAGAGCCTGGTGGTCACCGGCCTGTGCCGGCTCCTGGCCCGGCGGGGCGTCAAGGTGGCCCCCTTCAAGGCCCAGAACATGTCGCTCAACTCCTTCGTCACCCCGGCCGGCCACGAGATCGGCCGGGCCCAGGGGGCCCAGGCCCTGGCCGCCGGGGTCGAGCCCGAGGTGGCCATGAACCCGGTGCTGCTCAAGCCGACCGGTCAGCGCTCAAGCCAGGTCGTCGTCAACGGCGCCCCCATCGGACATCTGTCCGCCGCCGACTACCACGCCCTGCGACCCCGTCTCATGGACACGGTGCTGGCCGCCCTGGAGGACCTGCGCACCCGCTTCGACGTGGTGGTGGCCGAGGGCGCAGGCAGCCCGGCGGAGATCAACCTGCTGGAAGGCGACATCGTCAACCTGAGCCTCGCCCATCGGGCGGGCATGCCGGCGGTGCTGGTCGGCGACATCGAACGGGGCGGGGTGTTCGCCTCCCTCTACGGCACCGTCGCCCTCCTGCCCGAGCACCTTCGGGCCCACGTCCGGGCCTTCGTGATCAACAAGTTCCGGGGCGACCCGGCCCTGCTCGGCGACGGCCCCTCGGAGCTGGCCCGCCGCAGCGGGGTCCCGACCATCGGGGTGCTGCCGTGGCTGGACGGTGCGGTCATCGACGCCGAAGACTCCCTGGCCCTGCGGGCCTTCGGGCGCCACCGCAGCGGTCCGCCCGTCGCCGACGCCCTGCAGGTGGTGGCGGTGCGCCTCCCCCGCATCTCCAACTTCACCGACCTCGACGCCATGGCCGTCGAGCCCGGCGTCGCCGCGCGCCTGGCCGAGGATCCGGCCCAGCTGGCGGGGGCGGACCTGATCGTGGTGCCCGGTTCGAAGTCGACCGTCGCCGACCTCGAGTGGTTGAGGGCCTCGGGCTTCGAGGCCGCCCTGGCCACCCGCCGGGCCGAGGGGGCGACCATCCTCGGCATTTGCGGCGGCTACCAGATGCTCGGACGCTCGATCGCCGATCCCGAGGGGGTCGAGTCGTCCAGTCCCCGGACCGACGGCCTGGGCTGGCTGGCGGTCGACACGGTCTACGAACCGGACAAAACGGTGCGCCAGCGGCGGGGGCGGGCGATGGGCGAGGCGGTGACCGGCTACGAGATCCACCACGGCCGCCCGCTGACGGACACAATCGGGTGGGTGGAACTCGACGACAGCTACGGGTCGGAGCGCGACGGGGCGGTGAGCGAGGACGGGGCGGTGGCCGGCACCATCCTCCACGGCCTGTTCGAGCAGGACGGCCTCCGGGCCCGCTTCCTCGAGGCGGTGGCCGCCCGCCGGGGCCGGCGCTTCGTCCCCGCCGGGGTGTCCTTCGCCGCCGCCCGGGCGTCCCAGTACGACCGCATCGCCGACCTGCTCGAGGCGCATCTCGACCTCGACGCCCTGAGCGGGCTGATCGCCGAGGGGGCCCGATGACACCGACCGGAGGCCAGTTCAGCCCGTCGGAGCGCGACGTACTGCGGCGGGTCATCGAGAGCCGGCGGGACGTGCGCCGCCGCTTCACCGACCGACCGGTGCCCGACGAGGTCCTCGAGCGCATCCTCGCTGCCGCCCACCGGGCCCCGTCGGTCGGGCTCTCCCAACCGTGGGACTTCCTCGTCATCACCGACCCGGACACCCGGCGGCGGGTGCGGGCCTACGTCGAGCAGGAACGGGCCCGCTTCGCCGACGTCCTGCCCGCCGGGCGCAGCCGGCAGTTCGACCGGCTCAAGGTGGAGGCAATCGTCGAGGCGCCGGTGAGCATCGTGGTGACCTCGACCCTCGAGCGGGGCGGCGCCAACGTGCTCGGGCGGCAGCTCCAGCCCGAAACCGCCGTGTTCTCCACCTGCCTGGCTATCGAGAACCTGTGGCTGACCGCCAGGGCCGAGGGCCTGGGGGTGGGCTGGGTCAGCTTCTACCGGCCGGGGGAGCTGTCGGGGCTGCTGGGGCTGCCGGCCCACGTCACCCCGGTCGCCTACCTCTGCGTCGGCTTCGTCGAGGACTTCGACGCCGAGCCCGAGCTGGCCCTGGCCGGCTGGGCCCGGCCCCGACCGCTCAGCTGGGCGGTGCACCGCGAGACCTGGGCCAACCGGTCCGCCCGACCCCTGGAGGAAGCCCTGCAGTCGGTGGGAGAGCTGGACGCCGCCGCCATGGAAGCCGCCGCCGAGCACCACGACCGGCTCACCAAGCCGCGGGGGTCCCTGGGCGAGCTGGAGACCGTCGGGGTGCGCCTGGCCGGCATCGCCGGCACCAGCCCCCCGCCGATCCCCGAGCCGGCCACCGTGGCCGTCTTCGCCGGCGACCACGGGGTGGTGCGTTCGGGGGTGACCCCCTGGCCGGCCGAGGTCACCAGGCAGATGGTGGCCAACTTCACCGCCGGCGGGGCCGCCATCAACGTGCTGGCCCGCCAGTGCGGGGCCGAGGTGATCGTCGTCGACGTCGGGGTGGCGGGCGATCTGGAGGCGGTGCCCAAGCTTCTGCGCCGCAAGGTGCGGGCGGGAACGGCCGACCTGCGGGTGGGGCCGGCGATGACCGTGGCCGAGGCCGCTGCCGCCCTCGACGTCGGGGCCGAGGTAGCCCGCGAGCTGGTCTCCTCGGGGGCCCGCTGCCTGGTGACCGGGGACATGGGCATCGGCAGCACCACCGCCTCGGCCGCCCTCATCGCCAGGCTCACCGGCCGGTCCGCGTCCGAGGTCACCGGCCGGGGCACCGGCATCGACGACGCCATGCTCCGGCACAAGACGGCGGTCATCGACGAGGCCCTGGCCCGGACCGCCGCCCTGCCCGACGCCGGCGACCCGGTGGTCACCCTGGCCTCGCTCGGCGGCCTCGAGATCGCGGCCCTGGCCGGATACATGATCGGGGGGGCTGCCGCCCGGGTGCCGGTGGTGGTCGACGGCGTGATCGCCGCCGCCGCCCTGCTGGTGGCGGCGGGCATCGAGGCCCGGGTGGTCGACTACTGCTTCGCCGGCCACCTGTCGGTCGAGCCGGGGGCGGCGGTCGCCCTGGGCCAGCTGGGCCTGCGACCCCTGCTCGACCTCGACCTCCGCCTGGGTGAGGGCACCGGCGCCTGTCTCGCCCTCCCGATCCTGCAGTCGGCCGCCCGCGTCCTGCGGGAGATGGCCACCTTCGACCAGGCCGGCGTCACCGACAAGGACGCCTGAGCCGCCCATCCGGCCCGTCCCATCTGGGCCGGCCCGTCCGGGGGCCCGGCTGGTTCAGCTGCTGGCGGGTGGTCGGGCGCCGTCCCGGCGCGAAGAGGGGGAGGGCTTCAAAGCCCTCCCCCTGTTCGCAGACTGGCGGAATGAGCCGCCGATCCTCGGTTCAGCCCTTGCCGCCGGCGTGGCTGCTGGCCGAGGCCCCCTGGGAGTCGTTGCCCCCGCTGTGAGAGGACCCGGTGGTGCCGGCGTGGCCGGGCCCGCTGTCGGTGCCCGACGAGCCGCTGCCGGTCGAGGTGCCCGAGGTTCCGGCGGTCCCGCCGGAGTTCGAGCTGCCCTGGCCGTGGTTGGCCGAGTTGCCGTGGTCGGTGGAACCGCTGGTGGTCGAGCCGTTGGTCGAGGAGCTGTCTCCGCCGTTGTTGGCGTTGGAGCCGTTCGACTTGCCTGGCGAGGCCGTCGTGCATGTGCCGACCACGGTGGAGAAGTTGCTGAACACCCTCGAGTGGGTGCCGGCCTGGGAGTCCTTGTTGTGGGTGGCGGCGTTGCACAGCCCGCTGTTGCCCTTGAGGCCCTGACCGTTGGGGGCGGTGGAGGACTTGGACGAGTCGTTGGTGCTGCCGTTGCTGGTGGCGCCGTGGCCGTGTCCGTGTCCGTGGTGGTTGGGGTTGGGCACCGAGATGTCGACATGGCTCAGCGCCGAGGAGACCGTGCTCTGGACGGACGCAGGCAGGGAGCCGGTGGCGGCAGCGGCCACTCCGCCGCCCCCGAGGACGGCCACGCCGGCCAGGGCGGCCGCCTTCGCCGTCAGGACCTTGGAAATCATCTTCTTCCTCCGCGAGGTGGATAGCGGGACGGGATGTCCGAGGAGGACCGACCTCATCGACGCCACCGTGGCCGCCTCGTAGGGGAGCTCCTGGGCGGCCGCCCCGGTACGGGCGGCCTGCAGGAGCCCCGCCACCCCGGCATAGCCGGGCGGGGCGTCCTCGGGCGTCACCGCCCCGGCGGTCAGCCGGTCGGCGGTGCGGTCGTCGAGTCTGGTCCGTCGCATCTCAACTCCTATATCGCTGGAGGGCGGGCGAATCTTGCAGGCTGCGGGCCAGCCGGCGGAGGGCCCGGTGCTGGATCACGCTGACCGCCGCCGGCCGGCGACCGACCACCTCGGCCACCTCGGCCACGCTCAGGCCGGCCACCACCCGCAGCAGCACCACCTCGGCCTGGTCATCGGGCAGGAGGGCGCTGATGAGGGCGGTGGCCTCCTCGGCACTGATCCGGTCCAGGACCAGCTCCTCAACAGTGGCGTCGGAGGCGACCGCCTCGAGCGCCGTGGCCACCGTCGGCTCTGTCCTGCGCCGGCCCTGGCGCCGCAGGCGGTCGATGGAGCGCCGGTGGGCCACGGCGAAGAGGAAGCGGCGGAAGTCCTGGGCCCCGCCCTGGAAGTCGGCCAGGCGTCGGGAGGCCTCCAGCCACACCTCGGAGGCGAGATCCTCGGCCTCGTCGCCGGCCCGGCCGGCCAGGTAGCGCACCAGAGGCGGGTGGGCCCAGCGGTAGAGGGCGACCAGTCCCCACTCCTCCCCCTGGCTGGCGGCGGCCAGCGCCTCGTCCAACTGGTCGTCGTCCGGCACTGATCTAAAGGCTGGCACTACCGGTCTCCGCTCGCACCGACCCCGCCAGGCAGAACGGCGGCGACGACCGTAGGTTGGCGGTTGAAGGAAGCGACCGGAGGAGGCCCGGCCATGGAACCGCAGACCGCACACGGGGACCGGGGCTCGGACTGGGCCCGACCCGTGGTCCACTGGGAGATCGAGTCGTTGGACCCCGATCGGCTGCGGGCCTTCTACGCCGCCCTGTTCAACTGGTCCATCACCGACGGGCCGATCATGTCGGTCGAGCCGGGCATCGGTGGCCCCGAGCCGGGCCCGGGCGGGCACCTGCGCCGCAGCGACCGCAGCCGGGTGAACCTGTACGTCCAGGTGCGGGACCTGACCGCCTCGCTGGCCTTGGTCAGCGAGCTCGGCGGGACGGTGGTCGGCGAGGCCTTCGACGTCCCCGGCGGTCCCACCCTGGCCAACATCGCCGACCCCGAGGGCAACGCCGTGGTGCTCGTCCAGCAGTGAGTCCTCAGCCCGGCCGCGGCTCCCAGGTCCATACCGCCTCCACGGTGACCAGGGCGGCGAAGGAGAGGGCGACCTCGTCGCCGGCTGCCGCCGCCTCGGCGGCCTCCCTGTCCTGCGCCGAGCGCCACAGGCTGAGCACCAGCCACCGGCCCTCGTCGCCCTCGGCCGTCGTGCGTCGCAGCAGCCCGGGCCGCGAGTAGGCGAAGTCGACCTGCAGGCGGGCGTCGGCGTCGAGGAAGCGCTGGCGCTCGACGCCTTCGGCCAGCCGCAGGATGCGGGTCTCGATCACCATCGTCGCAGCCTCGCGCGCCGGGCCCCATCGGGTCCGCCGGCGCCCGGGTGGATTCATCCCCGCCGGGCAGGATGGGTTAGAACAGGGCATGCCGAAAAGCGAAGAGGGGGAGAAGCCGCCCCGCCGAGCCCGGCTGTTCCGCCGCTTCATGAAGGTGCCGTTGCTGCGGCGCTACTACACCAGGCGGGTGCTGCGGTTCCTCGACAAGAGCCACAAGAAGGGCCGGCCCATACCCGAGCAGCTGGCCGACCTCGACCGTCACCTCGCCCGCCTGCCGGCCAAGGAGCGCCAGAAGGTCCTCGACGCCACCCTGTCCGGTGAGATGGAGTCCGCCGCCGGCCGGGCCGTGCGCCGGGCGGCCCAGCGCCAGAACCGCCAGAGCGGAAGGGGCGGTGGCCGCCAGCGCCCCGGCTATCCGCCCGGGCCCCGCCCCCGGGCCCGCTGACCCGACCGCCGCCGTTCGGGGCCCCCGCCGGCGCCGGCCCGACCGAAAGGAGCCCCGTGGCCGCCGAAAACCGCATGAACCTGGCCCCGGTGGGCGTATGGACCGGGGCGCTCGACTTCGTGCCCGCCGCCCGGGCACGCGAGTTGGCCGCCGAACTCGAAGAGCTCGGCTACGGCGCGGTGTGGCTTCCCGAGGTGGCCGGGCGCGACGTCTTCGTCCACCTCGGGCTCCTGCTTTCGGCCACCCGGACCCTGGTGGGGGCCACCGGCATCGCCAACATATGGGCCCGCGACGCGGTGGCCATGGCCGGGGCGACGAGGGGCCTGACCGAGGCCTTCCCGGAGCGGGCCCTGTTCGGCCTCGGGGTCAGCCACCGCAACCTGGTCGACGACCTCCGGGGTCACCGCTACGACAAGCCGGTGCAGACCATGAGCGCCTACCTGGACGCCGTCGACGCCTCTCCCTACACCGCCCACCGACCGGAGACCCCGGTGCGACGGGTGCTGGCCGCCCTCGGCCCCAGGATGCTCGAGCTGGCGGCGGCCAAGGCCGACGGGGCCCATCCCTACTTCGTCACCCCCGAGCACACCGCCCGGGCCCGGTCCATCCTGGGGCCGGCCCCGCTTTTGTGCCCGGAGCAGGCCGTGCTGCTGGAGACCGACCCTGAACGGGCCAGGCAGGCGGGGCGCTTCTACACCGCCATCTACCTGTCCCAACCCAACTATGTAAACAACATGCGGCGGCTGGGCTTCACCGAGGAGGACATGGCCAACGCCGGCACCGACGCCTTCGTCGACGCCCTGGTGGCCTGGGGCGACGAGGACGCCATTGTCAGGCGGGTGCAGGAGCACTTCGACGCCGGCGCCGACCACGTGTGCGTGCAGCCCCTCGGCCTCGAGCGGCGCGGTGTGCCCGACGACCAGTGGCGCCGCCTGGCCCCCGCCTTGACCTCGCTGGGGAGGAAGCAGTGAGGATCGACGTCTGGTCCGACGTGGTGTGCCCCTGGTGCTACATCGGCAAGCGCCGCCTCGAGACGGCGGTGGCCGGCTTCGCCTACCGGGCCGAGCTGGAGATCCGCTGGCGGGCCTTCGAGCTCGATCCCCACGCCCCGCCCGAGCGCCCGGGCGATCCCGCCCGGCGGGTGGCGGCCAAGTACGGCATATCCGTGGAGCAGGCCCGCCGGGGCCATCAGCGCCTCACCGATCTGGCGGCGGCCGAGGGCCTGGCGTACCGCCTCGAGGACACCAGGGGAGGCAACACCTTCGACGCCCACCGCCTGATCAAGCTGGGCGGCGAGCGCGGCCTGGCCGACGCCGTTGAGGAGCGCCTCATGGCCGGCTACCTCTGTCAGGGCCGGCCCATCGGTGACCCCTCCACGGTGGCGGCCCTGGCCGTCGAAGCGGGGCTGGGAGCCACCGAGGTGGAGGAGGTCCTGGCCGGCGGGCGCTTCAGCGCCGAGGTGAGGGCGGACGAGGAGGAGGCGGCCGAGCGGGGCATCACCGGAGTGCCCTTCTTCCTGGTCGACGGGCGCTTCGGCATCCCCGGGGCCCAGGAGCCCGACACGATCCTCGCCCTGCTGGGCCGGGCGTGGGAACGCCGCCAGGAGCGCAGCGCCTGATGCGCATAGGAGCCGTGTTCCCCCAGACCGAAATCGGCGCCGACGTCGGCGCCGTCCGCTCGTACGCCGGGGCGGTGGAGGAGCTCGGCTTCTCCCACCTGCTCGCCTACGACCACGTCCTCGGGGCCGACCCCGCCGTCCACCACGGCTGGCGGGGCCCCTACAACCTGGCCTCCACCTTCCACGAGCCCCTGGTGCTGTTCGGGTTCCTGGCCGCCCTGACCGAGCTGGAGCTGGTGACCGGCATCATCATCCTGCCCCAGCGCCAGACCGCCCTGGTGGCCAAGCAGGCCGCCGAGGTGGACCTGCTCAGCCGGGGTCGCTTCCGCCTCGGCGTCGGCCTGGGGTGGAACCCGGTGGAATACGAGGCCCTCGGGGCGAGCTTCACCGACCGGGGCCGGCGGGTGGGCGAGCAGGTCGAGCTGATGCGCCGGCTCTGGACCGAGGAGTCAGTCACCCACCACGGCCCCCACGAACGGGTGACCGGGGCCGGCCTGGCACCCCTGCCCGTCCAGCGCCCCATACCGGTGTGGTTCGGGGGCCAGTCCGTCCCCGCCTACCGGCGCATCGGCGCCCTGGCCGACGGGTGGTTCCCCCAGGTGGTGCCGGGCCACGGACTCGAGGAGGCCCGGGCGGTGGTCGAGGAGTCGGCCCGCCAGGCCGGTCGGGACCCGGCCAGCCTGGGCATGGAGGGCCGGGTCAGCTTCACGGCCGACGGGCGCGAGTCGCGGGTCGCCGAGCAGGCGGAACGGTGGCGGGACGAGGGGGCGTCGCACCTGTCGGTCAACACCATGGGGGCGGGCCTGGGCGGCGTGGACGATCACGTGCGGGCCCTGGCGGCCACCGCCGACGCCCTGGGCCTGCGCCGCTGACCACGGCGCCGGCCGCAGTGGCTCCCGCACCCGTCCGCCCCCGCCGGCGGTGACCGACGCCGGGCGGGACCGCCGGCCGCCGCCCCCGTTCCGCCGGGTCGAGGTGGTGCGCCGGGTGGCCCTCAGCCCCAGACTGGTGCGGGTGACCCTGGCCGGGGCCGAGCTGGCCGGACTGCCGGTGCCCGAGCCGGCCGCCAGCGTGCGGGTCCTCCTGCCCGGTCCCGACGGCCTGGTGCTGCCCACTTGGTCGGGAAACGAGTTCCTCCTGCCTGACGGGCGCCGCCCGCTGCTGCGCACCCTCACCCCCCGCCGCTACGACCCCGAGGGCGCCGAGCTCGACGTCGATGTGGTCGTGCACGGGGAGGGGGCGGCCTCGAGGTGGGCGGCGGCCGGGAACGGCGGCGACCCGGCGGCGCTGTCCGGTCCGGCCCGCGGCTATCGGATCGACCCCGCCGCCGGGCGGTTCCTCCTCGCCGGGGACGAGACCGCCGTGCCGGCCATGAGCCAGCTGGTGGAGTCGATCGGGTCCTCGGCCCAGATCGAGCTCCACGCCGAGATGGCCGCGGAGGAGGCCCGGATCGACCTGCCCACCCACCCGGGCCTCACCGCCGCCTGGCACAGCCGCCGGCCGGGGGAGGCCCCGGGCGCCGCACTGGTCGAGGCGGTGGCCGGCGCCCGGCTCGACGAGGACACCCGGGTGTGGGTCGCGGGCGAGGCGGCGGCGGTCCAGCGCATCCGGCGGTTGCTTTTCGAGGAGCGGGGCCTGCCCCGGGCCAGCGCCGCCGTGCGGGGCTACTGGAAGCTGGCTACTCCAGCCACTCCCTGACCTGGGCGATGGTGGCCGCCGGGTCCGGGCCCGCCGGGTTCACGTTGAGCACGGTGACCCCCGCCTCGCGGTAGGCGGCGATGCGGTCGCGCACGAAACCGGGCGGGCCGACCAGGGTGGTGGCGTCGATCAGCTCCTGGGGCACCAGGGCGGCGGCCTCGTCGCGGCGGCCGTCCAGGTAGGCGTCCTGGATGGCCGCCGCCTCCTTCTCGAAGCCGTAGCGGCACGCCAGGTCGTTGTAGAAGTTGCGCCCCCTCGCCCCCATGCCCCCGATGTAGAGGGCCAGGCCGGGGCGGGCCTGCTCCCGCAGCTTCTCGAGGCCCTCGCCGATGGCCACCGTGCCGCCGGCCACCACCTCGAGCGGGCCGAGGTCGCCGGGCCGGCGGGCCGAGCCGGCGTCGAGGGAGGGGCCCCAGACCTCCTTGGCCTTCTCGGGCCAGAAGAAGATCGGCAGCCACCCCTCGGCCTTGGCCGCCACCATCTCGACGTTCTTGGGCCCGATGGCGGCCACGTAGACGGGGATGCGGTCCCTGACCGGATGGTCGATCATCTTGAGCGGCTTGCCCAGTCCGGTGCCGGTCCCATCAGGAACGGGCAGCTGGTAGTAGCGGCCCTGGTAGCTGGTCGCCTCCCGCCGCCACACCTGGCGGCAGATGTCGATCACCTCGCCCACCCGGCCCACCGGGGCGTCGTAGGGGAGGCCGTGGAAGCCCTCGATGACCTGGGGCCCCGAGGCGCCGATGCCGAGGATGCACCGCCCCCCCGAAAGGGCGTCAACGCCGGCGGCGCTCATGGCCAGCAGGGTCGGGGTGCGGGAGTAGAAGGGCAGGATCGAGGACCCGATCTGCACCCGGTCGGTGGCGGCGGCGAGGAAGCCCATGAGGCTCACCCCGTCGAAGCCGTAGAGCTCGGCCACCCACAACACGTCCACCCCGGCGTCCTCGAGCCGGCGGGCCCGGGCCTTGAGCTTGTCCGGTTCCCCCTTGCCGATCCCCGATCCGAGCCGCATGGGCCACCCCCTTTGTCGGGTTCTGACCCTACTTTCCGCTCCGAGCCGGGGGTCGCCCCATGGACGGGCTCAAATCGCGCCCGGCCGCCCCCTGCATCGCCTGGTCGGCCCGGGCCCGCCGGCGGATCCACTCCAGGATGTGAGGCTTGGTCGTGGGGTTGGCCGCCGGCGGGTTGACGAGGTGCTGGGTCGAGCCTTCAAGCATCCCCGGACGGCGGTAGTCCTCGGGCGCCAACCCGTCGCTGCCGTCCGCCGGCAACCCGGTGGCGATCATGAAGGCCAAGCCCGGCGGTATACCCCACCGCCGACCGGCGGCCTCGTAGTCCGGCCGATCGCCCAGCTCGGCCAGCACCGCCAGGCGGCTGGGCACGGTCGGCACCGGTGGGGCTCGCACCGCCTCTACCTACCCGACGGGCGGCGGCCCCCAACGACCCGCCCCGGAGCCCGCCGGCCGGCCCGCTCGTGGTCCCTCACCGCTGCGGGTCGCGGAACTTCTTGAACTCCCACCACTCCATGGCGTCGTAGGGGGCGTCGCCCCACAGCTGGCGGAGGCGCCGGCCGATCTCCGCCTCCATCCCGTGGGGCGAGGGCCGGTAGTAGACCCGGCGCTCGGGGCTGCCTATGTCGCCGGCGATCTCCGGGGGGCGGTACTCCTGGGCCACGAAGCCCTCGGGGTGGTTGTGGGGATAGACGTAGCCTCCACCCTCTTTGAGCTTGTTGCGCTGGTAGGGATGAACGCTGCGCAACGGCGCCGGCACTGCCCCCTCCTGCCGGTCGCGCACGTCCTCCGACGCCCGGGCCAGCCCGGCCATCACCGTGTTGGACTTGGGGGCGGTGGCCAGGTAGATGACGGCGTGGGCCAGGTTGAGCCCGGCCTCGGGCAGACCCACGAACTCGACCGCCCGGGCGGCGGCGTCGGCCACCACCAGCCCCATGGAGTCGGCCATCCCCACGTCCTCCGACGCCAGGATCACCAGGCGTCTGGCGATGAAGCGGGCGTCCTCGCCCGCCTCCAGCATGCGGGACAGCCAGTACAGGCCGGCGTCGGGATCCGAGCCCCGGATGGACTTGATGAAGGCGGAGATGACGTCGTAGTGCTGGTCCTCGCCGTAGCGCAGGACTCTGGTCTGGCTGGCCGACTCGACCTCGGCCAGTGACACATCGTGCCTGCCGGCGGCGGCGCCCAGGGCCAGGGCCACCTCGAGGGTGGTGAGCACGGCCCTGCCGTCGCCCCCGGCCATGTCCACCAGGTGCGCCACCGCATCCTCGGTGGCGGTGGCCCCCTCGAGGGCCAGGGCGCGCTCGACCAGCACGCGGAGATCGGCCTCACCGAGGGGCTCGAGACGGAAGATCGTCGAGCGGCTGATCAGGGGGGCGTTCACCTCGAAGAACGGGTTCTCGGTCGTCGCCCCGATCAGGGTGATGATCCCTTCCTCCACCGCCGGCAGGAGGGCGTCCTGCTGGCTCTTGTTGAACCGGTGCACCTCGTCGAGGAACAGGATGGTGCCGCTGCCCTCCTGGGCCAGGCGCCGGCGGGCCTCGCCGATGACCTCGCGCACCTCCTTGACCCCGGCCGTGACGGCCGACAGCGACACGAACTGCCGGTTGGTGAGCGAGGCGACCACCCGGGCCAGCGTCGTCTTGCCGGTTCCGGGGGGACCCCACAGCAGAATGGAGGTCAGGCGGTCGGCCTCGATCAGCCCCCGCAGGGGAGCACCATGGCCGAGCAGGTGGGGCTGGCCGACGATCTCGTCCAACGAGCGGGGGCGCATGCGCGCCGCCAGCGGCGCCTGCTTGGCCATGCGCTCGGCGAGCGCCGCCTCGAACAGATCGTCCTCGCCGGGCCCCCGCTTCGGCGGCACGGGCGCCGAGGCTACCCGGCCCGTTCGTCGCCGGACGGGCCGCGGCTCCCTAGGCAGTGATGAGGACCGGGCTGCCCAGGGGCAGCACGGTCGCCAGATGGCTGACCACGTCGTTGGTCACCCGGACGCAGCCATGGCTGGCGTTCTGGCCCATGAGCCCGGGCTGGTCGGTGCCGTGGATGGCGATCTGACCGGGGCCGCCATCGAACTCGCTATAGGTGTCGGAGAAGCCCGACAGCCCGAAGGCGTAGGGCCCGTAGGGGCCGTTGGGGTCGGGCGCCTTGAGCAGCTCGGTGACGTAGAAGTCCCCCGTCGGCGTCGGCGCGCTCGGCATCCCGACGATGACCGGATGGGTCTCGATCACCGCTCCGTCGTCCATCAGCACCAGGCTGTGGCTGTCGAGGTGCACCACCACCCGGTAGCTGTCGTCGAAGAGCTGCACGGCGCTGCGCTGGATCCAGCCGGTGGCGCCGTTGGGCCGCACGGGCAGCATCACCTGCAGCCACGGGCCGTCCACCAGGGTCACTCGGAAGACCAGCGGGGCGCCGAGGTTGTTGGGGTTGGACAGTCGGCTCGACGCCGCCGCCGAGCCGGGCGCCGGGTACACCGGCACCTGGGGGACGAGGGCGCGGGCGACCACGGTTGCCCACGGGGCCAGGTCCAGGGCGGTGCGGGGGTCCACCGGCCGGGCGACGGTGGTGGTGGTCGACACCGGGGGCGCCGGCCGGCTCAGGTGGGACGCCGTGGGGCGGGGGGCCGCGCCGCCGCAGGCCGAGGCGACCACGGCCAGGGCGGCCGCTGCCACCAGGGCCACCACCACCGGCCCGGGCCGCCGGGGCCGACCGCCGGTCGCCGGGTGTCGGGCGGGGCAGCTCAATGGGGCACCCAGGCATCGGGATCGGCGATCAGCTTGGAGAGCTTGCGGGGGAACTGCCCCCGAGCCAGCTGGGCGATGCTCACCCCCTCGAGCACGCTGCGCAGACTGGCCCGGAGCGCCACCCACAGCTCCTGCAGGGAGCCGGCCGGCTGGCGGTAGGAGGTCGCCTCGGGCCGAAGTCCCTGGACCTCGGCCAGCGGGCCCTCGAGAGCGCGCATGACATCGGCCGGTGTGAGCTCCTCGGGGTCGCGGAGGAACCGGTAGCCGGCGTCCGGTCCCCGCCTGCTCGCCACGATGCCCGAGCGGCGCAGGTCGAGAAGGATGGCCTCGAGGTAGTTCACCGGAAGATCCTGGCTGGTGGCCAGCTCCTCGGCGGTCATGGGCCTGGCGTTGGCGGCCAGGGTGACCAGCGCCCGCAGGGCGTAGTCGGTGCGGGCGGAGATGTACACGAGCCCATTCTCCCGCGGCCGCCGGCCTTGCTGGCATCCCGCTCAGGCACTAAAGTCGATCTATTCACTCGGATTTGTTGTTTCTATCGACCGAGCCGGAGAGCTGGTGGATCCCTTCATAGTCCTGGGTAGCGCGGTGGTCGGGTTGCTGGTGGGGCTCACCGGCGCCGGCGGAGGGGCGTTGATGACGCCCATGCTCATCCTGCTGTTTTCTGTGAAGCCCTCCACCGCCATCTCCTCCGACCTGGTGGCGGCGGTGGTCATGAGGCCGGTGGGGGCGGCCGTCCACCTGCAGAAGGGCACGGTGAACCTGAGGCTGGTCGGCTGGATGTCGGCCGGTTCGGTGCCGGCCGCCTTCGCCGGCACCTACGTCCTTCACCTGTTCGGCCACAGCAAGGCGGCCGAACACAACGTCCAGGTCGCCCTGGGGGCCGCCCTGCTCGTCGGGGCGGCGGCGATGCTGCTGCGGCGCCTGCTCGACCGCCGCTCGGGAGCCGAGCGGCGGGGACGGGTGACCCAGGTCAGCCCCCGTCCGCTGCCCACTCTGGCCATCGGGGCCGTCGGGGGCCTGGTGGTCGGCATCACCTCGGTCGGCGCCGGGTCGCTGATGATCGTGCTGCTTATGTTCCTCTATCCGACCCTGACGGCGAGTCGGCTGGTCGGCACCGACCTGACCCAGGCCATCCCGCTGACGGCGGCGGCCGCCCTGGGGGCGCTCACCTTCGGCCACGTCGAGCTACCTGTCACCAGCGCCATCATCGCCGGCAGCGTTCCTGCCGTCCTGGTCGGGTCCCTGCTGTCCTCAAGGGTGCCCGACCGCTACCTCCGGCCGGTCATCACCTTCGTCATCCTCGCCTCCGGGCTCAAGTACGTGGGCTTGGGGGCCCGGGCCCTGGGCTGGGCGATGGTGGCGGTGCTGGTGGCGGGGGCGGCGGTGGCCGCCAGGCGCTGGACCGCCGGCGGGGACCGGCTGGTGCCGGCCATGCCGCCGGCCGGCAACCGGACCGGCCCGTCCACGGCGTGAGAGCCTGTGGCGGTGGAGCGGGCCACCGTCGCCGTCTACGAGCGCCAGGCATCCCGCTACCGCGACCGGCGCCCGCCGGCCCACCTCGGACGGGCTGAGAGCTTCGCCCGGTCGTGCCTGCCCGGCCTGCCAGTGGCCGACCTGGGCTGCGGACCGGGGGGCTACCTCACCCACCTCCCCCACCCCGTCCTCGCCCTCGACGCCGCCGGCGCCATGCTCGGCCTCGCCCGCCAGAACGATCCCGCCGCCTGGCCGCTGCGGGCCGACGTCGAGGCCCTGCCCCTGGCCGACCGGTCCCTGGGCGGCGCCTGGGCCCGCCACTCCTAGATGCACCTGCCCCGCGTGGCGGTGCCCATGGCCCTGGCCCGGCTCCACTGGGCCCTGGCGCCGGGGGCGCCCCTCATGCTGTCGGTGAGTCGGGGGGACAGCGAGGGCCCTTACCCCGACGACGACATCCCCGGGCGGTTCTTCTGCCTGTGGCAGCCCGACGGCCTGGCCGACGCCCTCACCGGGGCCGGCTTCGACGTGCTGGCCATCGACGAGGAGGACAGGTCGCTCTTCGCCACCGCCAGGCGGATGCGCTCGCTACCCGACACCGTCGGGCCGGGCATGCGGGTGCTGGTGTGCGGTCTCAACCCCAGTCAGGTGGCGGCCGACGCCGGCTACGGGTTCGCCGGAGCCACCAATCGGTTCTGGGCCGCCGCCCTCGAGTCGGGGCTGGTGTCCAGCGCCGGTCGACCGCTCAGTGCCCTGCTGGTCGACCGGGTGGGGATGACCGACCTGGTCAAGCGGGCCACGCCGCGCTCGGCCCTGGTGGGGACCCACGAGTACCGGGCCGGCCTGGGACGGCTCTCGCGGTTGGTCGCCTGGCTGCGACCGGAGGCGGTGTGCCTGGTCGGGTTGGAGGGCTGGCGGGCGGCGGTGGACCGTTCGGCCCGCCCCGGCTGGCAGCCGGGGGGCATCGACGGCATGCCCGCCTACCTGATGCCCTCGACCAGCGGGGCGAACGCCCGGGTGGGGCTGGCCGAGCTGGTCGAGCACCTCCGTCAGGTCCAGTCGCCGGCGCCCTGACCGGACCGCTCAGGGCCGCGACCGCAGATCGTGGATCAGCCACACGTTGGGCTCCGAGTAGGAGCCGACGTCGGCCTGGCGGTCCACCCTCAGGGTGGCCAGCCCGTGGGGGAACACGTACTCACCCGGGTCGGGGAAGGCCATGCCGGTCCACGACTCCCACTCGGCGACGGTCCCGGTGATGCGCATCGACTGCGGTAGGGCCGGACCCAACCGCGCCCCCAGGCGCAGGTGGATCCGGATCCAGGGATCGAAGGCCTCGCCGCTGGGGAGCGTCCACGCGGCGTAGCGCTCGACGGGAGCGAGCGGGTAACGCTCCTTCCAGTTGGGCCGCACCGGAGCGATCAGCCAGCCGAGGCCGTCATCCCGCCCCAGGTCGGCCATGGCGCCCAGGATCACCGTCGCCAGACCCCGCTGGCGATGGCGTGGGGGGATCTCGGCGGCGAGGGCGCACAGGGCGTCGGGGGTCCCTCCGCTCCCCGCCAGATCGAAGCCGGCGGCGATGCTGTGGTCTATGCCCGGACCGAGGTCCTCTTCCCGCCCGGTCCAGGCCACCGGAATGGTCTGGCCCTCGGCCAGCACCTCGTCGGCGTCCTCGTCGTAGAGGACGAACTGGAAGTCCGGGAAGACCTGGTACAGCGAGTCCCAGTACGGGCCGACCACGTCGCCGTGCCGGTTGTACTCGGGCCACACCTCGGCCGACAGATCGGTGATGCGCTCCCACAGCTCCGGCCGCTCCGAGTACCGGACGCTCACCACCGGCATGACTGCCTCGCCGGCGCCGAGCTCAAAAGGCGGTGCGACAGAACGGGGCGACCTCGGTGCCGAAGAGCAGATCGGCCCGCCGGGCCGCTCCCGTGCGGTGCTCGACGACCCGGCCGGCGCGGGCGAGAAGGTTGAAGCTGGGCTCCCCGAGGTAGCCGGCACCCAAGTCGCTGACGTCGACGGTCAGGTCTGGCCCGGACTTGGTGGGACCGCACTCGGCCCCGGCCGGCCCGCCCGCCACCCGGAAGCGGCCGCCGCAGTGCGGGCGGAACGGATCGGTCACCTCGAGCACGATCTCGCCTTCGACCCCGTAGGTGCGGGCGCCCAGGGCGGCGGGGATGTCGAGGAGCCGCACCCAGACGTCGTCCCGCCGGGTGGTGGTGCGCATCCGACGCGGGTCGGCCAGCCACTTGCGCACCACCTCGTCGGTGGGGCGGCCCCAGGAGCTGACCCTGGTGACCAGGTCCACATCCATGACGTGGCGCCACAGGGCGAGCTCGGCCTCCGCCGTCGTGCCGGCCAGGTCCATGATGCGGGCCTCGCTGTCGGGAAGGCCGTCCCGCCACGAGCTCTTGATCCGGTAGACCACCCAGCCGTCCACGGTGCCGGTGGCGTCGCGGTGCACAACGAAGAAGGCCGGCCCGGCGCCGTCGCGGCTGTAGGGGCGGTCGCGCACGAACAGCTCCCACCAAGCCTGGCTGCGGGAGATGTCCCCCGGCTGCAGACGGCGGGCCCGGTCGTGCACCTCGGAGAGGACGGCGGCGGCCTCGTCGCCGCTCAGCTGCTCCAGCGAGCCGCTGTCGGCGAAGCCGCGCTTGTACCCGCCCCAGTGCGAGTCGAGGCTGACCGACACCTCGAAGGTGGCGGGGCCGTAGCCGAAGCGGCTGTAGATGGCGCTCTCCGAAGCGGTCAGGATGGCCACGGGCTCGCCGCGCTGGACGACGTCGTCCAGCTGGCGGTCCATCATGGCGGTCAGGATCCCCCGGCGGCGGTGGGTGGCCCGGACCCCGACGGCGGTAACCCCGGCCACGGGAAGAAGGGATCCGCCGGGGACGGTGAGCTCCATCGACCAGATGCCCGCCGTTCCGACGATGCGGCCCCGGTCGAAGACCGCCAGGGTGCGATCCAGCTCGCTGACCCCCCGCCAGTCGGCGATCTCCTCCGCTGAGAGCTGGCCCCGACCGAAGGCGGCATCCACCGCGTTGCTGAAGTCGGGGAACTCCTCTTCGGTTATGGGCCGGATGTCGAGATCCACCGGGGCAGTCTCCCCTTGGTGTCACCGGTGGGCAAGGGCTTTCCTGTGCTGTACTGGGCGGCGATGGGCGGCCCGTACACCCACGGCCACCACCGCTCGGTCCTGGCCAGCCACGCCCGCCGCACCGCCGCCAACTCCGCCGCCTACCTCCTGCCGAGGCTGATGCCCGGCATGGACCTGCTCGACGTCGGCTGTGGCCCGGGCACCATCACCGTTGACCTGGCCGAGCTGGTCGCCCCCGGCGCGGTGGTGGGCGTGGATGCCGCTCCGGCGGCGGTGGCCGAGGCCGACGCCCTCCGGGCGCGCCGGGGCCTGGCCAACGTCTCGTTCCGGGTGGGCGACGTCTACGCCCTGTCGATGGACGACGGCTCCTTCGACGTCGTCCATGCCCACCAGGTGCTCCAGCACCTCCCAAACCCGGTCGGCGCACTGGTCGAGATGCGGCGGGTGCTGCGGCCGGGAGGCATCCTGGCGGTGCGGGACAGCGACTACGGCGGATTCGTGTGGGCTCCCGACACGCCTGAGCTGGACGCCTGGAACAGCCTTTACCACCGGATCACGGCGAGGAACGGCGCTCAGGCCAATGCGGGGCGGTACCTGTTGGGATGGGTCCGCCAGGCCGGCTTCGTCGACCCGGTGGCGACCAGCTCCACCTGGACCTTCGCCGACCAGGACAGCCGCGGGTGGTGGGGCGAGTCGTGGGCCGAGCGGGTGGAGCACTCGGCCTTCGCCGAGCACGCCCTCGCCTACGGGCTGGCCGACCGGGCCGAGCTGGCCCGGATCGCCGCCGGCTGGCGCCGGTGGGCGACGTCCCCTGACGGCTTCTTCGCGGCCGTTCACGCCGAGGTGCTGGCCCGGCGGGGCTGAAATCCGCCCGGTCCGGGCCCCGGCTTGAGGTAGAAGTGACCGGCCGTGGACATAGAGGCGCTGGTATTCGACTTCGACGGGGTGATCCTGGAGACCGAGGAGCCCGACTTTCTCGCCTGGCGCCAGATCTGGGCCGACTTCGGCCAGGAGCTGCGCCTCGAGGAGTGGGCCGCCTGTATCGGCACGGCCCAGGGGCCCGACACTTTCCACCCCTTCGAAGAGCTGGTGGCCCGCACCGGCCTCGATCTCGACCAGGCCGAGCTGAGGGCCCGCAAGAACGACATGGCCCGCCGTCATCTCGACGCGGCCGAGCTGGTCGAGGGCATCGTCGAATGGGTCGAGGAGGCCCGACGGCTGGGGCTGGGGCTGGCCATCGCGTCCAGCTCCCCCCGCCACTGGATAGAGAACCACCTCGTCCGCCTGGGCTTGGAGCAGTGGTGGCCGGTGATCGCCTGCTACGACGACTGCGGG
Source organism: Acidimicrobiales bacterium (assembly GCA_035653595.1). Lineage (GTDB taxonomy): Bacteria > Actinomycetota > Acidimicrobiia > Acidimicrobiales > JAJPHE01 > DASRBO01. Next base: position 14,882 of record DASRBO010000104.1, on the reverse strand, counting down.
GTGACCAAGCCCGACCCCGCCTCCTACCTGCTGGCCTGCCGGCGCCTGGGGGTCGATCCGAAGCGCGCCATGGCGGTGGAGGACTCCCGCATGGGGCTGCTGGCGGCCAAGGCCGCCGGTCTGACCTGTGTCGCGGTTCCGACGGCCATGACCGCCCATCTGGACTTCAGCGAGGCCGACCTGGTCGTCCCGTCACTGTCCGCCCTCACCCTTTCCGACGCCATCGCCCGGCTGGCCTCCGCCAGCCGGGAAGGCTCCGTCTAGGCCCGCCGCACCCCGCCGGCGAGCGCGCCCGCCGGCGGGGACGGGGGCCCTCAGCTGGGCTGACCGGCGACCCAGGCGTCGATCAGGCGTCGGGCGATGCTGATGCCCGAAGGCAGGTCGGGCAGGGCGTCGACGCCGAACCAGGCAGCCTCGGCGATCTCGTCCGCCTGGCACGAGATGTCCCCCGAGCGCCACTCGGCGGTGAAGCCGATCATCAGAGAGTGAGGGAAGGGCCACGGCTGGCTCCCCCAATACCGGACCTCGCCGAGCTCGACCCCGACCTCCTCGGCGACCTCCCGCCGGACGGCCGCCTCCAGGGTCTCGCCCGGCTCAACGAAGCCGGCCAGGCAGGAGAACATCCGGCGGGGAAAGTTGACGTTGCGGGCGAGGAGCACCTGCCGGTCCTCCTTTCGTTCCACCAGGACGATAACGGCGGGGGCCAGACGAGGGAACGCCGTCAGCCCGCAGGAGGGACAGCGCAACGCCCGCTCGCCGCTCATCAGCTCGGTCGGGGTGGCGCAGCGGCCGCAGTAACGGTGGGTCCGCTGCCACTCGACCAGCTGGACGGCCCGGCCGGCGACGGTCCAGCGGGTCTCGTCCACCCGCCCCCACAACAGGCGCAGGTCCACCGCCTCGGGATGCTCGTCGGAGCGGTCGACGGCCCAGCAGTGCTGGTCGTCGAGCAGCCCTAGAAATATGCCTTCTTCAGGGCCCGACCCTCCTCGGAAAGCAGCACCCGGCTGCCGTGGACGGAGACGACGGCGACCGGCCGGTCGGGAGGCCCGGGCGGCCCGGTCATGGGGAGGAATGCCACCAGGCCGCCATCATGCCCGAGCCCGGGCGCGCCCACCCCGAGCAGCTGCGTCGCCGGCCACGGAGGCCCAACCGAAGGCTGGGGCGACCGAGGAGGTTCTCCTAAGCCCCGGCGGCTGCCGCCCGGGCGTCGAGGAAGGAGGCCACCACCGAGTGGCCGGCCTCGATGAAGTGCCGCGAGCGGCTGAAGTCGTTGTAGCGGAGCGCTCCGGGGTTGACCGCCGGCAACACGATCAGCTCGACCGAGGAGGGCACCTGCTCCACGTCGAGGCTGAAGCGGTGGTTGCGGGCGATGGAAAAGGACTGGAGGAGGACGTCGAGGGGCCGTCGGGGCATCGGACGGGGGCGGTTGAAGTTGCCCACATGGAACACGACCAGCCGCTCCCCGCCCAGCGCCAGCCCCCGGGAGATGGGGACGTTGTTGACGACGCCGCCGTCGATGAACAGTTCGCCGTCGATCTCCACCGGCGGGTACACGCCGGGCAGCGCTGCCGATGCCAGGATCGCTGGAGCCACTGGCCCCTTCGAGAACCACCGCTCGTCGCCAGAGGTCAGCGAGGTGGCAACCACCTCGAAGCGCACCGGCGACTCCTCGAAGCGCTCGAAGGAGAGGGCACCGGCGATCAGCTTGGTCAGGCCCAGGTTGGGAGCCAGCGAGCGGGACTTCTGGCTGATCAGCCGCACCGCCGACAGCCGGCTGGTGGGAAAGAGATCGGCGGTGCGCAGGGCGAGCCAGATGTCCTGCAGGCGGCGCACCCCCGCCGGGGTCGGATCGGCGGCGATGGCGGCGGCGTTGAGGGCCCCCACCGAGCAGCCCACCACCGCATCCGGCACGTAACCGCGGTCCATGACGGCGCGGAGCATCCCGACCTGGACGGCGCCGAGGTTGCCGCCCCCACCCAGCACGAACACGGTGCGCGGCCCCTTCCGCCCGAACGGCAGGCGCCTGATCGACATGCTGGGACCACCTCCTACGTGCTGGACCAATCGTGACCCATCAGTCGGGGTCCGGCGCCATGGCCCGCTGGGGCCATTTCTCCGACCTCCGAGCGGCCTAGTCAGCCCATGGTGACGATGGGGGCGGCCAGATCCACCCCGCCCGTGGATCCCTCGAAGGCGGCGTCACCGAAGGTGAATATCCCGCCGTCGGACGCGACCAGCCAGTAGCCCTCGGCATCAGGGGTGGCGGCCATGCCCACGATGGGCTGGGCCAGGTGGATGGCCCCGGTGGAGCCGAAGAAGCGGGCGTCACCGAAGGTGAATATCCCGCCGTCGGACGCGACCAGCCAGTAGCCGCCTCCGTCGGGGGTGGGGGCCATGCCCACGATGGGCTGGGCCAGGTGGATGGCCCCAGTGGAGCCGAAGAAGCGGGCGTCTCCGAAGGTGAATATCCCGCCGTCGGACGCGACCAGCCAGTAGCCGCCTCCGTCGGGGGTGGGGGCCATGCCCACGATGGGCCGGGCCAGGTGGATGGCCCCGGTGGAGCCGTGGTAGGTGGCCGTGCCGAAGGCGAACACCCCGCCGTCCGCGCCGACCAGGTGGTAACCCGCCGTAGGGGCCGACTGACGGGCCTGGCCGGAGTCGGGGCTCACCATCAGCGAGGACTCGTCAACGGCCTCGAACTCTGAGGCCGGAACCCGCTTCAGCTCGTCGATGAGACTCACGTCCCAGCTGTTGTCGGCCGAGCCCTGGAAGTACCAGTTCGACCCGTTGTCGGCAAGTATCAACCCGTAGTGCTGCATGGCCCGCAGCACCACCTGGGCCGCCGCCGAGTAGCCGGAGATGTCGTAGTCGGACCTCAGCCGGAACCTGGCCCCCATGGGAGGCAGGCTCGGATCGCTGGCCGCCCCCGCCTGGTGGCGGGCGGGCCAGACATAGCTCTGGTCGGTGCGGGCGGCGGTGAAGCGGATGGCGTGGGTGACGGACCCGGAAGCGACCTCGTCGGGGCGAAGGAGGCCCGGCAGGATGGGCAGCCCGGCGGCGTCAGCCGAGGTCCAGCCCGCCGGCCTCAGCGCGTCGGAGCCCAGGTTCCAGGTTGCCCCGGAACCGGCAGTCGAACCGGAGGCGGAGTACCGGGCGTCGTAGAGCTCGTAGAGCGTGCAGGTGGAGCGGTCCACCATGATGGCGTGGCGGTCCCCAGTGGAGTCTTGGCCTCCCTCGATCGGTGTGTCCGAGCCGAACGGGTACGGACCGGGGTCGCTCTCGTCGGCGTACTGGAAGGTGAGATTCACCTTCGGGTGCGACGAGTCCACCACGGTGAAGGGGATCCCATAGGGAACGGACTGGGCGCCGTACGAGGGCCCGAAGTCCGGATGCAGGTTTGTCGAGGCGGCGTCCATGCTGGCCAGCCACTGGCCGCTGTGCGGATCGACGGGCAGGTTGGAGATGTCGGTGTTCCACACGTTGTCGGCCGGGAAGATGGGACACCCAGTCGCCCCCGGCACCGGCGCGCCAGCGTCGGCCGGACCGCCGGAGGTCAGCGGCGCCAGAGCTGCGCCGAGCAGAGCGGCGAACAGGCCCAAGCCGGCCCGACGGCGTCGACCGGTGGCTGGCACCTTCTCTGCCTACCAGACGGTGGGGAAATCCGCTGGCTCCCGCCGGTGCGCCGGGCTAGAGATTCGCCCCATGGCCTGCTTCTTGGTGATGCGCCGTGCCCGGCCAAGGCCGGACGCCACGAGACGAGCGACGGCGTTCGCTTGGGCAGAACTTCCTGCGCCGGGCGGTCGCTGAACGCGTCGTCGACGAAGCGGGAGTCGTCCCCGGGGAGCTGGTCCTCGACATAGGAGCCGGTGCCGGTGCCCTGACGCTGGCCGCCGCCGAACGGGGCGCCCGGGTCCTGGCGGTGGAGATCGACCCCGACTGGGCCCGCCGGCTGAGGTCCCTCGCCCGCAGCTCCTCGTTCCGGGGCCGGATAACGGTCGTCGAAGCCGACTTCCTCGGGTGGCGCCTCCCGCGCCAGCCGTTCCGGGTGCTGAGCTGCCCGCCCTTCGGGGCGACCACTTCGATACTGCACCGGCTGCTGGACCGGCCCTCGCATGCCCTGCAGCGCGCCGATCTGGTCGTCCAGTGGGAGGTGGCCCGCAAGCGGGCCGCCACGCCTCCGGACACGCTGGTCTCGACGGCATGGGCGCCATGGTGGGCCTTCAGCCTCGGCCGTCGGATACCGGCACGCGAGTTCAGGCCGGTGCCCAGGGTCGACGCCGGGGTGCTGACGGTCGTCCGACGCTCCCCTCCCCTCCTGCCGGTGGAACTGGCCCCGTCCTTCGGCGGCTTCGTGCGTCGCCACTGGCCCTTCAGCGCGCCGCCGACCTGGTAGCACCCGGCGTCTCAACGCTGGTCGGGGTCGATCCAGCCCTGTACCGCCTCCGGTCGCGCCGTCTCGAGGACGGCCACCGCCTCCTGCGGCGACGCCGCCCAGTGCAGCAGTTCGCGGTTGGCCTGACGGACGAAGCCGGTGGCGACCATCCGGTCGAGCTGGTCCAGCAGGGCGGCCCAGTAGCGGTCCACGTCGAGCAGGACGATCGGTTTGCGGTGCAGGCCCAGCTGGGACCAGGTCGCAACCTCGGCCAGCTCGTCCAGGGTGCCCAGCCCTCCCGGAAGGGCGACGAAACCGTCGGCCAGGTCGTACATGAGGGCCTTGCGCTCGTGCATGGTGCCCACCCGGTGCAGCTCGCTCAGACCGGAGTGGGCGATCTCCAGCTCGGCCAGCGCCACGGGAAGCACCCCGATCACCCGACCGCCCGCCTCGAGGGCGGCATCGGCCAGCTGGCCCATCAGTCCGACCCGCCTGCCGCCGTAGACGACCTCCGTTCCGCGGTCGGCCAGCAGGGCGCCGAGGCTCCGGGCGAGGTCGGCGTACCGCGGGTCGGGCGGGGTGGACGACCCGCAGAACACGCACACCCGGCCCAGGGCGACCATCAGGCGAACCTATCGGAGCCGCCGGGATCCGGACCCGGCGCTACCGCGCCGTCAGCACCTCCACGCCGTCATCGGTGACCAGGAGCGTGTGCTCGAACTGCGCCGTCCTGCTCCCGTCGGCCGTCACCGCGGTCCACCCGTCGTCCCACATGAGATGCCGCCAGGTGCCGAGGGTGATCATCGGCTCGATGGTGAAGGTCATGCCCGGTTCCATGACCGTGGTCGCGCCCGGGTCGTAAAAGTGGGGAATGGCCAGGCCGTTGTGGAAGACCTCACCGATGCCGTGGCCCACGAAGGCCCGCACCACGCCCATGCCCCGGGGGGCGACGACGCCCTCGATCGCCCTGCCGATATCACTGACGGGACGCCCGGGCCGGACGGCGGCGATGCCGGCCGCCAGGGCATCTGCCGTGGCCTGGATTAGCGCCAGGGAAGCCTCGTCGACCCGACCCACGGGGAAGGTGGCGTTGGTGTCGCCGTGCACCCCCTCGGTGAACACGGTCACGTCGACATTGACGATGTCACCTTCCACCAGGGGCCGGCTGTCGGGGATGCCGTGACAGATCACCTCGTTCACCGAGGTGCACACCGACTTCGGATAGCCGTGGTAGTTGAGGGGGCTGGGGTAGGCGCCATGTTCCACGCACTCGGAGTGGCACAGCGAGTCGAGGGCATCTGTGGTGACCCCCGGCGCCACCGCCCGGCTGACCACCTCCAGGACCTCGGCCGCCATGCGGCCCGCCCTTCGCATTGCCTCCACCTGAGCGGCGTCCTTCACCAGGGGCTCCTCGGTCCGCACCGGCCGGCCACTTTCGGCGTAGTCCGGGCGGGCTATCCCGGGCGGGACCAGCCGCGGCGGGCTGACCTCCCCGGGCCGCACTCGGTCCTGGCTGGCGCGGTGGCAGCGCTTGTACTTGCGGCCGCTCCCGCACCAGCAGGCGTCGTTCGATCTGATGCCCATCAAAGTTGCGCCGCCTTCGACACCAAGCTCACCGGCCCGAGAGTATCGCTGCCGCCCATGGGTCAAGATTTCGACATGGAGCCGGAAGGTCGCGGAGCGCTGCTCATCTTCGACGGCGACTGCGGGTTCTGCACCTCGGCGGTCACCTGGGTGTCCCGCCACTGGCGCCCCGGGGCCGACGCGGTACCCTGGCAGCGGCTCTCCGAGGCCAAACTGGCGTCCATCGGTTTGTCCGTGGCCGACGCCGGCGCCGCGGCCTGGTGGGTCGATCCCGACCTCCGGCTGCAGCGCGGCCACCTGGCCATCGCCAAGGCACTCGAGCAGGGCCGGGGCTGGCGCCGGGTGGCGGGCGGGCTGGTCATGCGCCCCCCGTTGCGGTGGTTGGCGGCCGCCGTCTACCCGCTGGTGGTGCGGTGGCGCCATCGCCTGCCGGGCGGTACGCCCGCCTGCCGGATGCCTACGTCCGACCGGGCCGAGTAGCCGCCTCCGCCTCCGGCGGCGTCGCTCGGGCAGGATGAGCCGGTGGGCAGGTTCGTACCGGCGCTGGAGTTCAACGGCGCGTTCTACGCCGAGGCGGTGGCTCCGCTCCTCGATCGATGGCCGCACAGCGCCGCCCGGCTGGGCTTCGGCTCCGAGGTGCTCGGCTTCGACACCGAGCGCTCCACCGACCACGGCTGGGGGCCGAACCTGCTGATCTTCGTGGCGCCGGAGGACGTCACAGCGGCCAGGGCGGCCGTCGAAGCGGGCTTGCCGGCCACCTTCGCCGGGTGGCCGGTGTGGTACCACCGCGGCGGAGTTACCCCGGTGACCCACCACGTGGTCGTCGAATCCTGGCCCGGGTGGCTCAGGCAGCAGCTCGGCCGCGATCCCACCCTCGGGCTCTCCACCGTGGACTGGCTGCTCCTGCCCCAGCAGAAGCTGCTCGAGGTCACTCGGGGGGCCGTCTACCGCGACGACGAGAGCGAGCTGGCTCGCACCCGCCAACAGCTGTCCTGGTATCCCGACCCGGTGTGGCTGTGGATGATCGCCTGTCAGTGGCGGCGCATAGCCCAGGAGGAGGCCTTCGTCGGACGGGCCGCCGAGGTCGGAGACGAGCTGGGCTCGAGGGTGGTGGCGGCCCGACTGGTCCGCGAGGTGATGAGGCTGTGGTTCCTCTTCCACCGCAGCTATTGGCCCTACAGCAAGTGGTTCGGCTCGGCCTTCCGCCAGCTCCCCGACAACGCCGGTCTACTGGCCGCCCTCAGTGACGTCCTCGCCGCCAGCAGCCATCCGGGCCGCGAGGCGGCCCTGGCGGCCGCCTACGAGATCGTCGCCGCCCGGCACAACGGACTGGGCATCACCGACGAAGTCGAACCGACGGTGCGCCCGTACTACGGCCGGCCCTTCCGCGTGCTCATGGCCGACCGGTTCGTCGAGGCCTGCCTCGCCAGCCTGGGTGACCACCGCCTGGCCGCCTTCGAGCTGGTCGGTTCGGTCGACCAGGTGGCCGACTCGACCGACCTGCTCAGCTCCCCCGAACGGGTCAGTCGAATGAGATCGCTCTACGGGCCCGTCGACGGCTGAGCCATCCCCGCAGTCCCCGGGGCCGGCGGTGGGCCGGGCTGCGGGCTATCGGCTTGGAGGACCGGAAGACGATCTGTCCGGAGTGAACCTCCGTGCGCACCTGGAGGGTCGGGGCGCCTGGTAGGACGCCGCCGTCGTCGAGGTGGTTGACGACGCTGGCCGACAGCTGGCGCCAGCGCACCCTCACGGCCCGGGGGACCGTGACGACGAGCTGGCCATGGTCGACGCGAAGGTCCAACTCCACCTCGCGGTCGTCCCACTCGGCGGAGGTGAGGTCGAGAATCATCTGGCCGTGGGACACGATGGCGACGGTCTGCCGACCGAGCTGCCAGCGGCCGTTCATCTTGAGCTGGCCGTGGTTGACCTCGAGGATCAGAGGCTCGTCCAGCCGCTCGTGCGCCGGAGTCAGCGGCACCGGGCAAGGCGTGGTGGCCACTATGCGGGCCAGCTCGGCGGTGGTGCGGGCGGCCAGTACCTCGCCGGTCAGCTCCGAGAAGCGGTGCAGATCGAGATCGCCTCGACCGACCAGCTCCTGCAGGTGGACGACCACCAGGTCGCGCTCCCGCTGGGCGGCGAGGGGCTCGGGCTGCTCAGGAAGGTACGACACCGCCGACGAGCTTATTGGCCTGCCCGGCGCCGGCCCGGCCTGACGGCCGAGCGGGCTACTCGGCCCGCTGGGTCCCGACCTTCAGGTCCTTGAACGGAACATCGCGGTCGACCTGGGGCTCCTTGGGGAGCCCCAGCACCCGCTCTCCGATGATGTTGCGCTGCACCTCGTCGGTCCCGCCGGCAATGCGCGAGGCCGGGGTGCTCAGCACCGCCTGGGCCCACCGAGCCGCCTTGGGGTCGTCGCCGGGCCAGGCCACGCTGCCGGGACCGGCAAGGCCGGCACCGAGGTCGGACGAGCGCCTCGACACCTGGGCCCCCCCCAGCTTGGCCACCGAGCCTTCCGGGCCCGGGGCCTTTCCCGCCTTAACAGCTGCTCTGGTGCGCTGGGCGATGAAGCCCATGATCCGCTGGCGGGCGTACACGTCGGCCAGATCCTGGCGTACTCGGGCGTCCCACAGCACCCCGCGCTGTTCGGCGAGTTGGCTGAAGGCCTCGATGCCGGTGCCGCTGCGTCGGGCCGAGCCCCCTCCAGATCCGATGGCGACCCTCTCGTTCATCAGCATGGCCACTGCACAGCGCCATCCGTCATCGACCTGGCCGATGACGTTGGTGTGAGGGACCCGGACGTCGTCGAAGAACACCTCGTTGAACCCCGAGCCACCGTTCATCTGCCTGAGGGGCTTGACGGTTATCCGCGGATCGTGGAAGTCGATGATGAACATGGTGATGCCCCGGTGTTTTGGGGCGTCCACGTTGCTGCGGCAGATGACGGCCCCGAAGTCGGAGAACTGCGCCCCGGTGGTCCACACCTTCTGGCCGTTGATCACCCACTCGTCGCCGTCGCGGACAGCCCTGGTCTGGAGAGACGCTACGTCACTGCCGGCGCCTGGCTCGGAGAAGAGCTGGGACCAGATCTCCTCTCCCCTGAGGGCCTTGGCCACGTAGCGCCGCTTTTGGGCCTCGGTCCCGAACTCCAGCAGGGTCGGGATCACCATCCCGAGCCCAATGGTGTAGACGCCTACCGGCATCTCATAGTTGGCCGCCACTTCGTTGAAGACCCGCTGGTGCTCGTTGGTGAGGCCCTGGCCCCCCCACTCCGCTGGCCACGTGATGCCGGCGAGACCGGCGTCGAACAGCTTGGCCTGGAAGGCCCGGTTCGCCTCGAGGCTCCTGATATCGGCCTCGAGCCCCGGGTCCTCCTCGCCCTCGTCGGAGCGCTCGCGCCTCGGCCGGGCATTGGCCTCCAGAAAGGCCCTCACTTTGGCCCGGAACGCCGCCAGCTCGGCCGACTCCGCTGCCTCTACGCCCTCGGTGAACGACATCGACGCCCTCCCTGGTCGGCGGCTCGGCGCCATTCCACCGCCGGGCCGCCACCGCGTCAACTCGCAGGCCCGGCCGTCACTCCCGGCCCGTCCCGACGCCGTCCAGAATTCGCTCGCCGGCGGCCCTCGTTTGAGGTATCCCTCGATCTTCGGGAGATCAGCGCGAAATGCCACCTACTAATCGGAGGACCTCGTCCATGACCTCGGCCGGGGCCTCGCTGCTGACGATGCGCCTACGCCTCGAGCCGGTCGGTCCGGCGAATGCCTCAGATCTGTGGCTAGTGCACAGCGATCCCGAGGTCTCCTACTGGTACGGCAACGACACGCCGAGCCTCCAGCAGGCCAAGGAGCGGGCGCAGGTCATGGGCGAGTCATGGCGACTCCACGGGGTGCACAAGTGGATCGCCTACGACAGGCTGACGGGCGAAGTCGTCGGCCGAGGCGGATTGTCCAGGACGCCCGTCGACGACGACTGGGGTCAGATCCACGAGTTGCTGCCGCCCGAGTCCTGGGTCCGGGTCGCCCATGCAGTAGACCGTCCCTTCCTCGCCCACGCCCATTGGCTGGAGATCGGATGGGCGCTCCGGCGCCGATTCTGGGGCCGCGGCTACGCCGCGGAGATCGGGCGGGCCGGACTTGCATTCGCCTTCGAGGTCCTCGGGGCCCAGGCCGTGGTGTCCTGCACCGTTCGCCACAACCATCGATCCCGCGCCGTCATGGAGCGCATCGGCATGGAGTACGTCGGCGAGATCCGGAGCCGGGGGATGGTGGAAGGGCTGGAAGGGGAGCACGACGACGCGCCATTCACGGTCTTCAGGCGGCTGCGTACAGACTGGAAGCCCGGGGCCAGCGACCCCTGTGGCTGACAATCGCCATGCTCCGGTCGCGGCACCAGCACGGCAAGGGCCGGGAGTCGGCCGAAGCCGTTCGTAGGCGCAGCGGCTAGGCTCGTCCGGTGAGCGGCTTCGTAGTCCAGCCGGCCGACCACCTCGACCAGCCCTCGCCCGCCGACGTCGCTGAAGTCAACGAATTCGAGAACGAGCTGTGGCACGAGAGCGACCCAGGCGAAGGCGACCTCGGCGCAGCGACCACGGCGATGCACCTGCGAGAGACCTGGCATGGCTTCGAGCACCACCGTTGGATAGCTCGGGACGCCGACGCCGGTGAGATCATCGGCATGGTCCGAACGGATGTCCCGGTCGGTGGCGAGAACGAGCACCTGGTCGAGCTGATGAACCTAGGGGTCAGGCCGGCCGGCAGGAGGCGGGGAGTCGGACGGGCGCTCCTCCGGGCCGTCGTCGCCGACGGCCTTGCCCGTGACCGGACCTGCCTCGGATTCTGGACCACCAGCCGGGTCGCGGCCGGCGAGGTCTTTGCCGGGCGCCTGGGTGCGCAGCCAGGCCTCATCGAACGGGAGAGCGAGTGCGAGCTGGCCAGGGTCGACCGATCCCTCGTCGAGGCGTGGTCCCGACCGGGCGACAGCGTGACCGCAGACTATGAGCTGTGGCGGTGTGTGGGGCCTTACCCCCCGGCCACCTATGCGGCCATCGCCGATGCCCAGAACATCATGAACACCGCTCCCCGCGACAATCTGGATCGCAACGACATCGTCTTCACGGCCGAGCATGTCGCCAGCGGAGAGGCGACCCGCGACTTCGACCTGTGCACCCGCTGGGCTCACTTCATCCGCCACCGGTCCTCCGGGCGCCTGGTCGGCCTCACCCGGGTCTACATATGGCGTGACTGGGTGGGAATGGTCGAACAGGGCGACACGGCGGTCCACCCCGATCACCGGGGCCGCGGGCTAGGAAAGTGGCTCAAGGGATCGATGGTCAGGCATCTCCTCGACGAGCGCCCCGACGCCAGCCGCATCCGGACCTCGAACGCCTACAGCAACGGGCCCATGGTGGCGATCAACGAGGCGCTCGGTTTCCGGGTCACACGCGAGATCACTCACTGGCAGGTCGGCATGGCTCAGGCCGGTGCCGCCCTCGGCATCACTTAGCCTGTCCAGACGCGCACGAGGACGACCGGTTCCCTTCCGCGTCCACTCGGCCCCCGCTCCAGCGCCCCCTGCTGGGACTTCGACGCTCCTGCCTGGCCGGCCGCCGGTGCACAGTGACAGCGTATGTAGGGACCGGCCCGAACGAACCCCGATCCCACGTGGACCATCTCTCGACCAGGACCAAACCCCCGTCCTCGGCGGCGCCGTCGTAGTCGGCAAGGTCATAGCCCTGATCTAGCTGGAAGCCGCTCACCAACGCCCCACCCGGCGCCACGTGAGCGGCACAGGACCGGACCATTGCCGCCCGCATATGGGTTGGGGTGAAAATGGGCACGTTGCCCGCCATCACGACGACCTCGAACTGCCGTCCCAGATCCAGGGTCGCCAGGTCCTGCTCCACCCAGACCAGCTCTGGCGCCAACCGGCGCGCCTCCCCCAGCATCGATGCGTCGCGATCGACCCCGACCACATCGATGCCTCGCCGGGCCAGCTCGATCGCCACCCGGCCGGTGCCGCAGCCTGCGTCCAGCACCGACCTGGGCAGAAGGGCCTCAACGAAGTCGGCCTCGCCGTGCATGCTTTGTCCACTGGCGGCGAGGGCATCGAGACGGGCCTGGTAGGCAGCCCCGTCGAAGCCGAGCGCAGATGAGCGGTCAACCACGTCGGCACTCAGGAATGCCCGATGGAGGCGGGCACTATGGCGTGGACCCTGCAGCTCCGCATCACTCGCCTCCGGGACTCCTGATGGGGTCCTCTATGTCTAGTCTCCGCTCGGGTGGGCGGAGGGACTCAGGCCGGTTCCATGCCATGACGCCTCATCAGCGACAGCTCCGTGTCACGGTCCGGCGGGACCTGGGACGACCAAAGGTGCTCCAGCTCGGCGAAATACCCATCCAGCGCCGGGCTGTGGAGAATGAGCAACCGAGCGGGCTCGGTGCTGGTGTTTCCGAAGGTGTGCCCCTGCCCCGCCGGGACAAGGACGAACGATCCGCGACCGCCGGCCAACACCTCGTCGGACACCTGGAACTCGACGACACCGTCCAGGACGAAGTAGGCCTCATCGTTCCCTGTGTGGCGGTGAGCCGGAGGCATCCGACCCCCGGGCAGTAGGGTCCTCTCCATGAGCGAGAACCGGCCGCCCGTGGTGGACGCGGTCGCCTTGAACCACATGTCGCTACCCCGTGCCTGTCGGTGGGTTCCCTCGCCCGATGCCCAGTGGATCACTCTCTCCACCCCCTCGGCCCTGCCCTCGGGAGCCTAGGCCCTTAGCCTGTCGGAGATGGCGCGTGGCCGCATCACCTGCACCCCACGGAGGCCAACGGCGGACCCTGGAGCCTTGTGCCAGGTCGACTGCGCTTCGCCAGGATCGCCTGGGCGGTCGCGGGCGGTGTCAGCCGGCGCAGGACAGCGAAGGCAAGTCAGTGGGTCCCGACGCCCCAGTGGCGGCCGACGGCGGCGATCCAGGTCCCGTCGTCCTGTGGGGAGAGGGTAAAGCGGCTGACTGATGGATGTCCTCCGAGGTGGTCCGTGTAGTAGAGGAGGATGGTTATCAGCTCTTGGTCACTCAAGGCTCGCTCGACCTCCGAGCGGAACGGGTCGTCAGCATCGCGAGCATCTCGAGATACAGACCCGTACCCGGACCGCCGGTTGAAGGACTCGACACGGGCCGAGGATCACTGGGCACGGGCGCCCGCATGTCGTCGAGATGCCCGCCAGCCGGGCCCGCGAAGCCGGCCAGCCCGGGTCAGGGGGCGCCCGAGGGCCCGCCGGGGTGGCAGAGCTGTCGCGGGCTCACACACTCTTGAGCCCGTGCGCGCCCTGCCGGCGCACACTCACCGAACCAGCTTCACGACCGTGTCGTCATGTCGCTCGACTGGCTTGCCAGGCATGGAGTACCACCACTCGTATCGCAGAGTGCCTGGCTCCTCAGATTCGCACCGGATGGCCATCGGGAACAGGTAACTGGACGGATCGTTGACGAACCAGCCGGGCTTCTCCTCTTTGAGCACCACTATCGCCGGGTTCGCCTGGTGTGAGGTGATCAGAAGGAGCTCGCCCTGGAAGTCCCTCGCTAGCACGGCATGCTCCGCCCATTGCGTAAGGTTACCGGCGTGGCGGGCCTCGTAGTCGAGGCTGACCGCAGCCTTATTCGGAAGAGCCGTCACGCGAATGCGGGCTATGAACACAGTGCCGTCTTCAGCATCCGTGCCCGTGCCCACGTAGAGGCCGGGGTGTGACAGAAGAGTCTCCAAGATCGGCAACGCCATCGTCCAAGTAGAGCAGATTGATCTTGAAGGCGCGACGTCGGTGGGACGATGGTCACCGTCCCCACGACCAGGGCTCCAGACTCGTCCACCAGTACAATGGAGTCCCTCATCCTGCTGGCGGTATCACCGACTTCCACGCGATTCCCCTCTTCAGGGCACCGATCGCGGAGCCGGTGCTCATTGACAGAGCCTTCGGTTGCCGGAGAGCTCTGGACGACGCAGGCGCGGTCCTTCGCCTTCGGCTGCCGCGAATATTATTCCGGGTCCGCCTTAGCATCCGACTAGATTGAGGGCATGAGTCGTCGAACTGCCTCCGTCCCGACTCGGCTTCTACTGGCCTAAGCCGTCCTCCTCAGGGTTCGGCAGGCGCCGCAGTCGATCGGCTATCGGCCAATCGTGTCGGCCGCGCACCCGCGCCGCTTATTGGAGGAGACCCATGGATCTTGCCGTCATCGAGACGGTGGACAACGCTTTGTGTTGGGTTAGGCAACTGGGTTCGGACGCTCCCTCGCCGGCTCGGCTCCCCCCCGAACTGGTGGCTCGGGCCTGGGAGCCTGCCTCCGGAGACCTGGTAGCCCTCGACGGCGGCATCATCGGCTACATGTGGCGACGCGCCATCGTCGTGCGTGAACGGGGCGACGGTGGCCTGGTCGTTCGGCCCACCGGCCGCGAAAACCCCAACGGGACGATCGCATGGACGATCCGAGCTCTAAGTTCGACCCTCAGCGCCGGTGATGCCGTATTTCTCGACGCTCGCGTCGGGCGTTGGGTAGCCGTGGACCGCGCCCAGGCCGCCCTCCCGGCTCATCCGTCACGGCTGCTACACGGCTATGACCCGATCAAGGATGAGGTGAGGGCACTGGCGGTCTGGCGCAGGCCAGCCGGTCCGCTGCATGCCGACATGATCGAGGTGACCGAGGAAGTCGTCCGCCGGTTGCTAGGCCGACAGTTCCCAAGCTGGGCCGACCTGCCCCTGGCCAGGGTCGCCTCTACCGGCACGGTGCATGCCATCTATCGCCTAGGCGATGATATGGCTGTCCGTTTGCCCTTGTCGCCGCGATTCGAGGGCATCCGTCAAGAGTTCGAGGACCTCGGCAAGTTCGGCCCGCTTCTCCCGATCCCGATCCCGGAACCCGTCGCCCTCGGCGAGCCGGATGAGT
>DASRBO010000103.1:0-58102 GCA_035653595.1 Acidimicrobiales bacterium | reverse complement strand
CCCCGGGTCCTCCTGGTGGGCTCCGCCGAGGTCTACGGCATGGTGCGCCCCGAGCAGCTCCCCCTGGGGGAGGACGCCCCCCTCATGCCCGTGAGCCCCTATGCGGCCAGCAAGGTGGCCGCCGAGTACCTGGGCCTGCAGGCGTGGCTCGGCCACGGGCTCCCCGTGATCCGGGTGCGGGCGTTCAACCACATCGGGCCGGGCCAGCACCCCAGCTTCGTGGTGCCTGCCCTGGTCCGGCGCATCCTCGAGGCCAGGGCCGGTGGCCAGGCCAGCCTGCCGGTGGGGAACCTGTCGACCAGGCGCGACTTCACCGACGTGCGGGACGTGGTGCGGGCCTACCGGCTGCTGGTGGAGCAGGGGGAGGCCGGCGAGGCCTACAACGTGTGCTCGGGGGTGGACGTGAGCATCGAGGCGGTGGCCCGCCGGCTGCTTGAGCTGGCCGGGGCCGAACTGGATCTCGTCGTCGACCCCGAGCTGGTCCGGCCGGTGGACGTCCCCGTGCTGCTCGGCGACCCCTCCAAGATCACCGCCGCCACCGGGTGGCGGCCCCGGCTCAGCCTCGAGGCCACCCTGGCCGACGTGCTCGCCGACGAGCAGGACGGCGGGGCCTGAAGCGGCCTGCGGGGCCGCCTACCGCCTGACCAGGGCGCGAAGGGGCTCGGGCAGCAGAGCGCCCACCTGGTCCAGCCCGCTGGCCACGGCCGCCTCGATCTCCCGCCGCCGAACCTGGACGGCCTGGATGCGCAGCACCGCCGTGCCGAGCAGGACGTAGCCGACGTCCTTGGCGATCTTCACCGGGTCGCTCACATGTCCTCCGTAAGGCCGAGCCGAGAGTAGCGTGCGCGGCCCATGGAGCCCCAGGCCCCGGCCGTGGTGGCCGTCGTGGTGGCATCCGACCCGGGGCCCTGGCTGGAGGAGACCCTGGCGGGGTTGGCCGCCCAGGACTACCCCAACCTGTCAGTGCTGGTGGTGGACAACGCCAGCGTCGAGGACCCCACCCCCCGGGTGGCCGCCGTCATGCCCGGTGCCTACGTGCGCCGCCTGGAGGTCCCCTCGGGCTATTCGGCGGCGGCCAACGAGGCCCTCGAGGTGGTGGAGGGGGCGGCGTTCTACCTCATGTGCCACGACGACGTGGCCCTCGAGCCCGATGCCGTGCGCCTGCTGGTCGAGGAGGCGTTCCGCTCCAACGCCGGCCTGGTGGCCCCCAAGCTGGTCGCCTGGGACGACCCCCAGGTGCTGCGCCAGGTGGGCATGGGGGCCGACAAGGCCGGCACCCCGGTCCCCCTGGCCCAGCCCGGCGAGCTGGACCAGGAACAGCACGACGCCGTGCGCGACGTGTTCGTGGCCCCGGGCGGGGCCGTGCTGGTCCGCTCGGACCTGTTCGACGCCCTCGGTGGCTTCGACCCGGCCATGGTGCTCTACGGCGAGGACGTGGACCTCTCGTGGCGGGCCCAGGTGGCTGGGGCGCGGGTGGTGGTCGCCCCGGCCGCCCGCGCCCGTCACATGGAGGCGGCCAGCCGGGGCCTGCGCGACCTGTCCCGCCTGCCCGGGGGCGCCATCCCGGCCCTGGTGCTGCGCCGGCGCCACGAGCTGCGGGCGGCTTTGACCAACTACGGCTTCTGGCACCGCCTGCGGGTCGAGCCCCAGCTGGTGGTGCACTCGGTGGCCGAGGTGCTCATGGCCGGCCTCACCGGGCGCCGCGAGTCGGCCCGGGCGGCGGCCTCGGCGTGGGCGTGGAACCTGCGCCGGCCCGGCCAGCTCCGCCGGCGCCGCCGCCGGCTGGCCACCTGCCGCCGGCTGGGCGACGGCGAGGTCAGGCTCTTGCAGTCCTCCAGCACCGAGCGCCTGTCCGGGCTGGTGGAGGACGCCTTCGACCGGGCCGCCACCCACGTGCCCCACCGCCAGGCCGCCGCCGGTCCGACCCTCCCCCCGCCCCGGCCGTGGCTGATTCCGGCGGTGTGGGGGCTCATCGTGGTCGTCCTGGTGTTCGGCTCGCGGGCGGTGCTGACCCAGGGCCTGCCGGCGGTGGGCACCATGGCCCGGTTCCCCTCGGCCTGGCACCTGCTGGGGGCCTACGCCGCCTC
The DNA here is from genome assembly GCA_035653595.1 of Acidimicrobiales bacterium. Lineage (GTDB taxonomy): Bacteria > Actinomycetota > Acidimicrobiia > Acidimicrobiales > JAJPHE01 > DASRBO01. The sequence continues at coordinate 56,015 of DASRBO010000103.1, read as the reverse complement.
CGGCCGCCAGGCCGGCCTCGGCCAGGCCGGCTCCGCCCCGTTGGCCTTCGCCCTCCTGGGGGTGCTGGGGGTCGTGCTGGGGGACTCGATGGGCCTCCTGCGCGACGTGGTGGTGGTCGGCATGCTCCCGCTGGGCGCCCTGGGCGCCTACCGGGCGGCCCGGCCCCTCGGATCGGTGCGGGGCCAGCTGGTCGCCACCGCCGTCTACCTGGCCCTGCCCCTGCCCTACTCGGCCATCGCCAACGGGCGGTGGGCGGCGGCGGTGGCCTACGGCGCCTTCCCCTGGGTGGTGGGACACCTGGGGCGGGCCAGCGGCCTGGCTCCCTTCGACCAGGACGGCCCCGCTGGCCCGAGGCGTTGGGTCGGCCTCGGTCTGGTGCTGGCCCTGGCCGGGGCGTTGGTGCCGGCGGCGGTGCCGGTGGCCGTGCTGGCCGGCGTCGGCCTGGTGCTGGGATCGGTCACCCTGGGCCGGGGCGGCACCGGGGAGCTGGCCGGCTCGGTGCGGGCGCTGGTAGCGGCGGCCGCCGCCGGGGCGGTGGCCTGGGCTCTGGCCTTCCCGTGGTCCTACGACCTGGTCTCGCCCGGGGCCCAGGGCTCCGCCGTGCTGGGGGTGCCCGAGCCGGTGTACCGCGCCGTTGGCCTCGGCTCGCTGCTCGGCTTCCGCCCGGTGCCCGGCGGGGTCGAGTTCCTGGGCTGGATGGTGCTGCTGGCCGCCGCCCTGCCCCTCCTGCTCGGGCGGGGGTGGCGACTGGCCTGGTCGGTGCGGCTGTGGTGGGTGGCCATCCTGTGCTGGGCGGCCGCCTGGGCCGGCGGGCGGGGCTGGCTGGGCTTCGCCGTGCCCGAGCCGGGGGTGATGGCGGCCATGGCCGGGGCCGCCCTGGCCCTGTCGGCGGGGATCGGCATGGCCACCTTCGAGGCCGACCTGGTCGGCTACCGGGTGGGCTGGCGCCAGCTGGTCTCCCTGCTGGCCGCCGCCGGGGTCACCCTGGCCGTCGGCGGGGCGGCCCTGCAGTCGGTGTCGGGCCGCTGGGGGGCGGGCACCGCCGACCTGAGCGGGGAGCTGGCCCCCCTGCTGGCCCCGGTCCGCCCCGGTTACCGGGTGCTCTGGGTCGGCGACCCCCGGGCGGTGCCCCTGTCGGGGTGGGCACGCCCCGACGGCACCTCCTACGCCGTGGCCTACGACGGACCCGGCGACCTGCTCGTCCAGTGGCCTCCGCCCGACCCGGGCCGGGCCCGGGCCGCCGACGCCGACCTGAGCCTGGCCGAGCAGGGGGCGACGGTGCAGCTGGGCCGGCTGCTGGGCGACCTGGGCATCCGCTACCTGGTGGTGCCGACCCGCCAGGTCCCCTCCATCGAGCCTTCCCCCGACCTCGCCCCGCCGCCGAGGCTGGTGGCGGCCCTGAGCCGCCAGCTCGACCTGAAGCCGGTGCCGGTCGACCCGTCGCTGCAGATCTTCGAGAACACCACCTGGACCGCCGCCGACCGCCGGCCGGCCGTCGGCTCCCACCGGCCCGCCGGCCGGGCCCTGGCCCTGGCCCTGGAGGGGCTGGCGTGGGCGGCGGCGCTGGCCCTGGCGTGGTCCGCCCGGCGAAGGCCCGAGGACCGGGGTGAGGCGGCCGGGGTGGGGGATCCGGGCGCTGCCGAGGCCGCCCCGGCCGGGGCGGTCGCCGGGGGCGGCGGGTGAGCCGCCAGCCCACCCGGAGGGGGCCGCTCGCCCTGATCGCCGCCCTGGTGGTGGCGGGGACGGTGGCGGCGTCCCTGCTGGGCTCGTCCGGGCCGCCCCCGGCGGCCCTGGACGCGGTGGCCTCCAGCCCGGCCCGGGCCCAGACGACGGCGTGGTACTGCGCCGGGGCGACCACCGTCGCCGGAGGGGCGGCCGACGGGACCATCGTGGTCGCCGACGCCGGCGCCTCCCCGTTGCACGGGACCCTGACGGTGGTCTCCAACCAGGGGGCCTCGGCCGCCATGTCCCTCGGGATCGGCCCCTTCTCCAGCGTGGCCATCCACGAGGCCGATCTGCTCAAGGCCCCCTTCGTCGCCGCCACCGTGGTGCTGCAGGGCGGCCACGGGGCCGTCGAGCAGCAGGTGAGCGGGCCCCTGGGGGCCGCCTCCACCCCCTGCGCCAGCACCACCTCACCCCGGTGGTACTTCGGGGCCGGCTCGACGGTGGACGGGGCCAGCCTGCTGATCGCCCTCTACGACCCGTTCCCCTCCGACGCCATCGCCGATCTGAGCTTCGCCACCGACCAGGGCCAGACCGCCCCGGCCGAGTTCCAGGGCATCTACGTGCCGGCCCGCTCGGTGACCATGGTCGACATCGGCGCGCACGTGGTGGACCGGCCGGTGGTGGCCATGACCGTGTCGGCCCGCTCCGGTGCGCTGGTGGCGGCCAAGCTGCAGCTGGACACGGTGGCGGGACAGAAGGGGCTGACCCTGGTCACCGGGGCGCCGACCACGGCGGCGGTGTGGCGCTTTCCCGACGGGGGGCTGACCCCGGGGGTGACCGACACCTACTACCTGTACAACCCCAACACCGCCCCGGCCCCGGTCCGGGTCGGGGTCGCCCTCACCACCGGGCGGGCCGAGCCGTTCCGCATCGAGGTGGGGGCCCAGTCGGTGGTGGCCCTGCCGGCCAACGGCGAGACCCGCATCCCCAAGGGCGACGGCTACACGGTCACGGCCCGGTCCTCGGGGCCCCCCATCGTGGTGGAGCGGGTGGTCGACTATCCGGGCGGGGCCCGCACCGGCCTGGGCGACCTGCTGGGCTCGCCGGCGGCGGCCCGCCACTGGGTGCTGGCCGCCGGGGCGGCCGACTCGACCCACGACGAGTGGCTGGTGGTGGCCAACCCCCAGACCGACCCGGTGCGCTTGAGCGTGGCCCGGCTGGTGGGGTCCACGCCGACCCCGGTGCCCGGCCTCGACGCCGTGGTGGTGGCCCCGGGGGCCCGCTCAGCCCTGCGGCTCGGTGACCACCTGCAGGGAGCGTTCCTCCCGCTGATCGTCACCGCCAGCGCCCCCGTTGTCGTCGAGCGGGACCTGTACCGCAGCGGCGGCGGGGTCTCCGCCGCCATCGGCGTGGCCCTGGGAGCCCTGAGCCCCCTGTCCTGAGCGCAGGTCGACTTGGGCGTCCTGGGGCCGCCGGGCCCGGGCGGCCTTGCGGTCCTGCTCGGCCTGGGCCGCGCTCAACACGGCGGCGAAGATGCGGGCGGCGTCGGCGTCGAGGTGGTGGCGGGCCCGCAGGAGGATGAGGGCCCCGATGAACACGGGCGGGGTCACGATCAGGAAGGCGGTGCGCAGGTCCCCGCCGAAGGTCTGGGCGAACAGGGAGACCACCACCGGGGCCGCCGCCGTCCCGAACAGCACCGACATGAGGTTGAAGGCGGCGAAGCCGGCCCCCCGCAGGTTGGCGGGCACGGCGTCGGACAGCCCGGCGCGCAGCGCCGGCACCGACAGGGCCATCACGAACAGGCCGACGAACTGCAGGGCGTAGGCCGGGCCGAAGGACAGGTGCAGGTAGGAGACCATGAACAGGGTGTTGCCGAACAGGATGTAGTAGGCGGGCAGGGCCACCCGGGCCCCCTTCACGACGGTGGCGAAGCGGTCGGCCAGCCAGCCGCCGACCAGGATGGCCGCCGGCCCGGCCACCACCGCCAGGATGGTGAAGGCCGAGGTGGCCGCCCCCTGGCTCAGGTGCTCCTGGCGCCGGTAGAACTCCGGCAGCCAGGCCGATATGGCGGTGATGCTGAACAGCAGGGTGGCGATGCCGACCAGGGCGTAGCGCATGGTGCGGATGCCGAGGATGGTCCGGAGGTCGGCCTTGAGCCCGGCCACCATGTCCCGCACGAACCCCCCCACCCCGTCGGCCAGCAGGTCGACCGGGGCGTCGGCCTCGTCGTCGCCGGCCACCCCGGCGTGGAGGCGGTCGGAGTGTCCCCGCTTGGGTTCGCGGATCCGGTAGCAGGCCAGGGCGATGAGCGCCCCGGGTAGGCCGACCAGCAGGAAGGCGTAGCGCCAGCCCAGGTGGGTGGCGATCTGGGCGGCGATGCTCACGCCCAGCCCGAAGCCCACGAACGACAGGCACTGCTGCACGGCGAAGGCCCGGCCCCGCTGGGCCAGGGGATAGATGTCGGCCAGCAGGCTGCCGGCCGAGGGCTCGGTGACGGCCTGGCCGAAGCCGAGCAGGGTGCGGATGCCCACCAGCAGCCCGAAGTTGGGGGCGGTGGCGGTGAGGGCGGTGATGCCCGACCAGCCGATGACGGTGTGGCCGATGGTCCGGTTGCGCCGCCACCGGTCGGCCAGGTATCCGGCGGGCACGGTGACCAGTCCGTTGACCGCCACGAAGGACGACATGAGCACCCCGATGGCCAGGTCGCCCACGTGGAAGGCGGACTTGATCTGGGGGACGATGCCGCGCACGATGCTCTGGTCGGTGGCGTCGATCATGATGACCAGACCGAGCACCCACATGGCCCCGCCCGCCACCCGCGTCGGTGCCCCCGCCCTGGTCTGAGTGGTGCTCGTCTGCCCGGCCCCAGACCGTGCGTCCATCCTCTGCCCCCGAATCACCCGGTTCACCAGTGTGACTTGGGCCGGCCGGGGGCCGCCAGTTAGTGGGACCTACCGGGGGTCTACGGGTCCTTGAGCTTGGAGCGGTCGAGGACGACGGTCTCGTCCTCCGACGATCGCCGCGAGCCGTTGCCCGGGGTGGCCCCGGCCGCGGGCAGGGCGCCGGGGACGGCTTGCTCGGTCATCCCGAAGTGGGGCACGGCGCTGCCCTTGGCCCCGTCGGTGTGGACCGGACCGCCGTTGGCCTCGTCCACCAGCCTCATGACATCGGCGCCGTCGATGGTCTCGTTCTCCAGCAGGGCGGCGGCCACGGCCGACAGCCCCTTGAAGTGGCGCTTCAGGAACTCGGTGGCCCGCTCCTCCTGCTCCCGCAGGATCCGCGACACCTCCTCGTCGATGACCCGGCTGGTCTCGTCGCTGTAGTCGCGGGTGTGCATGAGGTCCTCGCCCAGGAAGACCATGCCCTGGGAGCCCCAGGCCATGGGGCCGACCCGGTCGCTCATGCCCCACTCCCGCACCATCTTGCGGGCCAGCTCGGTGTTGCCCACCAGGTCGTTGTTGGCCCCGGTGGAAAGGTCGCCGTAGACGATCATTTCCGCCACCCGGCCGCCCATGCGCACCGCCAGGGAGTCCTCGATGTACTCCTTGGGGTAGATGTGGCGCTCCTCCATCGGGAGCTGCTGGGTCACCCCCAGGGCCATGCCGGTGGCGAAGATCGTCACCTTGTGGACCGGATCGGCGTTGGGCAGCACGTAGGCGAGCACGGCGTGGCCGCCCTCGTGGTAGGCGACCCTTTCCTTCTCCGCCGGGGACAGGACCAGGGTCTCGCGCCGCTGGCCCATGAGCACGCGGTCGCGGGCCGCCTCGAAGTCCTGGGGCTCGATCATGTTGCTGCCCCGGCGCACGGCGTGCAGGGCCGACTCGTTGACGAGGTTGGCCAGGTCCGCCCCCGACATCCCCGGGGTGCCCCGGGCGATCAGGCGCAGGTCGACCTCGGGCGAGATGCGCTTGCCCCGGCAGTGGACCTGCAGGATCGGGAGGCGCTCCTCGAGGTCCGGGAGCGGCACCACGATCTGGCGGTCGAAGCGGCCCGGGCGGAGCAGGGCGGGATCGAGGATGTCGGGCCGGTTGGTCGCCGCCATCATCACGATTCCCTCGGCCGAGTCGAAGCCGTCCATCTCCGACAGCATCTGGTTGAGGGTCTGCTCCCGCTCGTCGTGGCCGCCGCCCAGGCCGGCGCCCCGCTTGCGGCCGATGGAGTCGATCTCGTCCACGAAGATGATGGCCGGGGCCTGCTTACGGGCGGTCTGGAACAGGTCCCGCACCCGGCTGGCGCCCACCCCGACGAACATCTCCATGAAGTCCGAGCCGCTCACCGACATGAACGGCACCCCGGCCTCGCCGGCCACCGCCCGGGCCAGCAGCGTCTTGCCTGTTCCGGGCGGCCCGACCAGCAGGACGCCCTTGGGTATGCGGGCGCCGATGTCGGTGAACCGGCCCGGCGATTTGAGGAAGTCCACCACCTCGCGGATCTCCTGCTTGACGCCGTTGTAGCCGGCGACGTCGCCGAAGGTGGTACGGGGCCGCTCGGTGGAGTAGAGCTTGGCCCGCGACCGGCCGATCGACATGATGCCGGTCATCTGCCCGGCCGCCCGGCGGTTCATCCACACGAAGAAGGCGATGAGGAGGAACAGCGGCAGCACGTAGACCAGCAGGGAGCCCAGGATGTTGCTGCCGGTGCTCTTGAAGGTCAGCTTGACCCCGCTGGCCCGCATGGAGGCCACGTCGGCGGGGATGGCCGGCTCGGGGCCGTCGACCACATACTGGGTCCCGTCCTTGAGGGTGCCGGTGATGACCCCGGAGTCGTTGGAGACCTGGGCGGTGTCGACCGCCTTCTGGTCCACGTCCTGCAGGTAGGTGGTGTAGCTGAGCTGGGTGCGGCTCGACTTGGAGAACAGCGACGGCAGCACGAAGGCCGCCAGCACCAGGGCGACCAGGATCAGCACCACCCAGCGCCAGCTCTGGTCGGACCCGCCGGGCATGCCGAAGCCCGAGCGCTCGCGGCCCGGCTTGGGCTCGGACGGCTGGCGACTCATGGCTTCCATGCTACTGACCGGTGGTCGCCACCCCGACCCGGCGGATCCGGGACAGGCGGGGGACCGGTGCACCAACGGCGGGGGCCAGGTCGGTATGGTCGATGCATGGACCACCGCCGTCTCTGCGTGCGCCCCGATTGCAGCGCCCCCGCCGAGGTCGCCCTGACCTACGACTACTCGCAGCGCACTGTCTGGCTCGACGACCTCGAAGAGCCGATGGCGGTCGGCGCCTGGGGCATGTGCATCGGACATGCCAACTCCCTGACCGTGCCCTCGGGCTGGTCGCGGGTCGACCGCCGGGGGCAGGCCACGGCCCAGCCCGGCGGTGAGGAGGAGGCCGAGGAGCCCGAAGGGGACGAAGCGGCACCGCCGCTTGCTTTCCTGCCACCGTTGGCCGTGTGAGCCACCCGGCCGAGGTCGAGCCGCCCGCCCCCCGGTGGGGGCTGGGCGACGCTGCCATCGGCTATGTCGTCGGCTTCTTCGCCTCGGCGGTGGCGGCCAGCGCCTGGGCCGCCGCCCACGGCAATCCCACCCAGTCCAGCCTCGGCACCACCGCTGCCGGCCTGATCGGGCTCTGGCTGGGGCTGGCCGGCGCCCCCCTGCTGGCCAGCCGGCTCAAGGGCTCCGGTGACCTGGCGGTCGAGTTCGGGCTCCGCCTCCGGTGGATCGACCTGCCCCTGGGGCTGGTGCTTGGCCTGGTCTCCCAGCTGGTGGTGAGCGACGTGCTCTACCTGCCCCTGCGCCTCACCGACCCCCACCTCGAGCAGCAGCTCAGCCGGCCGGCCCAGCAGCTGACCGGCCTGGCCCACGGCTCGGCGGTCGCCCTGCTGGCCGTGCTGGTCGTGGGGTGCGCCCCGGTGGTGGAGGAGCTGTTCTTCCGGGGCCTGCTCCTGCGCTCCCTGGCCCGCCGCTTCGGCAACGTCTGGGCGGTGATCGGATCGGCCGTGCTGTTCGGCCTGGCCCACTTCGAGGCCCTGCAGTTCCCCGCTCTCGTCGCCTTCGGCCTGGTCCTGGGGGTGCTGGCCGTCCGCACCGGTCGACTGGGACCGGGCATTTTCGCCCATGCCGGCTTCAATGCCTTCACCGTGGCCTACCTGGTCGGCCACCGCTGACCGCTCTGGGTGGCGGCCGGGAGCAATTGGTTCTAAAGGCGGTCAGGGCGGAGGTCGAGACCTAATCCATCGGGTTTAGGGCCGCCCCGGCGGCACCTGGAGGTCGCCGTGCTCTGTCCGGTGTGTGGCCGGAGCAACTTCGTGGAGATCGGGCTCAAGCTGGGGTCGTCGCGGGTGGTGATGCGCAGCTGCTCGAGCTGTGACGTCCGCTGGTGGGCCGACTCCGAGGGCAGCCCGGTGGAACTCGGTCGGGTGCTCGACCTGGTCGGGCGGGTGGGCCGGAGGCGGCGCCTGGGCTGAAGTGAGCCGGGCACCAACCTCGGGCAACATAGGGCGGTCATGCGCCGGCTGTCAGCGTCGAGCCTCGCCACCTTCGTCGCCGTCGGCGGGATGGTGGCCTTCGTCTTCTGGCAGCTCGAGCCGAGCCTGCTCTTCGCCAACACCACCACCGCCGGAGGCGACACCGGGGCCCACGTCGCCCTGCCGGCGTTCCTCCGTGATCACCTGCTGACCCACGGCCGGGTCACCGGCTGGGACCCCGGCTGGTACGACGGGTTCCCGCTGTTCAGCTTCTACTTCCCCCTCCCCAGCCTGATCGTCGTCCTGCTCAACCTGGTCATCCCCTACAACATCGCCTTCAAGCTGGTGACGGTGCTGGGGTCCCTGGCCCTGCCGGCGGCGGCCTGGGGGATGGGCCGGCTGTGGGGTCTGCGCAACACCAGCGCCGCCTGCCTGGGGGTGGCGACCCTCCCGTACCTGTTCGACCGCTCCTACACGATCTACGGGGGCAACATCGCCTCCACCCTGGCCGGCGAGTACGCCTTCTCCCTGAGCCTGGCGGTGGGCCTGGTCTTCCTGGGCGTGGTCGGGCGGGGCTTGCGCACCGGCCGCCACGCCGGGCTGGCCGCCTTCCTGCTGGCGGTGACCGGTCTGTGCCACCTGCTGCCCACGCTGTTCGTGATCGTGGGAGCGGTGGTGATCTTCCTCATGCACGGGGGCTGGCGCCGGCTGCGCTGGACCGTTGCGGTCGGGGTGGTCGGGGGCCTGCTGGCCGGGTTCTGGTGGATCCCGTTCGCCATGCGGCTGGCCTACACCACCGACATGGGCTGGGAGAAGATCCACGCCTACTGGTCCACCCTCATGCCGTCGAGCCTGTACTGGGTCGGGGTGCTGGCGGCGAGCGGAGCGGTCGCCTCGCTGGCCCTGCGACGCCGGCTCGGGACGTTCATCACCGTCATGGCGGCGCTGTCGGCGCTGGGCTTCGTGGTCGCCCCCCAGGGCAAGATCTGGAACGCCCGCCTCCTGCCGTTCTGGGTCCTGTGCCTGTACCTGCTGGCCGGACTGGCGGTGGCGGAGTTCGGCACCGCCCTGGCCCGGCTGAGCGGTCGGGTGGTTCGGGGCTCCGCCTTCGAGGGCTCGGTCGTGGTCCCCCTGTCGGCGGCGGCGGCGGCGGTCGTCTTCGTCGCCCTGCCCCTGCAGGTGCTGCCCTCGTGGTTCCCGCTCCACACCGCCGACCACAGCTTCATTCCCGACTGGGTCAAGTGGAACTACACCGGCTACCAGCGCAAGGCGGCCTATCCCGAGTACCGCTCGGTGATCGAGACCATGGCCGGGGTCGGCGCCGAGTACGGGTGCGGCCGGGCCATGTGGGAGTACGAGCCCGAGCTCAACCGCTTCGGCACGCCGATGGCCCTCATGCTGCTGCCCTACTGGACCAACGGGTGCATCAACACCCAGGAGGGCCTGCTGTTCGAGTCGGCCTCCAGCACCCCATACCACTTCCTCGACCAGTCCGAGCTTTCGGTCAACCCGTCCGACGCCATGCTCGGCCTGCCCTACTCGCGGGGCATCGACGTGGCCGCGGGCATCCAGCACATGCAGCTGCTGGGTGTCCGCTACTACATGACGTTCTCGCCCCAGATACAGGCCGAGGCCAACACCAACCCCGACCTCAAGCTGGTGGCGACCACCGGGCCGTGGTCGGTGACCTACACCGACGGGGTCAAGCAGCGGACCTGGTACGTGTACGAGATCAGGAACTCGGCCATGGTCACCCCTCTGTCCTACGAGCCCGCCGTGGTGCCGGGCTCGGGCCAGACGGCGAAGTCCTGGTTGAACGTGTCGGTGGCCTGGTACGACGACCCCGGCCGCTGGCAGGTGCCGCTGGCGGCGTCGGGACCGCCATCATGGCCACGGGTCGGCTCCTCGTCCCGGTCCAACGTGCCCGAGGTGCCGGTGGCGCCGACCACCGTGTCGCACATCAGGACCGGTGACGACCGGATCAGCTTCGACGTCAGCCGCACCGGGACCCCGGTGCTGGTCAAGGCGTCCTACTTCCCCAACTGGCAGGCGACCGGGGCCAACGGTCCGTGGCGGGTGACGCCGAACCTCACGGTGGTCGTTCCGACCTCCCACCACGTCAGCATCCACTACGGATGGACCCCGGTCGACGGGATCGGCTGGCTGTCGACCCTGCTCGGGGTGGTCGGGATCGGCCTGCTCAACCGGTGGGGCCCGTGGCCGGCGCCCCCGCCCCCGCCGGCACCGGTGCAGGAGACGCTGTTCACCGAGGCGGAGCTGGCCGAGGAGTCGCCCGAGCCGGTAGTGGTCGGCGACCCGGCCCCGTGAGGAAGTCCCGGTAGTTGGAGGCGGAGCCCCCGCCCCGACTGAGCGTCGTCGTCCCCGCCTACCGGGAGCAGGACCTGATCGGATCGACGGTCAGGCGCCTGTACCAGCGGCTCCGGCCGGTCGACGCCCGGGTGGAGGTCATCGTGGTAGACGACGGCTCCGAGGACCGGACGGCGGCGGAGGCCTCCGAGGCCGGCGCCACCGTCATCTCGCTCGACCGGCACCGGGGCAAGGGGGCGGCGGTGAGGGCGGGGGTGCTGGAGGCCGCCGGTCGGACGGTGGCCTTCATCGACGCCGACCTGGCCTACCCCCCCGAGCAGCTGATCGGGCTGATGGAGGAGGTCGAGTCGGGGGCGGACGTGGTCGTGGGGAGCCGCCGCCACGTGGACACGGTGACCCTGGCCAAGGTGCGCCGCATCAGGGGGGTCTCCGGGCGGGTGTTCAACTGGCTCACCCGGGCGGTCGTGCTCGGCGAGGTGCGCGACACCCAGTGCGGGATAAAGGCCTTCAGCGCCGAGGCCGCCCGGGCGGTCTTCTCCCGCGGCAGGGTGGACGGCTTCGCCTTCGACGTCGAGATCTTCGTCATCGCCCGGGCCCTCGGGCTCCAGGTGACCGAGGTGCCGGTCGAGCTGACCAACACCAGGCGCTCCTCGGTGAGGGTCCACCGCGACGCCGGGCGCATGGTCGGCGACCTCGCCGCCATCCGCTGGAGGGCCCTGCGGGGCCGCTACCGCCAGCCGGGGCAGCCGACCCCGCCCAGTAGGCTCGGCCGCCCATGGCCCGGCTCGACGACATCTTCAAGGCCTACGACATAAGGGGCACCGTCCCCGACCAGCTCGACAGCAGCGTGGCGGCGGCGGTGGGGACCGCCTTCGCCCGCTTCACCAAGGCCGACCGCATCCTGGTGGGGCGGGACATGCGGGCCTCCGGGGTGGCGCTGTCGGCCGCCTTCGCCGCCGGTGCCGCCGGCGAGGGGGCGGCCATCTCCGACCTGGGCATGGTCTCGACCGACCTGGTCTACTTCGCCTCGGGCAAGCTCGACGCCCCGGCGGTCATGTTCACCGCCTCCCACAACCCGGCCGCCTACAACGGGATGAAGCTGTGCCTGGCCGGCGCCCGCCCGGTCGGCCAGGACACCGGGCTGGCCGACATCCGCGCCATCGTCGAGGAGCAGCTGGGCACCGCCCCGGGCCCGGCGCCGCCGGTGGAGCAGGTCGATCTCATCGAGGCCTATGCCGCCCACGTGCGCTCGTTCGTGGACCTGTCGGTCCTCCGCCCGCTCAAGGTGGTGGCCGACACCGCCAACGGCATGGGCGGCGTGGTCCTCCCGCCGGTGTTCGCCCCCCTGCCCTTCGACCTGGAGATCCTCTATCCCGAGCCCGACGGGAGCTTCCCCAACCACCCCGCCGACCCCATCCAGCCGGCGAACCTGCGGGACCTGCAGGCCCGGGTGACCGGCACCGGGGCCGACGTCGGCCTGGCCTTCGACGGCGACGCCGACCGGGTGTTCCTGGTGGACGAGACCGGACAGCCTCTGTCGGGATCGCTCACCACCGCCATGGTGGCCGCCGCCATGCTCGACAAGCACCCCGGGGCCAAGGTGATCTACAACCTGATCTGCTCCAAGGCGGTGCCCGAGGTGATCACCGAGCGGGGCGGAGTGCCGGTCAGGACCAGGGTCGGGCACTCGTTCATAAAGGCGGTGATGGCCGAAACCGGGGCCGTGTTCGGCGGCGAGCACTCGGGCCACTACTACTTCCGCGACAACTACCGGGCCGACTCGGGGCTGATCGCCGCCGTCGTGGTCCTCGAGATGCTGTCCCGCTCGGGTGAGTCCCTCTCCCGCATGCGGGTCCCCTTCGAGCGCTACGCCGACTCGGGCGAGATCAACACCGAGGTGAGGGACCCGGCCGCCGTCATCGAGGCGGTGGCGGGCTCCTATCCAGCCGCCGAGCTGGACTGGACCGACGGCCTGACCGTCGACGTGGGCGAGTGGTGGTTCAACCTCCGCCCCTCCAACACCGAGCCGCTGCTGCGGCTCAACCTGGAGGCCCCTGACGCCGAGTCCTGCCGCCGGCACACCGACGAGGTCCTCGCCCTCATCCGACAAGCCGCCAGAAAGGTCTGACCATTGGCACTCGACCCCCAGCTGCTGGCCATCCTCGCCTGCCCGGAGGACAAGGGACCCCTGCTGTACTTCCAGGACGAGGACAGCCTCTACAACCCCCGCCTGCACCGCCGCTACGCCATCCGCGACGACATCCCGATCATGCTCATCGACGAGGCCGAGACGGTCTCCGAGGACGAGCACCGCCGGCTGGTGGACAAGGCCGAGTCGGCGGGGATCAAGCCCACCTTCGAGGAGTCGTCGTGAACCTGCCCCTCGACAGCGAGGGGATGCTGGAGGCCACCGCCGGCCTGCCCGAGCAGGTGGAGGCGGCCGTGCAGGCGGCCAGCGGCCTGGGCGGGCTGCCGCAGCGGGAGCTGGTCGAGAACGTGGTCGTCCTGGGGATGGGCGGCAGCGGCGTGGCCGGCGACATCCTCCTCGCCACCGCCGCCCCGTTCATGGCCGTGCCGGTGGTGGTGGTCAAGGGCTACGCCCCCCCGGCCTTCGTGGGCGAGGGGACCCTGGTGTTCGCCGTGTCGTTCTCCGGTGACACCGAGGAGACCCTGGAGGCGGCCACCGAGTCCGCCGTGCAGGGCGCTTCCGTGGTCGCCGTCACCGGCGGGGGCGAGCTGGCCAAGCGGGCGGCGGGATGGGGGGCGCCGGTTGTGCCTGTGCCGACCACCATCCCCCAGCCGCGCGCCGGCCTGGGTGCCATGGCCATCCCGCCCCTGGTGGTCCTGGAGGAGATCGGGCTCTTCCCGGGGGCCAGGCAGTGGATCGCCCAGGCGGTCACCCAGCTCAAGCGCCGCCGCGACCAGCTGACCGGCGGGTCGAGCCCGGCCGCCAGGCTGGCCGAGCGCATCGGCCGGACGATCCCCCTCGTCTACAGCTCCGGCGCCGTGGGCTCGGCCGCCGCCCTGCGGTGGAAGACCCAGGTCAACGAGAACACCAAGACCCCGGCGTTCTACGCCGTGCACCCGGAGCTTTGCCACAACGAGGTGGTGGGCTGGGGCCAGCTCGGCGACGCCACCAGGCAGCTGCTCACCCTGGTCAACCTGCGCCACGACTCCGAGCACCCCCAGGTCATCCGCCGCTTCGAGCTGGTCACAGAGATCATGCGTGAGGTGGTCGCCGGGGTGGAGGAGGTCAGGGGCGAGGGCGACGGGGACCTGGCCCAGCTGCTGGACCTGGTGATCTTCGGCGACTTCCTGTCCCTGGAGCTGGCCGCCCGCGAGGGCATAGACCCCGGCCCGGTGCCCATCCTGAGCGAGCTCAAGGCCAAGCTGGGCTCGGCCTGAGGCCGGGTAGCGTGCGGCCATGGCTGACGCGCTGCCCGAGTTCAAGGTCGCCGACCTGTCCCTCGCCCCGTGGGGGCGCAAGGAGATAGAGCTGGCCGAGGTGGAGATGCCGGGCCTCATGGCCCTGCGGGCCGAGTACGCCGACCAGCGGCCGCTGGCGGGGGCCCGCATCACCGGTTCTCTGCACATGACCGTCCAGACCGCCGTGCTGATCGAGACCCTCCTGGCCCTGGGGGCCGAGGTCCGGTGGGCGAGCTGCAACATCTTCTCCACCCAGGATCACGCCGCCGCCGCCGTGGCGGTGGGCCCGGAGGGCACGCCCGATGCGCCCAGGGGGATACCGGTCTTCGCCTGGAAGGGCGAGACCCTCGAGGAGTACTGGTGGTGCACCGAGCAGGCCCTGCGCTGGCCCGGCCATCCCGGTCCGAACATGATCCTCGACGACGGCGGGGACGCCACCCTCCTGGTGCACCGGGGAGCCGAGTTCGAGGCGGCCGGGGCGGTACCTCCGGCGGGGGAGGACGACAGCGACGAGTGGAAGGTCGTGCTCGGCCTGCTGGAGAGGACCCTGCGTTCCGAGCCCGAGCGCTGGACTGGCATGGCCGCAGGCGTCATCGGGGTCACCGAGGAGACGACCACCGGGGTGCACCGGCTCTACCAGATGGCGGAGAAGGGGACCCTGCGCTTTCCGGCGATCAACGTCAACGACTCGGTCACCAAGTCGAAGTTCGACAACCTCTACGGCTGCCGCCACAGTCTCATCGACGGGATCAACCGGGCCACTGACGTGATGATCGGGGGCAAGGTGGCGGTGGTGTGCGGCTACGGCGACGTGGGGAAGGGCTGCGCCGAGTCGCTACGGGGCCAGGGGGCCAGGGTGATCATCACCGAGGTCGATCCCATCTGCGCCCTGCAGGCGGCCATGGAGGGCTTCGAGGTGACCACCCTCGAGCGGGTCATCGACCGGGCCGACATCGTCGTGTCGGCCACCGGCAACCGCGACATCATCACCGCAGAGCACATGGGCCGGATGAAGCACAACGCCATAGTCGGCAACATCGGCCACTTCGACAACGAGATCGACATGGCCGGTCTGGCCCGGATGAGCGACGTCCGCAAGATCAACATCAAGCCCCAGGTCGACGAGTACCTCTTCCCCGACGGCCACTCCGTCATCGTGCTGGCCGAGGGGAGGCTGCTCAACCTCGGCTGTGCCACCGGGCATCCGAGCTTCGTGATGAGCTGCAGCTTCACCAACCAGGTGCTGGCCCAGATCGAGCTGTTCGCAAACCGCGAGCGCTACCCGTTGGGGGTCCACGTGCTGCCCAAGGTGCTGGACGAGAAGGTGGCCCGGCTGCACCTCGACGCCCTGGGGGTAAAGCTCACCCGCCTGACCCCGGCCCAGGCCGACTACATCGGGGTGGCGGTGGATGGGCCGTTCAAGCCCGAGCACTACAAGTACTGAGCCCTGACGTACTGAGCCCTGAAGCACTGAGCCAAGCACTGAGCCAAGCACTGAGCCAAGCACTGAGCGCTGCCTGCGCCCGGCTGCCGCTGGCCCAGCCGATGAGCGGCGCAGCGCGCGATGTTCCGGAATGGGCCTTACGGTTATCTCAAGGCCACCACGGAGGGTGCCGATCCAACCTCGTGGACAACGAGCTGGGTCGAGTGAGGCCGGATGCGGTGGCCCGGGCACGGGAGCTGATCCAACGGGGCGAGTGGTTCCGTCCCGAGGACGTGGTCGCCGCCCTGGTGGCCGACACCGAGACCACGGTCGCCGCCATCCGCCTCGACCGCCGCTGACAAACCCGGGTCCAACGGCCCCGGTGCCGGGGGCCCCCGCCTCCTACACTGGGTCATGGTCGCGTGCGGGTCTGTGGTTGAAAGTCGATGCCAGTCGCAGGCGAAACGACCCACGTAAGGCAACCCGTGGTTGCTGAGCATGGTGCGGCTTAGAGGTAAGCCCTGCCCCGGACGGCCCCGACGGTCGGGACCGGCGGGAGAAGGGGCCAAGCCCGTCAGGACGGGCGGCGCAGGGCCTTCGGGTCGCCGTCGCCCGGCGGGCAGCACCCCTCCGCAGGCGAGTGTGGGGTCAAAGACCAGGTCAGCCGGGCGCGACCATTTCCTGGCAGTAGAGCTTGGACTCCCGGGCGGCCGCCGGCCGCCCGGCTGCGTTGAGGGGGGTAGATGCTGGACTTCGACATAGCCGCCCGCCACACCGAAATCTCCGAGGACGTGCGCCACACGGCCCAGGACAAGCTCGGCCGGCTGGACCGGTTCCTCTACGACGTCAAGCGGGCCGAGGTCCGGTTCCGGGAGGAGCACAACCCCCGGATCCGCGACCGGGAGGTGTGCGAGGTGACCCTGCACGGCCCCCACCACGTGGTGCGGGCCTCGGCCTCGGCCCCCGACATGCTGGCGGCGGTGGACCTGGTGGTCGAGAAGCTGGAGCACCGCCTGGTGCGGCTCAAGGGCCGCCTGGTCGGCCGGTCCCATCCCCGCCGGCGCCCGCCGTTAGACTCCCGGCCCGGACAAAGCGGACCAGACGGACAGCCAGGAGACGGCGACGACGACCAGCCCCAGATAGTCCGGACCAAGCAGTTCGAGCTAAAGCCCATGACCCCGACGGAGGCCGCCCTCGAGATGCAGCTGCTGGGCCACGACTTCTACCTGTTCTCCAACTCCGATACCGGACGGGCGGCGGTGGTATACCGCCGCCGGGACGGTCAGACCGGCCTGATCGACGCAGCCTGAGCTAGACATACCTGTAGACGCCGCCTGAGCTAGACATACCTGACCAAGGAGAGCGGTGACCGACGACCACAACAGGGGGCTCGGCGAGGTGGTCCGTGTGCTCATCGCCGACGACCAGGCCCTTTTCCGGCGGGGCCTCTACGTCGTGCTCGGCACCGAGGAGGGCATCGAGGTCGTAGGCGAGGCCGAGGACGGCGAGGAGGCGGTGGCCAAGGCGGCCGAATCCGCCCCCGACGTGGTCCTCATGGACGTCCGTATGCCCAAGGTCAACGGGATCGAGGCCACCCGCCAGATCCGCGACTTGTCCCCCACCACCAAGATCCTCATGCTGACCGTCAGTGACGAGGAGGAGGACCTCTACGAGGCCATAAAGGCGGGGGCCAACGGCTACCTCCTCAAGGAGATATCGGTGGAGGAGGTGGCCGAGGCCATCCGGGCGGTGGTCCAGGGCCAGAGCCTGATCTCGCCCTCGATGGCCTCCAAGCTCCTCAACGAGTTCAACACCCTGTCCAAGCGGGCCGAGGAGCGCCAGCAGTTCCCGGTGCCCACCCTGACCGGGCGGGAGCTGGAGGTCCTGCGCCTGGTGGCCAAGGGGATGAGCAACCGCGAGATCGCCGACGACCTGTTCATATCGGAGAACACGGTCAAGAACCACGTGCGCAACATCCTCGAGAAGCTGCATCTCCACTCGAGGATGCAGGCGGTCATGTACGCCGTGCGCGAGCGGCTCATCGACACCGCCGGCGAGTGAGCCGGCTACGCCCCGGCCGCCCCGGCAGGGGGCGGGGGCGCCCGGTCGGGGCCCGGAGGGGAACCACCCGGTACCCCCGGTAGAATCGAGGCTCCATGGGCATCCTCGAGAAGGTCCTCCGCGCCGGCGAGGGCAAGAAGCTCCGCCGCATCGAGGGGATCGTCCCCTATATCAACCAGCTGGAGTCGGAGACCCACGCCCTCTCCGACGACGCCCTCAAGCACAAGACGGTCGAGTTCCGCCAGCGCCTCGACCAGGGCGAGTCCCTCGACGACCTGCTGCCGGAGGCCTTCGCCGTGGTGCGGGAGGCCGCCCAACGCGTGATCGGCCAGCGTCACTACGACGTCCAGCTGATGGGGGGCATGGCCCTGCATTTCGGCTGGATCGCCGAAATGAAGACCGGGGAGGGCAAGACCCTGGTCTCGACCCTGCCGGTCTACCTCAACGGCCTCACCGGCGAGGGCGTCCACGTGGTGACGGTCAACGACTACCTGGCCCGCCGCGACGCCGAGTGGATGGGCCAGATCCACCGCTGGCTGGGTCTGAGCGTCGGCCTGGTCGTGCCCGAGGTGGACGACCCGGTGGCCAAGCGGGAGGCCTACGACTCCGACGTCACCTACGGCACGAACACCGAGTTCGGCTTCGACTACCTGCGGGACAACATGGCCCGCTCGCTGGATGCCATGGTCCAGAGGGGCCACCGTTTCGCCATCGTCGACGAGGTGGACTCCATCCTCATCGACGAGGCCCGCACCCCGCTCATCATCAGCGGACCGGCGGCCCAATCGGCCCAGCTCTACTACCAGTTCGCCAGCATCGTACGGACCCTCGTGCGCGACTCGGACTACGAGGTCGACGAGGAGAAGCGCACGGTGGTGCCCACCGAGGCGGGCATCGAGAAGGTCGAGCGCCAGCTCAACCTGGGCAACCTCTACGACCAGGTGGCGGCCAACTACGTCCACCAGCTCCAGCAGGCCCTCCGGGCCAAGGAGCTGTACAAGCGGGACAAGGACTACATCGTCGGCGACGGTGAGGTGAAGATCGTCGACGAGTTCACCGGCCGGGTGCTGGAGGGCCGGCGGTGGTCCGACGGTCTGCACCAGGCGGTGGAGGCCAAGGAGCGGGTGCGGATCAAGGAGGAGAACCACACCTGGGCCACCGTCACCCTGCAGAACTACTTCCGCCTCTACGACAAGCTCGCCGGCATGACCGGCACGGCGGAGACGGAGGCGTCGGAGTTCGCCAACACCTACAACCTTTCGGTGGTGCCGATCCCGACCAACCTGCCTATGGTCCGCGAGGACCACGCCGACCTGATCTACAAGACCGAGGACGCCAAGTTCGCCGCCGTGGTCGAGGACCTCGCCGGCCGCTTCGAGCGGGGCCAGCCCGTCCTGGTCGGCACGGCGTCGGTCGAGCGCTCCGAGCACCTGTCCCGCCTGCTGGACAAGCAGGGCATCCCCCACGCGGTGCTCAACGCCAAGCAGCACGCCCGTGAGGCCCTGATCGTGGCCCAGGCCGGCCGGCTCCACGCCGTCACCGTCGCGACCAACATGGCCGGCCGGGGGGTGGACATCCTCCTCGGCGGCAACCCCGAGGGTCTGGCGGCCCAGGAGCTGTCGTCCCAGGGCCTGGACCGGTCCAGCGAGGAGGGGGCGGCGCGCTACGCCGAGCTGCTGGCCAAGTTCCAGGCCGAGTGCCAGGCCGAGGGTGACGAGGTCAGGCGGCTGGGCGGGCTGTACGTGCTCGGCAGCGAGCGCCACGAGAGCCGGCGCATTGACAACCAGCTGAGGGGCCGGGCCGGCCGCCAGGGCGATCCGGGCGAGAGCCGCTTCTTCCTGTCCCTCGAGGACGAGCTCATGCGCCTGTTCGCCACCGGGGCCATGAACTGGGTGATGAGCCGGGCCCTGCCCGAGGACGCCCCCATCGAGGCCCGTATGGTCACCAAGGCCATCGAGCGGGCCCAGGGGACCGTCGAGGCCCGCAACGCCGAAATCCGCAAGGACGTCCTCAAGTACGACGAGGTGATGAACGAGCAGCGCAAGGTGATCTACGCCCGGCGCATGCAGGTCCTCGAAGGGGAGGACCTGCGCGATCGCACCGTCGAGATCCTCGAGGGCACCATCGACACCCTGGTGCGGGAGGCCTGCCCCAACGACTTCCCCGAGGACTGGGACCTCGCCACCCTCATAACCGAGGTGGCCCTGGTGTACCCCACCCGCTTCACGGTGGAAGACCTCAGCGAGGCCCTGACCTCGGATCAGGTGTACGAGGCCTTCATCACCGAGGCCATGGCCCACTACGACGCCAAGGAACAGGCCATGCCCGGTGGCGCCGAAACCATGCGCCAGGTCGAGCGCGACATCATGCTGCAGATCATCGATATGCGCTGGCGGGAGCACCTGGCGGAGATGGACTACCTCCGCGAGGGCATCAACCTGCGGGCCATGGGCCAGCAGGATCCCCTGGTCGCCTGGCAGCGCGAGGGCTACCACATGTTCGGTCAGCTCATGGACGCGGTGGACGAGGACTACATCCGCTACGTCATGCACGCCGAGGTGACCGTCGAGGCCGCCCCCGAACCCGACCTGGGCCAGCTCCAGTACCAGGCCCCCGACAACCCGGTCCAGGGCAGCGAGGCCATCCACGAGGCCGCCGTCGCCGAGACGGCCGCCCTCGAGCCCGACCCCGGCCTGCAGCCGCCGGTCCCCTCAGCTCCGCCTGCGGCTGCGGCTGCGACCGAACCGGTACCGCCGCCGGCGGCTGGGGCGGAGCCGGTCCCGTCACCGGCGTCTCAGGCCGAGCCGGTCCCGCCCCCGGCGCCGATACCCGCCCCCGGACCGGCGGGTCCGCCCCCACCGTCGTCCCGCCCGGCAGGCCAGCGTCCGCCCGGGCAGCGT
This sequence comes from Acidimicrobiales bacterium, assembly GCA_035653595.1. Classification (GTDB taxonomy): domain Bacteria; phylum Actinomycetota; class Acidimicrobiia; order Acidimicrobiales; family JAJPHE01; genus DASRBO01. The sequence goes on along the minus strand of DASRBO010000103.1, from coordinate 35,803 downwards.
CCGGCCGCCCCGGTCACCCCGGGGGGCCAGACCGGTCCGAGCCCTAACCCCGGCCGGCCGGGGCCGACCGGGGCCGGTCAGGCTCGGCCCAAGCCGGGCCGCAACGATCCGTGCTGGTGCGGGAGCCGGCGGAAGTACAAGCACTGCCACGGCCGTTGAGCGGGGCATGGCCCCGGTGAGGGACTTCGGGGCCGATCTCGCCGTCCTCGGCAAGCGCCTCGACGAGGCCGAGGGATACCTCGACGCCGCCGGCCTACGGTCCCGGCTGGCCGAGCTCGAGCCACTGGTGGCCCGGCCGGACCTGTGGGAGGACGCGGACAACGCCAGGCGGGTGACAACCGAGTACGGCCGGGCGTCGGACGATCTGGCCATGCTGGACGGGCTGCGACAGCGCCTCGAGGACGCCGGCACGCTCTTCGAGCTGGCGCGCGACGAGGACGACGAGTCGGTGGCCCCCGAGCTGGAGGACATGGTGGGTGAGCTGGCCCGCGCCCTCGACGACCTCGAGGTGCGCTCGCTGTTCTCAGGTGAGTACGACGAGCGCGACGCGGTGTGCGAGATCCATGCCGGTGAAGGCGGTACCGACGCCCAGGACTGGGCCAACATGATGCTGCGCATGTACCTGCGCTGGGCCGAGCGCCGCGAGTTCGAGGTCGAGCTGGACGAAGCCACCGAGGGCCAGGAGGCGGGCATCCTGTCGGCGACCTTCATCGTCAGGGGCCGCTACGCCTACGGGCTGATGAGCGCCGAGCGGGGCGTGCACCGCCTCTACCGCATATCGCCGTTCGACTCCCAGTCCCGCCGGCAGACCTCCTACGCCGCCGTGGACGTGGTGCCGTTTCTCGAGGACGTGTCCGACGAGGTGAAGATCGACGAGAAGGACCTGCGGATCGACACCTACCGGTCCTCCGGCGCCGGCGGCCAGCACGTGAACGTGACCGACTCGGCGGTCAGGATCACCCACATCCCCACCGGCATCGTGACCTCATGCCAGAACGAGCGCAGCCAGTTCCAGAACAAGGCCCGCGCCATGCAGATCCTGGCCGCCAAGCTGGCCGAGCGGCAGAGGGAGGAGAGAAGGGCCGCCCTCCAGGCGATATCGGGGCCCGCGGGTCAGGTGTCGCGCGCCGGCAGCTTCATCCGCGGCTACGTGCTTGCCCCCTACCAGCAGGTCAAGGACGAGCGCACCAAGGCCGAGACGGGGAACGTGCAGGCCGTCCTGGACGGCGACCTGGACGAGTTCATGGAGGCCTACCTGCGCTGGCGGCGGGCCAACGAGGGGCGGGAGTGACCGACGCGGTCCCCTCCGCCGGACGCCGTGGCTGCTAGCCTGCCGACGACGTCGGGGGTCGAGGTCCCCCTGCTCGGATCATGATCAAGCTCGAGAACGTCACCAAGTCGTACAAGGGCTCGACGGTCGCCTTGCGAGACGTGTCGGTCGACATCGTCAAGGGCGAGTTCGTCTTCCTGGTCGGCCCCTCCGGCTCGGGTAAGTCCACCTTCCTGCGCCTGCTGCTGCGGGAGGAGAAACCGGATGAAGGGCGCATTTGGGTGGCGGGGCGCGATATCGGTGAGCTGACCCCGTGGAAGGTGCCGTACCTCCGGCGCAACATCGGCTGCATCTTCCAGGACTTCCGGCTGCTGCCGACCAAGAGCGTCTATGAGAACGTCGCCTTCGCCCTCGAGGTCATCGGGCGGCCCCGCCACGTCATCGCGTCCCAGGTCCCTCAGATCCTCGACCTGGTCGGGTTGGCGAAGAAGACCGACAACCTTCCCAACGAGCTCTCCGGTGGCGAGCAGCAGCGGGTGGCGATCGCCCGGGCCTTCGTGAACCGACCGTTGATCCTGCTGGCCGACGAGCCCACCGGAAACCTCGATCCGAACACGACCGTCGGCATCATGCGGCTGCTGGACCGAATCAACCGCACCGGCACGACCGTGCTCATGGCCACCCACGACGTCGGGATTGTGGACTCGATGCGCCGGCGGGTGATCGAGCTCGACCGCGGCACGGTGGTGCGGGACCAGGCCCGAGGCGTCTACGGCATCGCCGCCACCTGAGTCATGGCGCTCTCCATCGATTACGTCGTGCGGGAGACCGCCTCGAACCTGCGCCGCAACCTGGTCATGACCGGGGCCGCCGTCCTTACCGTGGCGGTGTCGCTGTCCCTGGTGGGCGGGGCGCTCCTGCTCAAGCAGGGCGTCTCCAACGCCACCGTGCGCTGGCAGGGCGGGGTCGAGCTGGCCATCTTCATGCAACTGGGCGCCAGTCAGGGCGAGACGTCGGCGGTGGAGCACCAGCTCACCGACATGGAGAGCTCCGGCCTGGTGAAGTCGTTCCACTACGTCGACCAGCAGGCCGCCTACCGCGAGTTCCGCCAGCTCTTCGCCGATCAGCCCGACCTGGTCAACAGCGTCAGTCCCAACGACCTCCCGCCGTCGTATCGGGTGGTGCCGGCCAACGCCTCGACCACCCAGATGATCGGGAACCGCTTCACGTCCCTGCCCGGGGTCAAAGAGGTGAACTACGCCGCCAAGGCCATCGACAACATGGTCAAGGTCAGCCGGGTGCTGCAGTGGGTGGCCCTGTCCTTCGCCGCTGCCCTCATGCTGTCGGCGGTGGTGCTGATCCTCAACACCATCCGCATGGCAATCTTCACCCGGCGGCGGGAGGTGGCGGTCATGAAGCTGGTGGGCGCCACCAACTGGTTCATCCGGGTCCCGTTCATGATGGAGGGCTTCGTGCAGGGGCTGATCGGGGCGGCGGTGGCCTTCGCCCTGGTGTTCCTGGGTCGGGACCTGGTGGCCAGCTTCGTGCACCACTACGGCCTGCGCCTGTTCAACGACTTCATCGTTCCCCTCGGGGCCGCCGTGAGCACCGGCATCCTGGTGCTGATCGTCGGCATCCTGGTGGGGGTCGTGTCGTCGGCCTTCGCCGTTCGCCGCTTCCTCGACGTCTGATCCGCTCTCCGGCTCCCCCGTCCGGCTCCCGCTGCCGGGGCCGCGGCGGGCCCGGACCGGTGCTCCGGACGGGGCAAGGGGTCAAGGCGCCCGCCGCCGGTGCCGACAACTCCCTGGGAGCAGCGGGGCTTCAGTGACATTTGTTGGAAGAGTGACTAAAGTTTCAAAGGTGAAACGGCGCCTGGCGGCGGCCCTGGTGGGCCTGGCGCTGGTGGCCCCGTCCGGGGTCGCCCGGGCGTCCACCGCACCGTCGCCCGCAGCTCAGAAGGCGGGGATCGACGCCACCATCCAGCAGGTGAACGGCGAGCTGGACGAGGTGGACGCCACCGAGGCCGGCCTTCTGGCCCGGCTCGACGCCGCCACCGCCGCCCAGGCCGGTCTCAACGCCCGGGCTGCCCAGGCCGACGCCCGCCTCCAATCGGCCGAGGCCGACCTGTCGGTGGCCCAGGGTCGCCTGGACGGGATATCGGCCCGCCTCGATGCCACCCGCCAGCTGCTGACCCGGACCGAGGCGTCCCGCCTGGCCGCCCTGGCCCGTCTCAGGTCCGACGCCCTGGCCGAGTACGTGGAGGGCCAGGACAGCATCCTCGCCTCGTGGCTGCTGGTCGACTACAGCTCGGACCCCAACATCGACGCCAAGGGCTACGTCGACGCCCTGGTGGACGCCCACGCCGGTGATGCCGCCCGCTACCAGGCGCTCAAGGAGCGCCAGGCGATCGAGGCCAGTCAGCTGGGTGCCCAGCAGGAGCAGGCCCTGGCCGAGCGCAACCGCGTCGCCGACGCCGAGCAGACGGCGGCCGGCGCCGCCGACGCCGCCGCTGCCGCCCGGTCGGCCCTGGTGGCCCAGAGGGCCGCCCTGGACGGCCTTTACTCCGAGGCCTCCGCCACCAAGGCCGACCTCGAAGCCAGGCTGGCCGATCTCCAGGCGCAGTCCGACTCCATCGCCCGGCTGCTCCAGCAGGAGGAGGCGGGTCAGAGCGGGGCGGTTGCGGGCTCAGGCCAGCTGCTGCCGCCGGTGCCCGGCGCCCCCATCACCTCGCCCTTCGGGATGCGGATGGACCCGATCACCCACCAGATGATGCTGCACTCAGGGGTGGACTTCGGCGCCCCCGAGGGGACCCCGATCCACGCTGCTGCCGACGGCACGGTGGTGAGCGCCGGGCCGCTAGGCGGCTACGGCAACGCCACCATCATCGACCACGGGGGCGGCCTGGCCACCCTCTACGGTCACCAGGAGGAGATCCTGGTGACCGTGGGGCAGACGGTCAGCCGGGGCCAGGTCATCGGCCTGGTCGGCTGCACCGGGTGGTGCACCGGCCCCCATGTCCATTTCGAGGTGCGGGTCCACGGCACCCCGGTAGACCCCCTGCCCTACCTCTGACCTGATCCGCGGGCCGGCCGGGGCGGCGACAGCCGGGGCAGGACGGCCATGCTGTCGCCCAGGACCGGCGCCGGGGCTGGCACCATTGATGGGGCGAGAGGGGGCGCAGGTGGCTCTTGAACCGGTGGCGGGAGAGGGCAGGCCCCTGCGGGCCGCCGAGTACCGGGGCATCCCCGACGCCGAGCTGCTGGACGACTTCCGGCTGGCCTGCATCAGCCGGTCCATCGACGACCGCGAGATCACCCTGCAGAAGCAGAGCAGGACCTTCTTCCAGATCTCCGGGGCGGGCCACGAGGCCCTCCTGATCGGCCTGGCTCGCAGCCTGCGCCCCGGCTACGACTGGTTCTTCCCCTACTACCGCGACCTCGCCCTGGCCCTGGCCCTGGGCGTCAGCCCCACCGACGTGCTCCTGCAGGCGGTGGGCTCGGGCGACGACCCCGCCTCGGGGGGGAGGCAGATGCCGTCGCACTGGGGCTCGCCCGAGCTGCACATCGTCACCCAGTCCAGCCCGACCGGCAGCCAGTGCCTGCCGGCGGTTGGCTGCGCCGAGGCCGGCCGCTACATAACCGGGCGCGACCTGCCCGGCTGCAGCGCCCACGGTGACGAGGTGACCTACGTGTCCCTGGGCGAGGGGGCCACCTCCGAGGGGGAGTTCTGGGAGAGCCTCAACACCGCCTGCCGTCTGCACCTGCCGGTGCTGTTCGTGGTGGCCGACAACGGCTATGCCATTTCGGTGCGGGCCTCGGACCAGGCCCCCGCCCCCATATCCGAGCTGGTGGCCGGATTCCGGGGGCTGTACGTGTCGCGCATCGACGGGCGGGACTACTTCGACGTGCGCCACCAGGGGGCCGAGGCGGTCGCCCTGGTGCGGGCCGGGGTGGGCCCGGTGCTGCTGCACGCCACCGTCACCCGGCCCTACTCCCACTCGGCCGCCGACACCCAGGCCAAGTACCGCACGCCGGAGGAGCTGGCCGACGAGGCCGACAACGATCCGCTCAAGCTCCTCGAGGAGGGCCTGATCCGGGGCGGGGTGGTGACGGCGGAGGAAGCGGCCGACATCCGCAGCCAGGCGGCCCGCACCGTCGCCCAGGCCGCCGCCGAAGCGGTGGCCCGGCCCGCCCCCGACCCCGACACGGTCATGCGCCACGTCTACGCCCTGCCCGAGGTCCCGTGGAGCCCCCCGGTGCCGGAGGCGGAGGGGTCGGGTCCGGTTGTGACCATGGCCGAGGCCATCCGGCTCACCCTGCACGAGCTGATGGCGGCGGACGAGCGCATCCGCGTCTTCGGCGAGGACGTCGCCGACGCCCCCGAGGATCTCCTCGGCGAGGTGGAGGGCAAGGGCGGCGTGTTCGGGCTCACCTCGGGCCTGCAGCGGACCTTTGGCAGCGCCCGCTGCTTCAACACCCCGCTGGCCGAGGCCAACATCATCGGGCGGGGGGTCGGCCAGGCGGTGCGGGGCCTGCGCCCCATCCCCGAAATCCAGTTCTTCGACTACATCTGGCCGGCCATGCAGCAGATCCGGAGCGAGGCCGCCACCATCCGGTGGCGGTCCAACGGCCGGTTCAAGGTGCCCATGGTGATCCGGGTCCCGATCGGCGGGTACCTCACAGGGGGCGCCATCTGGCACTCCCAGTGCGGAGAGTCGATCTTCACCCATGTCCCCGGCCTGCTGGTCGCCTTCCCGTCGCGGGCCGCCGACGCCGCCGGACTGCTGCGCTACGCCCACCAGTGCGAGGACCCCGTCCTGTTTCTCGAGCACAAGCACCTGCTGCGCCAGCCCTACGCCCGCGACCCGTTCCCCCCGCGGGACTGGATGGTCCCCTTCGGGCGGGCGGCCGTGCGCCGGGCCGGCGAGGACCTGACCATCGTGACCTACGGCGCCACGGTGGAGAAGTCCCTTCAGGCGGCCCAGGCGCTGGAGGCCGACGGTGTTGAGGTCGAGGTGATCGACCTGCGCAGCCTCTCGCCCTGGGACCGCGACACCGTCGCCGAGTCGATCAGGCGGACATCGCGGGCCCTGGTCGTGCACGAGGACACCCTCACCTGCGGCTTCGGAGCCGAGGTAGCCGCCTTCATCGCCAGCGAGTGCTTCGAGCACCTCGACGCCCCGGTGCTCCGGGTCGGGGCCAAGGACTGCCACGTGCCCTACGCGCCGGTGCTCGAGCGGGCCGTGCTGCCCCAGGTGGACGACATCCGGCTGGCGGCCGAGCGGCTCGCCGCCTACTGAGCCTTGGCCGACCGCCCGCCCCGCCCCGGACAGGAGGCGGTCCTGGGCCGCCGCGAGATGACCGCGGCTGATCGATGAGCTCCAGCGGGCAGGGCGCCGACCACCCTGGAGCGCCCTACGGCAGGGTGACCGACCCGGCCAGGTACTCGGCGCTCCACGACGCCGCCGACGAGTTGCTCGAGCGTCTCGAGAGGCAGTACCAGGTCGAGCGGACCAGCGGTGGTGCCGAGCTCGATCCCCAGCTGGCCGGCAGCCGCGGCACTGCGGTTGTCCGACTGCGGCCTCTGGCCGAATCGGCCGGAGCCCTGACGGTGGTCTACACGGACTTGCCGGGTCTGTACGTCCGCCTGGGTGACTGGCATGTCGAGGTGCTGCCGCGTTGCGGCTGCGATGCCTGTGACGAGGACCCGAACGCTCTGGTGGACGAGCTGCGGCGCAAGGCGACCCACCTCGTGGCGGGCGAGTTCCAGGAGGAGCTCACCGGCTGGCCGAGGCGCAGACTGACCTACCGCTTCCCCGACTCGGCCGGCTGGACGCTCCTAGATCGGGGAGGCCCGTACGGCCGGCGACGAGCGGTCCGCCGCTGGCAGCCCTGGACCCCGCGGTAGGGCCCAAGTCAACGGCGCAGAGGGGCCGGGCGGGTGGCGCCCGTCGGGGACAACCGGCACACTTCGGCGGTGACTGCCGCCGACGGGGGCCGGGTCCTGCCGAGCTGGTCGGAGCTGGTCGCCATCCTGCTCAGCGAGCCGAAGCCCGCCGTATCCGGTGCCTGCCGCAACACGGCCGACGGGACGGTCACCAGGTTCCTGCACGACGGGGATCGCTCGTGGCTCCTCGACGACGGCCGACGCAGCCTCGTCACCGACGGCGACACCACCGTCTATGTGGAGCGGGACCGAATCACCCGCTACCACAACCGGTACGTCTACGCCCTCCCCGACCCGCAGGCTCTGATCCATCCGCGGCTGCTGAGCGGGCTTGCCACCGCCGAGGGCATGGTGGCGGAGAGGACGGTCCTCGAAGACCGGCCGGCCCTGGTCGCCGAGGCCATGGCCGGGAGGGGCGGGGCAACGCTGAGGATTGTCGCCGACGAGGCGACCGGGATGATCATGAGCCTGCGCGAGGCCTCACAGCCCGGCGCCGAGGTTCGAATCGAGGGCCTCGAGGTCGGCGCGGTCATCGATCCGGGCACCTTCACCTGGTCCCATGGCGTCGACGAGGAGGTCTGGGACGGGTGACCTGGGCGGTCGGCGATCGGGGCATGGGCCCGATGGGTCGGGCCCGCTCGAGTTGCCGTAGCGCATGGTGACCTCACCGACGCGCCTCGTGCTGATCTGCGGCCTTCCGGCCGCGGGCAAGTCGACCTTGGCTCGCCGGATGGCGCCGAAGATAGGGGCCATCAGGTTGGACAAGGACGAGTGGGTGACCCGACTGGGTGGCGATGTCTGGGACGACGAGTTCCGCGTGCGCGTCGAAGGTCAGCTGTGGGCCCTCACCCGGGATCTTCTGGCTATGGGCCAGAGCGTCATCCTGGAGTGGGGGCACTGGGCGCGAGTCGAACGGGACGAGAAGCGGCTCGGGGCTCGAGCGTTGGGGGTGGGAGTGGAGCTGCACTACCTCGACGTCCCCTTGGAGGAGTTGATCCGGAGAGCCGAACACCGCAATGCGTCCGGCGAGTGGACAGCCGCGCCCATGGCGCGGGCTCATTTCGAACAGTGGGCCAGAATCTTCCAGCCGCCCGGCGACGAGGAGCTCCAGCTGTTCGATCCCCCTGTTGCCTAGGTTGACCTCGCCGTGCCTCCTCGGCCTTCCTCCGTGGCCGTCGGTGGCAGCCGCCCCGGCCATACGGACCGGGTCCGGCCCCCCGACTTGACGGGCGCCGCCGCCTGACGACAGCATCGAGGTGTCTTGTGAAAGCCTTCACAAGGCGGAGGTGGCGGATCGTGGCGCTGCGGGACACGCCGAGGATCGTGTCGGCCCGACTGGACGAGGCCGATGCCTACCACCTCGCCCGGTATGTGGGAGACGGCGGCTACACCGCTCTTCGGCGGGCGGTGCTGGAGATGTCGCCCGCTGCTGTCCACGACGAGGTCCGCGCCTCCGGCCTCACCGGACGGAGCGGAGGAGCGGCGTTCCCGACCGCCTCGAAGTGGGATCTGCTCGGCCCGGGCGAGCCCCGCTACCTGGTGGTGAACGGCGACGAGAGCGAGCCGGGCTTCTTCAAGGACCGGATGCTGCTCGAGCGTGATCCCCATCAGGTGCTCGAAGGAGCCCTGCTGTGCGCCTACGTGATCGGGGCGCCGATCGTCTTCTTGTACGTGCGGGGGGAGTTCGCCCTGGCCCTGGAGCGGCTCGAGCAGGCAGTCGCCGAGGCCTACGCCCACGGGGCGGCCGGGGCCGACATCTTCGGCTCCGGGTTCAGCTGCGAGCTGGTCATCCACCCCGGCGCTGGCGCCTACATCTGCGGTGAGGAGACCGCCCTCATCGAGAGCCTCGAGGGCAAGCGGGGCTTCCCCCGGATCAAACCGCCCAACTTTCCGGCCGTGCGGGGGCTGTACGGGCAGCCGACCATCGTCAACAACGTCGAGACCCTGGCCACCCTGCCGTGGATCGTCACCCACGGCGGAGCCGCCTACTCGGCCTACGGCGGCGGTCGCTTCTCCGGGACCCGGCTGTTCTGCCTGTCGGGACGGATAAACCGCCCGGGGACCTACGAGGTCGAGATGCACCACCCGACCTTCGCCGACCTGCTGTACGACGACCGCCTGGGTGGAGGCATCCCGAACGGCGCTGCAGTGCGGGCGTTCATCCCGGGCGCCTCGTTCTCCTGGTTCTTCCCCGAGCAACTGGACCTGCACCTGGACGGGGACGAGGTCTCCGCCAACGGGTCGTCCCTCGGGTCCGGCGTGATGGTGCTGGACGAGACATCCTGCCCGGTCCGGTCGGCCTGGCGGCTGGTGCGGTTCTTCGCCCGCGAGTCCTGCGGCCAGTGCACCCCATGCCGCGAGGGCACCTCGTGGTTGGAGCGGGTCATGCGCCGAATCGAAGCCGGGGCCGGGCGCAAGGAGGACCTCGAGCTCCTGCTCGACGTGGGCGACAACATCTCGCCCGGGCCCTTTCCGCATCCGCCCCGGCCCGAGCGCAACGAGCCCGCCGTGGCCTTCCCCTACGCCCAGAGCACCATCTGCCCGCTCGGTCCCTCGGCTGTGTCGCCCGTCGACTCCAGCCTGTGGCGGTTCAGGGACGACTACCTGGCCCACATTGAGGAAGGCGGCTGCCCCTATGGGTGACCCGGCCCACGAGGCACCGGCTGGTGGCGTCGAGTCGGTCGTCGACGACGTCGAGTTCGAGCTCTCCGGCCACCGCCTCAGGGTCGAAACGGTGCTGAGCTCGTGGGTGCCCCCCGACGGGCTGGTCAGCGCCGCCTTCGCCATGGCCTTCGACCACCAGGACCGCATCCTGCTGGTCCGGCTGGCGGACCGCGACTGGCACCCGACCGGGGGCCACCGCGAGCCGGGCGAGGCGGCGGTGGACACGGCGGTCCGGGAGGCCGCCGAGGAGGGCGGCTGCCGGGTGCGCATCCTCGGCCCGGTCGGCCTGCAGCGCATAACCATGCTGGACGAGGCGCCGGAGGAGTGGCCGTACCCGTTGCCCACCGGGTACCAGGTCTTCTTCAGCGCCAGGATCGAGGCGGACCAGTCGCCCCGGCCGGGGACGGAGGCGACCGAGGCGGCCCTCTTCGCCCCGGCGGAGGCCCGGGCCCTCGAGTGGGTGCAGCGTTGGTCGTGGCTCTACGAGGCGGCGCTGGGCCAGGTCATGGCCGCCACTATCGTCGGCGACTAGGTGGCAACTGCGTGGTTGGCCGTGACGGTCCACGACCCGGCGGGACGGATGCTGGCCGGCGTGGAGCGTGACCTCGAAGCCCTCGGCGGCGTCTTCGCCGGCGTCGCCGTGGCCGGCACTGATGCTACCGACGGGAGGATTTTCGACGCACTGGGCGGATTGAGCTGCGTCTCGTCGAGGCATGCCGCCGACGGTGGCCGCATCGGATGGGCCAGGCGGGAGTCGGTGCGGCTGGCCATCGACGCCGGCGCCCCGGCGGTGCTGTACTCCGACCTGGACCACGTGTTGAGGTGGGTCGAGGCCGACCGCGGCGAGCTGGAGTTGTGCCTGGCCGCCCAGCCGGGGACGGACCTTTTGGTGGTCGGGCGTTCGGATGCGGCCTTCGCCTCCTCGCCGGCGCGGCTCCAGGAGACCGAGCGGCTGGTCAACCATGTCTACGGTCTCATCACCGGCCGGACGTGGGACCTGATGTTCGCCATCCGGAGGCTGTCGGGCGGCGCGGCGCGGGCCATCGTCGAGCAGTGCAGCGAGGACAGTCTGGCCAATGACGTGACCTGGCCCCTGCTGGCCGAGGCGTTGGGCTTCTCCGTCGGGTACTTCGCCGCCGACGGCCTCAGCTACCTGACCACCAGCGACTTCGACGAGGACCGTGACCGCCGCGACGGCGACCCCGCCTCCTGGATCCATCGGATCGAGATCGCCGCCGGGCACGCCCGGGCGATGGTGCGGTTCCTGCCCACCGGCCCTGGCCGACGGGCCGGGGCGGACCGGGGTCGTCAGGGGCCCAGGTCGCCCAGGTGATGGTGGGCCTCGTGCACCGCCCTCCGAGCCAGCATGAGCACGGTTCGCTCCTGGCCTTCGCTACCGATGCCGCGCCGGGCCCATTGTCCTTCGTTGAGGCCATCCAACATCTCAGCGAGGCCACGGAGGGAGGCGACGGCGACAGACATCAGCCGCTCGGGCGGCTGGCGGTCGTAACGGCGCCGATCGGTCTCAAGAGCCCAGTCCAGGCCGACCATGACGGGGCGGTCCTCCGCCAGCACCCCCTCGATGCGGCCCCGGTACCACACCAGCACGTCGCCGATGTGGCCCAGGTATTCCTGGCGCGACCACACCCCCGGAGCCGGCCGCGCCGCCGTGGTGTCCGCCTGTTGCGCTATCCCGAGCCTGCTCGGGAGCGCCCGGGCGATCTGGCGGAGGATGTCGGTCAACTCCGCCGGCGGGGCGTCCCAGTCGAAGCCGCACTCTCTGCATCCGGTCTGCGCCGGCGCCATGGACCGAGGGTACCGCCGTGGCGGAGAGCCGCGACAGGGGTCTCGTCGGATCCGGCGGTGCCCGACTGGGACGGCGAGGACCTCACTGGTTGGAACTCGAAGCCGCTGCTGCACGTGGCCACGACCGGACGCCGCACCGGTGAACGGCGTAAGAAGTGGTGGTTGGTGTTCGCTGTCCTACCCGAGGTCATCTACCTGATCGAGGAGCGGGGCACGAGAGCCGACTGGGTGAGGAACATCATCGCCGAGCCCAGGGTCAAGATCAGGGTCGACGGGGGCGAGGAGCTCGATGCCCGGGCTCGGGTGGTCACCGAGCCGTACGAGGCCGAGCGGGCCAAGGGGGCAGTAAGAGGGACCGACATCGGCCGGACCCTCGCCGATCTCATCGAATGGGGACAGCCGGTGGCCATCGAGCCGGCCCGAGCCGAATCGGCACGCGCCACGGGAGGGACCACTCCGGCCTGAGGCTCGTGGCGGGCCGTGCCGGGCCAGGCTGAGGCGCCGGCATCGGCCGATGTCCGGTCCAGCTCGACCCTTGACGGGACCGGACGGGCTGGGTACCGTCCCGCCAGCGCTTGGGGGCAGCGTCGAGACTCGCCGGAAGGGTTGAACCCGACCTCGCTGTTGAAGGTCCGATGGGCACTGATGCTCACGATGCGCCCGTGCGAGTCCGGGCGACGGAGCGAGGTGTTCCATGAAGGTCCTTCCCAAGCGTCCGAGCCTCGATCACCTGCGTCAGCAGGCAAAGGATCTCCACAGCCGTCGGCGGGCCACCGACCCGGCGGCCACCCTGGCCGACGCCCAGTCCGAGCTGGCCGAGGAGTACGGCTTCCGAACCTGGTCCGAGCTCAAGGCGGAGGTGGACCGGGTGCTTCACAACCAGAAGACGGTCCACCCGGATACCGCCAACCGGCTGGCTGACGCCTTCGACCTCGGTACGCCGACCGGAGAGATGGTTGGCGCCGAACAGGCGTGGGCAGGCGAGATCTGGCTGCTCCCTACCGACTCCGGCACCTGGGCCGCCACCGAGCTGTTCGACTGGACCCCGGTGTCCGAGGTCGGCCTCTCCGACCAGGTCCGTCTGGTCGAGGCAGCCCGCTCGGCCGGGGTCGTGACTCCCCGACCGGTGCGCAGTCGCCAAGGGGAGGTGCTTGTCACCTTGGGGGAACGCCGGTGGCGGGTGCACGAGCACATCAAGCTCGGTCCGGCTTCTCTGGACGCGACGCCGACGGTGGCGTCGACGGCGGGGGAGGTGCTCGGTGTTCTCCACCGCCTGGCCCTCCCGACCGAGCAGTCCGTCGCCGCTTCGCCTACGGACTCCATCCAGGCGCGGTGGCTCAGCTGGCAGCGCTCCGAGGAGCAGTGGCGCCTCCTGGTCGCCCGGGCCGCCCGGGCCGGCGCCGCCTGGGCTACCCGGCTCGAGCAGGCGATTCCAGGCCTGGTCGAAGTGGCATCGGCGTGTGAGGACCTCTCCGACGAGCCGGTGATCCTCTCCAAGCGGTGGTTCGTGCCCGACAACGTGCGACCGGGACCGGGCGGAGTGTCGGTCGTCCTGGGCTGGGATCACGCCGGCGCCATACCTAAGCGCCAGGAGCTGGGCGACTGCCTGGCGGCGTTCCACACCGTCGAGGACCCGGGTGTGGCCCGAGCGTTCATGGCCGGCTACCGGCGAGCGTGCCCGGACCCGCCGCCTCTGGGCATGGGGATGTTCACCACGGCCATCTCCGCGGCCCAGAACTGGCTGGCGACCCGGATCGAGGTCGCCCTCTACAGCGAGGACTCGGAACGCCGCCAGCTGGCCGAGCGTGAGGTTCCGGGGCTCCTGGCAAGTCCGCCCTCTCTCGAGGGTTACCGCGCGCTGCTCGACGCCATCACCTGACTCAGTCTTGTACCTGACTCAGTCTTGGTGGACCGAGGCCGCCCGCACGAGGGGTTCGTATCGCTCGGAGCGCTCGTCCATCAGCCGGTCGTCGTCGTCCCCATAGATGTCGGTGACGCGACCTTCGAGGAACCTCGACAGGCCTTCCTCGAAGAAGCCCTGCCATCCGGCGCACGCGCCGGGCAGATGGGTGCCGGGGCCTCCGATCTGGAAGCGGTCGAAGTCGCGCCAGGTCGGGACGAAATCGGGGCTCAGCTGCTGGCTGAAGACCAGCCGACACCGGCCGTCCTCCTCCTGCAGCTCGAAGCGGAGAGTGCAGGGCGGCCACTCCCATGGCCCGGAGGGGAACCGGTACTCGAGCAGACGCTCGGGCTCGACGGCGGTGACGATGCCCTCGGCCGGTGGGGTGCCTTCGAGCTGCCCGTAGTCCACGAGCACCGCCCGGCCGCCGACACGGAGGTCGAGCTCGAGCGGCATGAACCAGGCGGCCAGATGCTCGGGCTCGGTGAGCGCCCGCCACACCCGGCCGGGTGGGTGGGGATAGGTCAGCTCGAGCCGGAAGGTGTGGCGGTCGGGGAGGAAGCTCCCGGGCAGAGGCCCTTCGGTCATGGTCCCTGCTCCGATCTGACCGACTCGTCGGCCTCCATCCGGTCCAGATGTGCACCCAGGGCGGACAAGCGCGACCGCCAGCTGTCGAGGTTGCGGCGGGCCCAGCGCTCCATCGACACGAGGGGCTCCGGCTCCAGCGAGTAGACCCAGCGCTGGCTCTGGCGGGTGACCCTGACCAGGCCGGCCTCCCGCAGGATGCGCAGGTGGCGGGAAACGGCCGGCCCGGAGACGGCGAAGCGCTGGGCCAACCGGCCGGCACTGAGGTCGGCCCCCGCCAGGGCCTCGATGATCTCCCGCCTTATGGGGTCGGCGGCGATCTCGAAGACGTTCACGGCAGTATCTAACTAACGACTTAGATAACTGTCAAGTTAGTAATGGTGGGTATTGCGTCTCTCATAGAGCCGATGATATATATATCTCATGGCTAATACTGCACTGCGTCGGGTCACCGATCGAAGCGACTTCATGGGCGATCTCGAGCGCGGCCTGCACCACGGGAACGCGCCAATGGCCATCGCCCTGGCCGATCTCGACGACTTCGCCACGATCAACGAGCGGTTCGGGCACGACGCCGGAGACGCTGTGCTGGCCGCCTGGGAGCGGGTCCTTTCGGCCAACGCCCCACAGGGGAGCACCGTCTACCGACTGGGCGGCGACGAGTACTCGATCCTGCTCCCCGGGGTGTCGGCCGAGAACGCCGTGGTCCTCATGGAGGAGATGCGGGGCCATTACGCCTCGAAGTCGGTCCCCGGCGTCGCCGTCGCCCTGAGCGCATCGGTGGGAGTGGCGGCCAACCCTCCCCACGGCTCCGCCGCCGAGGATCTGTGGCGTGCCGCCGGCGAGGCTCTCATGCGGGCCAAACGCGACGGAAGGGACCGGGTTGCGCTCTTCGTCGAGGAGAAGATGGTCCTCAAGAGCAACTACTACAGCAAGGCCAACCTGGAGCGGTTGTCCAAGCTGTCCGGCGCCACCGACCGCACCGAAGCAAGCCTCCTGCGCGAGGCCCTGGACGACCTTCTGTACAAGTACCGCGACGACATGTGATCCGTGATGACCCACGGGACCGTGGTCGCGGGCGGGATCGTCCCTCGCTTGTCATCCTTCCCGGAAGGGTCGGCTCTGCAGCTCGTAAAGGTCGGCGTACCGTCCGCCTGCCGACAGGAGGGCATCATGGGAGCCCTCCTCGCACACGGTGCCGTCTGCCAGCACGCAGATGCGATCGGCGGCCCTCACCGTGGTCAAGCGGTGAGAGATCAGTAGCACCGCCCGGTCGCGGTGCAGCTGCGAGGTGACTTCGAACAGTGCTCGCTCCGCCCTGGGATCGAGGGCGGCGGTCGGCTCGTCCAGGATCACCAGTGACGCGTCGCGCAAGAAGGCGCGAGCGGCGGCGATCCGCTGCCACTGCCCGACCGACAGGTCGACCCCGCCGAACAGGCGCGAGGCGACGGTGTCGTAGCCGTCCGGCAGCCTCTCGATGAAGTCGTGGGCACCGGCGGCGAGGGCAGCAGTTTCGATAGCGGCGGGGTCTGATCCCTGGATCGGATCCCCAATGGCGATGTTGTCCCGAATCGAGAGCTGCAGGTAGCGCTGGAAGGTCTGGAACACGGCGGAGATCTGGCGGCTCAGCGAACTGGGATCCAGCCGGGCGGTATCGGTCCCGTTCCACAGGATCCGCCCACCCGTCGGTCGGAGCAGGTGGCACAGCACCTTGGCCAAGGTGGTCTTGCCGCTGCCGTTCTCGCCCACCAGCGCGACCGTCTCGCCTCGACGGAGGTCCAGATCCACCCCGTCCAGGACCGGGCTGGACGCCCCTCGGTAGGCGAAGCTGAGACCCTCCACCCTCAGGTGCTCGAGACGCGCCACAGCGTCTCTCGCGGCCGCCTCGGGCTGGCGCCCGGCCTGTACCTCCGGTTGCCGTCCCAGGAACGAGTTGACCCGGATGAGGGGGGCACCGCTCCAGCGCAGCGAGCCCACCGCGCCGCCCACCTGCAAGGCGGCGCTGGCTCCCTGCTGTACGGCCAGGGCATCCGCCGTAGCCTCGGCCAGGCCTTCCCCGCCGGCCACGGCCCGCCTGGCCAATCGGGCCAGCGCCGGGCCGCGCAGCAGACGTCGGGCGGCGGCGCGCCTGGTGTTCGAACGCCTTAGCCGGGTGAGGCGTTCATGTTGGCGGAGCGCCTCCTGGCGTGTCAGCTCGTCGTAGCGCCTCCTCAGAAAGTCCTGCGACTGGAAGAGGAGCAGCTCGGGGGCGGCGGCCGGCCCGGTCAGGGTCGCCCGCAGGCCGGCCGCCCGCCGAGCGGTCGAGTCGGCGCCGTCGAAGGTGTCGAATCGGTTCTGCAAGAGCACCATCGGTACCGCCGACGCGGCGACCACCGCTCCGAGCAGGTGGTCTCGTCGGGCCAGTCTGACCAGCGTCACGAGTGATGTCGCCACCGATCCGGGCAGCCGGAGGACGGCCCCGGCCGTCGCTCCCGCCCTCATGGCGTCGCTCAGACGGCCCTGGAGCTCGTCCTGGATGGCGGGATCCGACAGGTCCTCCAGGTCCAGATGGGAGGCAGCGTCGAGGACAGCGCCGACCAGGGCGTCGGTGACCACGCGGCTCAGACGCCACTGAACAACGAAGGCAATTCCTTCATGAGTGATCTGGGCTGCGAGGCCGACCGAGCCGGCCATGGCGGCTCGGGCCAGCCAGGCCGGCGACCTGCCCCTTCCGATCCGTCCCAGTGATTCCGTGGTCACCACCTGTTGTAGGACGTGGCCGGTGGTGCCGGCGGCCTCGGTCAGGAGCAAGACCACCACCTGATGCCGGTCGGCCTTCCACGCGACACCGAGCGCCCGGCGTGCGGCCCGAGCTGCATCGAGGATCGAGACCGGGTGAGGGACAGGTTGCACGTCAGGAGTCTGTCCCACCACCGTCGGGCGGGCCGGCCAGGTTCTATCCTCGCCCGCGGTGGGGGATCGGCATACCCGTGAGGGCGCCAGCGGCCTGATCGAGATCGACGGGACGAGGATCGCGCCGCCCCTGACAGCGGGGCAGGCCCGCTCGCTCGGGGCTTTCGGGCTCCTCGCCGACGAGCCGGAGAACATGCTGGAGGTGTGGCACCGGGTTGTCTGGACTTGGGCGGCCGAACTGGACGCCGCCAAGCAGGATCCGGGCGAGGCAAGACTCGGCGATCGGGTCGACGGCGAGTGGTCCTTGGTCGAGACGCTGCGGCACCTGAGATTCGTCACCGACGGATGGATCGGGCGCGGTGTCCTCGGCTCCGACGAATACCACCCTCTCGGTCTGCCGCCGGACTTCGTGACCAACGGTCGAGAACTGGGGTTGCGGCTGGATGCCGAGCCCGATCTCGAGACGGTGCTGGTCGCCCGAACCGAAGGTCAGCAGCTGGTCGCTCGAGCTCTCGAAGGGGCCTCCAACCTGGACTCGCCGTGCCTCGGTCCCCTGTCCGCCTTCACTCTCCGCGGTGCCTTCCAGGTGGTGATCGCCGAGGAGTGGTTCCACCTTGGCTTCGCCCGCCGCGACCTGGGCCGGCTGAGGAGCCCGTAGTCGGTGGTCACCCTCGACGACCCGGTGACCACCTGGTCGGCCGCCCTTGTCCCCCAGATCGACCGTTTGGCCCTGTGCATCCACCGCCCGACGGGCCGGAGGCCGGACCTGGTAGCGGCCCTCCGGCCCCTCGGCCTTCCACCCCACTCGTTCGTGGTGGCCGCCGCCCGCTGTCTGGCGGCCGGGGAGCTGACCCTCGACGACGTTTGCCTGCTCTCGCGTTATGAGTCCAAGCGGTGGTCGGAGGCGAGCCTCCGCCGCCATCTGGAACGTGGGCTGCTGTCCCTCCGTTCCGACGGCGTGACCTATGTGCCGACGCCCGGGTTCCAGGCGGGGGCAGGCACCGTGCTCGCTCTCCAGGCCGAGGAGGCGGAGCGCCTCTGGCACGCCCGGCCCGCCGCCCTGGAGGACGCCCTCCGGCTGGCATCGCTGCTGGTGCAGGAGGCATCCGGCTCGCACCGGCCCCTGCCCGCGTTCCGCCAGCAGACCCGCGCCCACCACGTCCTGCCCAGCACCGATGCCGGTCAGCTCCTCGGCTACATGACCGAGCTGCGCTATCTGCGCTCGGACGTCCACGCCGACTGTCTTGCCGGCGTCGAGCTGGTCGGTCCACCGGCTCGGGTGCTGCACAGGCTCTGGCGCGGCTTTCCCCCCGGCTCGGCGACCCCCGAGGTGCTTGACGTGCTGGCGGGCCGGGGGCTCGTCGCCGGACCGGAGGACGGCAGCCAGTGGACCATTACCGGTCAGGGCCGGCACCTCTGTCAGACCGTGGAGGAGGCCACCAACGTCGACTTCGGCCAGCTGTTCCACAGCGTCTCCGAGCCCGACCGCGGGGCGCTCCTGGCGGCGGTGGCGCAACTCGACGGGGAGGACCCGCGACCCGTCGAGGACCGCTAGGAGGCCCACGCGGCCCGGCGTCGGGTCGGCCGCCTGAGTGCACCCGCCGCCCCGCCTCGGGCCCACCGGCATGGCATCGCCCGCATCACCCGGGCACCGCCGGTGAAATCCAGTTGCCCGTTCGCAAGGGAGTCGATAGTCTTCGCAAGGAAGTCGATATGGGGCCACCTTCGGGGGGAGCGGAGAGCCTTGGCACCGACTCGGAACCAGTTCTTCGCCCCCGGCGAGCTGCCGCTGGTGCTGCTGGCGGTACTGGCCAACCAGCCCCGCCACGGTTACGAGCTCATGACCGAGCTCGACCGGCTCTTCGCCCCCGCCTACAGCTCGTCGGCCGGAAGCGTGTATCCCGCCATCGCCGCCCTGGCGGAGGAGGGACTGATCGTGGCGGAGTCAACCGGTGCCCGTAAGGTCTACCGGCCCACCGCCTCCGGGCGCTCGGCTCTCGCCAAACGACGGTCGACCCTGGCGGCCATCGAGGTCCGCACCGGGGCCCGCCTGTATCCCGACGGCGGCCTCGACGGGCCGCTCGAGCGATTCGTCAAGCGGGTGGGCGAGCTGTCGGGGCGGGTCGACCCCGACAAGGTTGAGCAGGTCCTGGACGAGGCGGCGACGGCCATCGAGGCGCTGGATGCGAAGGGAGCAACCCATGCCCGAGGAAGATGACGCCTTCGAGCGGGCCGCCCGCCGCGAGGCGGAGATCGCCGAGGCGCTGGCCGAAGGCCGGCTGACCGCCGATCAGGCCGCCGCCCTGCGCGACCTGGTGCGATCGGATGAGGCCATTGAGGACAATCCGGTGAGGGCCGCTGCCAGGACGGCGCTGAGCATGTCGCAGCTGCGCACGGTCCTCGACAACGACCTCGATCCGGAGCTGGTCGCCACCGCCCTCAATATGGCGCCCCGCCTGTCGACCGATGAGATCCTCGAGCTGCTGGTCGACTTCGCCCCCGGGCACGAGACGCTCGACGCGCTGGCCGACCCCGGTCTCGCCGATCTCGAGTACAGGTCCGTTGCCTGCCTGCTCGAGCACGAGGTGTACCCCGCCGATCTCCTTCGGCTGAGGGAGGCAGGAGTGGACCTGAGCGCGCAGAAGGCGGTGGAGATAGCCGAACAGGGCGGGGATGCCCAGGAGCTGGCCGCCCAGCTGAGGGCTCATCCGCAGCTGGGCGTGACCGCCGACGACCTGGTTCGCATCTGCGCCCAGGGAGTCGAGCTCGGTCGGGTCGCCGAGCTGGTCGAGCTGGGCTTGGGGTTGGATCGGGCCATCGACCTGGCCGTCGGGGATCTGGATCCCGACGTGATCCGCCGACTGATCGACCATGGGGTGGAGGTCGACCTCGAAGAGGTGGCCGCCTCGGTGCCGCGCTCGCCCTGGTCGGGGGCGATCCTGGGGGTGAAGTCATCGCGGCGCCACATCGGGCTGATCATCGGCGACCACTTCGTCGGTCGCGACGTGACGGTCTCCGGGGCGGTGTTCGGCTCGGTCACCGTCGCCCCCGGCGTTCGGGCCATCCTCGAGTCGTGGATTTCCGGTGACGTGATCGTGCAGCGACACGCCTCGGTCGAGATCCGAGGTCAGGTCCGGGGCCGGGTGAGGAACCGGGGTGGCCAGGTGGAGGTGTCCGGGAGCGTCAGGGGCGGCGTACAGGAGGAGTCCACCGAGCCCGTGTAGGGCGGCGCCGGCGCCCGAGGCGGGCCTCAGAGCTTGCGCAGACGGACCTCGTGAACCGAGTGGTCGTGGCCCTTCTCGAGGATGAGATGGGCCCGCTCGCGGGTCGGGAGGATGTTGTCCTGCAGGTTCAGCGCGTTGATGGACGCCCAGATCTCGCGGGCCGTGCGGATGGCGGCCTCGGTGTCCAGCGAGGCGAAGCGGTGGAAGTAGGAGTTCTCGTCGCGGAACACGGTGTCTCGAAGGGTGAGGAACCGCTCGATGTACCACTGCTCGATGTCGCTTTCGGCGGCGTCGACGTAGATGGAGAAGTCGAAGAAGTCGGACACGAACATCAACTCGGTCCGGCCCCGGTCCTCTCCTGCCTGCAGCACGTTGAGCCCCTCGACGATGACGATGTCCGGCTGGCGCACCCGCTGGTACTCGCCCGGCACTATGTCGTAGGACTGGTGGGAGTAAACCGGGGCCAGCACCTCGGGCTCACCCGATTTGACCTCGGCCATGAACTGCACCAGCCGCTTCTGGTCATAGCTGTCGGGGAAGCCCTTGCGGCTCATCAGCCCTCGGGCCTCGAGAGTGGCGTTGGGCAGCAGGAAGCCGTCGGTCGTGATGAGATCGACCTTGGGGTGGTCCTCCCACCGGGCCAGCAGGGCCTGCAGGATGCGGGCGGTGGTGCTCTTGCCTACCGCCACGCTCCCGGCGATGCCGATGACGTAGGGAACCTTGCGTTCGGGCTGGCCGAGGAACGTGTTGGACGCGTTGTGGAGCTGCTGGGTCGCCCCGACGTACAGGTTGAGCAGGCGGGACAGGGGCAGGTAGATGTCAGCCACCTCGTCGAGGGACACCGCCTCGTTGAGGCCCCTAAGGGCGTCCAGGTCGGGCTCCGACAGGGTGAGGGGGGTGGAGGCCCGCAGGGCGGCCCAGTCCGAGCGGCTGAAGGTGCGGAAGCGGGAGCGGCCGTTGGCGGCCAGAGGCGGGGCGGCGACCACCCCGGTCGATCGGCGCTGGTCGGCGCCCGCGAGATCCATCGCCTCAACCCTAACGGGCGGGGGACGTCCGGTTCCGGGCGGCCCGCAGGGCGACCGACCGGGGCCGGGCGAGGAACAGCCCCACCACCGCCGTCACGTAGAGGGCATAGATGGCGACCTGCAGGATGCTGGGCCGGGCGGCGTAGCCGAAGAACGAGTGCAGCACGTCGCCGAAGGCGCTGTTCTCGCTGAGCCAGCGCCCGGTGTCCCACAGCGGATGTCTCATCCAGGGGATCCAGCCCAGCTGCTGCATGTTCTGCACGGCGTCGACCAGCAGCCCGGCGGCGAAGACCATGAGCAGGACCCCGACCACCTTGAAGAAGCGCTGTAGCCGCAACCGGTGGCCCAAGCGGTAGATGACGACGGCGATGGCCAGGGCCACCGCCAAGCCGGCGGCTCCGCCGGCCAGCACGTGGCGGGCCGAGGTCGAGAAGGCGATGGCGAGGGTGAAGACCACCGTCTCCAGCCCCTCGCGGCCGACGGCCTGGAAGGCCAACAGGCCCAGGCCCGTCCTCGTTCGGCGGTCGAGGGCGGCCTCCATGCGGGAGCGCAGCTCCCCGGACAGGCTGGGGGCGTGGTTGCGCATCCAGAACGTCATGTATGTCAGGACGGCGGCGGCCACCAGGTAGGTCACCGTCTCGAAGATGGTCTGGGCGGTCGAGCCGGCGTAGGTCCGGATGGTGAGGAAGGCGGCCAGCCCACCGGCCACTGCCAGGCCCAGTGCGGCCCCCACGCCGGCGAAGATGTCGCGGAAGTGCTGGCGGTGGCCGGTGCGGTTCAGGTACGCCAGCAGGATCGCCACGATCATGCTGGCCTCCACTCCTTCCCGCAGGAGGATGACGAAGGCGGCGATCATCGGCTGCCCGGGTCGGGGCGGCGGAAGGAGTCGGGGGGAGTTAGCATAGACTCATGGCGCAATTAGCCTCGGCTAAGGATATCCCCACAGGGGCCCGGACTCCAATCGTGGGTCGGGAGCCCAGCCAGGCCGCCGCCCGCTACCTCGAGGCCATCTACTACCTGGTCCACGAGGGGGAGGAGGTCCGCCCCGGTCGCCTGGCCGAGTGGCTGTCGGTCAGCCCCCCGACGGTCACCACCGCTGTGCACCGCCTCGCCCGCGACGGGCTGGTCACGGTGGGCACCGACCGGCGGGTCAGGCTCACCCCGGCGGGCGAGGCGGCCGCCGCATCGGTCGTCCGCCGCCACCGGGTGGTGGAGTGCTGGCTCACCGGCGAGCTCGGCCTCGACTGGGCCACCGCCGACGCCGAGGCGGAGAGGGTGTCCTACGCCCTGTCCGACACCGTGCTCGACCGTCTCTATCAACGGCTGGGCTCGCCGTCCACCTGCCCTCATGGCAACGAGATACCGGGCGCCCCCCACGAGGAGCGGGGCCTGGTGCATCTGGGGGCCATGAGGTCGGGCATACCCGCCACGGTGGCCCGCATATCAGAGTTGGCCGAGCACGAGGCGCCGGCGGTGCTGGGGCTGCTCGACCGCCAGGGCCTGGTGCCGGGCACGGTGGTGGTGCGCCTCGACAGCGCCGACCCCGGAGTCGTACGGCTGCAGGTCGGCCAGGACGAGGTCGTCGTCAGCGCCGCCACTGCTGCTCTCGTCTGGGTGCACCAGCCCCCGGGCCCCTCTGGCGGGGCCGGGGCCGGAAGTTAGGACGCGCCCGCTCTCAGCTCCGGTACGGGCGTCGGATCGTCACACCGCCAGCCGGTAGCCGCGCATGGCAACGGTCTGGACCAGCTGCACGTCGAGGGGCTCGAGGCGCCGCCTGAGCCTCCCGACGCACGCCTCGACGCCGCGGGTGGTCGTGGCGCCCCGTCGGGCCAGCAACGGCTTGGCCACCACCGCCCCGGGCTTCTGGGCGAGGGCGGCGAGGAGGGCCTTCTCGGTGTCGGACAGGCGGATGCTCCTCGCCCCTACGGCCAGGGCCCGCCCCTGCAGGACGATCTCGGTGTGACCGGAGTTCCACCGGACCGTCCGCCGGGCGAGGGACTCGGCGACGACCCGCACCAGCAGGCCCAACCGCCCGACCTCCGGAGCGACCGGGGCATGGATCCCCTGTTCGACTGCTCCGGCGGCACAGAGAGGCCCGACGCAGGCCGCTACAGCGGTCCCGTCGTTGAAGGCCGCCCGGAGCGGCGCGGCCATGCCGATGTCGGAGGCGACCCGCAGGAGATTGGCGACCGCCGGGGCGCTGGTGAAGGTCACCGCGTCGACCTTGCCGGCGCAGGTCCCCCGGACCAGGCGCTCGGCCGCCTGCATCGACGGAGGCAGCTCCCAGCGGTAGACCGGAACCGCGATGACGGCCGCCTGCGCTGCCTCGAGTCGCGACACCCAGGTGCCATCGGCAGCACCGTGGTGCTGGAAGGCGACGGTCCTACCGGACATCTCCCCGAGCCGGTCGGCCTTGAGCAGCTCTCCGAGGCTCTCGCTGAGGCGCGCCGGCTCGGTCCTCACCCCGGCCACCCGCAAGGCGGCAGCTGCCTTCGGTCCCCGACACAGGATCCGGGACCGGTCGATGGCGCGACGTAGCGACTCGGCGCTGCCGTGGGCCTCGGCCGCCTCGAACCAGGCCCGGACGCCGATACCGGTCGTCAGGACGGTGTAGTCCACCCCCTGGACCACCCGTTCGGTGGCCGCCTGCAGGCCAGCGGTGTCCGACAGGTAGCGGGTGGCCATGGTCGGTCCGTGCAGCACGTCGGCGCCCCGTCTCTGGAGGAGGTCGGCCTGTTGCTCCCAGCGCCGGTCGGCGGTGATTCCGACGGTGAAGCCCTCGAGTAAGTCCAGGGTCACCCGGGCCAGAGTGTCGGAGGCGTGTTTCCGGCTGGTGACCCGATCATGACGGCCGGGTTACAGCGAGCCCACAGGACACCCCGGCGGACGGGGGGTGGCGGTCACGGCGGCTTCACCTCGTGGCCACCTTGGCGAAATCGGTCCGTGGTTGTCTGCCGCCATGATCGCTACCGAAACGGCCAGCAGGGCCAGGAACGGCTGGATCGCCGGATGGGACCCGGAGGACGCGTCCTTCTGGCGCAGCGCCGGGCGACGCATCGCCCGACGGAACCTGGCGGTCTCGATGTTCGCCGAGCACCTCGGCTTCGCCGTGTGGGTGCTCTGGACCGTCGTGGTGCTCAACCTCGGAAATGCCGGTATCAAGCTCAGCCTGTCGGCGCTGTTCGTCCTGACCCTCCTGCCGAACCTGATCGGCTCCCTGCTCCGGATCCCCTACACGATGGCGGTGGCCCGTCTGGGAGGCAGGGCCTGGACCACGATCAGCGCCGCCCTCCTCATCGTGCCGAGTGTGCTGCTGGCGGCGGTGGTGCCCAGTCACTGGCTGGCCCACGCCAGCCACGCCACCCAGCTCTGGATCCTCTCGCTCTGCGCGGCCAGCTCCGGGGTGGGTGGGGGCAACTTCGCCTCCTCAATGGCCAATATCTCCTTCTTCTATCCGGAGTCGAGGAAGGGGTTCGCCCTCGGCTTGAACGCGGCGGGCGGAAACCTGGGCGTGGCCACCACGCAGCTGCTCATGCCTCTCGTCCTGATCATCGGGGTGCCGGCGGCCTCGGCCAAGCTGACCCATCACCCGGTGCACCTGGCCTACATGGGCCTGGTCTGGATCCCGTTCGTCGTCGTTGCCGCCGCGCTGGCCTGGACGGTCATGGACAGCCTCGAGCCGGCCCGGTCGCAGACCGCGCCCTACCGGAGGGTGCTGAGCCAGCCGCATCTGTGGTGTCTCGCCCTCCTGTATGTCGGCACCTTCGGCTCGTTCATCGGGTTCTCCTTTGCCCTCCCGCTGGTGATCAAGACCAGCTTCCCGGCGTTCCTCGCCCACCACCCCTTCATCGCCACCTACCTGGCCGGCCTGGGGTTCCTCGGAGCCCTGCTGGGCTCGCTCGCCAGACCGGTAGGGGGCTGGCTCGCGGACCGCTGGGGCGGGGCAGACGTGACCCTCGGCTCCTTCCTGGGGATGGCGGGCCTCCTCGGCGCCGCCCTGGTGGGAATCCAACGGCACCAGTTCTCCGCCTTCCTGGGCTCCTTCTGCGGCCTGTTCGTCTTGGCGGGGGTGGGGAACGGGTCGATCTACAAGCTCATACCGGCGGTGTTCGCGGCGCCGGCCGGCGCCTCTGACCGCCTGCGGGCCGAAATCAAGCGCGGCACCGCAGCGATAATCGGGATCATCGGTGCCATCGGGGCCCTCGGCGGGGTGGCAGTACAGGCGATCATCCGGCAGGCCAGCCTGAGGGTCTCAGCGCTAGAAGCGGCGGCTCCCACTCCGGGCGCCAAGGCCGCCATCGCGACGGCGCACGCCGACTGGTCGGTGCCGGCTTGGTGGACCTTCCTCGTCTCCTACCTCCTGCTGGGCGGCCTCACCTGGGCCGTGTACCTGCGTCGGAGCCGGGTCCTCGAGGAGTCGGGCGGGCACCGCCTCGCCCCGGCCGGGGCGGAGACTTGAGACAGCGCCTCGTTGTCGTCGGCCACGGGATGGTGGCCAACAAGCTCGTCGAGTCGCTCGTGCGACGTGGCGCCACGGCGTCCTGGGCCGTCACGGTGATCGGAGAGGAGGCGCACCCGGCCTATGACCGGGTGCACCTGTCCGACCTGTTCCGTGGATCCGACGCCGCCTCTCTGAACCTGACCGACCCGGAGGTGTTCGCCGACCCGGCGGTGACCCTCGTGACCGGCGATCCGGTGGTTGCCATCGACCGCGGCGCTCGCACGGTCGCGACCGCCAGCGGGCTCTCCTGGCCCTATGACCGACTGGTCCTCGCCACCGGGTCGGCTCCGTTCGTGCCCCCGGTCCCCGGTCGGGAGCTCCCCGGTTGCTTCGCCTACCGGACCCTCGACGACGTCGAGGAGATCAAGGCGTGGTCCCGAGGGCGCGCCCATGGCGTGGTGGTGGGAGGTGGCCTCCTAGGGCTGGAAGCGGCCGACGCCCTGCGCTCCTGCGGCCTGGCGACGGAGGTGGTGGAGCTCGCTCCGTGGCTGATGCCCACCCAGGTCGACCAGACCGGCGGAGAACTGCTCGCCCGGCGAGTGCAGGAGATGGGACTGCAGGTGCACGCGGCGACCACCATCGCCCGGGTGGTGCCGGGCGACGACGGGGCCGTGGCGGCGGTGGAGCTAGCACCAGCGGGGGACACCAGCTCCACGGCCCGGTTGAGCACGGAGATGGTCGTCTTCGCCGCCGGCATCCGGCCCCGCGACGAACTCGCCCGGGCGGCGGGGATCGAAGTCGGTCCGCGGGGCGGGGTGGTGGTCGACGATCGCTGCGTGACCAGCGACGGCCTGATCTATGCGGTGGGGGAGTGTGCCCTGGCCCACGGCCGGGTCCATGGCCTGGTGTCGCCCGGATACCAGATGGCCCGGGTCGTGGCCGACCAGCTCGCGGGTCATGAGGCGCGCTTCGCCGGCGACGGGTGTCCGACCAAGCTGAAGCTGCTCGGCGTCGACGTGGCCAGCTTCGGTGACAGCCACGCCAGGACTCCGGGCAGCGCCACCATCGCCTTCACCGACTCCGTCGCTCGCGTCCACAAGCGACTGGTGGTGGACGACGATGGACGCCTGATCGGTGGCGTCCTGGTGGGCGATGCCGGCGGCTTCGAGACGATGGTCGCCGTGGCGGCTGGGGACCTGGAGGGACCAACGGACCCCGCCGCCTTGCTGATGCCTGCGGTTGCCGGAGCGGCCGAGGGCGCCGCCGCCCCCGGAGTGGCCGGGCTGCGGGACTCGGCCACCTTGTGCTCGTGCGAGAACGTGTCCAAGGGCGCCATATGCGCGGCGATTGCGGCCGCGATCGAGTCCGAGGGCGAAGCCGATGTCGCCCGGGTCAGGGCGGCCACCAGGGCGGGGACGGGTTGCGGGGGCTGCCTCCCCCAGATCTCCGAACTGGTCAGGACGCTCATGGCCAAGGCCGGCCTCGAGCTCTCGACCCGGCTCTGCGAGCACTTCGACTACTCCCGCCAGGAGCTGTTCGATCTGGTCCGGATGAAGGGGTTCACCAGCTTCGCCGAGCTGCTGTCGGCCTACGGCCAGGGCCGGGGGTGCGAAGTCTGCAAGCCGGCCGTGGCCTCGATCCTGGCGTCCACCACCGGAAGACACGTCCTGGACGGCGATGGGGCGTCGCTGCAGGACACCAACGACCATTTCCTGGCCAACCTGCAGAGGGATGGGACCTACTCCGTCGTGCCGCGGATCCCTGGAGGCGAGATAACCCCCGAGGGGCTGATCGTCCTGGGCCAGGTGGCCAGCGACTTCAAGCTGTACACCAAGATCACGGGTGGCCAGCGCGTCGACCTGCTGGGTGCCAGGGTCGACGACCTGCCGGCGATCTGGGCCCGGCTGGTGGACGCCGGCTTCGAGTCCGGGCACGCCTACGGCAAGGCGGTCCGCACGGTGAAGTCCTGTGTCGGCACGACCTGGTGCCGATTCGGCGTCCAGGACTCGACGGGCCTGGCCGTGGATCTGGAGATGCGCTACCGCGGCCTGCGAAGCCCCCACAAGATCAAGATGGCGGTGTCGGGATGCGCCCGCGAGTGCGCCGAGGCGCAGGGCAAGGACGTCGGGGTCATCGCGACCGAACGGGGCTGGAACCTCTACGTGTGCGGCAATGGAGGGACGCGGCCGCGCCACGCCGACCTCCTCGCCGAGGATCTCGACCGGCAGACCCTGATCCGCAGCATCGACCGGTTCCTGGTCTTCTACATCAGGACCGCCGATCGGCTGCAGCGGACAGCATCCTGGCTGGAGGCGATGGACGGCGGCATCGAGCACCTCCGGCGCGTCGTGATGGAGGACAGCCTCGGGCTCGGAGCGGAGCTTGAGCAGGACATGGCCCGTCACGTGGCCCGCTACAGGTGCGAATGGAAGGAGACGCTTTCGGACCAGACCAGGTTGCGCCGGTTCCGGACGTTCGTGAACTCCGACGCCGCCGCGCCCCGACATCGAGGTGGTCCAGGAGCGGGGCCAGCCCCGTCCGGCGCCCAGGTGGGAGAAGGTGGACCTGGTCGGGTCGGGGACATGAGCACAAGACGCTGGGTGAGGGTCTGCTCCCTCGCCGAGCTGGAGCCCGGCCGGGGAGTCGCCGCCCTGGTCGACGGCCGGCAGGTGGCGCTCTTCCTCCTGCCGGGGACGGGAGGAGAGCCGGCAGTGCGGCTCCGGGCGGTCGACAACCGGGACCCGGTCTGCGGGGCCAACGTCATCTCGCGGGGGCTGGTCGGCTCCCAGGGCGACATCGACTATGTCGCGTCGCCCATGCACAAGCACCGATTCGATCTCGAGTCAGGGGCCTGCCTCGATGGTGTCTCCCCTGGCCTACGGGTGTGGCCGGTCCGGGTCTGGGGCTCCACGGTCGAGGTCCTGTCGGTCGTGGGAACCGCCAGCGGTCCGGCCCGGCCCGTCGCCACCCACTGCCCCTTCTGCGCCCTGCAGTGCGGGATGGTCGTCACGCCGGAGGCGGAGGGGAAGCGTGTCCGGATCGCCGCCGATCGGGGTTTCGGTGTGAACCGGGGTCGGCTGTGCGTCAAGGGTTGGAGCGCCGGTGAGCTGGTGAGCTCACCGGAGAGGCTGCTCACTCCGCTGGTCCGCGACGCGGCGGGCAGCCTCAGGCCTGCCAGCTGGGATGCGGCCCTGGACGAGGTCGCCGGCCGGCTCGCCGCGGTCAGGGACAGCCGAGGTCCGGCGTCGGTGGGTGTGTTCGGCAGCGGCGCCCTCACCAACGAGACCGCCTATCTCCTCGGCAAGTTCGCCCGCGTGGTGCTGCGAACCCCCAATGTCGACTACAACGGCCGCTACTGCATGTCATCGGCGGCGGCGGCGGCCAACCTGGCGTTCGGGATCGACCGGGGCCTGCCCTTCCCGCTGTCGGACATCGCCAGGACGGGATCGCTGGTCCTGTGGGGAGCCAACCCGGCCGACACCATGCCACCGCTCATGGGTTGGGTAGACGAGATGCGAGGGCGGGGCGGCCGTCTGGTCGTGGTCGACCCCAGGCGGAGCGAGACGGCGAAGCAGGCCGACCTGCACGTGCAACCGGTACCGGGCAGCGACGTCGCCCTGGCCCTGGGGCTGCTCAGACGGGCCCGTGGGCGGGGGCTGGTCGACCTGGCCTTCGTGGCCGACCGGACCAGCGGCTGGTGCGAAGCCGTTGGCCTGGCCGAGGCGTGGGAGCCGGCTCGGGTCGAGGCGGTGACCGGGCTGGGCCCGTCCGAGCTCGACGGCCTGCTCGACGCCCTGGCCGGCCCTCCGGCATCGATGCTCCTGACGGGAAGGGGACCCGAGCAGCAGTCCACCGGAACCGACGCGGTCAGCGCCCTGATCAACCTCATGCTAGCCCTGGGCCGCGTCGGGCGCCCGTATGCAGGCTTCGGCTGCATCACCGGCCAGGCGAACGGCCAGGGCGGGCGCGAGCACGGACAGAAGGCGGACCAGCTGCCCGGCTACCGGTCGATCAGCGATCCGGCCGCCAGGCAGGCGGTGGCCGAGGTGTGGGGGGTCCGGGCCGAGGACCTGCCCGGGCCCGGTCTCAGCGCCTGGGAGATGATCGACTCGATCGGGGAGCCCGGCGGGATCCACGCCCTGGTGGTCGCCGGCTCCGACCTGCGGGTGGCCTCCCCCTCGGCCGGCTCGGTGGCCCGTCGCCTCGAGGCTCTCGACTGTCTGGTGGTGCTCGACTCCTTCATGACCGACACCGCCAGCACCGCCGACGTCATCCTGCCCGTCTCCCAGTGGGCCGAGCAGGACGGCACGGTCACCAACCTCGAGGGCAGGGTCCTCCGGCGCCGCCGGGTGCTGGCGCCTCCTGCTGGTGTGCTGAGCGACATCGAGGTGCTCGCCGGTCTGGCCGGCCGCCTGGGTGGCCAAGGGCGGTTCTCCTACCCGGGCCCGGAGGCCGTCTTCGACGAGCTCCGGCAGGCGTCGGCAGGCGCCCGGGCTGACTACCGAGGCGTCACCTACGGACGGCTGGACGCCGGCGAATCCCTGTACTGGCCTTGTCCCAGCGAGGACGACCCTGGTCAGGCGCGGCTCTTCGCTGACGGCTTCGCCCACCCGGACGGACGCGCCCGGTTCAGGCCGGTGGGGTACCGACCTCCGGCGGAGGTGCCCGACGAGGCCTACCCGCTTTGGTTCGTCACGGGAAGGACCCGCGAGCACTACAACTCGGGCAACCAGACCCGCCGGCTGGAGGGGCTGCGCGCTCGCCGCCCGCGACCGGCGTTGCAGGTCCACCCGGCGCTCGCCCAAGGCATGGGGTTGGCCCCCGGCGACGAAGTGGTCGTGGAGAGCCGCCGCGGATCGGCCAGGCTGGTCATCGAGGTGACCGAAGATGTCCGCCCCGGCGTGGTCTTCGCCCCCTTCCACTGGGGCGGCGAGCAGGCGGCCAACCGGGTGACCAACCCGGTCCTCGACCCCATCAGCAGGATGCCCGAGTTCAAGCTCTGCGCGGTGACGCTCATCGCCGGATGAGGCCGCGCTGACCTGCCCCTCGCCCTGTCGCGCACGCGAAGAGGCGATGGCCCCGCCCCGGCCGGGCACTTAGTCTGGCGCCCGATTGGGTAGCGGCGGGTTGTAGCCGGGCGCCGGCCCGGGCGACGACGAGCGGAGGTAGCGATTTGAAGCTGGCGGACCTCATCGCCGAGTGGCTGGGCTCCGACCTGCCGGTGCGGCTGGAGTGCTACGACGGCAGCAGCGCCGGCCCGGCCGACGCCCGCGCCAACCTCACCGTGAACAGCCCCGACGCACTGCGCCGGATCATTCAGGCCCCGGGAGAGCTCGGCTTCGCCCGCGCCTACGTGAGCGGCGACCTTGACGTGTCCGGCGACATCTTCGCCGCCCTCGAGCTGCGCGACCGGATGCCCGAGGCGAAGCTGAACCCCAGACAGCTGGGACGGCTGCTGGCGGCGGCCGGCCCCTCCGCCCTGCGCCGGCTGCCCGCTCCGCCGGAGGAGATCAGGCTGCGGGGCCCCCGCCACACCCGCCAGCGGGACGCCGCCGCCGTGTCGGCCCACTACGACGTGGGCAACGACTTCTACCGTCTGGTCCTGGGCCCGACGCTCACCTACTCCTGCGCCGTGTTCCGCGACCGCTCGGACTCCCTGGAGACGGCCCAGGAGAACAAGTACCGGCTGGTGTCGCAGAAGCTGGGACTCGAAACCGGAATGCGGCTGCTCGACGTGGGCTGCGGGTGGGGCGGCATGGTGTTGCACGCCGCCACCCACCACGGGGTCGACGCCGTGGGGGTAACCCTGTCACGCGAGCAGGCGACGCTGGCGTCCAAGCGGGTCGCCGAGGCCGGCCTGGGCACCGACATCAGCATCCGCGTCCAGGACTACCGCGACATCGACGACGGCCCCTTTGACGCCATCAGCTCCATAGGCATGTTCGAGCACGTCGGCGAGGCCAGGCTGCGGGAGTACTTCTCCCGTCTCTACCGGCTGCTCCCTCCGGGCGGGCGCCTGTTGAACCACGGGATCAGCCGCCCGCCCGGGCCCAGCTCGCGCTTCGCCCGGGCGGGCTTCATCGACCGCTACGTGTTCCCGGACGGCGAGCTGCACGAGGTCGGCCGGGTGGTGTCGGTCATGCAGGACGCCGGCTTCGAGGTGCGCCACGTCGAGTCCCTGCGGGAGCACTACGCCCTGACCCTGCGGGCGTGGGTGGCCAACCTCGAGCGCCACTGGGACGAGGCCGTCGACCTGGTGGGCACCGGGCGAGCCCGCATCTGGAGGCTGTACATGGCTGCCTCCGCTCTCAATTTCGAGGCCGGCCGCAACTCCATCCACCAGGTGCTTGGCGTGCGGGCGGCCGGGGGACGATCCGGCATGCCGCTGCGGCCGTACTGGTCGACGTGAGCACCTGGGCCGCCCTGGTTGTCGGGCTCGGCACCACCCTGGCCGCCCAGTTCGGGTTGGACAGCTGGGCGGATGAGTCCAACTTCCGCCACTGGATCCAGCACGGCCTCATCTTCTTCGGCGGCCTGCTGGCCGGGGCGGCGGTGGCCCGCCTGGCCCAGGTGGGCCGGCGACCGGTCTGAGCGAGGCCCGTCGGCTCAACCCAGCAGGGCGACCCACACCGCCCGGGGGCCGTGCACCCCGAGGGTCAGCTCGAGCTCTATGTCGGCCGAGCGGCTGGGCCCGGTAATGCACACCAGGTTCGACGGCAGGCCGCCGGGAGCCCACCGGTGGAGGTGGCGGAGCAGCCCGGCCGGCTGGGCCACCAGACGCTCGGGGCGCACCACCGCCAGGTGGACCCGGGGCAGGAGCGACGCCCAACGGGCGCCGGGCACCGTCGAGGACACCACCACCGAGCCGGTTGAGGCGATGGCCGTCAGCGCTCCGGTCACCCCGAGGTCGGCCCCGGCGGCCTCGGATCGACCGGCCGGCCGGGCCAGGACGGCCACCCCGGCCCGCTCGAGGACCGGCGCGATCAGATCGCATTCGGGGTCGGCGGACAGCACCGCCGTCGCCACCTTCTCCTGCCGGCACAGGCGGCCGACTAGCTCGGGCAGCTCGGCCTGGGTGACGGCGGCCGCCTCCGCCCCGGCGGCGCCGGCGGCGGCCAGCAGGCGGGCACCGGTGTCGCCGGGCACCGGGGCGTAGGACACGGGCGGTGGATCCCCCTCGCCGATGGGCTCCACCGGGCGCAGGGGGTCGGCGTGGAGGCCGCCGGCCAGAGCCGCCCTCAGGCGGCCGAGGAAGCGCTGCCGGTCGGGATCGGCGGTCATATCCGACCCTGGTCCCACAGCTGGCGGAAGGTCGGCCCCTCCGCCGTCGGCAGGTCCCGTCCCGCGCTCCAGCGATCGAGATGGCCCGGCAGGGAGGCGGGCGAGCCGGCGGCCCGGTCGGCCACCGACGCCGCCCGGAGCGACGCCTGGTAGGTGGCGGGGCGGGACCACAGCCGCGACCACGCCTCCCACGCCAACCGGGCCCCGGCGCCGGCCCCGGCGGCGGAGCGCCGCCGCAGCCCGAGCAGCAGGTCCTGGAGCGGGATGCCGACCGGGCAAGCCTCCCAGCAGGCGGCGCAGAGAGAGGAGGCCTGGGGCAGCTGCTGGGCCGACTTCGATGATTGCAGCAGCGGGGTCAGCACGGCGCCGATCGGGCCCGGGTAGACCCAGCCGTAGGCGTGGCCGCCCACCTGCCGGTATACCGGGCAGGCGTTGAGGCAGGCGCCGCAGCGGATGCAGGCCAGGGCCTCGGCGAACTCGGAGCCGAGGATGTCCGAGCGCCCGTTGTCGAGGATGACCAGGTGCAGCTCCTCGGGTCCCTCCTCGAGCCGGCCGGCGGGGCCGGTGATCAGCGAGACGTAGCTGGTGATGGCCTGACCGGTGGCCGCCCGGGGGAGCAGGGCCAGCATCACCTCCAGCTCGGCCCAGGTCTGGACCACCCGCTCCATGCCCATGAGGGCGACGTGCACCGGAGGCATGGAGGTGACCATGCGCCCGTTGCCCTCGTTGCTGACCAGAACCAGGGTGCCGGTGTCGGCCACCCCGAAGTTCACGCCTGAGATGCCGATGTCGGCCTCGAGGAAGCGGCGCCGCAGCTGGTCGCGGGCGAAGGCGGCCAGCTCCTGGGGATCGTCGGCCAGGGGCCGGCCCGCCACCGTGGACAGGGTGCGGGCGATCTGGGCGCGGTCGCGGTGGATGGCGGGCACGATGATGTGCGAGGGGGTCTCCTCGGCCACCTGCACGATCCACTCGCCCAGGTCGGTCTCCACCACCTCGACACCGGCGTGCTCGAGAGCGGCGTTGAGGCCGATCTCCTCGCTGGCCATCGACTTGGACTTCACCGCCAGGCGGGCTCCGTGGCTGCGGGCCACGGCGACCACGGCGTCGGCGGCGTCGGCGGCGGTGGAGGCCCAGTGGACCCGGCCCCCGGCCGCCTCCACCCGGTCGGCCAGGGCCTCGAGCACCTCGGGCAGCCGGGCCAGGACCCGGTGGCGGATGGCCCTGGCCTGGTGCCGCAGCCCCTCGGGATCGTCCAGGGCCCCGAAGGCGGCCGCCTTGCGGGAGCCCAGGGTGCCGCTGGCCCGGACCAGGTTGGCCCGCAGCCGGGCGTCGGAGGAGGCCAGCGCCGTGCGCCGCCGCAGGGACGGCTCGGTGTCGATCGGCTGCGGGCCGCTCATTCCGGGGCCAGCACCTCGGCCAGGTGACGGAAGGCCAGGGGCAGGCGCCTCCTCCGTGCCCGACCCTCCAGTTGCAGGAGGCAGGAGGCGTCGCAGCCGACCACGGTGGCCGCCCCCGAGGCCACGCAGCCGTCGAGTACGTGGTCGGCCATGGCCACCGAGGCCTCGGGCAGCTTGACGGCGAACAGGCCGCCGAAGCCGCAGCAGGTGCCGGCGGTGGGGTTGGCCACCCTCTCCACCCCGGCGCCGTCGAGCACCTGCTCGGGGGCCTCGGCGATGCCCAGCTCCCTCAGCATGTGGCAGGACCGGTGGTAGACGACCGGGCCGGCACTGGCGGCTTGCCCCGGGCCGCGATCGGCCTGCCCGGGGGCCGCCCCGGCCGCCGGCAGCCCGGCCGGCAGACCGGCCAGCAGCTCGGACAGCTCCCTCACCCTCTGGCCCAGAGCTTCGGCCCGCTCGGCGGCGCCGGGCTCACCGGCCAATCGGAACAGCTCGGGCCAGAAACGGCGGATCATGGTGGCGCAGCTGCCGGCCGGCACCACGACCACATCCCCGCCCGCCTCCTCCAGGCCGGCCAGGGTGGTCCTTGCCACCCGGGCAGCGGCGTCCACCTGGCCGGCGTTCCAGGCCGGCTGGCCGCAGCAGGTGGTGGAGCGGGCCAGCTCCACCCGGAATCCACGGGCCCGCAGCAACCGGACGGTGGCCACGCCCACCTGGGGCCGGACGCCGTCCACCACGCAGGTGGGGAAGAGGACGGCGGTGCCGGTCATGGCCCCACCCTGTCAGAGATGTCGCCGCCGGTGCGCCCGCCTGCCCGGGGACGGCGACGGTGGCACCCACCCGGGGCCCCTCCAGGGACCGGGCCCAGCCGTTGGCCCGCCTGCTCCGGCGTAGCCTTGACCCCGGTGAGCAGGACCGATTGGTGGAGCCGGAGGGCCTGGGCCCTGCACGCCACCATGGGTGTGCTGGTGCCGGCCTTCGTGGCCCTGGGGTGGTGGCAGCTGCACCGGGCCCTGTCGGGCAACACCCTCAGCTGGTTCTACACCTTCGAGTGGCCCTTCTTCGCCGCCTACGCCGTCTACGTGTGGTGGAAGCTCCTCCACGACGACGGCACCGGGGTGCGGACCCGACGGGCGCCCGATCCAACCGAGGATGCGCGGCTGGAGGAGTACAACCGCTATCTGGCCCAGCTCAGCGCCGAGGACCGGCCCAAGACCTGGCGGCGCTGAGCTGGACCGTTGGGACAGCTCTACTCGACGCCGTCGAAGACCACCACGCTGCGGGCGATCTCGCCGCCCTGCAGGTTGCGGAACCCGTCGTTGATCTCGTCCAGCGGTATGCGGGCCGACACCAGCTCGTCGAGCTTGATCCG
>DASRBO010000102.1:0-10796 GCA_035653595.1 Acidimicrobiales bacterium | reverse complement strand
GTCGGTCGACCTCACCGACCAGCAGGCGCACGATCTAGGCCTAGAGCTCCAAGGCTCTGCGGAGCACAGTGCTGACCTGCTGGCGGCTCGGGACCAGCCTCACCGACTCAACGGCTCGGGTGGTCGACCCCCATTAGCGGCCCCGGAGTGAACGGCCCTAGCCGCCGCGTCGTGAACCGCCGGCGGCGCCCCGGAGTGCACCGCCGGAGCGTCCGGGCTCAACCGCCGGAGACGTCCTGGGGCCGGGCCCGGCCGGCCGATATCCAGGGCATCATGGCCCGCAGCTCCTCGCCCACCTTCTCGATGGGGTGGGAGCGGCCGGCCGCCCGCAACTGGTCGAAGCGCTTGCGCCCGGTGCGGTTCTCGGCCACCCACTCCTCGGCGAAGCTGCCCGACTGGATCTCCTGGAGGACCTTCTCCATCTCCGCCCGCACCGCCGGGTTGATGATGCGGGGCCCCCTGGTGAGGTCCCCGTACTCGGCGGTGTCGGAGATGGAGAACCGCATGCCGGTGATGCCGCCCTCGTACATGAGGTCGACGATCAGCTTGAGCTCGTGGAGGCATTCGAAGTAGGCCGACTCCGGCTGGTAGCCGGCCGCCACCAGCGTCTCGAAGGCGTTGGTCACCAGGGCGGTGAGCCCGCCGCACAGGACCACCTGCTCGCCGAACAGGTCGGTTTCGGTCTCCTCGGCGAAGGTGGTCTCAAGCACCCCCGCCCGGCTGGCCCCCAGGGCGTGGGCGTAGGCAAGCGCCAGCGCCCGGGCCTTGCCCGAGGCGTCCTGGTCCACCGCCACCAGCGCCGGCACCCCGCCGCCCTCGGTGTAGGTGCGGCGCACCAGGTGGCCGGGGCCCTTGGGGGCGACCATGGCGCAGTCGACCCCGGGCGGGGCCTTGATCTGCTCGAAGCGGATGTTGAAGCCGTGGGCGAAGAAGATGGCGTCGCCCTGGCGCAGGTGGGGGGCCACGTCGGCCTCGAACACCGCCTTCTGCTCGGTGTCGGGCAGAAGGAACATGATGAGGTCGGCCTCGGCCGCCGCCTCGGCGGTGGGCAGGACCCGTAGCCCCTCCCCCTCGGCCTTGGCCCTCGACGAGGAGCCCTCCCGCAGGCCCACCCGCACGTCCACCCCGGAATCCCGGAGGTTGAGGGCATGGGCGTGACCCTGCGAGCCGTAACCGAGGATGGCCACCTTGCGGGCCTCGATCAGGGTGGGATCGACGTCTTTCTCGTAGTAGAGCTTGGCCATGGGTCCTCTCGCTGGCTGGGGGCCGCCCTCCGGGGCGGCGGGGGTCTGGTCGGGGTCGGGGTCGGTCTAGGAGGCCCGGCCGCTCACGCTGCGCAGCCGGGGGGGCTGGCGGTCGAGCCGGGGCAGGGCCACCCGCCCGGTCCGCTGGAGCTCGACGATCCCATAGGGTCGCATGAGCTCCTCGAAGTCGTCGACCCTGGCCGGGTCGCCGGCCACCGCCACCGTCAGGGCCCCGGGGCTGACGTCGACGATGCGGCCCTCGAAGATGCCCACCAGCTCGATCACCTGGCTGCGGCTGCCGGCGTCGACCCACACGGTGGCCAGCAGCAGCTCCATCTCCGTCGAGCGGGCCGGGTCGAGCTCGGAGATCTTGACCACGTTGATCAGCTTGAACAGCTGCTTGGTGATCTGCTCCAGGGGGGCGGACTCGACGTCCACCACGATGGTGATGCGGCTGAAGCGCTCGTCGTCGGTGGGGGCCACCGCCAGGGAGTAGATGTTGTAGCCCCGGCGGGAGAACAGCCCCGCCACGCGGGCGAGCACCCCGGCCTTGTTCTCCACCAGCACCGACACGATGTGGTGGCGGATGGGTTCGGGGCTCACCGTCCGCCCTCCCCCTGGCTGGGGCCGAGGATGATCTCGTCGTTGGACGTGCCGGCCGCCACCATCGGATAGACCTTCTCGCGGCTGTCGGTGCGGAAGTCGATCACCACCGGGCGATCGTCGATCTGGTTGGCCTTCTCGATGGCGGGCAGGACCTCCTCGGGGGACTCCACCCGCAGCCCGACGCAGCCCATGGCCTCGGCCCACTTCACGTAGTCGGGCAGGTCGGGGGACAGGTAGACCTCGGAGTAGCGCTCCTCGTAGAACAGCTCCTGCCACTGGCGCACCATGCCGAGGTAGGCGTTGTTCAGGATGGCCACCTTCACCGGGATGCGCTCGGAGCTCGCCGTCACCAGCTCCTGGGCCGTCATCTGGAAGCAGCCGTCGCCGTCCACCGCCCACACCATGCGGTCGGGCCGGCCCACCTTGGCCCCGATGGCGGCGGGGACGGCGAAGCCCATGGTGCCCAGGCCCCCCGAGTTGACCCAGGTGTAGGGGTGCTCGAAGCGCCAGTACTGGCTGGCGAACATCTGGTGCTGGCCCACCCCGGAGGCCACGATGGTGTCCTCGGGGGTGTTGTCCCGCAGCGTCTCGATCACGAACTGGGGCTTGAGCACGCTGCTGTCGCGGTCCTGCTCGTAGCGGAGGGGGAACTCCTTCTGCCAGGACTTGATGCGGGCCAGCCATGGGGACCGGTCGGGTCGGACCAGGCCCTCGCCGGCCGCCCCGTCGAGGGCCCGCAGCGCCCCGCACAGCTCCTCGATCACCAGCCGGCAGTCGCCGACGATCGGGACGTCCGGCCGGCGCACCTTGCCCAGCTCGGCCGGGTCGATGTCGACATGGACCACCTTGGCCTCGGGGGCGAAGGCGGAGACCTTGCCGGTCACCCGGTCGTCGAAGCGGCTGCCCAGGGCGATGAGCAGGTCGGCCTTCTGCATGGCGGTGACGGCGGTGTAGTTGCCGTGCATGCCCGGCATGCCCAGGCACAGCTCGTGGCTGTCGGGGAAGCAGCCCCGGGCCATGAGGGTGGTCACCACCGGTATGCCGGTGAGGGCGACCAGCTCCCCAAGCACCTCGCTGGCCCGGGCCTTGAGGATGCCGCCGCCGGCGTAGATCACCGGGCGCTCGGCGGTGGCGATCAGCCTGGCCGCCTCGCGGATCATGCGCCCGTTGCCCCTGGTGGTGGGGCGGTAGCCGGGCAGGTCGGCCTCCACGTCGGCGTCGGTGGGCCAGTACCAGTCCATGAGCTGGTTGCTCACGTCCTTGGGCACGTCCACCAGCACCGGGCCGGGCCGGCCCGACGACGCCAGGTGGAACGCCTCCCGCACCACCAGCGGGATGTCGGCGGCCTCGGTGACCAGCCAGTTGTGCTTGGTCACGCTCATGGTGATGCCGGTGGTGTCGCACTCCTGGAAGGCGTCGGTGCCGATGGCGGTGGAGGGCACCTGGCCGGTGATGCAGACCATGGGGATGGAGTCCATGTAGGCGTCGCACAGGGGGGTGACGATGTTGGTCGCCGCCGGCCCGCTGGTCACGATGGCCACCCCCGGTCGCCCGGTGACCTGGGCGTAGCCCTCGGCCATGTGGCCGGCGCCCTGCTCGTGCCGTACGAGGATGTGGCGGATGGTCGAGTCGATGATGGGGTCGTACACCGGCAGGATCGCCCCGCCGGGCAGGCCGAACATCACCTCGACGCCCTCGGCCTCGAGGCTCTTGATTAGTGCTTGGGCTCCGGTCAGCTTCATCTCGATCTCCCGCTGGAAATGAAACGACCTCCCGTTCGGGAGGTCGTAAGGCGCACGCGCTGCGTTGGCAGGGCGTGCGCTAAGTAACGATTACGAGGAGGCGGGCCATGACGGTGGGGATGCTACACGCCGCGGCCCGTCCTGACCAGAAGTTGGCCGGCTTCATTCGGTGATGGCGCCCCGGTCGGCCCCGCTGACCAGCTTGGCGAACTTGGCCAGGACCCCCGACGAGTAGCGGGGAGCGGGAGGCGACCACCGGGACCGGCGCCGGGCCAGCTCGGCCTCGTCGACCAGCAGGTCGATGCGGCGGCGGTCGACGTCTATGACCACCCGGTCCCCGTCGGCCATCAGGGCGATGGGACCGCCCTCGACCGCCTCGGGAGCGACGTGGCCGATGCAGAGCCCGTGGGTGCCCCCCGAGAAGCGGCCGTCGGTGATGAGGGCGCAGTCGGCCCCCCGGCCGGTGCCCTTCATGGCCCCGGTCACCGCCAGCATCTCCTGCATGCCCGGGCCCCCCTTGGGCCCCTCGTAGCGGATCACCACCACCGTGCCCGGGGTGACGGCGCCCGAAAGCACCGCCTGCAGGGCCGAGGGCTCGTCGTCGAAGACCATGGCGGTGCCTTCGAAGTGGGTGCGGTCGATACCGGCCACCTTGACCACCGAGCCCAGGGGGGCCAGCGACCCGGTGAGCACGGCGATCCCACCGTCGCGGTGGATGGGCTGGCCGAGGGGGTGGATGACCGAGCCGTCGGGGGCGGGGGGGTCGAGGGCGGCCAGGTTGTCGGCCATGGTCCGCCCGGTGACGGTCAGGCAGTCCCCGTGCAGCAGGCCGGCGTCGAGCAGCTCCCGCATGACCACCGGCACCCCGCCGACCCGGTCGATGTCGACCATGTGGTAGCGGCCGGCCGGCTTGGTGTCGGCGATGTGGGGCACCCGCCGCCCGACCCGGTCGAAGTCCTCGAGGCTGAGGGGGACCCGGGCCTCGTGGGCGATGGCCAGCAGGTGCAGCACGGCGTTGGTCGAGCCGCCCAGGGCCATGACCACGGCGATGCCGTTCTCGAACGCCTCCTTGGTCAGGATCCGCCGGGGGGTGATGCCGGCGTCGAGCAGGGCGATGACGGCCGAGCCGCTGTCGTAGGCGAGCTGGTCCCGTCTGGGGTCGACCGCCGGGGCCGAGGCGCTGCCTGGCAGCGCCATGCCCAGGGCCTCCGACACCGAGGCCATGGTGTTGGCCGTGAACATGCCGGCGCAGCTGCCGGCGGTGGGACAGGCGTTGTGCTCTATGAGGGCCAGCTCCTCGGCGCTCAGCGAGCCGGCCGAGTAGGAGCCGACCGCCTCGAACACGCTGACGATGTCGAGGGCCACGTCCTCGTTGCGCCCCTTGGACGGGTCCGCCGGCAGCCGGCCGGGCAGGATCGTCCCCCCGTAGAGGAAGACCGTCGGCAGGTCGAGGCGGGCGGCGGCCATCAGCATGCCGGGCAGGGACTTGTCGCAGCCGGCGAAGCACACCAGGGCGTCGAAGCGCTCGGCGTGCATGACTGTCTCAACCGAGTCGGCGATGACCTCGCGGCTGACCAGGGAGGCCCGCATGCCCTCGTTGCCGTTGGCGATCCCGTCGGACACGGCGATGGTCACGAACTCGAACGGGAACCCCCCGGCGTCGCGGACGCCCTCCTTGGCCTGCTTGGCCAGCCGGTCGAGGGGCAGGTTGCAGGGGGTGACCTCGTTCCACGACGAGGCCACGCCCACCTGGGGCTTGTCCCAGTCGTCGTCGGTCATGCCGACCGCCCGCAGCATGGCCCGGGCCGGGGCCCGCTCGTAGCCCTCGACCAGCTCGCGGCTGCGGGGGTGGGGGTGCCCGCCGGCCACGGCTAGGACCGTCCCGCCCGGGCCCGCAGGGCGGCGGCCACCGCCGCCCCGTTGGCCTTGCCCTGGGTCTGCTTCATGACCTGGCCGGTGAAGAACTGCACCACCTTGTCGTCGCCGCCCACGTACCTCTCCCACTCGGACGGGTTGTCGGCGACGACCTTATCGATCACCCCGGCGAGGGCGTCCTCGGCCAGGGCCTCGAAGCCGCGGTCCCTGGCGACCTCCTCCGGGTCGCCGCCGGAGGCCAAGAGCTCGGCCAGCACCGCCTTGGCCTGGGTCGGGGTGAGCTTGCCGGTGCTCTCCATGCGGACCACCTTGGCGAAGCTCGCCGAGGTCAGGTTCCCCAGCCCGCTCAGGTTGGCGGCCACCTCGTTGGCCGCCCGGTTGACCGCCACCCGGGCCTCGGCCCCGGCGCCGACCGCCTCCACCACCAGGTCGTCGAGGCCCAGCTCGACCAGCGTCGCCACCTCGGTGCCCGCCATGGAGGTCACCTCGGCCAGGCGGTCCCGCCGGGCGGCGGGCAGCAGCGGCAGGCGGGCGGCCACCCCGGTGAGCCAGTCGTCGTCGGGGGCGACCGGCACCAGGTCGGGCTCCTGGAAGTAGCGGTAGTCCTCGGACTGCTCCTTGGTGCGCCCGCTGAGGGTGCGCCCGGCGGCCTCGTCCCAGTGGCGGGTCTCCTGGGCGATGGTGCCCCCGGCCTCGAGGACCCCGAC
Organism: Acidimicrobiales bacterium; assembly: GCA_035653595.1. Taxonomy (GTDB): domain Bacteria; phylum Actinomycetota; class Acidimicrobiia; order Acidimicrobiales; family JAJPHE01; genus DASRBO01. The sequence continues at coordinate 4,622 of DASRBO010000102.1, read as the reverse complement.
CTGGCGTTCGGCCTCGTGCTCTATGGCCCGGCCCAGCGAGCGCAGGGAGTTGAGGTTCTTGATCTCGCACCGGGTGCCGAAGGGCTCCCCGGGGCGGCGGACCGACACGTTGGCGTCGACCCGCAGGGACCCCTCCTCCATCTTCCCGTCGGATGCGCCGGTGGCCACCAGGATGGAGCGCAGCTCCGATACGTAGGCCCGGGCCCCCTCGGCGCTGCGCAGGTCGGGGGCGCTGACTATCTCGACCAGGGGGACCCCGGCCCGGTTGTAGTCGATCAGGGAGTGGGCCGCCTCGTGGATGCGACCGCCCCCACCGACGTGGGTGATCTTGCCCGTGTCCTCCTCCATGTGGGCCCGCACGATCCCCACCCGGAACCCGTCAGGCAGCTCCAGCCAGCCCTCCACGTTGATGGGCTCGTCGTACTGGCTGACCTGGTAGTCCTTCGGCATGTCGGGATAGAAGTAGTTCTTCCGGTGGAACACCGAGGGCTTCACCTGGCAGTGCAGGGCCAGCCCGATGCCCATGGCCAGCTCAACGGCCTGGCGGTTGAGCACCGGCAGCGATCCGGGCAGGCCGAGGCAGACCGGGCACACCAGGGTGTTGGGCTCGGCCCCGAACTCGTTGCGGCATCCGCAGAACAGCTTGGTGGCGGTGCGCAGCTCGCAGTGCACCTCGAGGCCGATGACGGTCTCCCACTCGCTCACCGGCCTGCCCCCTGCTCGGGCCGGGGCGGGGCCAGGGCCTCGATGGCGGCCGCCACCCGGAACATGACCGGCTCGCCCAGCGCCGGGGCGAGGACCTGCACCCCGACCGGCAGGGACGCTCCCGGCGCCTGCCACGGGACGCTGATGGCGGGGTGGCCGGCCAGGTTGGACGGGATTGTGCAGATGTCGTTCATGTACATGGCGAGGGGGTCGTCGACCTTGGCTCCCAGGGGGAAGGCGGGGCCGGGGGTGGTCGGGGCCAGCAGCACGTCGAAGCTGCGGTAGGCCTCCTCGAAGTCGCGGATGATCAGGGTGCGCACCCGCTGGGCCCGGCCGTAGTAGGCGTCGTAGTACCCGGCGGACAGGGCGTAGGTCCCGAGCATGATCCGGCGCTTGACCTCGGCCCCGAACCCGGCCGCCCTGGTCCGGGCGAACATGGCGGTCACGTCGGGGGCGTCGACCCGCAGGCCGTAGCGGACCCCGTCGTAGCGGGCCAGGTTGCTCGAGGCCTCGGCCGGGGCGATGAGGTAGTAGGCCGACAGCCCGTATATGGCGGCGGGGACCGAGGCCTTGTCCGGCCGGGCCCCCACCCGGGCCAGGGCCTCGGCGGCGTCCTGCACGGCGGCGGCGGCGGCCGGCTCGACCCCTTCGAGCATTTCGGACACCACCCCCACCCGCAGACCGTCGACCCCCATGGATAACCCGTCGAGCATGGACGGCGCCGGAGCGTTGAGGGAGGTGGAGTCGCGGGGGTCGTGGCCGGCGATCACTTCGAGCAGGGCGGCGGCGTCGGGCACGTCCACGGCGAAGGGGCCGATCTGGTCCAACGAGCTGGCGAAGGCGACCAGGCCGTAGCGGGAGACCAGCCCGTAGGTGGGCTTGGCCCCCACCACCCCGCACAGGGCGGCCGGCTGGCGGATCGACCCGCCGGTGTCGGAGCCCAGGCCCAGGGTGGCGAAGCCGGCGGCCACGGCGGCGGCGCTGCCGCCGCTGGAGCCGCCAGGCACCAGCGATAAGTCGAGGGGGTTCCGGGTCGGCCCGAAGGCGGAGTTCTCCGTCGAGGAGCCCATGGCGAACTCGTCGAGGTTGGTCTTGCCCACCACCACCGCCCCCGCCCGGCGCAGCCGCTCGACCACGGTGGCGTCGTAGGGGGGGACCCAGCCCTCGAGGATGCGGGACGAGCAGGTGGTCGCCACCCCCCTGGTGCACAGGTTGTCCTTGAGGGCGACGGGCACGCCGGCCAGGGGCCCCGGGTCCGATCCCGCCGCCACCTGCCTGTCGATCTCCTCCGCCCGGGCCCTGGCGGCGTCGGCCAGCACCAGGTTGAAGGCGTGTACGTCCCCCTCGGCCGCCTCGATGGCCCCCAGGTGCTCCTCCAGGACCTCGATGGCGGACAGCTCGCCGGCCCGCACGGCGGCGGCGGTGTCGAGGGCGCGGCGCCGGCTCACGGAGACTCGCCCAGGATGCGCGGCACCCGGAAGCGGTTGTCCTCGGGCGCGGGGGCCTGGGCCAGCACCTCGTCGCGCTGGAGGCCGGCTACGACCACGTCCTCGCGCAGCACGTTGCGCACCGGCAGGGGGTGCGAGGTGGGGGGCACCCCGTCGGTGTCGAGGGCGGCGATGTCGGCGGCGTGCTCCAGAACGGCGGCCAGCTGACCGGTGAAGAGGTCGATCTCCTCGTCCGACAGCTCCAGCCGGGCCAGATGGGCGACGTGGACGACGTCCGGCCTGGAGATGGGCCGGCCGGGGTGGTCTCCGGCCACGTTCAGCTCTTGGTTACGCGGCGGGCGAACTCGACGGCGCCGGCCTCGATGTCGGCGGCGTCGTAGTCGAGGGTCGCCACGTGGTAGCTGCGCTCCAGGATCACCCGCTCGACCGGACCGGACACCGACGCCGCCAGGACGTCGCTCGACACCGGGGGGACCACGTGGTCCTGGGTGCTGGTGTAGATGAGGACCGGACAGGTGATACGGCTCAGGTCGGGCCGCAGCTGGCGCACCCCCTCGAAGAGGGACTTGGCTGCCGCCACCGGGGAGCCGGCGTAGGCCGCCTCGGTTATGCCGGGCATGGCGATGTCGGAGCCCACCCCGGCCATGACCTCGGTGCCGGACTCGAGCAGCCCGGAGAGGATCTCGAAGAACGAGTCGGCCGGCGGGTCCACCAGCGGGTTGACCACCACGATGCCGGCGATCTCCGGGTGGTCGGCGGCCAGCCGGCAGGTCAGGGTGCCCCCCATCGACAGGCCGGCGACCACCACCCGCCGGCAGCGCCTCGCCAGCCCGGCGTAGGCCTCCTCGGCCGCCCGGTGCCAGTCGGCCCACCGGGTCGGGATCATGTCCTCGATGACGGTCCCGTGCCCGGGCAGGAGGGGCAGCTCGGTGGTGAAGCCGGCCTCAGCGAAGGCCCGGGCCAGGGGTCGCATGGACTGCGGGTTGCCGGTGAAGCCGTGGAGGACCAGGGCGCCCTCCGGCCCCCCTTCGGCCGCCCAGGGCTCGGCCCCGGCCAGCACCGGCGCCGTCACCTCCGCACCCGGCTGACGTAGGGATCGTCGGGGCCGAGCGGCTCCTCCCACCAGTCGGTCGGGGCCGGCTTCCAGTCCGGATCCTCGTAGATGCAGTCGACCGGGCACGGGTCGAGGCACTTGCCGCAGCCCGAGCACAGCTCGGGCAGGATGATCACGTCGATGCCGTGGTTGAAGATGGCCCCGAACTGCGGGGGGCAGTGGCGCAGGCAGGTGTCGCAGTTGATGCACTCGGACATCTCGATGCGCACTGGGGCGTTCTTCCACTTCGGGTTGCGCTCGTGATGCTCGATGCGCTCGTCACGGGTGGCAGCCGGCACAGCCGGCCAGCCTACTAGTCGGGCCCTGGGCCCACTTGACCGCTCGGTCAAGTTGCGGACTAGCTTCGCCCGCACAACCCAGGCGAGCTACCGACAAGGAGCGTGAATGGCCAAGTACCCCTTCCTCTCCGCCGAGTGGATGGACGAGGCGAAGAAGATCCGCGAGGAGTACCGGGGCAAGTCCCAGCCGGTCGCCCACGTGGTCAAGATGAACCAGAACATCACCAACGTGCCTTTCGGCGAGGGGACCATCCAGGCCCACATGGACACCAGCACGGGCGAGATGGAGATGGACCTCGGCCACATCGACTCCCCCGACGTGACCATCACGGTCGACTACGACACCGCCAAGGCGATCTTCGTGGAGGGCAACGCCCAGGCCGGCATGCAGGCGTTCATGGCCGGCAAGGTCAAGGTCGAAGGCGACATGACCAAGCTGATGGCCATGCAGGGCGGCGGCGGCACCGACGCCAGCGCCCTGGAAATCGCTGCCAAGATCAAGGAAATCACCGAGTAACTCCCCGTCGTCCGGTGTTGCGCCGGTCGTACCGATCGGCCGGCGCGACGAGGACCTGGCCGGGATCCTCTTCGAGTTCCTGGCCCGCTACGCGAACCCGCAGACCCGGAAGCAGAACGCCGGCCATCTCCGGGATCTGTTCCGCACGACCGGCCGCCGACACCCCTCGGAGCTGACCGAGGCCGACCTGTTCACCTGGGTCACCGGCGCCGGCCGTCCCCTGGCCAACAACACCGTCCGGCAGCGCCTGTCGAGCGTGAGGACCTTCCTGACCTGGTGTTCCCGGTCCGGACTGGCCGCCGACCTCGGTCCGCAGCTGGCGCCTCTCCGTCGCCAGTATCCGAAGACCTACGGCAAGGTGCAGGCCAGGAACCCGGGACGCTGGCTCACGCGCGAGGAGGCCTACGTCCTTCTCATTGGCGCCTGTCAGGACGGCACCCTGCACGGCCTGCGGGACGAGATCGGTCTGCGCCTCGGCCTGTCCGGCATGCGCCTGTCGGAGATCGTCAATCTCACCTGGGGCGGCTTCGACGGAGTTACTCGGCGAATCACCTTTACAG
>DASRBO010000101.1:0-5936 GCA_035653595.1 Acidimicrobiales bacterium | reverse complement strand
TGCCCCCGGTGTGCTGCTCGGCTGCGCGGCGGAGTCGGTGATCGGTCCCCGCCGCGAGGTGGAGCAGGTGGCGGCGGTGAGCCTGTGGGCCGGGCGGGTGGGTCCGGTCACCCCGGTGAGGGTGGAACCGCCGGATCCCTTCACCGAGGCCGACCCGATCGCCGCTCTGGCCGAGGTCGGCGCCGACGAAGGCATCGCCGTGGTGGTCGGCGACCCGTTCAGCTTCGACGCCGCCTCCGGCTTCGACTCGCTGGCCCGGCGGAAGCCCGGCCTCATGGTGGCCGGGGGCATGGCGTCGGCCGCCCGGGGCCCAGGAGCCAGCCGGCTGGTCCTCGGGGACCGGGTGTACTCAGACGGGGCCGTCGCCGCCGTCCTGGGATCCGGAGCCCGGGCCCGCACCCTGGTGTCCCAGGGCTGCCGCCCCATCGGCAGCCCCTGGGCGGTGACCCGGTCCGAAGGCTCGATCATCTACGAGCTGGCCGGCCAGCCGGCCCTGGACCGCCTCATGCACATCGTCGAGCAGGACCTGTCGTCGGCGGAGCTCGCCGTCATCAACCGGGGCGGCCTGCACCTGGGGGTGGTGGTCGACGAGCACCGGGCCGAGTTCGGCCCCGGGGACTTCCTGGTCCGCAGCGTCCGGGGAGCCGACCGCAGCAACGGGGCCATGGCGGTGGCCGCCGAGGTCGAGGTCGGCACGACCGTGCAGTTCCATCTCCAGGACGCCGCCGCCGCCGACGAGGACCTCCGGGCCACGCTCGCCGGCCACCAGGCGTCATCGGCGCTGATCTTCTCCTGCAACGGCAGGGGCACCCGCCTGTTCCGCGTGGCCGACCACGACGCCGACGTGGTCGCCGACGCCCTCGGCGAGATTCCCGCTGCCGGGTTCATGGCCGCCGGCGAGTTCGGTCCGGTCGGGGGCCGCAACCACGTCCACGGGCTGAGCGCGTCCCTGCTGCTGCTGGGGGCCACCGGGGTCGCAGCCGACGCCAGCTGATGCCCGTCCGGCCCTCGACGTGGCCACAAGGCGGGTGACCGGCGCCGCAGCGGACCACAGCCGATGCCCGTCCGGCCGCGAAAGGTAGCCACCACCCCAGGTGGGTAGGGTGACCCAGAGCCGCCCGTTGCCCATCGGAGGCGCCCATGACCCGGCTGAAGACCCTCTGCGAGCAGTACGGCCAGAGTCCCTGGCTCGACAACCTGATGCGGACCTTCCTCACCTCGGGAGGACTGGCCGACTGGATCGAGCGGGGGGTGCGCGGCGTCACCTCCAACCCGACGATCTTCCAGAAGGCGATCGAGGGCGGTGATGCCTACGACCAGCAGTTCGGCGCCCTGGTCCGCTCCTCCACCGTCGAGGACGCCTACTGGAAGCTGGTCTCCTCCGACATCGAGAACGCCCTCGACCTGTTCGCCCCCCTGCACGAGCGGAGTGGGCAGGGCGACGGATTCGTCTCCCTCGAGGTCTCCCCCGCCCTCGCCACCGACACCGAGGGCACCATCCGTTCGGCCCGCGCCCTGCACCAGCAGATCGACCGCCCCAACCTGCTGGTCAAGATCCCCGCCACCGCCGCCGGGGTGCCCGCCATCCGCCAGATGATCGCCGAGGGGCGCAGCATCAACATCACTCTGATATTCAGCCTCGACCGTTACGCCGAGGTGATCGAGGCCTACCTCGGAGGGCTGGAGGACTACGTGGCCGGCGGCGGCGATCCGAGCGGCGTGCACAGCGTCGCCTCCTTCTTCGTGAGCCGGGTGGACACAGAGGTCGATCGCCGGCTGGAACGGTTGGCCTCCTCCGACGGGCGGGCGGCCAGCGGGGCCGAAGCCCTGAAGGGACGCATCGCGGTGGCCCAGGCCAAGCTGGCCTATCAGCTGTTCCGCCAGCGGTTCTCCGGCCCCCGCTGGGAGGCCCTGGCGGCCAAGGGGGCGAGGCTCCAGCGTCCCCTGTGGGCTTCGACCTCGACCAAGAACCCGGCCTATCCCGACCTGCTCTACGTCGACAACCTCATCGGCGCCGACACCGTCAACACCATGCCGGACGCCACCCTCGAGGCCTTCCTCGACCACGGCACGCCCGCCGCCACGGTCGAGGACGGGGTGGAGCGGGCCGAGGCCGACATGGCGAAGCTGGCCGAGGTGGGCGTTGACCTCGCCGACGTGTCCCGCGCGCTGGAGGAGGAAGGGGTGGCGAGCTTCGTCAAGTCCTTCGACGAGCTGCTGGCGCGCCTGACCGACAAGGCCGCCTCCCTGGCCTCGTGACGACCCTCGCCCGACGACTGCGGGACGCCGATCCCGACCTGTGGCCGTCCCCCAACGTGGCCCCCACCCGCCTGGGCTGGCTCGAGGTGCCCCGGACCATGGAGGCCGAGGCCCGCGACCTGCGCCAGTGGGCCGACTCGATCCCCCAGGGCCGGGTGGTGCTGATGGGCATGGGCGGCTCCTCCCTCGGCCCCGAGGTGCTCAGGGCCACCAGGGACGCCCTCGGCCGGACCGGGCGGGAGTTCATGGTGCTGGACACAACTGACCCCGACACCATCGCCGCCGTCGACCTCGACGACGCCTTCTTCCTCGTCTCCTCCAAGTCGGGCACGACCCTCGAGGTGGAGACGCTTCTCGCCCGGACGTGGGAGCTGGTGCCCGACCCCGGCCGCTACGCCGCCATCACCGACCCCGACACCCCCCTGGCCGCCACCGCCGAAGAGCGGGGGTTCAACCGCTGCTTCCGCAACCGGCCCGACATCGGGGGCCGCTACTCGGTGCTCTCCCATTTCGGGCTGGTCCCCGCCGCCCTCGCCGGCATCGACGTGGCCGGGCTGTGCCAGACCGCTCTCGACGCCGACTTCGAAGAGGCGGTCGAGGTCGGCGTCGACATGGGCCGGGCCGCCGCCGCCGGGCTGGACAAGGTGACCATCGTGGTGGAGGGGCCCTTCGCCAGCTTCGGGTTGTGGGTGGAGCAGCTCATCGCCGAGTCGACCGGCAAGCACGGGAAGGGATGCGTGCCCGTGCCGACCGCAGAGGCCGAGTCGGGCGAGGATCGCCACGTGGTCGAGGTGAAGGCGGCCGAGCTGGAGGAGCTTGGCGCCCTGTTCTACCGCTGGGAGGTGGCCACTGCCGTAGCCGGTCACGTGCTTGGCATCGACCCCTTCGACGAGCCGAACGTGGCCGAGTCCAAGGCCAACACCAGGGCGGTCCTCGACAGCCTGCCGGTGCCCCCGGCGCAACTGGAGGAGGCCGGCGCGCTCGGCGGATGGTTGGAGGAGCAGTACCGGCCGGGCGACTACGTGTCCCTGCAGGCCTACCTCCCCTACGGTCAGGACGAGGCCCTGCACTCGCTGCGCCGGCGGGTGCGCGACCACCTAGGCGGCGCCCCGGTGACCGTCGGCTACGGGCCCCGCTTCCTGCACTCGACCGGCCAGCTGCACAAGGGCGGTCCCAACACCGTCATCGCCGTGCAGCTCCTGCCCGAGGGCCGGCGGGCCCAGGTGGCCATTCCGGGCCACGACTACGACTTCGCTACGCTCATCGACGCCCAGGCCCTGGGCGACTTCCAGAGCCTGCAACGCCACGGGCGGCGCGTTCTCCGGGTGGCAGGCGACGACCTGGGGGCCCTGGTGGGTGGGCGCTGAGAATCCGGCTGGCCCGGGGAGGTATCCAATGAGGATCGGCATGGTGGGCCTGGGCCGGATGGGGGCCAACATGACCCGCCGGCTGCTCAAGGGCGGTCACGAGGTGGTCGCCTTCGACCTGTCCGAGGCGGCCCGCAGCGAGGCCAAGGGCTACGGGGCCGTTCCCGCCGCCACCCTCGAGGAGCTGGTGGCCAACCTGAGCCCGCCCCGGGTGGCCTGGGTCATGGTGCCCTCGGGCCCTCCTACCGACCAGACGATCGACGCCCTCGGCCGCCTGCTGGAGACCGGTGACGTCATCGTCGACGGTGGCAACTCCCCCTACCGCGACGGGATCGCCGCCGCCCGGCGGCTCGAGCCATCCGGAATCCGCTTCGTCGATGCCGGCGTCTCGGGCGGGATCTGGGGCCTGGAGAACGGCTACTGCCTGATGGTCGGCGGCGAGCCCGAGGCGGTTGCCATGGTGGAGCCGGCCTTCCTCACCCTGGCCCCCGAGGGGGGTTACGCCCACGTCGGGCCGGTCGGTGCCGGGCACTTCGTCAAGATGGTGCACAACGGCATCGAGTACGGCCTGATCCAGGCCTACGGCGAGGGCTTCGAGCTGATGCACGCCGCCACCGAGTTCGACCTCGACCTGCACGAGATCGCCTCCATCTGGCGTTACGGGTCGGTGGTGCGGTCGTGGCTGCTTGAGCTGGCCGAGCTGGCCCTGGCCGACCAGGCCGGCTTCGACGCCATCGCCGGGGTGGTGGCCGACTCGGGCGAGGGCCGTTGGACGGTCAACGACGCCGTCGAGCGGGCGGTGCCGGCCCCGGTCATGACCGCCGCCCTGTACGCCCGCTTCGCCTCCCGCCAGCAGGAGTCCTTCGCCGCCAAGCTGTCTGCCGCCCTGCGCAACCAGTTCGGCGGCCACGCCGTGGTCACCGAGGGCGGCGCACCGGGCGGCCCGGCGCACTAGGCGCTATCGGTGGCCCTCGACACCGCCCCCGCCAACCCGCTGGCCGTCGGCCTCGAGCTGGCCCGGCGGGCCCCACCGGTGGTGGTGGTGGTCTTCGGTGCCTCAGGCGACCTGACCGCCCGGAAGCTGCTGCCCGCCATCGCCGCCCTGGTCAAGCGGCATGCCATCGGCGACGCCTTCGCCGTCGTGGGCGTGGCCCGCTCCGAGCTGAGCGACGACGACTTCCGCCGGGTGGCCCTGGACGCCGTGCCGGGTGCCGGGGAGGAGTGGGAGCGGGTCGTGAGCGGCTTCCGCTACGTGGTGGGCGAGTACGGCCACCCCGACACCTTCGATCAGCTGCGCCGGGTGCTGGCCGAGGTCGACGAGGCCAGGGGCACGGTAGGCAACCGCCTGTACTACCTGGCCACCGTGCCCGACCAGTTCGGCACCGTCGCCCAGGCTCTGGGCGAGCACGGCCTCAGCCGGCCCCAGCGGGAGGGCAGCTTCGCCCGCCTGGTGGTGGAGAAGCCCTTCGGGCGCGATCCCGACAGCGCCGCCGCCCTCGACGCCGTCCTCCACGTCGCCTTCGACGAGGACCAGATCTACCGCATCGACCACTACCTCGGGAAGGAGACGGTCCAGAACGTCCTCGCCCTGCGCTTCGCCAACGCCATCTTCGAGCCGGTGTGGAACCGCCGCTACATCGACCACGTGCAGGTGACCGTGGCCGAGAGCCTCGGGGTCGGTCACCGGGGCGGCTTCTACGAGACGGCCGGCGCGCTGCGCGACATCGTGCAGAACCACATGATGCAGGTGCTCGGCCTCACCCTGCTCGAGCCGCCGGCCACCGTCGACGCCCGCGGGATCCGCGACGAGAAGGTCAAGGCGTTGCGGGCGGTGGAGATCCTCACCCCCGACGAGGTGCCGACGGCGGTGGTGCGGGGTCAGTACGACCGCGGTTGGGTGGAGGGCGAGGAGGTGCCCGCCTACCGACAGGAGGAAGGGGTCGGCGCCGACAGCCGGACCGAGACCTACGTGGCCATGCGCCTGCGGGTGGACAACTGGCGCTGGGCCGGTGTGCCGATCTTCCTTCGCACGGGGAAGCGACTGCCGAAGCGGGTCACCGAGGTGGCCATGGCCTTCCACCGGGTGCCCCACCTCCCGTTCGCCTCTTCGCTGGCACGCGACCTTTCCCCCAACCAGATCGTGGTGCGGGTCCAGCCCGACGAGGGGGTGACCATCTGCTTCGGGGCCAAGGTGCCCGGTCCCGCCTTCCGGGTGCGCACGGTGTCGATGGACTTCGCCTACGGCGCCGCCTTCCTCGAGGAGACCGCCGACGCCTACGAGCGGCTGCTGCTCGACGCCATGGTCGGGGA
>DASRBO010000100.1:0-11259 GCA_035653595.1 Acidimicrobiales bacterium | reverse complement strand
TGAGTCCCACATCGGGCGCCACCTTGGCCCGGTCCAGGCGCATGGCGGCCCGGGCTGCGTCCGCGACCGCAGCCCCGAACCTCGGCATCCGGCCAATCTAACCGTGTCGGGGTCCGGCGGCCTCCGCCCCGGCCGTGGGGGGCGGCGACGGCGTCGGTTAGTATCTTCCCTCCACGCCGCCACGGCGGCGAGCGCCTCTAGCTCAACGGCAGAGCAACGGACTCTTAATCCGCAGGTTCTGGGTTCGAATCCCAGGGGGCGCACATGCTGGCCAGCGCCGAGCCCGAGGAGACGGCCCCCCACCGGACGGGAGTTGCCGCCGCCGGGGGCTTGCTGGTCGATCTGGTCCAGACGGCCCGGCCCAAGCAGTGGATCAAGAACGTGCTGGTGTTCGCCGCCCCGGGCGCCGCCGGCGTGCTCGGCCATGCCAGGCCGCTCGAGCGGGCGGCGGCCGCCTTCGCCATCTTCTGCGCCGTTTCCGCCGGCACCTACTTCTTCAACGACACCCTCGACGCCGCTGCCGACCGCCAGCACCCCCGCAAGTCCCGCCGGCCCATCGCCGCCGGCCGGGTGACCGTGCCGGCCGCCCTCGCCGTCGGCACCCTCCTGACGGCGGCCGGCATCGGCGCCTCGGCCGCCCTGTCCTCGCAGATGGTCGCGGTGACCGGCGCCTACGCCGCCATCACCATCGCCTACTCACTGCGCCTCAAGCACGAGCCGGTGCTCGACATGGGTGCCCTGGCCTCCGGCTTCGTGCTCCGGGCGGTGGCCGGCGGCGTCGCCACCGGCGTTCCCCTCTCGAACTGGTTCATCATCGTGGCCAGCTTCGGGTCCCTGTTCATGGTCGGCGGCAAGCGCCACGCCGAGCACGTGGAGCTCGGTGAGGCCAGGGCCGGCCACCGGCCCATCCTCGGCGACTACTCCCTCGGCTACCTCCGCTACGTGCGCTCGGTCTCCTCCGCCGTCGCCATCGCCGGCTACTGCCTGTGGGCCTTCGAGAAGGCGGCCGCCCCCGGGGCGGTGGCGCTGTGGTTCGAGCTGTCCATAGCCCCCTTCGTGCTGGCCATCCTGCGTTACGCCCTGGTGATCGACACCGGCGGGGGCGGGGCGCCCGAGGAGGTCGTCCTGGCCGACCGCACCATCCAGCTGCTCGGCCTGGCCTGGGTGCTGCTGTTCGGGCTCGGCGTCTATGGCGTCTGAGCTGCTGACCGGCTGGGCCCGCACCTCTCCGTCGGCGGCCGAGGTGCTCCGGCCGTCGTCGGCCGATGAGGTGGTCGACATCCTCGGTGCCGCCGGGCGCCGGGGGGTCATCGCCCGAGGCCTGGGCCGTGGCTACGGCGACTGCGCCCAGAACGCCGGCGGCCGGGTCATCGACATGACCGCCGTCGCCGGCCGGCTCGACCTCGACCCGGACACCGGCCTGGCCACCGTCGGCGGCGGCCGCAGCATCGACGAGGTGATCCGGGCCTTCCTGGCCCGGGGTTGGTTCGTGCCGGTGACCCCGGGGACCAGGCAGGTGACCATGGGCGGGGCCGTCGCCGCCGATGTCCACGGGAAGAACCACCACCGCGACGGCAGCCTGACCGCCCATGTGTCCGGCCTGCGCCTGGCCACCCCCGTCGGGGTGGAGGAGCTGTCTGCAGGCGACGACCTGTTCGACGCCACCGCCGGGGGCATGGGCCTCACCGGGGTGGTGCTGGAGGTCGACCTGCAGATGACCCCGGTCCAGAGCGCCTACATGGCGGTGGACACCCGACGCACCACCGATCTGGACGAGACCATGGCCCTGATGGCCGCTGACGACCACCGCTACTCGGTGGCGTGGATCGACTGCCTGTCCACCGGGCGCCGCATGGGCCGCTCGGTGATCACCAGCGGCGAGCACGCCCGGACCGACCAGCTGCCGCCCGGGCTGCGCTCCGATCCGCTCCGCTTCCGGACCAGCGGCCCGGTGCCGAGCCCGCCCTGGGCCCCGTCGGGACTGCTCAACCGGGCCAGCATCGCCGCCTTCAACGAGGCCTGGTTCAGGCACGCCCCCCGCCAGGAGAGCGGCCGCATCCAGGGCCTCGGCGGCTTCTTCCACCCCCTCGACGGGGTGAGGGGGTGGAACCGCCTGTACGGCGCCCGCGGCTTCCTCCAGTACCAGCTGGTGGTCCCCTTCGGGGAGGAGGCGACCCTCCGGCGGGTGATCGAACGACTGAGCAGCGGCCGGTGCCCGTCCTTCCTGGGGGTGCTCAAGACCTTCGGCCCCGCCGGGGCCGGGCACCTCTCGTTCCCCTGCGCCGGCTGGACCCTGGCCCTCGACGTACCGGTGGGCCCGTCGATGCTCGGCCCGCTGCTCGACGCCGTCGACGGGGAGGTGGCTGGGGCCGGGGGCCGGGTCTACCTGGCCAAGGACTCCCGACTGCGCCCCGAGCTGGTGGAGGCGATGTACCCCCGGCTGGAGGAGTGGCGGGTGGTCCGCGACAAGGTCGACCCCGACCGGGTGCTGTGCTCGGATCTGGCCCGCCGTCTGGGACTGCTCGAATGAGGGACGCCATGGGCATGCCCCAGTCGGTGCTGGCCCTGGGGGCGACATCCGACATCGCCGGGGCGGTGCTCGACGCCCTGGTCGCCCGCCGGGCCCGCCGGCTGGTGCTGGCGGGACGGGACCGGCCGGGCCTGGAGGCCCTGTCGGCCCGCCTGGGCGCCAAGGGGGCGGGCCCCCTGGAGATCGCCACCTTCGACGCCCTCCAGCCGCTTTCGGTCGCCGGGGTGGTGGAGCAGGCCTTCGCCGGAGGCGACGTCGACCTCGCCCTGGTGGCCTTCGGGGCGTTGGGTCACCAGGACCACGACGAGCGCGACCCGGCCGGGGCGGTGCAGGCCGTCACCGTCAACTTCACCGCCGCCGCCGCCGCCGGGGTGGCGGTGGCCGAGGCCATGAGGGCCCAGGGCCACGGCGACATCGTGCTGCTGTCCAGCGTGGCCGGCGAGAGGGTCAGGCGCTCCAACTTCGTCTACGGCTCGGCGAAGGCGGGGGCCGACTCCTTCTTCCTCGGCCTGGCCGACGCCCTGGCCGGCACCGCCGTGCGGGTCATGGTGGTGCGCCCCGGCTTCGTGCGCACCCGCATGACCGCGGGCTTGAAGGAGGCCCCGCTCAGTGTGGACGCCGACCAGGTGGCCGCCGCCGTGGTGCGGGGGCTGGAGAAGGGCAGCCGGATCGTGTGGGTCCCCCCGGCCATGAGGGGCGTCATGAGCGCCCTGCGCCACGTGCCCCACCCGGTCTTCCGCCGGCTGCCCATCTGATGGCGGACGCCCCGACGGAGCCGCCGGCGGTGGCCGCCTTCGACTTCGACGGCACCCTCACCACCAGCGACAGCTTCCTCGGCTTCTGCCGGCGGGTGGCCGGCACGAAGGCGGTGGCCCAGGGCCTGGCCCGCATGGCCCTGCGCCGGCCGCCGGCCTCGGGCTGGCGGGATGCCATGAAGGCCGACCTGGTCGCCCGGGTGATGGCCGGCCGCCCCCTCGAGGAGGTGTCCGCCTTGGCCGAGGAGTACGCCGAGGCGGTCGCCCGCCAGGTGACCGCGCCGATGCGGCGGATCCTCGAGACCCACCGCCGGGCCGGCGACCGGATGGTCATCGTGTCGGCCTCGCTGGAGCTCTACCTGCGGCCCGCCGCCGCCCGGCTGGAGATGGACGACGCCATCGGCACCCGCCTCGAGGTCTCCCCCGACGGGGTGCTGACCGGTCGGCTGGATGGCCCCAACTGCCGGGGCCCGGAGAAGGCCGTCCGCCTCAGCCGCTGGCTCGACCAGGCCGGGTTGCAGGGAGCGGTCCTGACCGCCTACGGCAACAGCCGGGGCGACCGCCAGCTGCTGGAGATGGCCTCCTCCGCCAACCGGGTGCGACGGGGCCGCCCGGCCGGGCCTCAGGGGGCCAGGATCGAGGTCCGCCACAGCAGCCGCTCGTAGCGGGCCAGCACGTCCTCCCAGCGGTAGTTGGCCTCCACGAACCGGCGCCCGGCGCCGGCCAGGGCGTCGGCCAGCCGGGGGTCGCCGGTCACCGCCTCGACCGCCGCCTCGAACTCTCCGAAGCCCTGGTAGGGCAGGCCGCCCCCGCTGCGCACGACCTGGCCCCGCAGGACCTCGCAGCGGCCCTGCACGATCACCGGCTTGAGGGCGGCCCACGCCTCGGTCACGACCATGGAGAAGCTCTCGAAGAAGGACGGGTGCACCAGCGCCGTGCACGCCCGCACCCCGGAGCGCCTGGTCTCGTCGTCGACGTAGCCGGTGCCGAACACGTCCGGGTGCTCGGGCAGCGGCCGCACCGGCTCCCCCAGCACGACCAGGGCCAGGGGTCCGGGGTGGCGCTGCTTGTAGGTCACGAAGTGGTCGTAGAGCTCCTCGGTGCCCTTGTGGGGATCGACCCGGCCGACGTACAGGAGGAACGGGCGGTCGCCCACCCCGAAGCGCTGGCGGAAGCCGTCGGGATCGCCCGGCACCTCCAGCTCGGCCCCGATGCCCAGCACCGCCGAGGGCCGCCGGACCCGGAACCGCCGGGACACCAGGTCGGCCTCCTCCACGGTCAGGAAGCCGAAGGCGTCGGGATGGCGGAACACGGCGTCGAACAGGCCCAGGTAGATGGGAGGCTCGTCGTGGGCGGTGGGGTGCAGCAGCGTCGGCACCCGGTGGGCGGCGACCGGAAGCCCGGCCCAGGTGGTCCAGTACAGGTAGGTGAAGAAGACGACAACGTCGTACTCGCCGGCATGACGCTCGAGCCAGGCCGGCAGCTCGGGCACCTGGGGGCCCTGCTGGCGCATCCATTCCCTCTGCAGGTACCAGGGCACCGGCTTGCGCCCGGCCATCACCCGGTGCTGGAGGGCGCCGAAGACCTGGTGGTCGCGGGGCGCCTCGACACCCAGGCGGTGCAGCCTGACACCCTCCAGCTCGGCCTCGCCCACCGGGTAGTGGTTGGCCCAGTCCACGTAGCTGAGGGCGGCGCTGGTGAGCACCGACACCTCGTGGCCGGCGCCCGCCATGCGGGAGGCGAAGTCGCGGCAGGCCTGCTCGGCCCCGCCGAACACCTCGGGGCCGTAGCGCTGCACGACGTAGAGCAGCTTCAGCGCAGCCTCCTCAGGTGCTCGATGACCGCCGCCCCGGCCCGGTCGGGATCGAGGGCCTCGACTCGCGCCGGGCCCCGCCGCACCACCTCGTCCCGCAGCTCCTGGTCCCCGAGCAGCAGGGCCATGGCCTCGGCCGCCAGCTCCGGCCCGGCCTCGGGGGGGACCAGCAGCCCGGCGTCGCCCAGAGTCTCGGGGACGGCGGCGAAGCGGCGGGCCACCACCGGCACGCCGAAGGCCATCGCCTCCAGCAGCGGTGCGCAGAAGCCCTCGTGCTCGCTCGCGGTCACGAACAGGTCCGCCCGCCGGTACCAGCCGGCCAGCTCGCCGCCTTCGACGCTTCCCATGAGGTGGACGTTGTCGAGGTTGAGCTCGGAGACCAGCTGGCGCACCCCCTCGGCGTAGCGGGGCAGGCGCTGGCTGCCGACCACCACCAGGTGGGCGTCGGGGCGCAGGTAGGTGCACAGGACGTGGAAGGCGGAGATGAGGAAGTCGGGCCGCTTGTGGGGCAGCATCTGACCGACGAACAACACCACCGCACGTCCCGACAGGCTCTGTATGCGCCGCTGGGCCGCCGGGCCGGGGTGCTCGGCCAGCAGCCGGCGCAACGGTGTCACCAGCGGCACCACCCGGACGTCGGCATAGCCCATGGCCCTCAGCTCCTCGGCGTTGTAGGCCGAGTCGGCCAGGGCCATGGTCGTCCGCCCGGCCAGGGCGGCGACCTCCTGGCGACCGCCCTCGAGGAGACCGGCGAAGGCGGGGTCGTAGGGGAAGAAGGCCCCCGCCGGGGAGATGTTGTGGTAGTTGACCACCACCTGCTCGGGGCGGTCGCGCAGGAACTCGAAGACCTCGGGCTCGCCTATGGAGGCGTGGAAGAACAGCACGTCGGCCTCCGGTGAGGGCGACCCGACGAAGTCCTCCAGCGACTCCACCTCGGTCTCCAGGGCCGGGTGGATGTAGCGGGCGTACATGGTCGCCTCGAGGACCGGGCTCATCATCCGGTGCAGCTCGAGGGCGGCGTCGGTGACCGCGTCACCGGGGGCCGCCGTCACCAACACCTGGTGGACGCGCATCAGCGGGTGGCGATGAGGGCGTAGTCCTGGGGGGCGAAGAGAAGGCGGTTGAGGCGCTCGACGTTGGCGTCGTGCCTGGCCTCGCCGGTGAGCTGGAGGATCTCCTCGCCCGGGGGCGGCGATCGCCAGTCGATCTCGACCCCGGCGAAGCCGGCCTGGCGGAAGAGGAACGTCAGGTAGGCGGGGTGCACCGGCCGGTCGTGGGTCGGATCGAGGTAGAACGCCCGGGCGAACACGTAGAGGGACTGGGGGTTGACGGTCTCCAGCACGATGCGACCGCCGGGGCGCAGCTTGTCGAAGGCCAGCAGCACCAGGTTCACCAGCTGCTGCTGGCTCAGGTGCTCGGCCACCTGTATCAGCGCTATCCCGCCGAGCGAACCGTCGGCGGCCTCGCCCAGGGCCTCGAGGCCGTCGCCGTGGCTGACGGCAAGGCCCCGCGCTACGGCCGCCTCCACCAGGGCCCGGTCGAGCTCCACCCCCCTCACCTCGAGGCCCCGCTCGGCCAGCAGCTCCATGAACTCGCCCCGCCCGCAGCCGACGTCGAGCACCGGCGAACACCCGTCGAAGCGGGCGGCCAGGTCGGCGTAGCGGGACTTGAGGTCGTCGGCCGAGCCGCGGAACTGCGACTCGAAGGCGTCGTTGCTGAACCAGGGCCGGAAGCGACGGGCGGCCTCGGCCGCCTCCAACGCCTCCACCCGCCGACCGAGGTCGGCCAGGGCCGCAGGCGAGTCGAGCGGGCCGCGCTCCAGGGCGGCCATGCGCTCCTGCAGGGCGTCGACCTGGCCGACCAGGTCGGGATGGAAGTGGGTGTTGGGCAGGCGCAGGGCCGAGGCCAGCTCGGTCACCACCGTCTTGAGGGCGGAGGACACCTCCTCGACCTGTTCCAGCACCCCCTGCAGCTGGCGACCGAGGGCCCGCGACATCGCCCGGTGCAGGGCCGCCCCTCCGGGCAGGGTCGACTCGGCCGGTATGCGCCCGACGCTGACCCCGGGCAGGGACTCGAGGCGGGAGACGGCCGCCTCGAGGGCGGACAGGTCGGGCACCACCCGGTGGGTGACGATCCGGTGGAAGTGGGCGTCGAGGTCCTCCTCGAGGCCGGGGGGGTAGCGACCGTCCCTGCGGCGCTGCTCGACGGTGGCCCGCAGGCCGTCGACCAGAGCGTTCACATCGGGGGTGGGTGTCCGTTCGTCCTCGGGCACGGGGCGGCAGCCTACCGGGGGCCCCGCCCGGCCCCGCCGGAGCGGGCTCAGCCGGAGCGGGCTCAGCCGGAGTGAGTCAGGTGGGGGGCGAGGTCGAGGACCTGGCCCGAGTAGCCCGGCACCTGGTCCGGCACCCCGCCGAAGCTGGGGGCGTCGCCGAAGGAGTAGACGTTGCCGGTCTCGCCCACCAGCAGGTAGCCCTTGCCGGTGGCGGTGGGGGCCATGCCGACAACGGTGTCCGAGGCGCCGATGTCCGACAGCGACCCCAGCGAGGCGGCGTCGCCGAAGGGGTAGACCGAGCCGTCCGACCCGGTCAGCCAGTAGCCGGCGCCGTCGGGGGTGGCGGCCATGCCCTCCACCGGCGCGGGGATGCTGCGGCCGCCGGTCGACCCGTAGAAGCGGGCGTCTCCGAAGTTGAACATGCCGCCGTCGGAGGCGACCAGCCAGTAGCCGGCGCCGTCGGCGGTCGGGGCCATGCCGACGATCGGCTTGTTGAGCCGTATGGCGCCGGTGGATCCGAAGAAGCGGGCGTCGCCGAAGGTGAAGATGCCGCCGTCGGAGGCGACCAGCCAGTAGCCGGCGCCGTCAGGGGTGGCGGCCATCCCCACCACCGGCTTGTTCAGCTTGAGGTTGCCGGTCGAGCCGTAGAAGTTGGCGTTGCCGAAGCTGAACATGCCCCCGTCGGAGGCTCCGATCCAGTAGCCGTCCACCCCGCCGCTGGGGGTGCCGATGACCGAGAACCAGTCCGACTTGAGGCCGAAGTCGCCGGCGAAGCTCGCCCCGCTCACGCTCACGCTTCCCGAGCTGCCCTGCAGCTGCATCTGCTCCACCCGGCCCCCGTCGGCGGCCGTGGACGGCCCGGAGCGGGCGGTGACGTTCACCGCCTCGAGGGTGCCGATGGACGGGAAGGCGGACTGGATGGCCGACACCGGCACGGTGGTGTTCCAGTCGTGGTTGGGGTTGCAGGCGCTCTGCACGCACACCGAGTCGCCGGAGTCGACCACCGCCGGGAAGGTTCCCCCCGCCGTCCAGCCCCCGGTCGACGAGGAGAACTCGGTCCGGGCGACCGAGCCGTCGGACATGACCAGCACCTGACCGGCGGTGTCGGCCACGGCCAGGTCGGAGCGGGAGTTCTCCGCCGCCACCCCCCGGTACACCTGGCAGGCGGTCGAGTCGCAGATGTCGGCATAGCCGTAGGCGCCCTGCCCGCCGTTGGACTGGAGGTCGGCCATGGCGTAGGAGCGGGCCGCCACCGCCTGGGCCTCGAGGGCCTGGAAGCCCTGGGGCTGCCCCTGGGCCCCGGCACCGCCCAGGCCGCCCCAGTAGGAGGGCGACTCGGACGGCACCACCCCCCGCAGGTACGACTCGAGCGGGAGGGTGTCCACCGTGCGCTCCACCCCGCTCACCTCGGCGCCGGACAGGCTGCCCCGCAGGGTCTCGTTGCCCGACACCATGCACAGCTGGAGCAGCTGGCTGGTCGGGGCGGCCGGATCGGTGGATGCGGGCACCGCCACCGGCTGGGGCCCCGACCCCGTGTCGGACACGGTGGCGGCCTGGGTCCAGGGCCCCCCGCAACCCGGCGCGGTGGAGACCTGCCAGGTGCCCGGCGCCGACAGGTGCATGAGGGCGGCATGACCGGCGGGCACGGCCACGCCGGCGGCGGTGAAGGCGGAGGCCGAGGTGACGATCACGTCGTTTCCGTCGTTCTCGACCATGCGGACCCGGATGGCCTGGCTGGTGGGCACCGTCCCCGGGCTGGTGTTGGAGTAGTAGTGGCCGAGGATCCACGAGTAGGCCTGGCCCTGCAGGGCGTAGCCCAGCGCCCCCCACTGGCCCATGCCCCGGCCGTGGCCCCACCCGTGCCCTGCCAGGGTCACCGAGGAGGTGGCGTAGGCCGACGCCGCCGGGGCGGTGGCCGCCGAGGCCACCCCGGCCATTGCCGCCGCGCCCAGGGACGCCGCCAGGCGGGCCCGCCAGGGCCGGGGGGTGCCAGGAATAGGGGCCAAGAAAGGATCCTCCCGCCGGATCGCTGTTCCTCAAGTGGAGGATGTGGCGATTGTTACAGAAGTCGCCCGTCCGCTTCCACCTCTGATATCGGCGTCGAGCGGTCCCGCTCTTTAGCCCTCAGGCCGCCCGATCCGCCACCCGGCCGACGAAGCGCTCATAACGGTCGAGCAGGGCGGGCCAGGCGAAATTGGCCTCCACGTATTCCCGGCCCCGGCCGGCCAGCGCCCCCCGGAGGGCGGAGTCGCCCAGCAGGCGGTCGAGGGCCGCCTCGAACTCGGCGAAGCCCCGGTACCACAGCCCCCCGCCGGAGCGGGCGCAGTGCTCGACGGTGGCGTGACAGGTGCCGTTCACCATCACCGGGGCTCCAGCCATCCACGCCTCCACGCAGACCAGCGAGAACGACTCCATGGCCGAGGGGTGCACGTAGGCCTCGGCGCCGGCGTACAGGGACCACTTGAGCTCATCGCTCACCGGGCCGGGCACCACCAGGTCGGGGTGGTCGGGGGGCCGGTCGACCACCTGGCCGGCCAGCACCAGGGCCAGGGGGCCGGGGTGGCGCTCCTTGTAGGCGACGAAGAACGGCCACAGCGAGCCGCACCCCTTCTGGTCGTCGACCCGGCCGACGTAGCAGAGGTACGGCCGCTCCCCCAGGCCGAGCACCCGGCGGGCGAGCTCGGCCGAGGCGCCCGCCGGGGCCTCGTCCACCCCGAGGCCCAGCACCACCTGCGGGGTCTGGGCCACGGCGAAGAGCTGCTGCACCAGCCTCCGCTCGACATAGGTGTGGTACACCAGCCCGCCGGCGGCCCTGAACACGGGATCGAACACCGGCAGGCGGATGGGAGCCTCGTCGTGGGCGGCCGGGTGCATGATCCCCCGCCGCCCGACCAGGGGCAGGCCCCGCACCGTCGGGTAGTAGAGGTACGGATAGAAGGCCACCACGTCGGCGTCGGAGGCCACGGCGGCGTCGACCACCTCCGGGCACAGGGGCCCCTGCAGGTCGATCCACACCGAGGCCTGCTCCTCGGTGGCCTGTTCGGGCGCCGCCAGCAGCCGGCCCGAGTAGGGGTGGAAGCCCGGGTCGCGCCCGGCCTTGGCGGCGAAGCGGTGGACGGTCACCCCGCCGACCTCCACCGTTCCGGGCCGGTAGGCGTCCTCCCACGTCATGGCGTCCCGGGCGCAGGTGGTGAGGACCTCCACGCTCCACTCCGGCCGTCGCACCAGCCGCTCGGCCAGCATGCGGGCGCCGGTTTCGGCCCCGCCGGTGACCTCGGTGCCGTAGCGGGGCACCACGAAGGCGAGCTTCAAGGCCGCACCCCGGTGACGGGGGCGAGGGACTCGATGAGCAGACGGCGCGAGCGCTCCAGCGAGTAGCCCGCCAGCCGGCGCCGGCCGGCGGCAACCAGCCGGGCCCGCAGATCGGTGTCGGTCAGGGCCCGGTGGACCGCCGCCGCCATCAGGCCGGGTGACTTCGATCGCAGGAGGATGCCTGAGTCCCCCATGGTCTCGGGCACCGCGCCGCAGGAGTAGGCGACCACGGGCACCTGGTGGTGCATGGCCTCGAGGATGGGGACGCAGAACCCCTCGTGCTCGGACGCGCTCACCAGCACGTCCGAGCAGCGGTAGTAGGCCGACAGCTCGGGGCCGGACACCCGCTCGCGCACCTCGACGGCGTCGTCGAGGCCCAGCTCGGTGATGTAGCGCCGGAGGGCGTCGTAGTAAGTGGCCGCCCCCGGCCGGCCGATCAGGTGCAGGCGGGCCTTGGGGTCGTACATGCGCCGGTAGGCGACCAGGAGCTTCACCAGGTCGTGCTGGGCCTTGTTCGGCACGATACGGCCGACGAAGAACAGGTCCGCTCCCCCGCCCTGCTTGGCCGCCTCCAGCC
>DASRBO010000099.1:0-4312 GCA_035653595.1 Acidimicrobiales bacterium | reverse complement strand
CCCGCCGGGCGAGTTGTCGATGGCGGACCCGCATCTCCGCATGCCATCGGGCCAGGAGGGCGTCACCCTCGGTTGCATGGCCCACCCCGGCGAAGCGCCAGGACCCGACCTCGATCTTGTCGACATCGATCTCCTCGCCCGCGATGCGCAAGGCCTCTGCCTTGCGGAACTCGTGTCGGGCGGCCCGGAGCACCCCGAAAGTCGTGGAGTAGGCCCGGCTCTTCGTCAGCCAGTGGCCCCGGAAGCCCAGGCAGTGTGCCCACGGTCGCAGCCGCAGGTGCGCCAGGTCGTCGCTGCCACCCAGCCGCCAGGCCGTCTGCACCAGGGTTTCCAGGTGTGGAGGCAGAGCCAGTCCGGCATGTCGGCCTCGGTGATGCGGTGGTCAAGCGTCCCGTCATCGTCGGCGGACTTAGTGGCGTACTTGGCCAAGTAGTTGGCGACCCGTCGTCGGTCGGATCCGGAGACGACAGCCGCCTCGAGCTGGGGACCCCAGCGAATCGGGTGCCGTTCCATAAGGGGGTTCCTGACCTGGACGCGCCACGCGGCGATGCGAACGGCCTCAGCCAATCTCGTGGCCTCCAGGGTGACCTCATCGCCGTTCCGGGAGTCGATCCGTAGGACGGCATGAAGGTGGATCGAGCCCCGCTTCTGGTACTCGACCACCTTCACGAAGCTCACCCGGTAGGCCGCCGTGAAGGCCCGCACCGTCATCCCCGACCGCCGGGCCGCCGCCCGGGCGGTGGCGATCACCGTGCGACGCCACAGCTCCGTGACCCGGCAGTTCCAGATAATGGCGGCCTCGTAGTCATAACAGTCGCTGCAGAGCGGACTGCCCACCACGTCGTCTCCGCCGCCGTGACGCTCCCAGCACCCCAGTTCCCGGCCATGTGCGCAGCGGCCGCGAGGCGCCGGGTGGCAGGGCCCGTTGGCGGCCTGGCGGTGCACGGCGCCGAAGCTCGGCGCCGTAAGGGTGGCGAACACGGTGGGGCGCTCGATCACCGACCTCGTCGGTTCCCTTGCCGCCAGCCAGGCCAGCGGCCACCAGTACTCGGGCATCGCCCTTGTAGAGCTGTGAGCAGGGCCCGCACCGGGTGGCTCGCCGGGAGCCGCAGGCCTTCAGGAGCACACCGTCGGGCTCGTCCTCGGTGGAAAAGCGCGTGCGCATCTCGCCTGAGGACGAGTCGACGAGGTCGACCTTGCCCACCAGCCGGACCGGCCGGGCGCAGCCCCCGGAGGAGGAGAGCTGCGCCTCGAAGGCCGGCCATGAAGGGGATGCGATCCGCTCGACCGCCTCGGAGATGGCCAGGTCATCCATCATCGGGTTCGTCCTCGAACTCGTCCCAGAGGTGCTCTGCCCGGGTAGCCAACGTGGCCACGGCGTCGTCGTCGAGCCAGTGGGTGCGCAGCAGCTGCGGCACGCCCGACTCGTGCAGCAGGTAGCCGACGCCCCGGGTGGCCGGGTCGATGCTGGCCGCGGAGTAACCCTCGGTGGCCCAGCCCGACCCGAGGATCGTGTCCGACGCCGCTGCCGTCGAACACCGCATGGCCAGGCGGTAGCCGAAAAGGTCCCGAAGGCTGGTCGGCACCACGTCCGATCCCGGCTTCTGGGTGGCGGCCACCACGACGATGCCGGCGGCACGGCCACGGGAGACGAGGTCACGGAGGACCTCGGTGAAGGCGTCCCGCGCCTTCTTGTCCGGCGCGGTCAGATAGTGGGCCAGCTCGTCCACGACCACGACGTGCAGCCCGGTTCCCGCCCTGACCTTGCGCAGCCCGGCGCCGAGGAGCACCTGGTAGTGGGCGTCCATCACCGTCTGGACCCGGCGCAAGAGTTCGACGGCCTCCCAGACGTCGACTCCGGCCGAGCCGGCGGCGGCCCTTCGCCAGGCGGCCAGCTCGACGAGCTTGCCGTCGAGCAGCCAAAGCTGCGCCATCGGGTCGAGCGCAGCGGCGGCGACCAGGAGGTTGATTGCCCCCGACTTGCCGGCGCCCGGCTCACCCCCGAGGAGCAGATTGTGCTCCGGCAGGCTGATGCAGACCGGGGCGCCGCCCTCGCTGATGCCGAGAGGCACCGGCTCCCACAGCGACGTCGTCGGACGGCGGAGCCACGGCCATGCCGGGGCCGGACGAGACAGCGGATCGGTCATCAGCACCGACACCAGGGCCACCCCGGCGTGGTCGGGATGGCGCGCCACGCGGACGGCCTTGGCTCCGAAACAGGCCGCCAGTGCCTCGGAGGACTTGGCCAGCTCGGTCACCGTGGCCCCGCCGGCCACCCGGAGCGCTCCCCGTTCCCCGAAGCTGTGGGACTCGACCTCGAGGAGGGCCGGCGTGCGCTCGGGCGCGACCAGGGCCAGATTGTGCTCCCAGCGCCGCAGGCGGCGGGAGTCGAGCAGGCGCTCCAGCAGTGCGTCGCGTACCGCAGGCACGAAGACGGCCACGACCGCGATGGCCACGCTGCCGCACCAGGCCGGGCCCGCCGAGGGTGCCGAGCAGCATCCGGGCTACGACGAAGGCGCCGGCCAGGCAGAGCTCGGTCCTCCAGCGCCGGGTGAAGCCGCGCCAGCGGAGGGGGCGGTTCCTACTGTCGGCCATGGCGGGCCTCCGCTCTCTTGGCCAGGATGGCGAGGAGCCATACCGTGGCCAGGAACGAGGTCAGGGCGTCGGAAGTGACCGCCACCGCCAGGAGCAGGAAGCTCCCGGCGGCAGCGGCGCAACGCCCGATCACGAAGCCGCTCGCTCGGGGCGGGCAGCGACGACCGGCTCGATGGCCTTGGCCCAGTAGGTGACCCCGGAGCGCCCGGAGCGCCGGCTGGTCCACGGCTCGATGGACAGGCCGCTCACCTTGGCCTGGGTGTTGGTCACGAGCCCCTGGGGCTCCCCGGCCACCTTGATGGCGATGACCTCACCGGGGCCGTCGGCGATGGCCAGGAGCGAGACCCGGTAGACGGGCCGGCCCGCCTCGTCGGTCTCGGGCTTGGTGCGGTCGTCCCAGTCCATGACCGCTTCCGGGGCGCCGGCGCAGGTGAACACGACGCCGGCGGGATCGATGGGCAGCTTCATTTCGAGCTGCTCCTTTCTCCGGGCAGGGCCCGGGGTCGGTGGCCCGGGGACCTCCCGGGCCACACCGGTCGCTCTCCACTGGCGGAGGAGCGCGAATCGGACAAAGCTCGGGTCCAACAGCTGGGGGACCAGGAGGTGCGGGGGTGCTCGGGCGTTCTTTGCGGACCCGGGCGGTGGCCGGGGCGGCATTGGCGGCGCTCGTCGCCTTGGTGGCCACGTTCTTCGTGCACCGGGGACCGTCGGGCAACGTGCTGGACCCGGGGACCGGGCCCCATGCCCTGAGCTCCGATCCGGGGGTGGTCCTCACCCACCCTTCGGATCCCCGGGTGCAGGGCCTCTACTTCAAGGGCCAGATCACCGGCTCCGGGCTGTTCCGCGCCATCGGCTCCGGCTCCGACCGGGTAGTCGCCCCGTCCGGAGACCTGGTCGCAGTGGTCGGCTTCGCCGGGTCGGTCGACAGCAACTACCTGGCGGGAGTGCTGGACAACTCCGGGCCGAGGCTGAGCGCCGCATTGATCGTGGCCGGCAAGGGCTGGCCGCTCGATCTGTCCTCGTGGACGACCAGCGCCAGCTTCATGTGGGCCCAAGCCGTGCCCAAGGGCGCCCCGGTGATCCTCCAGGTGAACGACGGAGGAGCGATCACCAACTACTCGGTCAACTACGCCCGCCTCGTCGGCCCGGTACCGGCCGTGTCGTACCGCTCGTCCAGCAGCGCTCTGGTCGACGCCGCCCCGGTGGCGAGCGGAACCGCTCCGGCATCGGTCGCCGACCCGACTGACCCCTCGTTCGACAACCCATCGGCCAGCGCCACGCTCCAGATCGACGGAGCGCAGCTGTCCTGGTACGGGCCACACTCGCCCGGCGAGCACCCTGAGCCAGGCCAGGCCTTCCTGATCCTGCGTTGCAGCGTGTACGGGCCTTCGGACTACGGAATCCAGGTCACCTGGCCGGCCGACCGACTCCAGTTGCTCGTCCCGGGGCAGCCACCGATCGGCGCCGGCCACGTGGACCACTGGTGGATGGGCGTTGGCCAGGACGTCTACTACTGGACGGTCCCGGCCGGCCTGCGCCATGCCCAGGTGCGCTTCGAACCGGCCAGCTTCGGTCCGGACCAGACCGGTGGTTTCAACCTGGACGTGACCGCGCCGGCGACGGTGAGTCTCGACTTCCCGGCCTCGGGGCCTCCGCCGCCGAACATCGACGCCCAGGCCGCGGCCCATCCCCCGGTGCCCGGCGGGTCCGACCTCGT
>DASRBO010000098.1:0-67545 GCA_035653595.1 Acidimicrobiales bacterium | reverse complement strand
AACCAGCGGGGGAAGCGCGGCACCGCCCCGAACGGAACCTTGGAGACCAGGGCGGCCAGGGCCACGAAGGCGGTCACCACCGCCTCGCCCGACCACCCCGGCCGCAGGCTCAGGGCGGCCCCGACCGCCACCAGGGCGATGATCTTGGTGCCGGCCCACAGGCGGTGCACGGGGCTGTCGACCGGCACGTAGCGCAGCAGGTTGATGTCGGCCAGGCTGGCCCGCCGCGATCGTGGGTTGCGGGGGCCGTGCGCGCCCCGGCCCCGGTGGGGGTGATGGGCCCTGGTGCCGGTCAAACCAGACCCTCCACCCCGGCCAGCTCGCCGGCGGCCAGGGCGTCCTCGGCCGGCCGGTCCAGGACCACCCGGCCCCCCTCGAGGGCGAGGATGCGCTGGGCGTAGCGGGTGGCGTCCTCGTAATCGTGGGACACCACCACCAGGGCCAGGTTCTGCGAGACCCGCAGGCCGGCTACCACCTCGACCAGCGTCTCGCGGCCGGCAGCGTCGAGGCCGGCGAAGGGCTCGTCCAGCACCAGCAGCTCGGGCCGGCGGGCCAGCAGCCCGGCGATGGCCACCCGGCGCTGCTGTCCGCCGGAGAGCTCGTCAATGCGGCGGTGGCGCAGGTCGTCCGGCTCGAGCCCCACCGCCTCGAGGGCGGTGTCGACGTCGTCGGCCTCGACCCGTCCGCCGAAGGCGACGTCCTCGGCGACGGTGGGGCGGAACAGCTGCAGGCGGGCGTGCTGGAAGGCGATGGCGGCCAGCGGACCGGCCTTGTCGATGGGGCGGTCGTCGAGCAGGGCCTCGCCCTCGCTGGGAATGAGCAGCCCGGCCAGGATCCAGGCCAGGGTGGACTTGCCCGATCCGTTTGACCCGACCACCAGCACGCCCTGGCCCCGGTCGATCTCGAGGCTGACCCCGCCCAGGGCCCGGCGCGCCCACGGGGTGCCGGCCGAGTAGACGTGGCCCACCCGGTCCAGGCGGATCACGCCGGCACCACCACCTGGCCGGCGTTCACCGACACCACCAGGTCGGCGGCGGCCGCCTCGGCCCGCCGGTGGGTGACGTGGACCACGCTCACCCCCTGGTCGCGGGCCAGGCGCTCCAACACCTCGACCACCTGCCGGCGGCCGAGGGGGTCGAGCATGCTGGTCGACTCGTCGGAGATCAGCAGGCGGGGGTGGCGGGCCAGGGCGGCGGCGATGGCCAGCCGCTGCAGCTGCCCCCCAGAGAAGGTGGAGGTCTCCTCCTCGGCCAGCCCCTCCAGACCCACCAGGGCCAGCAGGCCCTCCACGTCGAGATGCGAGTGCGACGGCAGCCCCCAGACCAGGTCGTCGCGGGCCCGCACCCCCAGCACCTGGCTCTCCGGGCGCTGGAACACCACCGCCGTGCCCCCGGGCCGGCCCAGGCCGGGGGCCCCGGGCCGGGTGACGGAACCCTCCGCCTCGAGCATGCCGGCCAGGACCCGGGCCAGGGTGGACTTGCCCGAGCCGTTGGGCCCCACCACCGCCACCAGCGCCCCCGCCGGCACGACCAGGTCCACCCCGGTCAGGGCGTAGGTGGGGGCGCCGGGGTAGCGGAACGAGACCCCGCTCAGCTCGACCGGCACCGGGTCGGGAGTGCCGCCGGCCTGGGGTGGGAGGGGCACCGGCGGCTCGCCCAGGGCCTGGTCCAGCCGCCGGATGGCCGGCCGGGCCAGGGCGGCGGCCCCCAAGGTGAGGCCGACCACGCCGGCCATGAGGATCGCCGGTATGACGACCCACCAGTGGTTCACCACCCACGCCGTGGCCCGGTCGCCGAAGCGCAGCAGCGGATGCAGGAAGCCCAGGTGCAGCCACACCGCCAGGCGGCCCCAGACGTTGCGCAGGCCCCGCCAGGCCACCCGGATCTGGTCGAGGCTCAGCCGGCGCAGGTTGGCGAACACGAAGAACAGCCCCACCGTGAGCCCGGCCACCAGCGAGCCGGCCAGGGCGCCGGCGGCCAGCAGACGGAGCCGGCCCCAGCCCCGCCGCACCGCCGCTCCCACCACCAGGCCGACCAGGGCCACCACCAGGTCGAGGCTCCAGAGGCTGCCCCCGCCCAGCAGGAAGGCGACCGAGCTGCCGGCGACGGCGGCTCCCGCCACCGCCCGGGGCCGGCGACGGGCGGCCAGGGTGGCGATGGGGGCCACGGCCAGGAACTGGAGGACCGCCCCGAACGGCAGCAGCCAACCCAGGAACAGCAGCACGATCGAAAGGTCGGCGAAGATGGCCGCCTCGGCCAGCTCGGCGGGCCGCAGGGGACCGGCCGAGCGGTGGCGACGCACAGCGTTCACGGTAGGCGACGCCGGGGGCGTTCGGGTCGGCCCCGGCGTTCAAGATCGCCCGGCGATACCGGCGCTTCCAGGCCAGGTCGAGGCACCAGGTGGCCTGCCGCGCTCGGAGGTGCGTGGCGCCGGAGTCGTGGTCGCAGCGGCCGGTTCGGCCGCCGGCTCAGCCCTTGCGGGCGGCCACGATCTCGCCGGCGACCGAGTCACCGGCGGAGACCTCGTTGGCCTCCAGGTCGATGGGCACGATGGTCGGGACCTGGGAACGCCGGCGCCGCAGCCGGGGCCGGTGGCCGGCCAGGGCGGCCCGACCCCACCCGGCGGCCACCACAGTGGCGGCCCCCCCGAGGCACAGGGCGGCCCGAGGGCCGAAGGCCTGGGCCACCCAACCGACGATCGGTCCGCCCACCGGGGTGCTGCCCAGGAAGGCGACGGCGTAGAGGGCCATCACCCGTCCCCGCATTGCCGGATCGGCGGTGAGCTGCAGGGTGGCGTTGGCGGTGGCGATGAAGGAGATGGAGAAGGCGCCCATGACCGCCAGGGCCGCCAGCTCGCTCCACAGGTCGGGCATGGCCGCGCAGACCAGGATGAGGCCGCCGAAGACCGCCGCCACCTTCGTCAGGCGCTCGTTCGTCGGGCGGCCCCGCGAAGCGGTGATGAGGCCGCCGATGACGGCGCCGGCTCCCATGGCCGAGCTCATCACCCCGTAGGCGGTGGCGCCCCGGTGGAACGTGAACCTGGCCAGCGCCGGCAGGGTGACGTTGAAGTTGTAGGCGAGCGTCCCGACCACCGCCATCATCACCAGAGGGATCAACAGGCCCCGCTCGGAGCGCACGTAGCGCAGGCCGGCCCGCAGCTGTCCCTTGGCCCGCGGGGCTCGCTTGGTGGGATGCAGGTCGGAGGCCCGCATCAGGAGCAGCCCGACGATGACGGCGATGAAGGAGCCGGCGTTGACCAGGAAGCACGTGGCCAGGCCGACGGTGGCGATCAGAATGCCGGCCACGGCCGGGCCGACGACCCGGGCGCTGTTCATGACCACGCTGTTGAGGCTGACGGCGTTGGCCACCCGGTCGGCCCCGACCATCTCCATGACGAAGGCCTGCCTGGTCGGGTTGTCCACGCTGTTCACGCAGCCGAGGCCGGCGGCGAGGACGAACACCATCCACAACCGCACCGCCCCGGTGGCGGTGAGTAGCCCGAGGGCCAGGGCGAGCAGGGCGGAGACCGTCTGGGTCATCACCAGCAGGCGGCGCTTGCGCACCCGGTCGGCCACGACCCCGCCCCAGGGACCACCGATCAGCACGGGCAGGAACTGGACCGCGGTCACCGCCCCCAGGTCCACGGTGCTCCCGGTCAGGCGCAGGACCAGCCAGCCCTGGGCCACCGTCTGCATCCAGGTCCCCGACATGGAGACGATCTGGCCGAAGAAGTAGAGGCGGAAGTTGTGGCTCGACTGCAGGGCCTCGAAGGTGCGGGCTCCGGTGGAGCGGGCCGAGGCCATCCACCTGGTCAGCGCGCCCCCGGGCGGCGACAGCCCGATCGCCGCGGCGGCGTGGGGGCGGGGGCGGCCCTTCATGGCCGCTCCCCCAGGAGCTCCTCGAGGACCGGCAGGGCCGCCTCCAGCGCCGCCACCTGCTCAGGGCTCAGACCCGACAGCCGTCGGGCCAGCCAGGCGTCACGCTGGCGGCGGAGGTCGTCCAGGGCGCGGCGCCCCTCGGCGGTGAGCGACACGACCACCGACCTGCGGTCGGACTCGGACCCGCTGCGCCGGACCAGCCCGGCCTCCTCCAGCGCTCCCGCCATGCGGGTGACGCTGGGGGGCTGAACCCCCTCGTGGGCGGCCAGGTCACCCAGGCTGAGCGGGCCGTGGAGGTCGAGGCTCGAGAGCACCGACAGCTGGGAGGGGGTGAGGCCGGCGGAGGCGTTCTGGCGCAGGCGGCGACCGAGGCGGAGCACCACGAGGCGGAGCCGGGCCACCCATTCCAGGTTCACCTGCTCCTTCACCCTGGCCATCGCCGGACCACCCTCTCTCGCCCACCGGCCGGCGCCGCAATCCGCCGATCTGTTACTTAGGCTAAGTATATTCGGCCCGGGAGGTCCGGCGGAGCGTGAGTTGTGCCCGGATCAGCCGGGCAGCACGGCCCCCTCCGGCCAGTCCGGCACCCCGGGGTCGAGCTCCACCCCGGCGCTGTTGAGGAAGCCGGAAACCAGCCGGTAGTAGCCGGCCAGGACGACGAGCTCGACCAGCTGGCCGGGGTGGAAGCGGCGGGCCAGGGCCTCCCATGTGCCGTCGGACACGCAGTCGCCGGCGCAGAGCTCGTCGGCCATCAGCACCAGGGTGGCGTCGCCCTCGTCCCATCCCCCCGTCCCCGGCCGGGCCAGCCTGGCGATCTCCTCGGGGCTCAAGCCGGCCCGGCGGCCGATCACGGTGTGCTGGCCGAACTCGTAGACCGACTGGCAGTTCCACCCCACCCGCAGGATCACTATCTCCCTCTCGCGGGCGGCCAGGGTGCCGTTGGAGAGCAGGGTGCCGCCCAGCTGGGTGAAGCGCCGGAAGACCCGGCCGTTGTGGGCCAGGGTGGCGTAGAGGTTGAGAGGGCGGTCGTCGCCGGCCACGAACGCCATCCACTCTGCCGTCTTGTCCTCGAGTTCGGTGGCCAGGGGGAGGCGGGGCTGGCTCGGTCGGGGCCTGGGGCTCATCGATCGGTCTCCTTGGCGCCGGCGCACCGGGCCGTCCGGGGGCGGGGCGGCCCCGAGTCTGCCCGCCTCCGGGGGCGACGTTCAGGCCAGGGCGACCAGGTCCAGAAGCTCGTCGGTCCAGAAGTCGAGGGTCGCCTCGGGCAGGATCAGGGCCCGGTCGGGAGCCAGCTCCTCCACGAAGGCGGGGTCGTGGCTGACCACGACCATGGCCCCGGGCCAGGAGGCGAGGGCGGCGCCCACCGCCTCCCTCGACGGGGGATCGAGGTTGTTGGTCGGCTCGTCCAGCAGCAGCAGGTTGTGCCGGCCGACCACCAGCTGGGCCAGCGCCAGCTTGGTCTTCTCGCCTCCGGACAGGGTGCCGGCGTCCTGGAACGCCTTGTCACCGGTCAGGGCGAACATCCCCAGCAGGCCGCGCAGCTCGACGTCGGCCAGCGCCGCCTCCTGGCGCATGTGCTCGAGCACCGACACGCCGGCCCGGATGCCCTCGTGCTCCTGGGCGTAGTAGCCGAGGGAGACGCCCGGGCCGAACACGACCTCGCCGGTGTCCGGCTCCGACAGGCCGGCGAGGATCCGCAGCAGTGACGTCTTGCCTGCGCCGTTGAGCCCCATGACCAGCATGCGCTCCCCCCGCTCGAGGGCGAAGCCGAGATCGGCGAAGACGGCCGGGCCCCCGTAGGACTTGGCCAGCCCCTCCGCCTCGAGCACGGTCCGGGGAGCCCGTGGCGGGGCCGGGAAGCGCACCCGGTAGCGGCGCTCGCGCGCCGGGCCGGAAACGGCGGTGGACTGGAGCCGCTCCACCCTGGTGTCGAGGGTCTTGGCCTTGCGGGCCCGCTTGCCGCCCTGGTGGCGCATGGAATCGGCCAGGTCGGAGAGCCGCCGGATCTCGCCCTGCTGTCGCTCCGCCAGGCGGGCCTGGCGCTCCTCGTCCTGGCGGCGGGCCTGGCGGTACTGGGAGTAGGTGCCCCGGTAGTCCACGACGACCGCCTCGTCCAGGTGGAGAACCCGGGTGATCGCCTCGTCGAGAAGGTCGAGGTCGTGGCTCACCACCAGCAGGGCGCCCCGGTACGAGCGCAGGAAGGACATCAGCCACGACTTGGCGTCGACGTCGAGGTGGTTGGTGGGCTCGTCCAGCAGGAGCAGGTCGCTGCCGGCGAAGAGGATGCGGGCCAGCTCCACCCGCCGGCGCTCCCCTCCCGAGAGGGTGCCTAGGGGCAGGTCGAGGCGGGCCTGGGTCAGACCGAGGCCGGCGGCGATGCGGCGGACCTCGGCCTCGGCCACATACCCGCCGTCGAGCAGGAAGCGCTCCTCGGCCCGCGAGAAACGGGCCACCCGGTCGGGATCAGGCGACTCCTCCACCGCCAGGCGCAGCTTCTCAAGCTGGCGGGCGGCCACGTCGAGGCCGCGGCCCGACAGGACGTGGGACATGGCGGTGGCGTCGACGCCTGCTCCCCGGGGTCGGGGGTCCTGGGGCAGGTAGCCGACGGCGCCCCTCCGTACGATCTGGCCGCCGGCGGCCGGCGCCTCTCCGGCCAGAACCCGAAGCAGGCTTGTCTTGCCCGCCCCGTTCCGGCCTACCAGGCCGACCTTGTCGCCGGCGCGCACGGTGAAGGAGCCGTCGTGGAGGGTCGCGTGTCCACCGACCTCCACCGCCAGGGCGCGCACCTCCAGCACCCGCCCATGATGGCGGCCCGACCGGCGGTGGCGGCCCGAATTGCCGTTCCCCTGGCGGCCGGGCGTGGAGACACCGGGTTGACAATGAGGGCCAACGAACCGTACAGATCGTCCGAAAACTGGACCAGAGCCATTAGAGGACGCTAATCTTCGTCCTGCTTCGACCACTACACGCCCATTGAGGCCCGTTTCGGAGGAAGGTCAGATGCTGACCAGTGACAGTCCAGCCGCCGGTGAGGACCGCCTCCTCACCCCCAGCGAGGTGGCCACCATGTTCCGGGTCAACACCAAGACCGTCGCCCGATGGTCGCGCGACGGGCGCCTGCCGGCGGTGCGCACCCTCGGCGGACACCGGCGCTACTGGCGCTCGGAGGTGCTGGCCGCCCTGCAGGCCGACACCCTGTCCGAGCCCGTCGGCTAACCGGGCCGGCTCTCAGGCCGAGCGCCCGGCCGTCATCCCCCCGTCGACCACGAACTCCGAGCCAGTCGAGTAGCGGCTGTCGTCCGAGGCCAGGTAGAGGACGAGCTCAGCGACGTCCTCTGGGCGGGCCAGCCGCTTGAGCGGGACCGACTGGGCCAGCCGCTGGTCCGGCGCTCCCAGGGCCCGGTAGTTGTCCAGCATGGCGGTGTCGACCATGCCGGGGTGGACCGAGTTGACCCTGATGCCGAGGGGAGCGAGCTCGAGGGCGGCGGTCTTGGTCATCCCCCGAACCGCCCACTTGCTGGCCCCGTAGGCGATGTGGCCGACGGCCCCGATCAGCCCAGCCACCGATGAGATGTTGATGATCGAGCCGCCGCCGGCCTCGGTCATGGGCGCCACCACCGCCCTCATGCCCAGGAACACCCCCAGCTGGTTGATGCGCACGACATCCATGAACATCTGGGCGTCGGTCAGGACCATGGGGGCCACGGACAGGATGCCGGCGTTGTTGACCAGCACGTCGAGGCGACCGTAGGCGGCCTGGGCCCCGGCGACGGCGGCCGACCACGCCGCCTCGTCGGTGACATCGAGGGGCACGAAGGTGGCGGCTTCGCCGAGCGAGGCGGCCAGCTCAGCGCCCGCCTCGTCATCGACGTCGCCCACCACCACCCTGGCGCCCTCGGCCACGAACCGGCGGGCCTCCGCCGCGCCCATTCCTCTGGCGCCACCGGAGATGAGGGCGACCTTCCCCTCGATGCGGCCCTCCTTGTTCAGCGCGCCACCACCGACCCGCCGTCGCAGGTGATGACCTCGCCCACGGTGTAGGCGCCGGCTCGGGAGCTGAGGAAGATGGCCAGGCCGGCGATGTCCTCCGGGCTGCCCACCCGGCCCCGGGGGTTGCCCCGGCCCACGGCGGCCCAGTCGGTGCCCTCCACGTCCCCCTTCGTGCCGACCCCGGTGCTGAGCATGTAGGTGGGGAACGGGCCCGGGGCGATGGCGTTCACGATGATGTTGCGCCGGACCAGGTGGGCCGCCAGCTGGCGGGTGAGGGCATGGACCGCCGCCTTGGACGGCCCGTAGGAGAAGTTGTCGAACGCCGGGGTCTTGAGGCCGTCGATCGAGCCGATGTTGATGACCCGGGCCGGGTCCTCGGCCGTTGCGGCTGCCTCCAGCAGGGGCAGCAGCTTCTGGGTGAGGAAGAAGACGCCCTTGACGTTGGTGTCCATGACCTTGTCCCAGCCGACCTCGGGGAACTCGTCGAGCTTGGCCCCCCAGGAGACACCGGCGTTGTTGACGAGGATGTCGAGCCGGCTCTCCCGCCCGCCCAGCTCGGACGCCAGCGCCTCGGCCCCCTCCAGCTCCGCCAGGTTGGCGGGCAGGGAAACGCACTCCCCGCCGTACTCGTTGGCCAGCCGTTTGGCGGTGGCGTCGCAGACGTCGGCCTTTCGGGAGCTGATGTACACCTTGGCCCCGTTGGCCAGGAAGCCGGCGGCGATCATCTCGCCGATGCCACGGGACCCCCCGGTTACCAGGGCGGTCTTGCCCTCGATCGAGAACAGCTTGTCGAAGCCCATCGTGTTCCCCCTCGCTATTTGTGGCGAATCTAGGAGAGGCGGCGGCGGGGCTGTCCAGCGCGAGGGCGCCGGCCGGGGGCCGACGCGACCCTGTCCAGGCGCCGGTGGCGGGCGCAACGAGACTCGAACCAGCGCCCGCTCGGAGGCGGTGGCCGGCGCCACCGCCTCGGCCCTCATGGGGGATTCATTGCGGGATGTCCGGTGACTCTTCGGACGATGAACTTGCGGGTCCTGGGGCCCCTCGAGCTCCAAAGCGGCGGCCGTGTGATCCGGATAGGCGCCCGAAGGAACTCGTGCTGGAGGGCTGAGGTGAGCATCAGGGGTTCGGCGATCTCGACCATCGGCCCCGGTCAGTTCATCGGCGAGATGGCCATGCTCAGGAACCAGCCCCGATCCGCCACCGTGACGGCCACGAGCCCGATGACCGTCCTCGTCGTGGGAATCGAGAAGTTCCGAGCCTTCATGCGCCACCCCGGCGTGGCCAGAGCGATGGCCAGCGATCTGGCCGACCGCCTCGCCCGGGCGGACGGCGTCGGCTGACCGCCGGCTGGGTGCGGCACTGGCTTAGGCTCGCCCCGATGCTGCGGAGCCGCGCCGGACTGGTCCTGCTGGCGGCGTCGGCCGCCCTAGCCCTCGGACTGACCGGCTGCGGCTCCGGTGGGACGGGCGCCGCCGCTGCTGCCACCGCCCCCCCGGCGGGCTCACGGACCCTGACCCTCCAGGCCGACCACTCCTACCAGCCGACGGCGCCACCGGGGGGTGGAACCGACGACTACCACTGCACCCTGCTGGACCCGGAGGTGAGGACGGACTCGATGATCGTGTCGAGCCACTTCTTCCCCGACAGCCCTGAGGTCCACCACGCCATCCTGTTCCTCGTCCCACCGGATGTCGCCGGGGAGGCCCGGGCGGCCGACGGCAACGGCCAGGGGTGGACCTGCTTCGGCGAGTCGGTCCTGCCCGGTCGGGGCCTCGCCGGCCTCGACAAGACGCCGTGGCTGTCGGCATGGGCGCCCGGCCACGGTGAGGACGTGGTGCCCAAGGGGACGGGCATTTCCTTCCCGGCCGGAAGCCTGGTGGTGATGCAGATCCACTACAACATGCTCGCCGGACACGCACCGGTGCGGGCCCGGCTGGTGCTGCAGACGGTGCCGACCACCCCGAACCGGCAACCCCTCAAGCTCAGCCTCCTGCCTGCGCCTCCCGACGTGCCCTGCCCGGCGGGAGTCTCAGGGCCGCTGTGCGACCGCAACAGCTCCCTGGCCGACCTCGGGCGGCGCTTCGGGCCTGAGCTTCCCCGATTCGTGACACTGCTGGAGTCGGCATGTGGGCGGGATCCGCAGAGCCCGCCGTCCGGCGACACCACCAGCTGTACCTGGCCGCTGGGCTTCTCCGGCAGCATCATGAGGCTGACCGCCCACATGCACCTGCTCGGCAAGGGGATGAAGATCGTGCTCGATCCGGGGACACCGAGCCAGCAGACGCTGCTGGACGTCACCAACTTCAACTTCGACTACCAGCGGTCCTACGACATCAAGCCGGTGACGGTCAGCCCCACCGACCGCCTCCAGGTGACCTGCACCTACAACCCCGAGCTCCACCAGCTGCTGCCCGAGCTCCGGCGGCTCCCACCCCGCTTCGTCACCTGGGGCGACGGCTCGACCGACGAGATGTGCCTGGCCATCGTCAGCTGGACCGCCTGAACCCTGCGGGATCTGCCTGACGCTCTGGGATCTGCTGCCTGACCCTCTGGGATCTGGTGGAGACGATGGGACTCGAACCCACGACCCCCTGCTTGCAAAGCAGGTGCTCTTCCAGCTGAGCTACGTCCCCTCGGGACCCTGGGGCCCCGACAGAGGCTACCGTCCGCCTCCGCGGGGGCCCTAGGCACGACCGCCCGGAATCGGGAACACTGGTGGGCTCGACGAGCCGGGGAGGCGATGGTGAAGAAGCCGGTTGGGCAGATCGCGGCCATCGGGGCGGCCCTGGAGACGCTGGCCGCCCGCCACAAGGTGCCGGGCGCGGCCCTGGCCATCCTGGACGGAGATCAGCTCGTCGAGGCGGTCACAGGAGTGGCCAACCTGAACACCGGTGTGGAGGTGACCCCCCAGACCCTGTTCCAGATCGGCTCGAACACCAAGCTGTACACGACCACCCTGGTGATGCAGCTGGTCGACCAGGGCGAAGTCGACCTCGACAGCCCGGTGCGCTCCTACGTGGAGGACCTCCGGCTGGCCGACGAGAAGGCGGCCGGCCAGATCACCGTCCGCCATCTGCTGACCCATTCGAGCGGCATCCAGGGCGACCACTTCGAGGACTTCGGGCGGGGGGACGACTGCATCGCCAGGTACGTGGAGTCGCTGAAGGACATCACCCAGGTGCACCCGCCCGGTGACCGCTTCTCCTACTGCAACAGCGGCTTCACCCTGGCCGGCCACCTGGTCGAGCGGGTGACCGGCCTGCCCTACCACCAGGCCCTGCGAGACCGTCTGCTCAAGCCCCTCGGCCTCTCCTCGACCACGGTCCTGGTGGAGGAGATGGTCGGATTCCGCTACGCCGCCGGCCACGCCGGCGGCGAGGCCGGCCGGCCCCAGGTGGTGCCGGAGATCATGATGTCGAGGGCCAGCGCGCCGGCGGGCAGCATCACCTCGGCCACCGCCGCCGACGTCCTCGGCTTCGTACGGATGCACCTCGACGGGGGCGAGGGGCCCGACGGGAGCCAGGTCCTGTCGGCCGCCAGCGTCAAGGCCATGCAGAAGCCCCAGTACCCCATGCCCGGCTCGGTGGCGGAGAAGGCCCACATCGGCCTGGGCTGGATGCTGAGCGAGTGGGACGGCGAGCGGGTGATCGGCCACGGCGGCGGCACTGTCGGGCAGCTGTCCTTCCTGCAGATCCTGGCGGACAAGCGCTTCGGGGCGTGCCTGCTGACCAACTCCACCACCGGCGGCCTGCTGTGGCGGGACCTCGCCAAGTACCTCTTCTCGGAGTTCGCCGGCGTGACCCCGCCCCGCGCGCCTCGGCCGCCCAAGGAGCCGCCGGCCCTCGACCTGAGCCTGTATACCGGCCGGTTCGAGCGGCTCTCGCAGACTTACGAGGTCGAGGTGGTCGACGGGCAGCTGACAGTGACCGCCACCCTGAACGGCCCCCTGGCCGAGCGGATGCCGTCGCCGGCCCAGAAGCTGCGCCTCCGGCCCATCGACCGCGAGCGCTTCTACGTCAAGATGCCCGGCGGCGAGGCCCTGGCGACCTTCTCCGACTTCGACAAGAAGGGGCGACCCGGCTACCTGTTCCTGGGGCGGGCGGCTCCGCGGGTGGTGGAGGAGCCGGCCAAGGCCAAGAAGCCCGCCCCCAGCGGGAAGAGCCCGGGGCGGTAGCTGCCGGCCGGCCGGCACCCCCGGTCAGCCGACCAGATCGTCACTCCCGCCCGGCGAGGCCCGGTGGCAGCCGCCGGCCGCCGGTGGGAGGCTTCCGGCCATGGCTGAGGACAGGTTGGCGCAGGCATCGGAGCTTCTGAGGGCCCATCCGCTGGTCGACGGGCACAACGACCTGCCCTGGGCCTTGCGGGCCCAGGCCTTCTACGACCTCGACCGCCTCGATCCGAGCCGCCGCCTCGAGTCGACCCAGACCGACTTCCCCCGGCTGCGGGAGGGAGGCGTCGGCGCCCAGTTCTGGTCGGTCTACGTACCGTCCAACCTGCCCGGCCACCGGGCCGTCACCGCCACCCTCGAGCAGATCGACTGCGTCCACCAGCTGCTGGCCCGTTACCGGGAGACCCTGGGTCTCGCCACCACGGCCGAGGAGGTCCG
Organism: Acidimicrobiales bacterium; assembly: GCA_035653595.1. Lineage (GTDB taxonomy): Bacteria > Actinomycetota > Acidimicrobiia > Acidimicrobiales > JAJPHE01 > DASRBO01. Next base: position 55,072 of record DASRBO010000098.1, on the reverse strand, counting down.
GTCGGTGTTCGCCTCCGGCCGGATCGCCTCCCTGCTCGGGGCGGAGGGCGGCCAGTCGATCGGCGCCTCGATGGGCGCCCTCCGATGCCTCTACGCCCTCGGGGTGCGCTATATGACCCTCACCCACAACGACAACAACCCCTGGGCCGACTCGGCGACCGACGAGCCCCGGCTGGGCGGACTCGCCCCCTTCGGACGCCAGGTGGTGCTGGAGATGAACCGCCTGGGGATGCTGGTCGACCTGTCCCACGTGAGCCCGGGCACCATGGCCGACGCCCTGGAGACGACCGAGGCCCCGGTCATCTTCAGCCACTCCTCCGCCCGGGCCCTGGTCGCCCACCCCCGCAACGTCCCCGACGACATCCTCGAGCGGCTGGCCACCAACGGCGGGGTGTGCATGGTCACCTTCGTGCCCGACTTCGTCTCCGCCGAGTGCCACGCCTGGTCCGAGCAGCTGGCCGGGGCGATGCGCGAGGAGGGCCTCGAGCCCCGCGACTGGAGCGCCCGCATGCGCTTCGCCGCCGCCTACGCCGCCAAGGCGGCCCGGCCCTCGGCCACGGTCTCCCAGGTGGCCGACCACGTCGAGCGCGTCCGCTCGGTCGCCGGCGTGGAGGCGGTCGGCATCGGCGGTGACTACGACGGCTGCGATGCCTTCCCGGTGGGCCTCGAGGACGTCTCCGGCTACCCCCGCCTGTTCGCCGAGCTGGCGGAGAGGGGCTGGTCGCCGGGCGAGCTGGCCGGCCTGGCCGGCGGCAACGTCCTGCGGGTGCTGCGGGAGGCGGAGTCGGTGGCCCGCCGGGCCCGGAAGGACCGGGCCCCGTCCCTGGCCCGCATGGAGGAGTAGGGGCCCGGTCCTGCGCTGGTAGGGGCCCCTAAGACCACCGGGCGGCCTTCGTCCGATCCGACGACAAATCGCCCCCTGATCCGTTCTAGGTTCCACGGGATGGGGCGCTCCGTCAGTAAGCCCGTTCGAAGGCTCGCCGGACGTGAGGGGAGGCGGTCGTGAAGAGAAGTGGCTGGATGGTCGGCCTGGGGGTCCTCGCCATGGTGGCCGGCGCCTGCGGCTCGACGGTCAAGGCGTCCTCGGGTGGCCACGGCTCGAACTCATCAGGGCTGGGCCTGCCCAGCGCAGGTAACTCGAGCGGGGGCGGCGCCGCCGGGGGCACCCTGAACGGGGCCACCCCGGCCAACGGCTACAACGGCGGCGCCCTGTCCGGCACCCAGTCGGGCGGTTCGGGCGGCAGCTACTCGGCCGGCGGCACGGGCGGCGGCGGAGGATCGGTCAACGGGGTGACCTCCACCCTGGTACCGGCGTCCGGACCGGGCATCACCAACAGCACGGTCTACATCGGGCTGCCCTACAGCTCGCAGTCGGCCCAGGCCGATCGGGCCATCGGGGCCGCCGGGGCCGCGCCCAGCTACGACGCTCGGAACGTGTACAACGCGGTCATCAACTACGCCAACGCCCACGGGGGCTTCGCCGGTCGCAAGCTGCAGGCCCTGTACTACGACTACAACCTGACCACCGACTTCAACACCCAGGACCAGGCGTCCTGCGCCTACTGGACCCAGGACAACAAGAGCTTCTTCATCGTTGGCGGTACGGACATCCGCGACGCCTGCGGCCAGAACGTCGGCGCCGTCGTCATCGGATCGGGCAGCGCCACCGAGGCGATATTCCAGAAGTACCCCAACATGATCGATCCCGACGCCACCGCCCTTGACCGGCTCGGTGCGGTCACCGCCAGCGGCCTGTACAAGGCCGGCTACTTCGCCGGCAAGCTGGGCCTGGTCACCTGGGACGACCCCAACTACCGGGCGACGATCCAGAACGGCTACATGCCCACCCTGTCGTCCCACCACATAACCCCGCTCCAGACCGTCTACATCGCCGTGCCTCAGCAGATCGGGGCCCTGGGCGACATGAGCGCGGCCGTGTCCAGCGCGGTGACCAAGTTCAAGAGCCTCGGCATCGACCACGTGATCATCCAGGACGGCCCCGCCGGCGTGTGGTCGGGCGACGGCCTCACCTTCGAATGGATGAACCAGGCCAAATCCCAGAACTACTACCCCCGCTACGGCGGCAACGCCGGCAACGCCCCGGGGTTCGGGATCAACCCGTCGGACGAGGAGAACAAGATGCTGGCCATCGACAACTCCGACTACGACGCCCAGTACGACAAGGGATGGCACACCAACCAGGCCCGCACCCAGTGCTTCCAGATCGAGGCTCAGGCCGGCTATCCGGTGAGCTCCAGCAACCAGAACGATGAGGGCATCGCCGGGGCCGCCTGCGACTACGTGTTCTTCATGCAGAAGGTCATCAACTCGCTGCCCAGGGTCACCGCCGCAGGATTCGTGGCCCAGGCCCAGACCCTGGGAACCAGCTTTCCGTCGGCCATCATCTACGGCACCAAGCTCCTGTCCGGGCGCCGCGACGGCGGCGACGAGTTCAGGACCGAGGAGTACTTCTCCTCCTGCAGCTGCCTGCAGTACCAGGGGCCTCCCTACTACCCGGATTGACGGCCGCCCGGGGCGACAGGAGGTGATGTGAGCACCAGGACTGACCGGGCGCCGAGACCGGGCGTTGCCTGGACCGCCCTGATGGCGCTATCCCTGCTGGGCGCCGCCTGTGGCTCGACGGTCAGGGCGTCGTCGGGGGGCCACGGCTCGACCTCGTCGGGGTTGGGCCTGCCCTCCCAGAGCGCCAACGCGCCGGGCTCCGGAGGGGCCGGCGCGACGGGCGGGTCGGGCGGCAGCGGTACCGGATCGGCGGGAGGGGACCTGTCGGCCTCCGGTGGAGCGGGCTACGACAGCGGCGGCTCCGCCGCGTCGGGCACCGGGCCGGCGGCGAGTGGCGTCACCTCGAAGCTGGTGCCCGCCTCGGCGCCGGGGGTGACCGGCACCACCATCTACCTCGGCGCCTCCTACAGCTCGCAGTCGGCCCAGGGGGACCGGGCCATCGGCGCCGCCGGCGCCGCCCCCAGCTACGACGCCCGCAACGTCCTCAACACCGTGATCAACTACGCCAACGCCCACGGTGGCTTCGCCGGCCGCAAGCTGCAGGCCCTCTACTACGACTACAACCTCACCACCGACACCAACACCCAGGACCAGTCGGCCTGCGCCTACTGGACCCAGGACAACAAGGTCTTCGCCCTGCCGGGCAGCGAGATCCTCAACGCCTGCGCCCAGAAGGCCGGGGCTCTGATCCTGGGCGACGGGGGGGCCACCCAGGCCACCTACCAGCAGTACCCCAACCTGATCGACGCCGACGGAACTGCGCTGGACCGGATGGGCAACGTCGAGGTCAACGGCCTGTACAAGGCCGGCTACTTCACCGGCAAGCTCGGTCTGGTCACCTGGGACGACCCCGAGTACCGGGCGACGATCCAGAACGGCTACCTGCCCGCCCTGTCGGCTCACCACATCACGCCGACCCAGATCGTCTACATCATGGTCCCCCAGCAGCTGGGCGCGGTCGGCGACATGAGCGCTGCCGTGTCCAACGCCGTCACCAAGTTCAAGAGCCTGGGGATCGACCACGTCATGATCCAGGACGGCCCCGCCGGGGTGTGGGGCGGCGACGGCCTCACCCTCGAGTGGATGGACCAGGCCAAGTCCCAGGACTACTACCCCCGCTACGGAGCCAACCCCCTCAACAACCCGGGCACGTCCATCAACCCGTCCGACGAGCAGAACAAGGAGCTGGCGGTGGACGACGCCGACTACGACGGCTCCTACGACCAGGGCTGGCACGCCAACCAGGCCCGGACCCTCTGCTACCAGATCGAGGCCAAGGCCGGCTACCCGGTCAGCTCGAGCAACCCCAACGACGAGGCCGCCGCCTCGTCCAGTTGCGACGCCGTCTTCTTCCTGCAGAAGGTGCTCAACGCCGTGCCCGAGGTCAGCGTGTCGGCCTTCATGCAGGCGGCGGCCAACCTGGGAACCAGCTTCGCAACCGCCCAGATCTACGGGACCAAGTTCATCCCCGGCCGCCGCGACGGCGGCGACGAGTTCAGGACCGAGGAGTACTTCTCGTCCTGCAGCTGCCTGCAGTACCAGGGGGCGCCCTACTACCCGGACTGAGGCAAAGGTTTCCCGGGCGGGCCACGGACCCGGCCGGTCAATGCTGGCGAGGTCGTGGGACCGTCTGCCGCTAACGCCGCCCCGCTGGTGGATGCGGGCTCTTCGGGCCTAGCGGGGGCCGAACAGCCGGGCCCGCTGGGTGACGCCGACCGAGGCCAGGTAGTACCAGGCCATCACCAGGCCGAGCAGCTCCTCGGCGTTGTCGACGTCGCGCTGCAGGGTGCGGCCCCCGATGCGGCGGGTGCCGGGCACGGTGGCGGCGATCTCGGCGTCCACCGGCATGGCGAAGTCGATCTCGAGGCTGAGGCGGTCGGGGACCTTGGCCGCCTCGAGCTCGTCGGAGCGGGCCACCGCCTCGGCCACGGCGTCCTCGATGCGCCGGCGGGCCACCACCGGATGCAGCCCGTCGGTGGCGGAGAAGCCCTCGGAGCGCTTGACCTCGACCGTGGTCACCCCGGGGAAGGCCTTGCGGGCGATGCCGCATATGCGGTCGTCGCCGACCAGCACCCCGACCGGAACCCCGAGCGAGGCGCAGTAGAGCCCGTTGACCTCGGCCTCGCTCATGGGAGCCCCGTTGACCCGCAGCTCGGTGAAGTGGGCGGAGAAGGTGTGGGCCAGGACCCCCTCCTCGCCGGCCGGGGCGTGATAGCCGACGAAGACGGCCAGGGCGTCGCCCGCCCTCACCCCCTGCACCATGCACGAGGCGCGGGGGGCGCCGAAAATCAGCCTGGCCCGCTGGTCGAGGCGCTCGTGGAGGAGGTTGTCCATGGTCCCGTGGCTGTCGTTGACCAGCACCTCGTCGGCGCCGCCGGCGAAGGCGCCCCTGATGGCCGCGTTGGCCTCCTCGGTCATCAGCTCCTGGGCCCGGGGGTAGCCGTGGCCGCCCCTGATGGTCTGGTCCCAGGAGGCGACGCCGGCCACGCCCTCCATGTCCACCGATACGAAGACCCGCTTGCTCACGGGCCCACCGTACCGGCGGGGTCGGATGCCGCCTCCTGGCGCCGGAAGCGGGTCGGGGGGCAGGCCGGGTCGAGGGGCAGCACCGCCTCGGCGATCCTGCCTTCGGGGTCGGTGACGAAGGTGGCGGTGAGGTCCACCTCCAGCGGGCCGTAGTGGAGATCCCAGGTGTCGTAGTGACGGTGACGGGCCTCGACGTCGAACTCGCCGACCCGGAGCGCCAGGGCGCCCTCGGCCACACTGACGACGACCTCTCCGTAGCCGGGGTCGACGTAACGCCCGGCGTAGTCGGCCAGGTCGTGGGTGGGCGGACGGGGCCGGGCCGGGGGGGCGCCGGGCCGGGTGTCGGGGGCGGCCTGCGCCCCATCGCCGCCGTCGCCGGTCTTGGGGCGCAGCAGGTCGTACCAGGACTGCTCGCCGGCCTCGCCCAGCAGGCGCTCGGCGAGGTCGAACACGGCGGCCAGGGTCAGTGAGGTGGCGTGCAGGTTGGCGCTGGCCAGGATGCCGATGCCCTGCTCGGGCAGCAGCAGGGTGTCGGTCCGGAACCCGTCGATGCCGCCGTTGTGCCAGACCAGGGGCCGGCCCCGGAAGCTGCCGATCACCCAGCCCATGCCGTAGCCGTACATGCGCACGCCGGGCAGCGAGATGGCGCCCGAGGGCACCGGCACCTGCATCTCATGGGTCAGAGACACCGCCGCCGGCGAGACGCCCAGGTCCTTGCCGCCGGTCTGCAGGAGAAGCCAGCGCACCGAGTCCTCGGCGCAGCCGAGCAGCCCCCCGGCCGGGGCCGGCCCGTCCAGCCACCGGAAGGCGGTGGGCAAGGCCTTGCCGTCCACCAGCAGCTGGGGCCGGGCGTGGTCCTCGTCGGCCAGCACCGGCTGGGACTCGCCGATGGTCCGGTCCATGCCCAGCGGCTCGAGCACCCTGGCCCGCACCTGCTCCTCCCAGCTGCTGCCCGTGGCCCGCTCCATCACCAGGGCGGCGGCGGTGAAGCCGAAGTTGCTGTAGATCCACTGGTTGCGCAGGTCCCCCGCCAGCGGGAGGTGGGCCAGGCGCCCGACCATCTCCCGCCGGGTCCACGACGGGTTGAAGATCCAGGCCAGGTCGTGACGGGCCAGGCCGGAGCGGTGGCTGAGCAGATCACGGGTCGTCACCCGCTCGGCGATCACCGGGTCGGGGAGGCTGAGCTCGGGCAGGTAGCGCCGGGCGGGGGCGTCGAGATCCACCAGCCCCTCCTCGGCCAGCACCGCCGCCAGCAGGCCGGTGAAGGCCTTGCCGCATGAGCCGTGGTGGAAGCGGGTGCGGGGTCCCACCGGGGTGGGGTCCTCCACCCCCCGCACCCCCAGGCCGCCGCAGAAGCGGGCTTCGCCCCCGGCCACCACCGCCAGCTCGAGGCCGGGCACCTTCCAGGGGGCCAGCTCCTCCCCCAGCAACTCGACGCCGTAGGCCACGGCGCCGGCCGGATTCGGCGCCGGTGGCATCAGGAGGGCACCCGGGTGGCCAGGCGCCCGCCCAGGTGGACCCCGGTGACGGTGCCGTCGGCGTCGCGGTTGAAGTAGCCCTTCATCCCCCTGGCCGGGCCCTCGGCAACCACGTACTCGTTGCCGTCGGAGGACAGCAGGCCCAGCACGATGGGCGGCTGCTCCTCGGGCACTTCCTCGCCCGACTCCCTGAGGATCCTGGCCATCTCCGGCTTGATCTCGACCCGGGCCACCAGCCGGCCGGCTTCGGCGGTGATCTCAACCGCGGCGGCGATCGTCTCGTAGCGACCGGCGAAGGGGGCCAGGACCTCGTCGCCGAGCAGGATCGGCTCGGGGTCCTTGTCGATGATCCCGAGGTAGTGCTCCAGCGCCCACTTGCCCAGCCGGTCGTTGAGCTGTGACCCGTTGGGGCCGCAGTTGGTCATGGAGGTGAAGGCGAAGCCCCGCTCGGGGACCATGAAGAACTCGGAGTACTGGCCGTTGGTGGTGCCGCCGTGGCCGACGATGCGCACCCCGTCCACGTCCCGCATGAGCCAGCTGATCCCGACGTAGTCGCCCAGGGCGCTGCCCCGCATGTCGGCGGTGGGCTGCTTCATGAGGTCAAGCGACTGGCGGCTGAGCAGGCGGGTGCCGTCACGGGCGGTGCCGTCGCCCAGGTGGAAGCGGGCCCAGGCGATCAGGTCCCGCGAGTCCGACGAGATGCCGCCGGCGGGCGAGTTCCCCCGGGGCAGCGCCCAGGGACGGTTGACGGTGATGCGGCCGTCGTCGTGGCGGGTGTGGCCGACCACGAACCTCCTGGTCATGATCTCGTTCGGGAAGAACCAGGTGTTCTCCAGCCCCAAGGGGCTGAAAAGCAGGTCGCGCAGCGCCTGCTCGTAGGTGGTGCCGGTGATGCGCTCGATGATCAGGCCGGCCACCGACAGGGACGCGTTGTTGTAGGAGACCTCCGCCCCCAGCGGACTCGTCTGCTCGAGGCGCTCCATCAGCTCGACGTACCTGGCCAGGGCGTCGTCGCCGTCGCCGGTGTTGTCCATCATGTCGCCCTGCCACCCGGCGGTGTGGTTGAACAGCTGCAGCACCGTCACCCGCTCGGCGACGTCGGGGTCCTTGAGCCTGAACTCGGGCAGGTACCTGCGCACCGGGGCGTCAAGCTCGACCTTGCCCGCCTCGACCAGGCGCATCATGGCGGTGGCCGTGTAGGTCTTGCCGGTCGAGCCGAACTGGGCGATGGTGGTCTCGTCCACCGGAAGCGGGTTCTCCGTGCTGGTCACGCCGTGGTAGGCGTAGCGCTCCTCGCCGTCGGCGAACACTCCGACCGACACGCCGGGCACCTCCAGCTCGGTGGCGATGGCGTTCAGCTGCTCGGACAGGGCCTGGTCTTGCATGGGGTTCCTTTCCAACAGAGGCGGAGGGCTCAGCGGGAGAGACGTAGGCGGCGGCCGGGGGTGGCCCCGGTCAGGGCGGAGTCGCGCACCACGGGGACCCCGTTCACCAGGACGTGGCGCACCCCGCTGGCGTAGCGGTGGGGGTCCTCGAAGGTGGCGTGGTCGGCGATGGTCGCCGGGTCGAACACCACGATGTCGGCGAAGGCCCCGCTCACCAGGCGGCCGCGGTCGGCCAGGCCCAGGTTGTCCGCCGGCAGGGCGCTCATGCGCCTGACGCCCTCCTGCAGGGGGAACAGGCCCTCGTCGCGGCAGTAGCGGCCGAGCACCCGGGCGAAGGTCCCGTAGGTGCGGGGGTGGGTGGCGGAGTCGGTGAAGGGGGCCACGGCCTGGTGGGCGGCGGCGTCCGAGCCCACCGACACCCACGGCTGGCGCAGCCCGAGGCGGACGTTGTCCTCGTCGATGATGAAGTAGGCGACCCCCACGCTGGGCTGGCGGGCGACCACCTCGAGGAGGGCGTCGACCTCGTCGAGGCCGAGGTCGGCGGCGATCTCCGAAAGCCGGCGGCCCTTGGCCGGGGTGCCGTCAGCCAGGTCGGCGAAGAAGAGGATGCCGGCGCCGCCGCCGGCGGCGAGGAACAGGTTCTCGAACTCGTCCGACGGCCGGGCGATGGCCTCCGCCATCAGCCGGCGCTGGGCCGGGTCGCCCAGGCGCTCGATCAGGGCGGCGGGCCCGCCCACGTGGAACCGGGGCGGGATGGAGGCGGCCAGCGACGTGCCACCGGCGGTGTAGGGGTACATGTCGGCGCTGACCGGCTGGCCCTGCCCCCTGGCCTCCTCGATGCGGTCGATGGCCGCCTTCATCTTGGGCCAGTTGTGCTGGCCGGCGGCCTTCAGGTGGTACACCTCGGCCCGCACCGAGGCGGCCCGGCCGATGTGCAGCAGCTCGTCGAGGCACTCGAGGAACTGGTCGCCCTCGCTGCGCATGTGGGAGATGTAGGTGCCGCCGTGGCGGCCGACGACCTCGGACAGGGCGACCAGCTCGTCGGTGCGGGCGAAGCGGCCGGGCGGATAGATGAGGGCGGTGCCGATGCCGAGGGCGCCGTCCTGCATCTCCTCGGCCACGATGCCGAGGAGCCGGTCCAGCTCGGCCGGCTCGAGCGGGCGGTCGTCGAATCCGGCCCCCAGCACCCGCAGGTTGTGGCCGCCGATGAAGCTGGCCACGTTGAGCCCGACGCCCCGGCTCTCGAGGTGGGACAGGCCCTCGCTCAGGCGGGGGAAGTCGACGACCACGCCGTCGGCGACCCCCCAGCCCGACATCATCTCGGCGAACTGGGGACCGCCCGGTCCGAGGGAGAAGGCCTCCCCGAACACCTCGGTGGTCACCCCCTGCAGCACGTCGGACGCTCCGGTCGGGTCCCGCTGCAGGCTGCCCCAGGCGTGGCTCAGGACGTTGACGAAGCCGGGGGCCACGGCCAGCCCGGCGGCGTCGAGGACCTCGGCGTCGCTGACCTCGACCCCGGGGGCGATCGTCGCGATCCGGTCCCCGTCGACGACCACGTCGGCCGCCAGCCCGGGGCCGCCGTCACCGTCGTAGACGGTCCCCCCGCTAATGACCACCGGCACGGCGCCAGTGTCGCCGCCGGGGCGGCCACCGTCATGGTGCAGTCAACCGACCGGGGGCGGGCGCCTTAGTCGTTCCCGACATACCTCCGCCGCAGGGCGGCGGCGGCCTCGGTCGCCTGCTCGACCAGGCCGTCCAGGCCCGCCTCGGCCTCGGCGTCGAGGCGCCGCCCGGTCTGGATGGCGAGGGCCCCGACGGCCAGACCGACCATGGCCAGCCCCACGGTGGCGGCCAGCAGGGGCGCAATCTGCAGCGGCACGTAGGCGAACCCGGCTCCCTTGGCCCAGGCCAGGCCCATGACGGCGAAGCCGGCCAGGCCGATCACCACCAGCACCACCTCGGCGGCGGCGACGGCCCCGGTCCGGCGCGCCCTCCCGCCGCCACCGGTGCCGGTCACCAACGGTTCACCGCCGGGTGTCCTCGATGCTGCGGCGCAGGTCGGCGACTATCTCGCCCAGGGCGGCCATCTGACGCGCCCGCCGGGCGGCGTCGCGGCGGCGGGCGGTCACGTTGATGACCACCAGGCCCACCATCACCAGGCCGATGCCAGGCAGGCCCGACGACAGCAGGTAGGGAATCTGGCGGAACACGTCGGCCAGCGGCGCCACCCTTGACCATCCGTAGAACAGCAGGGCGAACCCGACCACGATCAGGATGACCCCGGTGTAGGTCGGCACCGCCGAGTCCGGATCGGTCAGGGCCGCCCAGCGGGGCGGGGCCGCCCCCACCGCCTCGGCCGAAAGCGCCGCCGCCGGCCCGCCCGGCCCTGGCTCCGGGGCGCTCCGCCCGGGAGAGGCCGGGGGACCGCCCGCGTCCTGATCGGCGCCGGGGGCGGTGCCGACAGGTGGGCGGGTCGCGCCAGCGGGTGGCGGTGGGACCGCTGCGGCCTCGGTGGCGGCCGGCTCGGCCGCCAGGAGGGGGTCGGGCTCGGGGGATGGCTCGGGGGACTCCCCGGCACGGGGGCGGCGGCGGGAGGCCGCCTTGGCCGCCGGGGGCTTGGCCGAGCCGCTGGCGCCCCGTCCGGTCGTCCTCTGGGCCCGGGCCGTCCCGCCCGGCGTCGCCTTGGTGCCGGCGCGCTTGGAAGGGCCCGGTCCCTTGGTGGTGGCGCCCCGCCGGGCGGCCGCAGGCGTCGAGGTCGGCTCCTCCGGGGTCGGCTCGCTCACACCGGGGCTCCGACCAGTTCGTCCACCAGGGCGGCGACCAGGCCCGCCCGCTGGCGCATGGCCGGCACCAGCAGCCACTCGCCCTCGGCATGGGCCTTGTCGCCCACCGCCCCGAGGCCGTCGAGGGTCGGGATGCCGATGGCGGCGGTCAGGTTGCCGTCGGATCCCCCCCCGACGGCCACCCCGGCCAGGTCGCCCAGACCAAGGCGGGCGGCGTGGCGGCGGGCCGCCTCGAAGAGGTCACGCGAAACGGAGGACTCCAGCGGCGGGCGCACCGAGACCGGGGTCATGGCCAGCCCGGCACCGGGCAGGCGGGGCCGGAGCGAGCCGAGGGCGGACTGCACCCGGTCCATCTCCGCCACGGTCGAGGCCCGCACGTCGATCCGCAGGGTGGCCGACTCAGGCACGGTGTTGACAGTGGTGCCGGCGCTCAGGGTGGTGGGGGTGACCGTGGTGCCTTGGTCGGGCCGGCCCAGCTCGGCGATGGCGAGGATCTGGGCGGCCGCCTCGACGGTGGCGTTCACGCCCTTGTGGGGCTCGAGGCCGGCATGGGCCGCCCGCCCGGTCACGTCCAGCCGGAAGGTGCCCACGCCCTTGCGGGCGGTCTTGAGCGCCCCGTCGGCCGAGGGCTCGAGCACCAGCACCGCCTCCATGCCTGCGGCGGTCTCCTCGATGAGCGCTCGCGACGAGTTCGAGCCCACCTCCTCGTCGCTGGTCACCAGGATGGCCACCCCGTCGGGGCCGCCCCGGCCCGACAGCGCCTCCAGCATCTGCACCAGGCCGCCCTTCATGTCGAACACGCCCGGCCCGGTGGCCCGCTCGCCCCGGACCTCGAACGGCCAGCGCGCGAGCGTGCCCAGCGGCCAGACCGTGTCGAGATGACCGAGCAGGAGGACCCGGGGCCGCCCGAAGCTCCACCGCAGGTGCACCCGGCCCTCCACCTCGACCCGCTCGGCCTCCCCGCCGAGGCGGCGGCGGACGAGGTCGGCGAGCACGTCGGCGCAGCGGGCGGTGGCGTCCCGGTCCTCCGAGGGCGACTCGCACTCCACCAGGGCCCGCAGGTCCTCGCACCGCTCGGCGTCGTTCACCGTTGCGGCCCGCCGACCAGGGGATCGGAGCGGAACAGGCGGGCCAGGAACAGTCCCAGGATCAGCAGGGCCAGGGGCACCAGCAGGTCAGCCGAGGACCGGAACACGTCCGTTGGCCTTGTTCCTCCAGCTGCACATTGGCACGCGCCCTCCCATGCCGACCGGTGCCGGTGGTGCCCATGCTTGCCACCCGGAAAGAGGGCGGCATTGTAGGCGAGGACCACTCCCCCGCCCCCCGGTGGTGCAGTCGGCTAAGGCCACCACCGGCCCGCCGGTGGCAGGGTGGGACGGTGAAGCTCACCGCCCTGGAGCTGCGCCGCATCCAGCTGCCGCTGGTCTCCCCCTTCCGGACCTCGTTCGGCACCGAGCGCGTCAAGGACGCCCTGCTGGTGCGGGCGATCACGCCCGAGGGCGAGGGGTGGGGGGAGTGCGTCGCCATGGCCGCCCCCCTGTACTCCTACGAGCACGTCGAGGGGGCCCGCGAGGTCATCAGGCGCTTCCTGGCCCCGGTCCTCTTCGCCGCCGGCGACCTCGGCGCCGAGGACGTGGGGCGGCTGCTTGAACCGATCAAGGGCCATCCCATGGCCAAGGCGGCGCTGGAAATGGCCGTGCTCGACGCCGAGCTGCGCATGACCGGCCGCTCCTTCGCCTCCTACCTCGGGGCGGCGCGGGACCGGGTGCCGAGCGGGGTGTCGGTCGGGATCATGGACTCGGTCCCCCAGCTGCTCGACGCCGTGGCCGGCTACCTCGACGCCGGCTACGTGCGCATCAAGTTGAAGATCGAGCCCGGCTGGGACGTCGAGCCGGTGCGGGCGGTGAGGGAGCGCTTCGGCGACGACCTGCTGCTCCAGGTCGACGCCAACACCGCCTACACCCTGGCCGACGCCCGCCAGCTGGCCCGCCTCGACCCCTTCGACCTGCTCCTGATCGAACAGCCCCTGTCCGAGGACGACGTGTACGGCCACGCCCAGCTGGCCCGCCTCATCCGCACCCCGGTGTGCCTCGACGAGTCGATCACCTCGGCCTCCACGGCGGCGGCCGCCATCGCCTGGGGCGCCTGCCGGATCATCAACATCAAGCCGGGCCGGGTGGGCGGCTACATCGAGGCCCGCCGCATCGCCGTCGTGGCCGCCGCCCACGGGGTCCCGGTGTGGTGCGGCGGGATGCTGGAGACGGGCATCGGCCGGGCCGCCAACGCCGCCCTGGCCGCCGGGCCCGAGTTCAGCCTGCCCGGCGACGTGTCCGGCTCCGACCGGTTCTACGCCCAGGACATCACCCCGCCCCTGCTGGTCCAGTCCGGCCACATACCTGTCCCGACCGGTCCGGGGGTCGGCGTCGACGTGCTGCCCGAGGTGCTGGCTCAGGTCACGACCGAGGTGGAGACGCTCACCCCCTGAGCCCGGCCGTTGCCGGCCGGCACCGGTTCGCCCCGGCGGCCCGAGCGCTCGATGGCCGCCACGCTGCCTCCCATGTAGGCCTCCACCACCAGCGGGTCGGCGGCCACCTCGTCCGGGCTGCCCTCGGCGATGACCCGGCCGCTGTCCATGGCCACGATGCGGTCGGCGATGCCCATGATGAGGGGCATGTCGTGCTCGATCACCACCAGGGTCAGGGACAGGTCCCGCTTGAGGGTCTCAAGCAGGCCGCCCAGGGCCTCGGTCTCGCGCTGGGCGATGCCCGAGGACGGCTCGTCGAGCAGCAGGCACAGAGGCTCGAGAGCGACCAGGCAGGTGATCTCGGCGATGCGGCGGGTGCCGGTGGACAGCTCCTGGATCTGCTTGTCGCGGTAGCGGTCCAGGCCCATGAACGAGATGAGCGCCCGGGCCCTCGGCTCCTTGCGCCGCTCGCTGCGTGACAGCCCCACCACCGAGGACAGGAAGCGGGTGGGCTGCACCCGCTCCAGGGCCAGCATGACCGTCTCGGTCACGGTCATGGTCGGGAACAGGGCCGCGTCCTGGAAGGAGCGGATCAGGCCGCGGGCGGCCCGCTGCTCGGGGCCCAGGTGGGACACGTCGACGTGGTCGAACACGATGCGGCCGGCGTCGGGACGGGTGAAGCCTCCGAGCAGCTCGAAGGTCGTCGTCTTGCCTGCCCCGTTCGGCCCGATCAGCCCGAGCGTCTCGCCGGCGCGCACCCGGAGGGAGACGTCGTCGACGGCGGTGATCCCGCCGAAACGCTTGACCAGGTGGGCGGCCTCAAGCAGGGTCGTCCCGGCCAGGCGGGCGCTGCGCTCACCGGCGGGCCCGTCGCCGGCGAGGGCCGGGCTGCGGCCGGCGCCGCCGACCCGGCTCGCCACCATGGCCGGGGCCAGCTCCGCCCCGGTGTCGGCCTCGGCCACCTCCGGGTCGATCCCGTGGCGGCGGGCGACGGCGCCGACGAGCCGGTCGCGCACCGGCTCGACCAGCTGCACGAGACCGCCCGGCTTCCACAGGATCAGCAGCAGCGCCCCCAGGTTGGTGGCCAGGATGGCGATGCTGGCCAGGTTGAACAGCGGCAGGCCGAGCACCCACACCGCCCCCAGGATGGGCCCCACCAGCACGCCCACCCCGCCGAGCACGGTCATGAAGGCCACGTTGATGCTGGCCGAGGCGGGGAAGGTGTTGGCGCTGATGCTCGACAGCGAGTGCCCGTAGGCCGCGCCCCCGATGCCGGCGATGAACCCGGCCACCATGTAGCCCTGCAGCTTGACCACGCTGGAGCGCACCGAGAAGGCCCGGGCGGCGTCCTCGTTGTCCCTCACCGCCACCAGCAGCCGGCCGAAGCCGGAGCGGCGGATGTTGCGCGACAGCCACACGGTCACCAGGAACAGGAACAGGGCGAAGTAGTAGTAGCTGTGGCCGGAGTCGAGGGGGTGGCCGAAGACCACCGGCCGGCCCGGGTTCTGGCCGGCGCCGAGCATCCAGGGCTGGTTGAGCAGCCAGGCGGGAGTGGCCAGAGCGAAGCCGAGGGTGGTGACGGTGAGCATCAGGCCCCGGATGCGCAGGGCGGGGATGCCGATGAGCACCGACACCGCCGCCGCCGTCAGCCCGGCGTAGGCCAGGGCGAGGGGGAAGTTGCCCAGGTGGCTGGACACGGCGAAGGACACCACCGCCCCTATCGCCGCCACCCCGAACTGGCCCAGGGTGAGCTGGCCCCCGAGACCGGTGAGGACCCCGATTGACAGCCCCACCATGGCGAAGCCGATGATGCCGGTGAAGGACACCGACAGGCTGTTGGTGATGAACAGCGGCAGCACCGCCAGCACCACCAGGCCGCCGGCGGCCAGCGACGGTCCCATCAGCCGCACCGCCCGCAGCTGGCGGACCTGGCGGGGCAGGGGGCGCAGCGCCTGCACCGCCGCCCAGCTGCCCTTCTCCTCGTCCCGCCCGGCCCGCTGGCGCTGGAAGACCAGCACCACCAGGATGACGGCGAACAGGGTCACCTCGACCAGGCCGGACTGGGGGTAGTTCCACAGCAGCAGCTGCTCGAGGATGCCGAGGCCGACCCCGCCGGCGATGGCCAGAGGCAGGCTGCTCATGCGGGCGACCACCGCTGCGGTCATGGCCCGCAGCAGCAGGGCGGGCCCGAAGGTCTCGCCGGTGGCGAAGCCCTGGGTGGGGGCGGTGAGGATGGCCGAGAAGGCGGACAGGGCGCCGGCCAGGGCCCAGGCCAGCGACGACATCCGCCCGGCGAAGATGCCCGACATGCGGGCCGCCTCCGGGTTGGCCGCCGCCGCCCGGATGGCCAGCCCGAACCGGCTGTACTTGAGGAACAGGGCGATGCCGGCCACGGCGAGCGGGGAAAGGAACAGCATCCCCGAGTAGGCCTGGGTGACCCGCAGGGCGCCGACGTTGAACGCCGGCAGCCCGGCCGGCTGGGGGAATAGCGCCCCCGCCGCCGCCGTGCTGTTGATCAGGGCGGAGAAGGCCACCAGCACGTTGCCGACCCCGAGGGTCGCGACCACGCTCATGATGCGGGGCGCCTTGCGCAGGCGGCGGACCACCCCGGTCTCCGCCGCCGCCCCCGCCCCCGCCCCCGCCGCCAGGGCGATGGGGAAGGCGACCCAGTAGGGGATGTGCCAGCTCACCGCGGCCAGCCCGAAGAAGGCGGCCCCGAAGGCGCCGATCTGGCCGTGGGCGAAGTTGATGATGCGGTTGGTCCGGTAGATGAGGACCAGGCCCACCGCCAGCAGGCCGTAGGTGAGGCCGATGATGGTGCCGAGCAGGATCACCGGCCACGGGGTCGAGGCCTGCATTACGTGGTGGGAGTCGAGCTCGGCGAAGAGCAACTTGGCCAGCGCCACCGCCACCACCAGGGCGACCAGCCCGAGCAGGCGGCGGGGGGCCACAGGCAGGCGTCGGGCGGCCTCGGTGCTGACCACCGCGCTCACGTTCCCGCCGCCGCCGATCCCTTGAGGAACACCGCCCGCAACAGGTCGTCCCGCCCCAGCAGCTCGGCGGCCGGGCCGTCGAAGCGCATCTCGCCCTTCTCCATGAAGTAGGCGTGCTGCACCAGGTTGAGGGCGATGCTGACGGACTGCTCGACAAGCACCACCGCCGTGCCGGCCTCGTTGATGCGGCGCACCATCTCCAGCAGTTGGGCCACGATGATGGGAGCCAGGCCGAGGGACAGCTCGTCGATGAGCAGGATGCGCGGCCGCAGCATGAGGGCCTTGGCCAGGCCGAGCATCTGCTGCTCGCCCCCGGAGAGGGTGGCGGCCAGCGAGTTCCGCCTCTCCTCCAGCCGGGGGAAGGCCTCGAGGGCGGTGGCGATGGCCCGGTCGACCGATGCCCGCTGGCCGCCCAGGGTGTAGCCGTAGCTGCGCAGGTTCTCGACCACCGTCATGGGCCCGAAGACCGCCCGCCCGCCCGGAACCTGGGTGATGCCCAGGCGGATGCGGCGCTCGGCGTCGAGGTAGGTGATGTCCTGGCCCCGGAAGCGGACGCTCCCCTTGGACGGCAGGCCGATGCCGGACACCACCTTGAGCAGGGTGGACTTGCCTGCCCCGTTCACCCCGAGGAGGGCGACCATCTCCCCGTCCTCCACGGCGAAGTCGACGTCGAAGAGCACCTGCAGGTGGTCGTAGGAGAAGTCGACCCCCCGGACCGCCAGCATGGGCAGGCGCCCGCCGCCGGAGTGGATCCGGCGGATCTCCTCGTCCTCGATGACCTCCTCGATCATCCGGTCCAGATCGGCCTCGATGAGGCCGCCGGCGCTGGCGATGATCAGGGCTCCCAGCACGCCCGGTATGGCCACCGCCACCATGGCCCCGCCGATGCCGTACTCGCTCTGCACGCTGCCGAGCAGCAGCGAGCCCACCAGGCTGCCCATGGCGCCGAAGATGGCCGCCAGCGACTGGGCGTGGGGCCGCATGTGGGCGGGCACGATCGACAGCAGCGAGACCCCGAGCAGGGGCGAGACGATCACCGCCAGGGCGCCGGACGCCCCGAAGCAGGCCAGCATCGGCACCAGCGCCGGCATGACCCCGCCCAGGGCCACGAAGACCACCGCCCCGGCCAGCAGGACACCCGACGCCCGCAGGATGCGGGCCGGCGAGGCCCGGAACTGCCTCTCCCCCCGGCCGCCGTAGATGAGCAGGGCGATCACCCCGCAGCCGGCGTAGAAGGCGAAGAAGGCGCCTCGCTGGCCGGGCCCGAAGTTCCAGCGCTGGTCGAGGAAGAAGGAGATGAACGTGCCCAGCGGCACGGTCAGCATCCCGAACACGGTGAAGCCGGCGAACACCCGCCGGTTGGTGGGGATCAGCAGCATGCGCCGGCAGATCTCCCAGAAGCCGAGGGTGACGTCCTCGTCGCGCAGGTCGTCGGACTCACCGTGGGCGCTGTGCACGCTGGCCCGCACCTGCTGGGTGTCCCACCGGCCGAAGCCCGGGTCGCGCAGGCCCAGGGAGGCCAGGGCCATGGCGATGGACAGGAGCCCCAGGGCGATGAACACGCCCCTCCAGGTGAAGCCGAGCACCCCGGAGAGCAGCCCGACCAGCAGCGGCGACGCCACGCTGCCGAAGGTCCCGAAGGCGTTGTAGACCGACAGGGCCCGCACCCGGGCGCCGGGGTGGTAGCTGTCGAAGATCAGTGGCGTGTGCAGCGCCGTCACGCTGCCAGTCGTCAGCCCGTCGAGGGCCAGTATCAGCACCAGGGCTGCCAACGAGGTGACGAACCCGGCGAACAGGGTGATGACGCTCCAGAGCAGACCGGTGCCGATGCACAGCGCCGCCCGCCTGGCCTTGTTCTGGGTGAGCGACGCCACCGGCAGGGGGGCGACCGCCACCGCCAGGCCCTGCAGCGAGCGGGCCGTCGCCACCGCCAGCACCGATATGCCGAGGGTCCGGCTGATCTCGGGGGTGAGGACGGTGAAGGCGTAGCTCTGGAACGTGTCCGAGGTCGAGAGGAGCCCGAGGGCGATGAGCGGGTAGTACGACAGCCCGTAGTGCCTGACGATCCGGCGGAAGCTCGATGTGTTCTCGTCCCCCGCCACCCCCAGCTTCACCCGGGCCGACTCCCGCAGCGACTCGCGGGTGGACTCGATCTCCTCGACCGCCTCCAGCCCGTCCAGGGAGGCCGTCACACCCCCACCCTCCTCATGCGCACGTCGAGCTCCCAGGCGCTCTCCCCGATGCGGTGCCCGCTGGTGTCCATGAGCACCACCGTGATCGTGTGCAGCTGCACCTTCTCGTTGTCGCCGACCAGGTTGGGTATCTCGCCCAGGGTCAGCTGCTGGCGGGTGGTGGTGTAGATCTGGCGCTGCTCCAGGTAGCTCTCGTCGGGGCAGCCGGGCTGGTGCAGGCACTGGAGGTCGCGGCTGGCGACGGTGCGCATGGTCTGGCCCGGCTGGATGGGCGCCCGGTCCACGAACACGGCGAAGTAGCCCGCCCCCCGGCTGGGCGGGGTGCTGCCCGGCGGCGCGACCGCGAAGCCGCTGATCCGCCAGCTCACCGTCACCGGGTTCTGCACCATGGTCCGTGCCGGCGGGCTCACGAAGTGCAGCCGGTCGTCGACCCGGAACGAAAGGTTCTGCATCTGGGTGAACCCGCAGCCGGAGCCGGCGAGGGCGGCCGCCAGCGCCCCCACGGCCAGCACCGCTGACCGGAAACGTCTGCCTGCTGCCAAGCGTCCTCCGGGGCCCACTCGCGAATCCGTCATGGTGACCGCCGCCGGCGGTGCCGACCTTGGCCCCTGCCACCAAAATCGGCCTCCGCCGCTGTCCGGCCTGACAGCGGCCCGCCGGCAGGCCTCAGCCGGCCCCGGTCTCCCCGGTGGTGTCGAGGAAGCGCAGCTGCAGCTCGGCCACCAGCCGCTCCTCGGGATCGGCCAGGTCGAGGCCGAAGGCCTCGGTTATCCGCCGCAGGCGGTAGCGGAAGGTGTTGGGGTGGACGCTCACCCGGGCCGCGGCGGTGGCGATGTCGCCGAAGGAGTCGAAGTAGGCCCGCAGGGTGGCCAGATGGGCGGTGCCCCGGGCGGCGTCCTGGTCGGCCAGGGCCAGCAGCTTCCCGCCGCGCAGCTCGGGGTGCTGCTGGGCCAGCTGGGCCAGACGATGCAGCACCACCCGGGCCCGCACCTCGGAGATGGTACCCACCCCGGCGCCGGGGGCCAGCACGTCGAGGACGTCGTCGGCCTCGTGGCGGGATTCGACCAGGCCGGCCACCGTCGGCACCGGCGAGCCCACCCCCGCCCGCAGGGGCACCGACAGCGCCTCCCCCGCCCGCTGGACGATGGCCCCGGCCAGGTTCACCACCGAGTCGGCCCCCTCGCCCGCCCCCACAGGCACCAGGGCGTAGACGCGCCCCCCGCTGACGGCGCAGGCCGCCCGCCGGCGGAACGACTCGCAGTACAGGGCGACCAGGTCGGCGACCCGGTGGGCCCGCACGGCGGCGGCGGCGTCGTCGGGCTCGTCGCAGTCGAAGGCGACCACGGCCATGGTGCCGCGGGGGTCGATGCCCAGGAGGGCGGCGGCCCGGTCGCCCCGGTCGCGACCCTCAAGCACCGCCAACAGGGCGTCGGCCCGGCGCTGGCGGTCGACGTCGTGGGCGCTGCGGTGGGCCAGCAGGTGCAGGGCGGCGATGTCGGCCGCCTGGCGCAGGGTCCCCTCGGCCTCGGGCCCCAGGGCCCGCTCGCCCTCGATCACCCAGATGCTGCCCACCAGCTCGCCCCCGGCCCGCACCGACACGGCGATGCGGGGCAGGTAGCCGGCGAAGTCGGTGAAGTCGCGGATGTGCACCACCTCGTCGGTCTGCCACAGCCGGCGGAACACCCCGGCGTCGCGGAGGCGCTGCATCCACTCCGAGGGGACCTGGCGGCCCAGGATGGTCTCCTGCCTGGGGACGTCGATGGGGTGGTCGAGGCTGGAGTAGGCCAGCACCCGGCTCTGGAGATCCTCGATGGTCGTGGCCCCGCCGACCATGGCCGCCACTGCGTTGGCCAGGGCGAACAGGTCGCCGAGGGGCACCCCGTAGACCCCGCCCTCGGCCGGGGGGCTGACGGTCGAGGCGGTGGCGATGAGGGAGAAGAGCTGGCCCCAGGAGATGCCGGGCCGCACCGCCAGCAGGGCCAGGCCGGTCTCGTCGGCCAGGGCCAGCAGCTCCTTCTCGACCGCCCCGGCCTGCTTGAACACCACCCCGGTGGCCCCGGTGGAGGCCAGCCGGCGCATGATGCTGGCCTTGGCGATCGCCTCCCCCACCCCGACGGCCAGCACCAGGCTGGCCGGGTCGGGGGCCACCGGGTCGGCCGGATCGAGGATGACCGGGTGGCTGACCTCCACCTCCAGCCCCCGGGGGGCGGCCAGCACGTCGAGCACCGCCGGGTGCAGCCTGTCCACCAGCAGCCCCAGCGAGCCGGCGGGCGCCTCGGCGGCGGGCTCTGCCCGGCGGGCGGGCTCGGTCGCCATGGCCTAAATGGTGGCACCGCCGGGCACCGGGGGGTCAGCGGGCGGGCCGCCTCCTGGCACCGATGACGTAGCAGCCGTCGCGGCTGACCGCCTCCACCTCCAGCCCTTCGGCGAAGGTGGTGGTCAGGACCTCGCGCAGGGCCTGGCGCCAGCGCCGGGCCATGGCCGGGTCGCGGTGACGCAGCTCGACGACGTCCGCCGGCACCCGGGCCAGCCTGGTCGCCTGGGCGGGGGCGGCCTGCAGCACCGGCTCGTGGCCGGGGCCCGGGCCGAGCACCTCGACGGCCCCCATCCGGCACAGGGCGGCGAGGTCGACCTCGCCGGTGGCGCCGGAGGCGGCGGCGGCAGCCCGCTGACCGGTGAGCCACCAGGTCACCAGGCAGCGGTCGCTCTCGTCCCCGACGTTGATGCCGTCGCTCAGGGCTCCGTAGAAGTCGACGTAGTACCTGGTCAGGCCGGCGCCCAGCTTCATGACGTTGAAGTAGGCGTTGCGGGCCACGAGGGGGTCGAAGGTCCAGGTGATGCGGGTCAGGCCGGCGCCCAGGGCCCAGGCCCGCTGATGCTGCTTGAGGGCGAAGCCCACGCTGCCCCCCTGGCGGGCGGGCACGACCCCGGCGATGTGGGAGTGGAGGTGGTGGCCCTCGCCGTCGGCGGCCCGGAACCCGACGGCCGCCCCGACGGGCCCGTCCGGCCCGACGGCCAGGGCGACGTAGTTGCCGGAGTGGGCCAGGGCCCAGGCCAGCTCGGGGGTGACGGGCGCCGTCCCGTTGGGCTGGGGCCACACGGCGGACAGCACGGTGGCCACCTGGCGGGCGGCCGGCTCGGCCGCCACCAGCTCGACCGACACGCCGGCCTTGTCCGCCCATCGCTCGGCGGCGGTGGCGGCCTCGGCGGCTGTTCCCGCCACCACGGTGTCCAGTCCTTCAGCCACGCTGGCGGCGGTACCCTAGCCGGACACCCGCGGGGTGGCCCGGGCCCCGGAGTGGATGTAGCCGAAGCCGGCCGGGCCGGGCTCGAGGAACTTGAAGCTTCCGTGCCGGCCGACCCTCTTGTCCGGCTCAGCCGTTATGAGGAGGCTGTCGGTCAGCGGGACCAGCTCCTTCGGCGGCTCCGGAGGCACGGTGCCGGCCAGTGGGCCGGTGCTCCTGGCCTGTATCCAGATCCGGTTGTCCTCGTCGAGGCTGACCTCGATGCTCACCCCACTGCGCTCGTAGGTGCCGACGAAGGCAGTGCGGTCCACCTCCACCGGCGCCGGCGGCAGCTGCGGCGGCGGGTTGAGCTCGGCGCCGGCCAGCTCCACCAAGAGCGGGCGCACCAGGGCGTCGAACAGCGCCCCGGCGCCGCCCCCGTTGGTGAGCAGGCACACGGCCAGGTCGGCGTCGGGGACGATGCGCAGGTAGGCGTTCTGGCCCACGGTGGTGCCGTCGTGGCCGAACACCAGCGGCGAGCCGGACCGGTAGAGGATCCAGCCCAGGCCCCAGCCGTCCCCGAGGACGTAGGGGTCGGGGATCTCCACCTCCAGCTGGCGCATGGCCTTGACCGCACCCGGGCTGAGCAGCTGGGTGCCGTCGGAGGCCCGTCCGTCGTCCAGGTGCATGCGGGCCAGGACCAGCACCTCGCGGGCCGGGGCGGTGATGACCCCGGCCGGGCCCATGGCCCGGCCGAAGAACCACATGGGCGCCACCTGCAGGGCCCCGTCCTCACCGGAGGGGATGTGGCCGACGGCCGCCCGCCGCAGGATGGCCTCGTCGGCCAGCGTGACGGTGTCCTCGGCGCCGAGCGGACCGAGCAGGTGCTGGCGCAGGGCGGCGTCCCAGGTGGCCTGGCGGAAGTGCTCGATCAGGCGACCCAGCAGCACGTAGCCGGAGTTGCAGTAGGAGAAGAACGCCCCCACCGGGTGGGTGTGGGCGATGCCGGCCATGGCGGCGACGTAGCGCTCGACACACTCGTCGCCCCGGCCGAAGTCGTCGAAGACGTCACCGTCCATCCCGCTGGTGTGGCTGAGCAGGCGCCGCACCGTCACCGAGGCGGCCGCCTCCGGGTCGGTGGTGCGGAAGTCCGGGAGGTAGCGGGAGACCGGGGCGTCGAGGTCGATCAGGCCCTCGTCGACCAGCTGCATCACCAGCGTGGCCGTGTAGGACTTGGAGATCGAGCCGATCTGGAAGACGGTGTCGGTGGTCACCTCCACCCCGGTGCGCAGGTTGGTGAGGCCGGTGGCCGCCTCCACCACCGTGTCGCCCTTTTGCACCGCCATCGACGCCCCGACCACGCCGTGTTCGGCGGCCAGCCGGTCGAGACGGGCCCGGAGCGTTCCCTGCAGATCGTCGATCGTCACATCCCCTCCTCGCTGACCCTCGATCACGGTAGGGATCCGGCGGTCCCCGTTCTGCGTCGGATCGAACGAGAGGCCCGCGGCGCCGTCGTCGTTTCCTACGAACCGCCCCCGGTCCGTCCTACGCTGGCGGCGGTGACGGTGGAGACACCAGGGGTCGTCCCTCCCGCCGGCGGGGCGGCACCCACGGGCCCGGCGGGGGTGACCGCCGGCGCCCTGGCCGACGAGCTGGCCGACGTGGTGAAGCGGGGGGCGGAGGAGGCCGGGGTGCCTGGGGTGGCCGTGGGCCTCCACGCCGGGGGCGAGGAGGTCGTCGTCTCCCACGGCGTCACCAACGTCGAGCACCCGCTGGCGGTCGACGACCGGACCCTGTTCCAGATCGGCTCGACGACCAAGACCTTCACCGCCGCCGCCGTCATGGCCCTGGTGCAGGACGACCGGCTTGGCCTCGACGACCCCGTCGCCGCCCACCTGGGCGCCTTCCGCCTGGCCGCCCCGGGCGAGGGCGAGGCCGTCACCGTGCGACACCTGCTCACCCACACCGGGGGGTGGGCCGGCGACTGGTTCCTGCTCACCGAGCCGGACTACGGCCGCGACGGCGCCCTGGCCCGGGTGGTGCAGGACATGTGGCGGGCCCCCCGCCTGGCCGCCCCGGGTCAGCTGTACTCCTACAACAACGCCGGCTACTACGTGCTCGGCCGGCTCCTCGAGGTGCTCACCGGCTGGCCCTACCCGGAGGCGGTGCGCCGGCTGGTGCTGGAGCCTGCCGGCATCGGCCACAGCTTCTTCCACGCCGACGAGATGATCACCCACCGGGTGGCGGCGGGCCACGTGGCCTCGGAGGACGGACCGCGGGTGCAGCGGCCCTGGCCCCGCCCGTTCTACGCCTGGCCGGCGGGGGCCCTGTGCTCCTGCGCCGGCGACCAGCTGAGCTGGGCCCGGCTGTGGCTGGCCGGAGGGGTGGCGGCCGACGGCTCGCGCCTGCTCCGGCAGGAGACGGTTGCGGCCATGACCACGCCCCAGGTCGGCATCGACAGCACGACCGACGTCGGGCTGGCGTGGATGATCCGCCGGGTGGGCGGCGCCACGGTGGTGGAGCACGGCGGGGCCACCAACGGCTACCTGAGCCGGTTCGTCATGTGCCCCGCCGCAGGCATGGCCGTCACCGTCCTGTCCAACTCCGGCGCCGCCGGGGCCTTCAACCGCTCCATCGAGCGGTGGGCCCTCGGGAAGGCGGCCGGGGCGGTCGAGGCCGATTCCGGGCCGGCGACCGGCTCGCTCGACACCGCCGCCTGCGTCGGCCGCTACGGCCTCGGGCCGGAGCCGGAGTGGACCCACTCGGTCGAGCTCGACCCCGACGACTCCTCCGCCCTGGTCATGACACCGGGCACTCCCGGCACCCCCTCACCCCCGCCGCGCTACCGGCTGGTGCCCTGCGGGGAAGACGAGGTGATCTGCGTCGACCCGCCCGCCGCCGCCGGCCAGCGCGGGGTGTTCGGGCGGGGCGCCGACGGCGCCGTGGCCTGGCTGCGCTTCGGCCTGCGGGTCTACAACCGGGCCCCGGGCCCCTCCGTACCCTGACCCTGCCGCCCGGCCCGGCCCCTCTCCGACCGGAACCGGCCCGGGTCTCCGGTCTGGGACCACGGCTGGAGACCACAGACCTGGGACCCAAAGACCCGGGTACGGACCGGGGTCAGCGGGCTCGGACTACAGAGGGGGCACCGGCTGGGGCGGGGGCGGGCCGACGTAGCGGGCGCTGGGGCGAATGATCCGGTTGTCGGCCGCCTGCTCGAGGATGTGGGCGCACCACCCGATGCAGCGGCTGGCAGCGAAGGTGGGGGTGAACAGCTGGCGGGGCAGCCCGCAGCGGTCCATCACCACCCCGGCGTAGAACTCGACGTTGGTGCGCAGCTGGTGGCCGGGCTTCATCTCCTCCAGCACTCGCAGCACGGTGGCCTCGATGTGCTCGGCCAGGGGCTGGAGCGGGCTGCCCAGGCCGCGGGCGATCTCGCGCATCATGGTCGAGCGGGGGTCGTCGGTCCGGTAGACGCGGTGGCCGAAGCCCATGATCTTCTCGCCCCTCGACACGGCGTCGCGCACCCATGCCTCGGCCCGCTCGGCTGTGCCAATGGCATCGATGGTGTCGAGGGCCCGGCTGGGGGCACCGCCGTGCAGGGGGCCGGACAGGGCCCCGACAGCGCCCACGACCGCCGAGCCCACGTCGGCACCGGTTGAGGTGATGACCCGGGCGGTGAAGGTGGAGGCGTTGAGCCCGTGGTCGATGGTGAGGATCATGTACTGCTCCAGCGGCCGCACCAGAGCCGGGTCGGGCTCCTCGCCGCTCAGCATGTACAGGTAGTTGGCGGCATGGCCCAGGTCCTCCCTCGGCGCCAGCGGTTCGAGACCCTGGCCAAGGCGGTGCAGCGAGGCCACGATCGTCGGGACCACCGCCGACAGGCGCAGGGCGTCGACCCGCAGGGCCCTGCGGTCGAGGTCGAGGCTGGCCCGCATGTGCTCGGCCCCGGCCACCAGAGACAGGGCCGAGCGCAGCCCGTCGAGGGGAGCGGCGCCCGAGGCGGCGATGGCGGGCAAAACCGCCGCCACCGCCTCCGGCAGCTTCCGCAGCGGGGCCAGCTCGGCGGCGAAGGCCGCCGCCTCGGCGGCGTCGGGCAGCTCGCCGTCGAACAGCAGCCGCCAGGCGTCCTCGAGGCTCCGGGTGGCGGCGACGTCGAGGGCCGAGTACTGCCGGTAGTGGTAGAAGCCCTCGAGGCCGCGCACGTCGCCCACGCTGGTTTCGGCCGCCACCACGCCCTCGAGCCCCTTGGGGGCGTCGGTGTAGGCGCCGCTTACCGGTCGGATCTGTGCCACCCCCAGAAGATCGCGCATGGAGACCACGCCCTTGAGCTCGTCGGCCGACACCACCGGTATGTGGCGGTAACCGTGGCTGGCCAGGCTGGCCCAGGCCTCCTCCACGGCAACGTCGGGCTCCACGCAGTCGGCCTCGGCGGTCATCCAGTCCCGCACGGGGGCGGTGTCGGGGTCGGCCCCGGCGGCGGTGGCCATCACCAGGTCCCGCTCGGTGAGTATCCCAACCGGCTGGCCGAAGCGGCCCACCACCACCGATCCCACCCCCGCCTCCCTCATACGGGTGGCGGCGGCGGCCAGCGTCTCGTCGGGCCCGGCCGTCACCGCCGGGCTGGTCATCAGGTCGCCCACCGTGCGCATCGACACCAGCGGCTCCTCTCTCAGTGTGCTCGTCTCTCCATGACCCGCCCGCCCTGGCGGGCGGGGGCCGGACGGCGTCGTTGCCGTATCCCGGTGTGCCCTCTCATACTTGACTAGTCTTCTCAATGTTGTCAACATTGATTACCAAGACAGGTGAATCAAGCAATGTCGATTGCGGAGGAGCACCGTCTGTCCACCGCCGAGGCCGCCGGGCTGCTGGGGGTCAAGCCGGAGACGCTGTACGCCTACGTCAGCCGGGGGCTCCTCTCCAGCTACCGGACCCCCGGCAAGCGGGGAAGCCGCTTCGACGCCGCCGAGGTCCGGGCCCTAGCCGCCCGACGGGCGGGCCGATCGGGCCGCTGGGCCGCCGACCAGGTCGGACCGACGGAGGTCGATGCTGGTCCGCAGGAAGCGACGGGCGGTCCGTCTCCGGGGCGTAGGGGGGGCCGCCGCGGCGGTGCCGACCTGGTGATCGAGTCGGCCCTCACCCTGCTGGAGCCGGCCGGTCATCTGTGGTTCCGGGGCTGGGACGCGGTGGAGGCGAGCTCCGCCGCCAGCTACGAGCGGGTGGCGGAGTGGCTCTGGCACCCCGACGGCGACGCCGGCGAGCCCCCGGTGTGGCAGGCCAGGCCGGAGGGGCTGGAGGTGGCCCGCTCGGTGATCGACCGGCTGCCGACAGGGGCTTCGCTGATGGACCGGATGCGGGTGGCGGTGGCCGCCGCCGCTGCCACCGACCCCATGCGCCACGACCGCCGGCCCGAGGCGGTCGTCATCACCGCCCGCTCGATCGTGGCCACCGTGGTCGACTGCCTCTCCCCCCACCCGGAGCGGGTGGCCGAGCTCCGCCTCGATCCGGCCGCGCCCGGGGCGTCGGCCCCGGGGATCGTGCGCCAGGGGTCCATAGCCGGCCGGCTGTGGCCGGCCCTGTCGACCCGGCGACCCCGTCGGGCCCAGCTCGCCATGCTCAACGCCGCCCTGGTGCTGCTGTCCGACCACGAGCTGGCCGCGTCCACCCTGGCCGCCCGGGTGGCCGCCTCCACCTGGGCCGATCCCTACCTGGTGGTGGAGGCGGGCATGGGCGTGCTGGAGGGGCCTCTGCACGGGGGGGCGGCCGAGGATGTGCGGGCCATGATCGCCGAGGTGTGCGCCGGGCTGCCGGCGGCCGAGGCGGTCGGGCGCCGGCTGCGCCAGGGCGAGGCCGTCCCCGGCCTCGGTCACCGCGTCTACACCGGCCCCGACCCCCGGGCGGCCGCCCTGCTGCAGATGATGCGCAGCTCGGGCCTGTCGTCCCAGCCCTGGGCGGCCGCCGGGCGCCTGCTGTCCGTGACGGCCGGGCAGAACCTGCCCGCCCCCAACATCGACTTCGCCCTTGCTGTGCTGGCCGACACGGCCGGCATGGTGGCGGGGGCCACCGAGGCCATCTTCGCCGTGGCCCGCTGCGCCGGCTGGATCGCCCACGCCCTCGAGGAGTACCCCCACCGCCTTCGCTTCCGGCCCCGAGCCTCCTACGTCGGCCCGCCCCCGGGCGGGGAGGGCCCGGCGGTGCCTGCGGGCGGGGACCGGAACGGCGGCGGAGCCGCCAGAATCGGCCCATGACCGAGCTGCTCTACCTCGAGGACGCCTACCTGCGGTCGGCCCCGGCGGTGGTGACCGCCACCCGACCCGGCCTGGTCGCCCTCGACAGGACGGTCCTCTACCCGACCGGCGGGGGCCAGCCCCACGACACCGGCCGGCTGGGGACGGTGGAGGTGACCGACGTGGTCCACGGCACCGACGACGACGGTCGCCCGGTGGTCTGGCATTCGGTGGCCGAGGACGCCCTGGCCGTCGGCGACGAGGTGGAGGCGGTGGTCGACTGGGAGCGCCGCCACGCCCTCATGCGCACCCACACCGCCCTGCACGTGCTGTGCGGGGTCATCTGGAACCGCTGGGGCGTGCCGGTGACGGGCGGGAACATGGAGCCCCTCGCCGCCCGCATGGACTTCGAGTTCGATCCGCTGCCCGAGGGCTTCGGCGCCCTGGTCGAGGAGGCGATCAACGCCGAGCTGGCCGCCGCCCGCCCGGTCCAGGTCTCCTTCCTGCCCCGCGACGTGGCCGTGGCCGACGAGGACCTGATCCGCACCAAGGTCAACCTAATCCCCGCCTCGGTCGAGCGCATCCGGGTGATCGACATCGTCGGCCTCGACAAGCAGGCCGACGGAGGCACCCACGTGGCCAGCACCGACGAGGTGGGCCGGGTGCGGGTGGTGAAGACCGAGTCGAAGGGCAGGGGCAACAAGCGGGTGCGCATCGAGGTCACCGACTGACGGCCCTGGCCACCTCCCCCCATCGCCCGATGGAGGCCGGGTCCTGGTTCCACGCCGCTCCGGCGAAGTACAGCACCACCCGGTCGGCCACCCCCTCGTAGCGGCGGCGCAGGGCGTCGGCCAGGTCGTCCCAGCCGGCGCTGACCACGAAGTGCTCGAGGATGTCGTCGCTGACCACGGCGGCCATGCCGGCGACGTCGCCGGCCTTCTGCTTCTCGCGGATGCGGGCGGTGGTGCCCTCGTGGCCGATCTGGTCGAAGATGAAGCCGTAGTTCGGCGTCGACCCGTAGAAGGCGACCTGCAGGCGGGCCATCTCCCGCCACCGGCGGCGCTCCTCCTCGCTGTCGCCGGCGGCGGTGAAGCAGGGGACGATGAGGGTCAGGTCGTCCCGTCCCCGACCGGATGAGGCCGCCCCGGCCGACACCTCGGGCACCACCGTCGAGGCCAGGTACTCCGGGGTGTTGAGCGGATGGACGTGGACGCCGTCGGCCACCTCACCGGCCATGCGCAGCATCCAGGGGTTCACCGCCGCCACGTCGATCGGCGGGGGGCCGGCGTCGATCGGGCCGGGGGACCACTGGTCCGGCAGCAGGGTGAGGCTGTAGTAGGCGCCCTCGAAGCTGAGCCCGCCGTCGCCGGCGAAGGCCCGGAAGATCGCCCGCAGCGCCTGCAC
This sequence comes from Acidimicrobiales bacterium, assembly GCA_035653595.1. GTDB lineage: Bacteria > Actinomycetota > Acidimicrobiia > Acidimicrobiales > JAJPHE01 > DASRBO01. Next base: position 25,876 of record DASRBO010000098.1, on the reverse strand, counting down.
GTACTCCTTGAGCCGGGGGCCGGGCGGATCGAAGGGGGTCGAGTAGCGCCGCTCGACGTGGGCCCGCACCTGGGTGCCGAGGCCGAGGCGGAACCGCCCCCGACTGGCGTCGGCCAGCTCCCAGGCCACCTTGGCCGTCACCATCGGGCTGCGGGGGAAGGCCACCGCTATTCCCGTGGCCAGGTCGAGCTCGGCCGCCAGGGCCGCCGCCGCGCACGAGAGGTAGGCGGTGCGGCCGGCCTCGGTGAACACCAGGCCGGAGAAGCCGGCGGCCGCCGCGTCGCGGGCCAGCTGCTGCACCCGTCGCAGGTTGGCGCCGGTGGTCATGAGGTCCACCTTGAGAGGGCTCACTCCTCCCTTCTAATCCACGCCGGGGTCGGCCGGCGGCCAGACGCGGGCAACCACGCCGGACCGGCCCCGGATCCTGGATGGCGAGGCCCCAGGCCCGGCCGGGACCCTGAGCCCGGCGGATAGCCGCATATCAGGCGCAATCGGCCGGCGGAACTTAGGTATCGGCCAGAAAAGTCGAATACAAGGCCAGAACCGAGGGGTGGGCGAAATTACGTTTCACCTTGTCGGAAACTTGCTCGCAACCAACAGGCCGGCGGAACCTGCTGCCCCGAGTGTGCCGGGTCGCCGCCAGGACGGGACTTACCACGGTGGAATACGGCAGAGACCTCGACTACTCGACCCCTGACGGCGTGCGCCTGGGGCCAGGCATCCCCACCGGGCTGTCGGTCATGGCGGCCATGGCCGTGTCGGTGCTGGTGGCCGCCCTCGGCCTGGTGGCGGTGGTGCGCCACGCCGCCAGCGCCATCACCCACCGGGGGGGCCCGGCTCCGGGAGCGCCGGCTGCGGGCGGCGGCGCCGGCCCGACCGAGCCCATGTTCGGCCCCGGCTACCGCCTGGTGGGGGCCGACGGCGGCGTGTTCAGCTTCGGCAACGCCCGCTACCTGGGAGGGATGGGGGGGCAGCGCCTGTCCGCCCCGGTGATCGGCATCGCCGACACGCCCGACGGGGGCGGCTACTGGGAGGTGTCGGCCGACGGCGGGGTGTTCACCTACGGCACCGCCCACTACTACGGCGGGATGGCCGGTCGCCGCCTGTCCGCCCCGGTCATCGGCATCGCCTCCACCCCCGACGGCCAGGGCTACTGGCTGGCGGCCTCGGACGGCGGGGTCTTCAGCTTCGGCGACGCCCGCTACTACGGAACCATCGCCGGCAACGCCCTGCGGGCGCCGATCGTCGCCATAGCGGCGGAGCCGGACGGCTCCGGCTACTGGCTGGCCTCGGCCGACGGCGGCGTGTTCACCTACGGCACCGCCCACTACTACGGCGGCATGGCCGGCGACGCCATCGCCGATCCCATCGTGGGCATGGCGGCGGTGCCGGACGGCTCCGGCTACTGGCTGGCCTCGGCCGACGGCGGCGTGTTCACCTACGGCAGCGCCCACTACTACGGCGGCATGGGCGGCCAGCACCTGGCCTCCCCCGTGGTCGGCGTCGCCGGATCGCCCACCGGCCACGGCTACTGGCTGGCCTCGGCCGACGGCGGCGTGTTCACCTACGGCGACGCCGGTTACTGGGGGGCCCCCGGCGGGTTCCAGCTCAACCAGCCGGTGACCGCCGTGGCCGCCGGGCTGGTTCCGGCCTATCGCCAGTCCCAGGTCGAGGTGGGCGGCCGGTACGGCTTCGACATCTCCTGGCCCCAGTGCAGCAACCGGGTGCTGCCCCCCGCCCACGCCTTCGTGGTCCTGGGGGTCACGGGCGGCCAGGCCTTCACCGCCAACCCCTGCCTGGTGTCGGAGTGGGCCTGGGCCACCTCGGCCGCCGGGGCCGCCGGCCTGTACATGAACCTCAACGCCCCCGCCGACCTGGGCGACGGGCGGGCGGCCAGCGGGCCTGCGGGGCGCTGCGGCCCGGACAACGCCGCCTGCGAGGCCTACAACTACGGATCCAACGCGGTGGACAACGCCGTGGCCTTCGCCCGCCGGGCCGGCGTGTCGTCGCCGACCTGGTGGCTCGACGTGGAGACCGAGAACCACTGGACGGCCGGCACCGACGTCAACGCCCTGGTGATCAAGGGGGCGATCGACGAGCTGCACAAGAGGCACCTGGCCGCCGGCATCTACTCCACTCCCTACCAGTGGGGCACCATCGCCGGTGACGCCGGCTTCGGCGTGCCGGTCTGGGTGGCGGGCTCGCCCGACCTGCAGACGGCGGCGACCTACTGCAGCCACAGCTTCAACGGGGGCCCGGTGTGGGTGGTCCAGACCATGCTGGACTACGACGTCAACTACCTGTGCCGGCCCCAGGCCGCCTCGGTGGCCTTCGGGGTGCACTCACTGCCGACCGCCCCGGCCTGGCCCCTCGACCGCCTGCCGGTTCCGGTGAACCCGGCCCTTCCGGTGCCCGAGGTGGCCACGGTCTCCGAGGCGGGGCCGTCTTCGTCGAAGGGCGCCGCCGCCGGCCACGGCCAGCACAAGGCCGTACCGAGGGGAAGGGCCAGGGGGAGGTCCCACTCGGACGGGACCACCACGCCGGAGGACCGCGGCCTCAGCAGGTCACGGGGTCGTACGGAGGGGCCGCGGCCTCCGACGCCGGCGCCGGCGTGGTCGTCGTCGTCGCTGAGCTAGCCCCGGGGCCCGGGGCCCCCTTGAGGCCCTGCCACTGGGCGCCGACCACCAGGGCGACGTCGGCGCCGGTGAGGCTGGGGTCGGCCCGCAGCAGCGCCCCCCCTACCACCTGGGCCTCTAGGGCCTGGGCCTTGGCCAGCTGACCGGGGGCGTAGTGGATGACGGCCTGGGTGTAGGTGAACGAGCCGGCGTTGCCTGTCGCGGTGACGACGAAGCCGGCCTGGCGGGCCTCGGCCGCCACCCGGGCGGCGAGGCCGGCGGTGCCGGCGCCGTTGAGCACCTCCACCCTGACCGACGAGGGGGCCAGCGCCGCAGGCGAGGAGGCGGCCGGGCCCGGGGTCTTGGAGCTCAGGAAGGCGGCGATGGTCTCCTGGTCCTGGGGCTCGACCGGGAACAGCACGTCGCCGAAGCCCAGATAGCCGTTCACCGGCCTGGTCGGCAGGGTGTAGGTGGCCATCGAGTTGGGGTCGAAGGAGCGGAAGTCGCGGGCCAGGCTCACCAGATCCCCGAGCGACATGCGGTCGTCGATGGTGAAGTCGTGCACCACCGAGCCGAGGAAGGCGTTGGCGGTGAAGGGGTTGGTGAGGCCCTTGGACAGGGCCGCCTTGACCACCGCCCGCAGGAAGACGTGCTGGCGCCGGATCCGGCCCAGGTCCCCGGTCGGGTCGTAGTGCCAGTAGCCGTTGGCGTAGTACTGGTAGTCGCGGCTGCGGGCGACGGACAGGGCGGCGGCGCCGTTGAGCAGCTGGCAGCCGGTGGTGGTGATGTTGAGCCCCGACATCACGTCGCGGGCCCGGTCGGGGAAGTTCAGCTTCACCCCGCCCAGGGCGTCGACCGCCCCCTGGAACCCGCCGAAGTTCACCTCGACGTAGTCGCGGATCGTGATGCCCAGGTCGTTCTGGATCGTCTGCACCAGCGGGGCCGGCCCGTTGTCGAAGGCGGTGTTGATGCGGTTCGACCCGTTGGTGCCGGCGATGGGGACGAACAGGTCCCTCGGTATGGAAAGCACCGAGGCGGCATGGGCCTGGGGGACCACGTGGAGGATCGACACCACGTCGCTGCGCTGGCCCTGCACCTGGCTGCTGGTGCCGAAGTGGGTGGCGGCCGAGGCCGACTCCCCGGCCCGGCTGTCGGAGCCGACCATGAGGATGTTGAACGGCTGGGAGATGTCGGAGTTGGTGAGGTTGCCCACCGACTCGCGGTGCAGCTGGGCGTAGCGGTAGCGGACGTAGGCGTAGCCGCCCCCGGCCAGCAGCAGGGCCAGTATCACCAGGCCGACGCCGGCCACGGTGAACCGGCGGGCCCAGTAGCGGGGTCTGACCGGCGGAGCGCCGGAGGGCACCGAGGCGCTCACCGCCAGAAGGCTACCCAGGGGCCGGGGCCCTCAACTGTCGGCCCCGGCCGCCGACGTCCCTCTCGATGACCAGGATGCGCTGGCACGGCGGCGATGCAGGGCCGGGGCGGCCGCTCTCTTGGTCGCGCCGCTGGTCCCGCCGGCGCCCGGCCGGGGCGGCGCTCGCCGCCGCCGTGGCCTGCGTGGCCGGCGGCATCGCTCTGGCCTGGCCCGGATCCCCGCCCCGTCCGCCCGCCGGCTACTACCTGTCGCTGGGGGACTCGCTGTCCCAGGGCTTCCAGCCCCGGCCGGGCCGGCCGGGGCCGGGGCGCGACACCGACCAGGGCTACGCCGACGTGGTGGCGAGGTTCCTCGGCGCCAGGATCGGTCGGGTGGCCCTGGTCAAGCTGGGCTGTCCGGGGGAGACCACGACGACCTTCGTGGCCGGGGGCATCTGCCGGCGCGCGGGTGGATCCCAGGAGGAGGCCGGGCTGCGGTTCCTCCGGGCCCACCGGGGCCAGGTTGCCCTGGTGACCATCGACCTCGGCATCAACGACGTCGTCCGCTGCGAGCCCGCCCCGGCCAGCTACTCCTGCGTGGGCCGGGGGTTGGCCCGGGTGGAGGCCAACCTGGGGCAGGTCCTGGCCGCCGTGCGGGCCGCCGCCCCCGGCGTCGCCGTCGTGGGCCTCGACTACTACGCCCCGTTCGTCCAGCCCGAGGCCGGGGCCGACGCCGGGTGGTCCACCGCTGTCACCCAGCGCCTCAACGCCGTCCTTGCCGACCTCTACGCCCACTACCACATGCCGGTCGCCGACGTGGCCGGCGCCTTCCGCACCGGCCAGCTGACGGTGGCGGCCACGGCCGGCCGGCCGGCCGAGACGGCGGCCACGGCGGCGGTCTGCCGGCTCACCTGGATGTGCGCCCCGCCCCCGACCGGGCCAAACCTCCACGCCAACGGGGCCGGCTACCGGGCCATGGCCGGGGCGGTGGAGTCAGTGCTTGACCAGCTCCCAGCGCTGCGGCGCCGTGCCGCTCTTGCGCACCCGGCCGCGGGACTCCAGCACCACCAGGTGGGCCAGGGCCTCCCCTAGGGCGGAGCGCTGCATGTAGCCCTGAATCTCCTCCCACGGCCGCGACCAGGTGAGGCGCAGGGTCACGTCCCAGGCGGTGGCGCCCGGGTGCTCGGTCAGGATGCCGACGATCTCCTCCAGCCTCTCCTCGTGGTGGGAGACCAGCTGGTGCACCCGCTGGGCCAGACCGCGGAAGCGGTACTCGTGGGCGGGCAGCACCTCGTCCACGTCGAGGGCGGCCACCTTGGCCAGGGCCTCGAGGAAATCAGCCAGCGGGTTGGCCGTCTGCTGGGTGTGGATCGAGATGTTGGGGCTGATGCGGGGAAGCACGTGGTCGCCCGACAGCAGGACCCGGCGGCCGGCGTCGTAGAAGCAGAGATGGCCCGGCGAGTGGCCCGGGGTCCAGATGGCCTGCAGGTCCCAGCCGGCCAGGTCGGCCCGGTCGCCGTCGTTGAGCAGCACGTCGGGCATGGCCTGCTCGACGAACTGGCGCACCCCCATGGAGGCCCCGTTCATGGTGTCGAGGGGGTCGGGGGGCACCCCGGCGTCGGCCATGAAGGCCCGCATGCGGGCCAGGAGGTCCTCGACGTGGCCGTAGCGGGCCGGCAGCACCTCGGCGTCGGCCGGGTGCAGGGCGATCCACGCCCCCGACTCCTCCCGCACCCGGCCGGCCAGGCCGTAGTGGTCGGGGTGGATGTGGGTGACCAGCACCGCCTTCACGTCGCCGATGGCGTAGCCGGCCTTGTCCAGACCGCCGGTGAGGGCGTCCCACGCCTCGACGGTGTTCCAACCGGCGTCGACCATGGCCACCCCGTCCGGCAGCTCCAGCAGGTACACCAGCACGTAGCGCAGTGAGTTGTTCGGCAGCGGCACGGGCACCGACCACATGCCCCGGCCCAGGCTCTCCACCGGCGGCAGGCCGCCGTCGGCCCAGGCCGCCTTCTGGGCCGTGCCGGTGATCTCTATCTCGCCCGTCGCAGTCATGATTAGACAGCCTAACGGAACCGCCGGCGGGCCCCGGCCGGCGCACCGGCCCGGCAGGGCCCTCAGGCGGCCTTAACCGCCGCCACCAGCTTGGTCAGGCTGTCCTTGGCGTCGCCGAACAGGAGCACCGTCTTGGGGTTGTACAGCAGCTCGTTGTCGATCCCGGCGAAGCCGGGCCGCATGCTGCGCTTGAGGAACACCACGTTGGCCGCCTGGTCAACGTTGAGGATCGGCATGCCGTAGATGGGGCTGCCAGGCGAGTCGCGGGCGGCCGGGTTGACCACGTCGTTGGCCCCCACCACCAGAGCCACGTCGGTGGACGGGAAGGTGGGGTTGGCCTCGTCCATCTCCTTGAGCTGCTCGTAGGGGACGTCGGCCTCGGCCAGCAGCACGTTCATGTGACCGGGCATGCGGCCCGCCACGGGGTGGATGGCGTAGGCCACCTCGACCCCCTTGGACTCCAGCAGGTCGGCCAGCTCGCGCACGGTGTGCTGGGCCTGGGCCACCGCCAGCCCGTAGCCGGGGACGACGACCACCCGGTGGGAGTAGGCCAGCAGGGTGCCGATGTCCTCGGCCGTGCTCGAGCGCACCGAGCGGCCCTCGGCCCCGGCCGCCGCCCCCTCGGCGGTCACCACCGCCCCGAAGGCGCCGAAGATGATGTTTGGCAGCGAGCGGCCCATGGCCTGGCTCATCAGCCTGGTGAGCAGGGTTCCCGACGCCCCGACCAGGGTGCCGGCGACGATCAGCACCGTGTTGCGGAGCACGAAGCCCGAGGCGGCCACGGCCAGGCCGGTGAAGGAGTTGAGCAGCGAGATCACCACCGGCACGTCGGCGCCCCCGATCGGCATGACCATGGCGACGCCGAGGAACAGGCACACCACCGACACCGCCCCCAGCAGGGCGATGTTGCCGGCCACGATGGCCGCCACCGTCATGGCCAGCACGGCGGCGCCCATGACCCCGTTCACCAGCTGCTGGGCCGGGTAGGTCACCGGCCGGCCGCTCATCAGCTCCTGCAGCTTGGCGAAGGCGATCACCGAGCCGGACAGCGAGATGCAGCCGATGATCGCCCCGATCATCACCGCCAGGCGCGACCCCGACGACAAGGCCGCACCGCCGGAGTTGCGGATGTAGTCCGACACCGCCACCAGGGCGGCCGCCCCGCCCCCGACGCCGTTGAAGGCGGCCACCATCTGGGGCATGGCCGTCATCCGCACCATCCGGGCGGCCGGCACCCCGATGACGACACCGGCGAGGATGCCTGCGGCCAGCAGGCCGCCGTTGCGGATGTGGCCGGCGGCCAGGGTCATGCCCACCGCCACCAGCATCCCGAGGGCGCCGACCTGGTTGCCTGGCCGGGCCCGGCGCGGTGAGGACAGGCCCATGAGGGCGAAGATGAAGCACACCGCCGCCACCAGGTAGGACCAGTGCAGCCAGGTGTTCACGGCGCGCCCCCGGCGGGGCCGGACGGGGGGGCCGCCTCGGACCCCGGTCGGGTCTGGCGGCCCTTGAACATCTCGAGCATCCGGTCGGTGACAACGAAGCCGCCCACCACGTTGAGGGTGGCCAGCAGCACGGCCAGGAATCCGAGGGCGTCCTGCAGGGCGCCGTGGGCCTGGGTGAGGATGGTGATGGCCCCCACCAGGATGATGCCGTGGATGGCGTTGGTGCCCGACATCAGCGGGGTGTGCAGGATGCTCGGGACCTTGGAGATCACCTCGAAGCCGACGAAGACCGCCAGCACGAAGATGGTGAACAGGGTCAGGAAGTCAGTGGTCAGCGGTGGCCTCCACGAGCGAGGGGTGCACCACCCGGCCGTCGCGGGTGACGCAGGTGCCGGCCACGATGTCGTCGTCGTAGTCCGGGGCGAAGGCGCCGTCGCCGGCCAGCAGGGCGACGAGGTTGGCCATGTTGCGGGCGTACATCTGGCTGGCGTGGGTGGGCAGGGCGCTGGCCGGGTTGGACACCCCGATGATGATCACCCCTCCGTGGACGATCTCCTCGCCCGGGCGGGACACCTCGACGTTGCCCCCCGTGTCGCTGGCCAGATCCACCACCACCGAGCCCGGTCGCATGGCGTCGACCATCGTCGAGGTCACCAGCAGCGGTGCCGGCCGACCCGGTATCTGGGCCGTGGTGAGCACCACGTCGGACTCGGCCAGGTGCCCGGCCAGGGCCTCCCGCTGGCGCCGCTGGGCCTCCTCGGCCTGCTCGGCGGCGTAGCCGCCGGCCCCCTCGGCGGTGCCGAGGCCGAGGTCGACGAACCGGGCCCCCAGGCTGCGCACCTCGTCGGCCGCCGCCGCCCGCACGTCGTAGGCGGAGACCACCGCCCCCAGCCTGCGGGCGGTGGCGATGGCCTGCAGGCCGGCCACCCCGGCGCCGAGCACCATCACCTTGGCCGGGGGCACCGTTCCCGCCGCCGTCATCAGCATCGGGAAGAACCGGGGCAGGCGGCCGGCGGCGATCAGCACCCCCCGGTAGCCGGCCACGGTGGCCTGGGAGGACAGGGCGTCCATGGCCTGGGCCCGCGAGGTCCGGGGCAGCAGCTCGAGGGAGAAGGCGGTCACCCCGGCGGCCGCCAGGGCCCGCACCACGTCCAGCTGGCGGCCGGGGCTGAACAGGGCGACCAGGGCCGAGCCCGACCGGAGGGCGGAGGCCTCGGCCACCGTCGGCCCCTGCACCTTGAGCACCAGGTCGGCCCCGGAGAACACGGTGGCAGCGTCGGCGACGACGCTCACCCCGGCCTCGGCGTAGGCCCGGTCGGGGAAGCCGGCTGCCACCCCCGCCCCCGACTGGAGCGCGATCTGGTGGCCCGAGCCGATGAGCTGGGTCGCCACGGCCGGCACCATCGCCACCCGGTGCTCGCCCGGGGCCGTCTCCGCAGGTACGCCGAGCTTCACGAGGGCGGCAGTGTAGGGGTGCGCGGTCCGCGCCATCGACCTCCGCCGCGGCGCACGGCTTCAGGGTCGTCGGGCGTGCGGTCCAGCGGGCGGCGGGGCTCGATGCTGCCGATGTTGTGGCGGGGCCCGCTCCACGGACCGGGGGCGGCGTAGATGCGGTTGGCCAGCTCGTAGACGATGGCCTCGTAGTTGACCCGCCAGCCCCGGAAGTGCGCCCACGCCTCCTCCGCCGGACGCTCCGGGGTGAAGCCGGCCTCGGCCATGCGCTCCACCCCGACCAGGAACTCCTCGTAGGTGAGCCGCAGCGGGGCGTCGGGCAGCGGGTCGGGGTCGAAGGGGATGCGCCAGCTGCGGGCGATGTCGCGCAGGGAGACGAAGCCCATGCGCAAACACAGCCGGGCCTGGGACGGGGCGCTGGCCGGCGACAGCGACAGGTACAGGGCGGCCGAGTCGAGCACGGCGGTGAGGGCAACGATCCAGGACCGCAGCGGGTTGGGAGAGCGGAACAGGACCAGGGCGGGGTAGTTGGTGTGGCTCTCGGCCAGGTCGGCGGCCCACTGCTCCCAGGTGGCGTAGAAGTCGGGGAGGCTGTTCATGATCCCGACCAGCTGGTGGCGGGCCAGTATCTCCGGTCCCCACGCCGGCGCCCCGGCCCGGCTCTCCAGCATGGTGACCAGCGTCTCCCTCCGGTTGAAGGCGGCATAGATGGTGGGCAGGTAGGCGATCTCCAGCGCGACCACGACCAGGCCGGTGGCGGCGGCCAGGTCGTCCACCGCCGTCACCGCCGCCCGGGGCGAGCTGGCGGTGCCCAGCGTCGGGATGGAGGACCCCACCTGGCGGAGCCCCTCGAGGAAGCCGTGGCCGGTGAGCGGCCAGAGGATCAGGGCGTAGCCGACCACGAACACCGCCAGCCACAGGCCGAACAGCGACAGCAGGGCCATGGGTCCGGTGGCGGCCAGGATCCGGTCCTTGGCGTAGTAGTCCTCGACCCGCTCCGCCGCCCAGTGGCTGATGGCCCTCCACGCCATGCGGTTGGCCACCGCCAGGCGGGATCCGACGGCGCGGGGCACCACCAGGGTGAACACCACCGACACCGCCGTGCCCAGCACCACGAAGAGGCCGACCACGAAGCCGGCCCAGCGGGCGGCGGTCACGGCGCCTGCAGGTCCTGGTGGATCTGCTGGCCCGGCTGCAGGTGGAGGCGCACCGCCGGGCCGCTCGCCCCCCCGGCCCGGGCCGACAGCAGCCACAGCCCGGTCAGCAGCGAGATGTGGAACCCACCGGCCGAGTCGGCCCGCACCTGGTGGTCGCCGTCCTTGCCCGAGGCGATCACCGTCACACCGGCGGCGGGCCGGCCGCCGACGCTCACCGTGCCGGTCACGTAGGCGGGCAGCTGCATGCGCCCGGCCGGGTTGGCGCAGGCGGCCGCCCCCAGGGCCAGGCAGCCGACGACCAGTAGCTTCCGTCCGATCGCAACTTTCTACCGTGTCCGAACTCCGCCCGGCGGAGACGGCGCAGCGCACCAGCCGAGGAGCTCATGACCGACACCCTGTTCTACCGCCGCGGCGACGCCGACCCGGCCGCCCTCGAGGGCGAGACGGTGGCGGTCATCGGCTACGGGAACCTGGGGCGGTCGATGGCCCTCAACCTGCGCGACAGCGGGGTGGAGGTGGTCGTGGGCAACCGCGACGACGAGTACCGGGCCACCGCCGTGGCCGACGGGATGAAGGTGCTGGCGGTGCCCGAGGCGGCCGCCGCCGCCGGCCTGGCCTACCTGCTGGTGCCCGACGAGGTGATCGGGGACCTCTACACCGACCAGATCGGGCCCCACCTGGCCGCCGGGGCGGCGCTGGTGCTGGGCTCCGGCTACGCCCTGGCCTACGGCCTGGTAGAGCCGGCGGCGGAACTGGACGTGATCCTGCTCGCCCCCCGCATGCTCGGCGAGGAGGTGCGCACCAGCTACCTCGACGGGCGCGGGTTCTTCAGCTACGTGTCGGTGGAGCAGGACGCCAGCGGGCGGGCCCGCCAGCGACTGCTGGCCCTCGCCCTGGCCGCCGGCTCCCTCCAGCGGGGGGCCATGGAGCTGCCGGCGGCCCAGGAGGCCTTCCTCGACCTGCTCATCGAGCAGACCGTCGGCCCCTTCCTCGGGACCGCCATCCAGCTCGCCTTCGAGACCGGGGTGGGGGCCGGCCTGCCCGCCGAGGCCCTGGTGCTGGAGATGTACATGTCGGGGGAGATGTCGCGGACCTTCCAGACCTTCGGCGAGGTGGGCTTCTACCGCTCGGCCAACTGGCACGGGCTGGTGGCCCAGTTCGGGGGCTTCCTGCGCACCCTCGCCATCGACCGTCAGGGCATGGCCCGGCTCTTCGCCGAGGTGGCCGAGGACATCCGCTCCGGCGGCTTCGCCGCCAAGCTGCAGGACGAGCACGACCGGGGCTACCCCACCGCCGCCGCCATCGAGCTGGTGACCGCCGGCGAGGACCCGATGTCCCAGGCCGAGGCCCGGGTGCGCCAGGCGCTGGCGGCCGGACCGGACTGATCGCCGCCGTCGGCCCTGTCGGTCCCCCGGCATGGTCGGCCCGTCGGGCCCGGTCGGCCCGACTGACTCAGACGCCTCCGGCGTAGGCCGCCGCCCGTACCCCCCGGTCGGCCAGGGCGGTCAGGAAGCCGACCGTGTCGGGGGCCATGACGGCCACCCCGGCCGCTCCGGGCCCGCTCAGGCGGCCCTCCGCCGCCCACCGGGCCAGCACCCCGGCCACCGCCCCCGCCGCCACCGCCGGGCGGTCCACCGCCCCCAGCACCTTGGTCTCCTCGGCTCCTCCGGCCCGGCCGCTGACCTCGACCCGCACCCCCCCGAGCCCTTCGGCCCGGACCCGCCGGGGCAGCCGCACGCCGAGGCGGGCGGCCAGCAGCTCGGCCCGGACCACAGCCCGGCGGGCCGATATGCGCCCCACCCCGGCGAAGGCCGGCTGCAGCAGCAGTGGCTCCACCATGGCGGCCCGGTAGCAGTCGAGGGGGCCGAGCGGATCGGGGAACCACACCTGGGCCCGGCCCGAGCCGGCCGCCAGCGGCACGAAGTCGCTTCCGTCCCACTCGAGGCCCTCTCCGCTGAGGCTGGCCCTGGCTTGGGCGGCGCAGGCGGGGCCGGCGGTGCCCGACACCGCCACCCGGATCTCCTCCACCCGGTCGAGGCCGGCGGCGGCGTGGAGGGCCAGCAGGCAGGACAGGCCCGGTGAGAAGCCGGCTCCGACCACCACCGACCGGCCCACCTGGCGGGCGTCCTGGTCCAGGGCCAGCAGCCCCCGGACCTCCGCCTCGCCGTCGGCCACCGACACCACGTGGGCCCCCGCCGCCAGGGCCGCCCTCGCCCGCTGGAGGTGGTCGGTGGGGCCGGCCAGCACCACCGCCTCCGGGCGGGACTGGAGGGCGTCGTCCCAGGATCCGGCCAGGGCGGGATCGCCCAGGGCGGCGGCGATCTCGTCGGCCCGTCCGGGCCCGCTGCCGACCACGATCAGCTCGTCGACCCGGCCCAGGGAGAAGATCTGCCGGGCCGCCCGGGCGCCCACCGCCCCGACCCCGGCCACGGCGAAGCGGCCCACCGCTACCTCAGTTCCGGCCCGGACAGCTCCCGCCACCCCCCGGCCGAGCTGGGCGGCGCCGGTCGGCGGCCGCGGGCGGCCGAGGCGGCCACCCCGACCAGGCCGGCCACGACCGCCAGGCGCCGTAGCCGGCGGAGGGCGAGGCCCCGGGCCAGGGCCGGGAGGCGGCTGGATCGTGGGCCCGCCGGTCGCATGGGCCGCCGACTGTACCGGTCAGGAGGGACAGCCCGACGCCGGACCGGTGAGGCCGGGCACGCCGCAGAGCTGGCCCGACAGGCCGTCGGGCTGGGTGGCGGTCACCTTGGCCGCCTGGGCGGCCCCGTCGGGATCGGCCCCCGGCCCGGCCTGGCCGTGGGCCAGCAGGAAGGCGAGGTAGGTGTCCACCTCGGCCGGATCGACCCGGAGGTCGTTGTGGTAGGCGCCGGCGAAGGTGCGGTTGTCGGCTCCCTTGAGCTGGGGCGAGCCGGTGTCGCTGGGCGGGTCGAAGAAGGGGTCGCCGGCCGAGCCGTCGTAGACGGTCATCCAGGCCGTCCGACCGTAGGTCTCGCGGCTGCCGCCGGGGCCGTTGAGCCGGGCCAGCCAGGGGCTGGCCGGGGCGATCTCGTTGCAGCCGTAGTAGCTGGTCTCCAGTCCCCGGCAGACCGAGGTGCCGTGGTTGGCCCCGGCGATGCCCACGAAGGCCACCACGTCGCGGGCCAGGGCCGGGTAGTCCGCCATCGTCTTGCGGGCGATGGTCACCCCCAGCGAGTGGGCCACGATGTCCACCTGGCGGGACCCCGTGTACCACTGCACCTCCTCGATGAACCGGCACAGATCGGGCACCTCATCGTCGTCGGCGGCCCCGTTGCCTCCGTTGTAGAACCCGCGGGAGTTCTTCTGGAAGTAGTCCTGGTCGGGGGCGCTGGGGGCCACCCGGGTGGGGGCGCCGGCGTAGAAGTTGCCCAGGCCGTTGTAGGACAGGGCGTACATCTCCTGCATGGAGTAGCCGGCGTCGTTCTGGAGCTGCAGCATGACGTCCAGCCAGTTCTCGGCGTCGGCCTGGTTGCCGTGCACGAAGATGACCGGGGTGTGGTGCAAGGCCCGCCCCCGCGCCAGGCCGCCGAGGCCACCGACGGGGTCGGCCCAGGAGTCGTCGGCGAAGCGGGGGAAGTCGGAGGCGAAGTAGGACGGGGCGGCCGGCGGCCGGTTGCGCCCGCCGGTGGGCTGGTTGGGGTCGGCCTGGGAGGTCCGGCATGCGGGCGATCCGGGCGGGGCGGGCACCGCCGGCTCCAGCCCCGACTTGGTGGCGGCCGTGGCGCCGGGGGCGACCACCGAGGCCACCACGGCGGCGACGGCGATTCCGGCGACGAGCAGCCGCCGGCCCCTTCGAGCCGTTCCCACCCGCGCCTCCCCCCGCCCCGGTTCCCCAGCCATGGCCGGACAATGATGGCCCTTGGGCCGGGGCCGGTCACATCGGAACCGGTTTCTGCCAGGGCGGGCGGGGTGGCGGCGGTCACGAGGGCGGCACGTCAGGAGGGCCGGCCGGCCCACGCCGGTGGTCACCGCCGTCGCCGGGGAACCCTGCCGTAGCATTGGCGGCGAGTGGCCTACTGCCAGTACTGCGGCTCCGACCTGGCCGACGACGCCTCGTTCTGCCCCCGGTGCGGCCGCCAACGCGCCCCGGTCGCCGGCGGTCGGGCGCCTGCGCCACCCCCGCCGCCCGGACCTCCTCGGGGACCAGGCCCTGGAGGTCCTCCGCCGCCACCTCCTCCCGGCTACGCACCGGGGCCGGTCGGCTACGCCCCGCCCTACCAGCGGGGCCCGGCCTACTGCCGGTCGTGCGGCAACCCGGTATCCCCCGTGGCCCGCATGTGCATGAGCTGCGGGGCCCCGGTGACGCCGGAGGGATGGGGCCCGGGGCCCGGTCCGGGCAAGTCGAAGACCACCGCCGTGCTGCTGGCCGTGTTCCTGAGCTTCTGGACCTGGCTGTACACCTTCAAGGTCGACGCTTCGAAGTTCTGGATCGGCCTCGGCGTCGGGGTCGGCTCGTTCATCCTGCGGGCGGCGGTGATGAGCGCCTTCTCGGCGGCGGTGGTGGTCCTCGCTCCCCTGGCGATCTGGATCTGGGCCATCGTCGACACCGCCGCCCGGCCGGACTCGTTCTACCGGGGCTACTCGCAGATCCCGCCGTAGTCCCCCCCGGTCTCCGGCTCCGCCGGAGCGCGATGGGCCGGAGCGCGGGAGGGCCGGGCCCCGTACAGTTGTCCGGGGTGAGCAACGTTCCGCTGGCGGACCTCTACGCGCCCGTCCCCGCCCGCAGGCGGGGCCGGATCGCGGCACTGGGTGGCTCCATTGCGGCCGTGGGTGCGGCCGCGGTCGCCGGGCTGTTCGTGGTTGGCTCGCCGGCGACGCCGGCGGTGGCCCAGGTCCTGTCCCGGGGGGCCTCCAACACCCTGAGCGCAGGCAGCATGAGGATCTCCATGACGGTCAACGAGCGGGTCCAGCGCGCCGCCGGGCCGGACGTCCAGGTCAGCATCACCAGCCAGGGGGTGACCGACCGGCTCCACAAGCAGGCCGACCTGACCGAGCAGATCGGCGGTTACGGCGCCCTGGAGATCAGGCAGGTCGGCAACCTGCTCTACCTGCACCTGCCGGCCAACCTGCCCACCCGGGTCCCCACCCCGTGGGCCTCGGTGGAGGTGCCCGCCACCCCGGCCTCGGGATCGAGCTCCCTCTACGACCCGGTGGGCCAGCTGCAGTCGCTCACCGGCTCGGGCTTCGCCTCCTCGGTCACCAACCTCGGGACCGAGGCGGTCGACGGGGTCCAGACGACCCACTACCACGCCGTGCTCAACCCGTCCGCCGTCCTCGGCGCCGCCAGCGCCAACCCGCTCCTGGGGCCGGTGAACCTGAGCCAGGTCGACATCACCACCCTCACCGCCGACATGTGGATCGACGCCGGCGGCCTGGCCCGCCGCTTCGTCTCCCGGATCGCCCTCTACCCCACCGGTCAGACGGCGGCCGGAGTGACCGCCACGATCACCCTGCACCTGTACGACTTCGGTGTGGCCGTTTCCGTCCAGCCCCCGCCGGCGTCCCAGGTCACCCCGGTCGGCAACCTCACCCAGGTCCTCGGCACCGCCTGAGAGCTACGAGGCGCCGGCGCCCAGTACCCCGCCGAGCCCGCTCAGCAGCTCCTCGCCGGCGGCGGTGTCGATGCTCAGCAGCCGGCTGCCGCCCCGGCGCGCTTCCAGGACGAGGCCGGCCGCCCGCAGCACCTTGACGTGGTTGGACACCGTGGGCTGGGCCAGGGCGAAGGTGGCGGCCAGCTGGCCGACGGTGCTCGGCCGCCGACGCAGGGTCTCGATAATGGCCAGCCTGGTCGGGTCGGAGACCGCCCGCAGCCGCCGGGCCAGCACCTCGGTGCGGGCCCGGACGTCCCCCCCGACGCTGTCGGTGCGGACCCCGACCACCACCACCCCGGGCAGGTCCATGAGCAGGCCCCGGTGGGTGAAGTACGCCGGTACCACCGCCACGGCGCCGCCCGGGCCCATAGCGGCGATCGCCCGGGGTAGGAGATCGCCGAAGTGGGTCGTGGCCTTGGTGAGCTCGGCCCAGTCCGCTCCCCTGGCGATCGAACGTTCCAGGACGGCCACCGCCGCCGCCACCTCCCGCTCCCCGTGGGAGGACCACTCGGCGGCCACCTGCTCCCATGCCTCGGCCAGCACCTCGACGTACCGGCGGCGCAGGCGGGCCGAGCTCCTCAGGCGCCGCAGGCGCCGGCCCAGGGCGGTCCGGTCGGGCCCGGTCTCCGACATGAGCGGATAGCTGTCGTGATCCAGCGCCGGCGCCCGCCGGCACAGGTCCTCGAGGCTGCCCAGGACCTCGGGCGCCGGGGCGAAGAGCAGGTTCCCGTGGTGGGCGAGGATCAGCAGCTCCATGAACCCGCCGCAGCTGACCGCCTCGTCGTCGGCCCACAGCGCCCGCACCCGGTCATCCAGACCGGGCCGGGCCGCGTAGGCCGCCCACAGCACCGGGTGGTCGCGGCGGAAGTCCTCCCGCTCGGCCGAGGACAGCACCCATTCCAGCTCGACCGCCCCCGAGGCCCGGGCGACGACGCCCGGTCCCGCTTGATCGGTCGGGGCGTCGTAGAAGAGAGGAGACATAGCCGTATGACTATATCAAAATTGACTTGTCTACATCCAGTTCCAGGCATACGTTGGTCGGCATGGAACACGACCCGTGGCTCCTGGAGCAGCTGGTGAGGGAACGCTCGAGCCGACTGCACGAGGCCATCGCCCCGACGCTGCCGCACCACCTCTCCGGTGCGAGGACGCGGGGCGCCCGACGACCGGGCCGGCTGGCCCGCCGGATGGGTCTGGCGATGATCGCCAGCGGCCACCGGCTGGCAGGGCTCGGACCGGTGCCCCGCTCGCTCCGCCTCAGCGGCCTCGACGGTCCCCGGCCGTGCTGAACCGGGCGGCAGCGCTCGCGCTGAGTGGGGCTACTTGGAGTCGAACCAAGGACCTCAGCATTATCAGGACGCGACCCCCGCGCAATATGGAACGGAATGACCCACGATGACCAGGTGACGGGCAGCGGGCGCGCGGCATGACCCGGCCTGGCACGTGCGATTTCTGCGCGATGGTGCCGGCCGGGAACTACCCCTCGCATTCCCGTCTGCGGGCGCCAAACGCGTGCGCTTCGGCTGGCGGGCTCAGAAGCGAAGCCACTGTCGCAGACCGCTTGGAGGGCGTCGAGGGGGTCAGAGCTGGTCGGGCTATGCGATGCCGAGAATATGCATCAGAGATTCAAAGGCCCCTCGGTCCTGGTCAGAGAGCGGGGGCCCAGTCGCCAGTCGCTGAGTAAGGGAATCGACCAGCGCGCCCTGCCGAGGACCAAGGAGCGGTTCGTCGGTCAGCCGGCGGACCATTCCTGCGAAGTCACCGACCGGCTCATCCCGTGGGGGCGGTTGGAGCGCCGCACCAGCCTTCTCAGGGTCGTCCTCAGCAGAATCGCCTGAAGAGAACATATTGATATACTTTGACACAGCATGAGCTACATCTAAAGGCATTGATTGTTTGCCGGCCAGATAGCGCGACACCGACGCTTGACTCCGACCTGGCGCCCCAAGTGACGCCAGGGTGTTAGCGCAGGCCGCCTGCGTATGGCCCGCAGCCTTCCGGGCGGCGGCAAGTCGCTCTTTGAGCTCGGGCGCCATCGAGGTCAAGCCTAAGAGCATCCACCCTCGATGCGCATGACGCATACAGAATACGTATGAATGCGCATAGACAGCGGAGGCCCTCCTCTCAGAGGGATCAGCGAATCCCTTCGTGCGCGCTACGGAGCGTCGGGGCCGCCGTGCACCGACGCCCTACTGCGAGCGGCTGGTCATGAGGTTCGAATCAAGGTGCTTCGTGCAGCTCAGGGGGGGCTTGAGGCATGCGTAATTCCGCTCCCTAACGGGACCTTCAGATTCGTCTGTGATGACCAAGCGGCTCCCGGAGAACCACCCGACCTGGGGCTACTGCAAGACCCCCGGCGTTTCCGGATCTCATTCAGGCTTGCGCATGAACTGGCGCACGTGGCGTTCAGCTGCGTGTCCTTCGGGATGGTTAGGGGACCTCATAACGCGAGTCCCATCGAGGCCCGGTGTGATGCATTCGCGGCGTTATTCCTGGTTGGCGCAAGCGATGCCTTAGCGGCGGTTGACGCAGGAGAGGCCGCCGTGAGATCACTCGCTCACCAGCTCGATGTCCCGCCGCGGATCATTCGGGAAGCGGCACTCGCTGCGGCGTAAGAACCCTGACTCTGGCCGCGGCCTCTCCGAAGGATCGGCTGGTACCGTCGTCCGGGGCGCTTAGGAGGAAAGCGGAGACGATGCTGAGCGACCGGACTCCATGGGGGTTGCCGGAGCCACTGCTCCGCCCATCGAAGACCTTCACCGACCCCATCCATGGGGAAATACGCATCACCGAACTCGAGCGGCTCATCATAGATTCGCCGGCCTTCCAGCGGCTCCGCCACGTCAAGCAACTTGGGATGACGCTCAAGGTGTTCCCAGGCGCTGAACACTCGCGATTCACCCATTCGCTTGGCACGCTTCAAGCCGCGCAGAAAATCCTCGATCGAGTAGTTCGCGCAGTTGAGGGTGCGGACCGTCAGCGCAGCCTCCTCGATGACTGGCGTGAAGACGGTGTCTTCGAAATTCGATTCAGGGAAGCCACCGTGTTGGCTCGGTTGACGGCATTGATTCATGACCTGACACATGTGCCGTTCGGTCACACAATCGAAGACGACCTTGAGGTGCTCACCTCTCACGATAAGAACGAGGCCCGCTTCGAAGCCCTGTGGCTGACCTTGCCTAGCGAGGTTCGTTCTGCGGTTGAGCCAGCGCTCTCACAGGCCCCAATCCAAGGCCGCAATGACTCCTTGTTCGCTGAGCTCCGGGCGATTGTTCTCGACAAGGTGAAGGATGCCCAGGTTAAGAGCCTTTACCCATTTGTCGGCGACGTTGTCAACAACGCGATCTGCGCCGATCTGCTCGACTACCTGGCCCGCGACCATTACTTCACGGGGCTGCCCATCGCCCTGGGTGACCGCTTCATGGACAGCTTCTTCATTGCGCCGCGGGACATTCAGAGCGAGTACGCAGAGCGGCTCGTGCTGTCCGTGAATCGGCGCGGAGAGTTCCGGATCGACATCGTGACAGAGCTGATCAAGTATCTCCGCTACCGGTATGAAGCGACTGAACGAGCTCTCTATCACAAGACCAAGCTCGCCTACGACGCAATGCTCGGCAAGTTACTTGAAATGCTCCGAGATGAGTGGTGGCTCGAAGCCGCTATTGCAGCCGTACCGGGTGTCGAGGAATTCGAAGACCGATGGCACGATGAAGAGGTCAGACAACTTGTCGGCAGATTGGCCGGAACCGCAGTGGTTGGGACGATCGATTCCACCGTTGCGGCACGGATGGAGGACCTCTTCTTATCCTTCGGCGATGAGGGCCTCATCGAGCACCTAATTTGGGTCTACCGAAACCACTTGCCCGAGACTGAGCGACAGCACGGCATAGCTGATCTGGCCTTGCGAATTCGCAACCGCAACCACTTCCGAATGATTGCGCATGCAGGCGGTCGCGAAGTCCTTCCGTCGGCGGCGGATAAGCATGCTCATTTTGGATCCGCAATGAGACGGCGCCAGCTTGAGCGGTCGGCTACGAAATGGGCAAGTATCAAGCCGTCTTGGAGCGTCGTCTTGTGGATACCCGGGCCGAACATGCGGTTGAAGCTCGCCGATGTCTTGATCGAGGATCGAGGAATGATCTCGAAGTTGGTCGACCGTTATGAGGATGCAGCCATCATCGCCAGACGCCACCAAGAGCTATGGGCCATTCGCATATACGCGACCGACGAGGTCCGTCTTGACGAGGACGCCAGAGAGATCGTTCTCGCGCGCCTTCGCGATGAGATGGGCTTGCCGTTTGTCAACAGCCAAGGGGCCCCGGTAATTAGTACATCGCGCCTGGCTGCAGAGCGAGTCGGGTCGCGGCGCGGCCTCGGGCGCTCTGACATAGCACGCCTTGAGCTTCATCCCGTGGCTGCACGGGTGGAGCACGCAACCTTCGCGGACCTGGAACTTGCCTTATTCGAGGCCGCTGACACGTTTGCGTCCGGAGGCAGCGAACTGGCCGATGGACCAAAGTTAGGCGACGCGGCCCCACCAGACGAGACAGTAGACCCAGCATGAGCTGGTAAGCGGGCCGCAGACCGCAACCAGCCCGAGTTCCGGCGGGCCTTGAAGCTGTCGGCGCGGTGCGGATTTGGGTTGCGGGGAGACATGTTCATGGCGAAATCGGATACTCGGAACTTCGATCTGATGTGCCAGGCCGTCGTGGCAGGGCATCTTGTGGCGCTTTCTTACGGAGGATATGACCGCCTAGTCGAGCCGCATCTCCATGGGTATACCGCCGCCGGGGAGGAAGTTGTCTTGTGCTGGCAACGTGAGGGCGGGAGCATCTCGGCCGACTCGTCTCACTGGAGGCTCTTCCGGATTCGGCAAATCGAGGACTTCAGCATCTTGGAAGCGGCCTTCGCCCCGCGACCGGACTTCTCTCCACTAACACGGGAGATCCGATCGGTCCACTGTGGTCCTCGACCTCACCTCTGGCGCTCTGCCAGTGAATTACAGTGATGTGCTTGCGGAATGAGCGTCCATCCTTTGTGAAGTCCGGATCCGCCCTCGGTGTCACACCCCTTCGATAGGTTGCAAGCACTGGCCTGCGGCGAGCGCTGTTGATGTGCCGCAGAGGTGTCCAGCGGGAGGGTCCTGCTGCAGATCCGGTTCGCGTGGCCCGGAGGCAGGAACGACTCGATATCGCCCCGCCGTCATCATCCAGCGAGGCTGGCCGTCGCGTATCCGAGGAGAGGTGAATGAAGTGGCGGTAATGGAGCCGTTGCCGATTTGGTCAGAGAAGCGCATGACAGCTGTGTCGCCGAGCAGCTGCCTTGAACAGGATTACCCAGGGGCGGAGATCAGCCTGCTAGCCGAGGTTGAGTCATGGCGGAAGGAGATTCACCGTCCAGCCACTCACACTCATAAGTGGTGGGCACAGCGTCTCGGAACGGTATTCCGTTCCATCGTGGTATCGGCCGTAACTAACTCTGCCTCCGAGGCGCTAGCAGCGTACAAGAGCGCAACACGGCTGCCAGGAATACGAATTCTCGACCCATTCGCCGGTTCGGGAACCACAATAGTCGAAGCGCTTAAGTTGGGAGCCTCAGCCATCGGTGTCGATATCAATCCCGTCGCGACGCTCGTGCAAAGACAAGCGGTGACCGCGTGGGACGTGGACCGATTACGCCGTGCGTTGAAGAGAGTCGAGAAGGACTGTCGCTCTGAGATCGATGAACTTCACCTCGATGTATCGGGGCATCCAGTTCTCTACTATTTCTGGGTTGCTGCGGCTTCCTGTCCAGAGTGTGCGGTCGAGGTGGAACTCTTCAGCAGTTATGTATTCGCTCGTCATGCCTACGCCAAGCGCTTCCCCGAAGCACAGGCGACCTGCCCCGATTGTCATGCCGTCGTACCTATCAATCTTGCCCGAGACGAGCACTTGTTCTGCAAGAGATGCAGCGCACAAGTAGCGCTTGCCGGTCCGGTACAGGGCCAATTCATGACCTGCTCGAATGGTCATCGCTCGAGGGTCATACAGGCCCTAGGCGGACACCGACCTAAGTATCGCCCTTACGCGAAGCTCGTTCTCACTCCATCCGGAAAAGCCTATGTTCCGATTGACGAGTTTGACCTCGATCTATACCGAGAAGCTTCACGGCGTCTGGCGAATGCACGCGCCGGCCAACTCGTGTTACCACAGGGTGAACTCAGTGACGGGTACAACACCGTCCAAGCCATCAAGTGGGGATTTAGGTCTTGGCGTGATTTCTTCAATGATCGGCAACTGTACTGCCTAGGGCTACTGGGCGCGGCCGTGCGAGACCTTGACTGCGAGATTGAGGAACGTGAAGCTCTCGCGGCTCTGTTTTCGGGGTGTCTGGAATTCAACAACCTCTTCTGCTCGTACAAGGGCGAAGGTACCGGAGCCGTACGCCACATGTTCAGCCATCACATCTTGAAGCCCGAGCGAACGCCCTTGGAGGCGCACCCATGGGGGACAAGGGCTTCGTCAGGGTCATTCTCGACTCTCTTTGAGAGCCGCTTACTGCGTGCGTTCAGATACAAGATGGAGCCGTCGGATCTAATCCTCAACGAAGCTGGTAGGGCCATTCGTACGGCCGGACTCTCGGTCCCCCTCCAAAGCCATTCTGCGGACTTTGCAGCGGTCGGGTCTGACGCAGTGTTGCTGACGGGCGATGCCGCTTCGACTCCGCTACAGGACTCAACTATCGACTTGGTAGTCACGGATCCGCCCTATATGGACAATGTCCACTACAGCGAGCTCGCGGACTTCTTCCACGCATGGCTGACTGAGGTCCGGCCGTATCGTGATTACCCAATTGTGCCGACGACACGAGCTGTCGGGGAGGTGCAGGGTACAGATCATGAACACTTCGCGAAAGGAGTTGGGGCTGTTTGGCGCGAGTGTGCCCGTGTCTTGAAGCCCGAGGGTTTGTTGGCATTCACATTCCATCAAGCTCGGATGGAAGGATGGCTCGCCGTAATGAACGGGTTACGTGATGCCGGGTTTGTCGTGACCGCAACTCAGCCGGTAAAGGCAGAGATGTCTGTAGCCGCCCCCAAGAGCGGCGCCAAAGAACCTTCCACTCTGGACACAATCGTGGTCTGTCGAAAGGTGGGAGTGGATGGACCTGCCCACTCTTCGATTGGGTCGTCGCCTGATGAGGCGGCCGAGTGGGCGGTCAATCGCCTTCATCATCTAGAGACTGCGGGTATCCAGTTCGGGCCTAGCGATGTACGGTCTGTGGTCCGGGGCACTGTGTTGTCGCTCTTGACCCGGCCTGGTGCGCGAGATGATACCGCTATCGCCGTAGCGGCCGATAGGCTTGCTGAAGCTGCAGCCACCTCGTATCGGTCTCTTGGTCTCGTGGGAGGGGCAGAATCGTCTGGGGGACCGCCCAAAGACTAGGGCAAGTTCAGCACGAACTTACCTCGAGGAGCGGTTCGTTCCGAGCGCTTGAGAACCTTCTTGAACGGGTCGTCAGGGAGATCGACCGAGTCCTCGGGGCTGACGTCTGATGCGAGGCGGTAGTAGCTGAAGTTAATGCTGCCCTTGTTCGGTTCCGCAAGTGTGCGGGTGAGCGCACCCATTCGATGCAGCTGGGGATACTCCTTCGTCAGGTCCTCACGGTCGTGTATCAACGTTGCGCGGTTCCGAAAATCTGGCACGCTCAGCGGGTTCGGGTACACGTACATGGGTCGAACACGGTCCATACCATCCCCATATGAACCCAGGTTGATCCGCTTTGTCCTTGGGCTGGTGGCCCATTTGTATTCCTTGTCACTGGAATCGAGAACGCTTCCGACACACATCACCATTTCCGGCACGCTCGGATGGTCAGTGGTGATGTCCAGTGTTGCAAATAAGTAGGTCGCCGGTACGGGTAAAGGCCCGGCGACGCCGTCCGCCGAGATCAACGCGACGGGCGTGGGGGGTGTCGAGTTGTAATCGGGTCCGGAAGAACGGCCAACTGGCTTCCCCGCCTTGAACTCGACCTTCTTGACCTCTAGGCCAGTGGCCCAAGCGACTGGATCTGGAGGTGGCCCATTCGTCCGCGCGTGTTCGAGCCCTTGGAGCCCGGCTTCGGTGTCGGTAAGAACCATGTCCGGCGAGATCAAGGGGCCCGGCGCACGCTTGACGATTGACGGACGGTGTCTGACGTCGGAGAGCCTCTCCGAGAGAAGTTCCGCCACCCGAACATCGAAGGGGTCGTCTTGCACATTGCCCTTGGGAGGCAGTGGTTCAAGAGGACGGGGCTTAACCCCGGCGTCCGTCCGCTCGAAGAGGCCCTCGGCCAGTA
Organism: Acidimicrobiales bacterium; assembly: GCA_035653595.1. Lineage (GTDB taxonomy): Bacteria > Actinomycetota > Acidimicrobiia > Acidimicrobiales > JAJPHE01 > DASRBO01. Next base: position 1,877 of record DASRBO010000098.1, on the reverse strand, counting down.
CGACAAAAGCGGCTCCGAGAAGATCCACGAGCCTCGACTGTACGGCGGAAGCGTGCGTGCCAGGGAATGGCTGGCACTTGAATCCGTGAAGGAAGTTGTCACACACGGATCGGGCCCTACTCTAGACAGCCAGGCCGGCGCCGAAGGCGCCGGGCCTGGGCAGTGATCCGGAAAGATCCACCTGATCCACCCGCCCTGTCGTCATCGGTTGCGGGGTTGAGGGGTGTACTGGACCCTGGGCGACGCTGCCGGGAAGCGACCAGGCTTCTCGCAACCGGGTGCAGGGAGGCATCGGGGCGGTTCGGCTGACCACGGGACGGCCCGGCCGGCAAAGCTGATGGAGTGCGAGGGGGGCGGCCGGGGGCCCGACGACGTATGGCGGTCGTCGGCGTCGTGCTGGTCGTGGTGGCCGTGATCCTCCTTCTGGAGCTCTTGCCCAGAGGAACGGGTACCGCGGCAGCGCCGTGCCCGGCCGGGACCCGAGCGATCCACGTTGGCGAGTCCGTTCGGGCTACCCACCTCGTGACCCACCTGGTCCTGGTGTCCGGCAGCGAGACCGAGCCCAGATCCCGTCCTCCCGTCCTACGGCCTGCCCTCCGACACGCAGAACGGTCCGCTGATCAAGCTCCAGGTGCTGCCCGGCTCACGACTGGACAGCTCCGTTCCGGGCGGCCTCGTCACTTCCTCGGTGAGCGTCCAGGGCCATCCGGCGATCATGGCCGTCGCCCCCCGGGTGGTCCCGGAGGCCCTGTTGGCCGAGGCCGACCGGGTTCACTACTACTGGAGCCCCGCCCCTGGGACGGTGATCTCGGTCACCACATCGCTGCTGGGTCGCGACCTGGCGTACTGGGTGGCCCAGGGCGTCTCTTATTCCCCTGGCCAGGTGGTTCCGGCCGCTAGCGGGCCCGGGGCCTGTACCCGACCGGACCGCGGGTAGATCGTCTCGGGTCGCGTCGAGTTCGCGGACGCCCTCTTGCGTCGCCCGACCTGGGAACGTACGTTCGTAGAGGTGGACCGCTCCCACGAGCTGGAGATCATCCGCCGCTCCTTGGCCATGCTCAATCCCGGCCACCAGGCCCTGCGCCGGGAGTCCGCCCTGGACCTCATCGAGGAGCTGAAGGAGCTGACCGAGCGGCTGGAGGCGCTGCGCTCCGGTCTGGCCACGCTGGTGGAAGCCGATGACGCCGTTGCCCGCCATCCGGTCGCCCGCCGCTACGGGCACCGCGGGTGATGCGCCAATCGAGGGCCCCTGCGGAGCTCACCGATCTCGCCGGACGGCCGATGCCTTACTTGATGGACACTCCCCAGCGTCTTCGGTGGCCGGCCCAGTGCTCGAGCTGCGGCACGTCGATCCCCGCCGGCGGGCGAGCGTTCTGGGATCGGGCGGCCCGGAAGGCGACCTGCACGGACTGTCACGCCCGACAGCCGGAGCTCGGTGGTGTCGCTCCGGAGCAGCCTCCGGTGCCAGCGCCCAGCGTGACCGGTTCGGCCGGCTCGTCCGCGCAGCGCACCTACGAGCGCCGCAGCAGCCGGGAGAAGCGCCGCAAGGAGCAGGCGGTGGCCGCCGACGACGCCTGGCGTTCTCGGGTCAAGGCTGACCACCCGCTCCTTGGGCGGCTGGCGACGGCTGTGACCCCGAAGCCGGCGGTCGGGCCGGAGTCGCAGGCGACGAGGGCGTGGGCCGAGGGTGCGGCCGGCGAGCGGCGGGTAGCCGAGGTGCTGGCCTCCTGCTCCGGGGTCATTGCCCTCCATGACCGGCGCATCCCGGGGACCCGGTCCAACATCGACCACCTGGCCGTCACCCCAACAGGTGTGTTCGTGATCGACGCCAAGCGCTACGACGGGGCCGTCGAGATCCGGGACCGGGGCGGGTGGCT
>DASRBO010000097.1:0-27363 GCA_035653595.1 Acidimicrobiales bacterium | reverse complement strand
TCACCGGCTCGGCGAAGGAGCCGTACAGGTTGAACCCCCCGCCCCCCGCCCCCGGTCCTCCCACGTAGAGGGCCTCCACCTGGAGCACACCGCTGTGGATGGTGTGCAGCCCGTTCACCGCTTTCGCCAGCGTCGGGTTCGGACCCCCGCCGCCGCAGGCGGCCAGCAGGAGGCCGAATCCGGCGATGGAGGCGGGCAGGGCGGCGGTCCGCCGGCGGGCGAGGGCTCGTAGGTCTCGGAACATGTCGATGGGTCCAGTTGGTGGGGGCGGTTCTCGGCCCAGGAGTCCATCACAAGCGCGGCCCCGCCGTCCCGTCGAGGCCGGCGGCGCGCGCTCGGGTGAAGGTCCTCATCCCGGGGTTGGCGCCGTCGATATAGGGCCTGAGGTAGGACTCCAAGGGGGCGATGGCCATGGCGATGTCGTTGGGGGCTCTGAGGTCCAGGCGGGCACGGGAGCATGGGAAGGCGCCGTCGTACCTGATGCCTCCCGTCGAGGCCCAGCTCCGCTTCGCCGCCGGCCTCCGCACGGCCGCCCAGCTCTCCGCCCCCGGGGCGGACGGCGCCGAGGCCAGACCGGGCGAGGGCCGGCCCTAGTCCTGACCCCCCTGCGGCCGGCGAGGGCCGGCGACGGGCCGAGCCGCGGTCCCTCACGCCAGCCAGGCGCCAGCGGTGGCCAGGATGGACCACCTCCGGACCGCCCACGTCCCCGACCCCCAACGACCCAGGCCCAGCGTGGCCACCAGGCAGGCCCGTCCGCCGACCGTCCCCGGCGACCCACGTCGGCCGGCGGTCGCTGCCATCGGGGAGCGGCCGTGCCATCATCGCCGCAATGGAACCGGCACCGCTCGATTTCGACTGCCCCCGGTGCGCCCGGCCGGCCTCCGGGGCCACCTACGGGCCCTGTGCCGACTGTCGCGACGAGCTGCGGGCCCTCTTCGCCGGGGAGGGGCACCACGTTGAGGCCGCCCGTTACCAACCGAAGATGAACGTGGTGCCCAACCAGGTGGCCAACAAGGAGTGAGGGGGCTCAGCCGGAGCGGGTGGGACCGGCCCGCTCGACCGTCATCCTGATGAGGACCCGCCTCTCCCTCGTCATCGCCGCCCGGTAGTCGTCCCAGTCCGGGTGTTCGCCCGCCGCCAGCCGGTAGTACTCCATCAGGCCGGCCATGGCCTCGGGCAGGCTCACTATCTCTGCCGGCCCCTCGGCCTGGGCCCACTGACCGAAGAACCCGTCGTTCATCACGCACAGCCAGGCCCGCGGCTGCCGGCGCAGGTTGTGCACCTTCATGGCCGACTCGCGGCTGCTGATGAGCACACGTCCGTCGCCGTCCACCACCGCCATGACCGGGGACATCTGCGGCCCGCCGTCGCCCCGGAGGGTCGCCAGGACGGCACGGTGGTTGCCTGCGAGGAACTGGAGAACCTCTTTCACATCCATGGCGCCAAGCTATGACCGCCTAGGTGCGGACGCGCCGGCGCTGGATCGGCTGACGCCGGTGGCAGCAGGCAGCGGGCATGACAGCCGTCGGGCGAGTCAGTCGGGCCCGTCGACCTGGCGGGCGACCAGGTGACAGGCGGAGGCGTCGGGGTCCCGCCACCGGATCCCATGGCCCACGTACCCGCTACGGTCCCGACCGTGACACTCAAGGGTTTGCGACCCATGCTCGAGGTCAACGACATGCGGGCGACCATCCGGTACTGGACCGAGTGCCTCGGCTTCACGGTGACAGCGGAACTGACGGGCGGGACGGGGGAACCCCCGGGGTGGTGCAACCTGGCTCGGGACGATGTGTCGATCATGTTCACGTGGGAGCCCGAGCACTCCCATGACGACGGCTCGAGCCATCGCTCCGAGGCCAACCTCGCCGGATCCCTGTACTTCAACACCGACGACGTCGACGCCCTCTACGACGAGCTGCGCCATAGGGACGGCGTGGGGCCGATCGGCGGCCCGATCGACCGGCCCCACGGCATGAGGGAGCTGCACGTGGAGGATCCCAACGGGTTCCAGATCTACTTCGGTCAGCCGCTCTGACCGGTCGGCAGCTGCGCCGCCGAACCGGCCCTTGCCTCAGGACCTCGAAGGGCGACCGCTGGCTCGCTCGTAGGAGCCTGGGACGCCGCCTCGGTCGTCGCTGACGTTCCGAGCAGCGAGGTTTCGTAGCGGAGCCACGATCCGCTTTCCGGGGTCAAGCTGTCAGGTACTTCCAGGGGTCGACCATGACCCTGGACGCGGCAGGACACCGGTCCGATAATGGCCTCGTCGGACCGACATCCCCGGTCGGTCGGGACAGGAGGTGGGTCGATGGCCTGGAGCCTGAAGGGCAGCTACGTGGAGACCTGCTCCTGCGAGCTGATGTGCCCGTGCAACCTGTCCTTCGACCATGGCGCCACCTACGACTTCTGTCGCGTGACCCTGGTGTTCAACGTCCGCGAAGGAGAGGTCGAGGGGACCTCGATAGCCGGGTGCAAGGTCGCCATGATCGCCGACACACCCAAGGTCATGACCGAGGGCAACTGGCGTGTCGGGGTGTTCATCGACGACAGCGCATCAGAGGAGCAGTTCGAGAAGCTGGCTCAGGTCTTCAGTGGCCAGCTGGGCGGGCCCATGGGCGCTCTAACGCCCCTCGTGGGCGAGATGCTCGGGGTTGAGCGGGCGTCCATCGAGGTGGAGGAGGACGGCCTGCGCCACTCCGTCAAGGTCGGCGACGCCATCGACTTCGAGATCCAGGACATCGTCCCGTTCGGTATCGACACGGGTGAGCCCGTCCGCTTCTCCGGGATGTTCCACCCCGTGGGCTCTGACCTGACCATGGCGGAGGCGAAGCGCTCCCGCATCAACGCCTTCGGGATCCAGTACGAAGGAAAGACCGGTCTGTCGAAGTCCGAGTTCTCCTGGGTGGCCTGACTCCATGGCGGTGGCCGGCCCCGCTACCGCGCCGGAGGGGCCCCGGGTGGCGCTCGCCGCTGTCCGGCCGCGACTGGGACTGGTCGGTCTCCTGTACACCCTGGCCGGCATCGGCTGGTGGCGCACCGTGGGTCAGATGCGGGGTATGGACCACGGTCCCTGGAGCGGCCTGGGCACGATCTGGTGGTTCCTCGGAGTGTGGCTCACGATGATGGCGGCCATGATGCTGCCCTCCGTCGCTCCGACCTTGGCCCTGTATTCGAAGATGACCCGGCGCCGCTCTCCTGTTCTGCCGCTCCTCTTCGGCGGCGGCTACCTGCTCACATGGGCGGCGGCGGGCGTCATCGCCGTGACTGTCGGCCGGATCGTTTCGGCGGCCACCGGAAGTGCTCTGGCCTGGGGCCACCTCGGCCGGGTGGTGGCGGGTGGCACCCTCGTCGTGGCCGCCGTGTACCAGCTGACGCCGCTCAAGGACGTCTGCCTCGGCAGGTGCCGAAGTCCGCTGGGTCTCCTCCTCGGCACCTGGCGCGATGGCCCGCTGGGAGCAGTCGAGATGGGAGTGAGGAACGGCGCCTGGTGCCTGGGTTGCTGCTGGGCCCTCATGGCATCGCTGTTCGCCCTCGGCGTGATGAGCGTCATCTGGATGGCAGTGATCGCTGGGCTGGTAGCCGTCGAGAAGACTCTGCCGTGGCGGCGGACCGCGTCGTACTCCACCGCTGCGGTCCTGATGGCCCTGGGGGTCCTCATCCTCTGTGCGCCTCATGCCATACCCGACCTGACGGTGCCGATGAGCCACTCGGGTATGGCCGCGGCGGGCTGAGGCCAAGTCGCGGCGCGAGAAGGGCGCCGGACGGGCGCGGCCGCCACCGGGGGATTCTCCTCGAGCCAGAGGACGCACGGTCGAACTACGGCGCTCGCAACCGGACCCCGTGGCTGTAGCCACCGGCCTGGGGCAAGAAGTCGATGCCGGCAGCGACCAGGGCGTCGACCACCCGCACGACCGTCTCGTACCGGGCCGGAAGGGTCTCCTCGGCTGCCTCGAGCCGTTTGACGGTGATCACCGACACGCCGGCCTCCTCGGCCAGTCGGCTCTGGCTCCAGCCCAGCAGCGCCCTGGCCGCCCGTATCTGGAGATTCGAGATTGACGCCGGCACCCGCCAAAGAGTATCACTACTGAGACTTCTAGTATCACCCTAGTGGGGGACCCGACGTCCATGACCACCGAAACCGCCCCGCCGCTCCAACTCATCGGCACCTCAGCCTGCTTCGTGGTGGAGGACGTCTTCAGCACGGCCGAGTACTACCGGGACGTGCTGGGCTTCTCCTTCGACACGTTCTTCGGCGACCCGCCCAGCTTCGTCATCCTCCGCCGGGACGGCGTGCCCCTGATGCTCAAGCAGCTCCCCGGTGCGAGACCGCAGGCGGCGGAGACCGGTCCGCCGGCATTCCTGGACGCCTACTTCTGGGTCAGCGACCTGGCGGGCCTGGTTGCTGACCTACAGGCCCGAGGTGCTGAGTTCGTCGTGGAGGCGACCGAACGCCCGATCTACGGAGGCCGCGATCTCTACGTGCGGGACTGCGACGGCCGCATTCTCTGCTTCGGGCAGGTGTCGGATCCGGTGGACGGCTCCGACGGGTCGGGCGACGACGTCGCCAGGAGCGAGCGATGAGCGGGCCAGGGCAGGCCGTGGGGAAGATCGGCTTCCTCGCCGACACTCACAGCCGCAAGCCCGACGGGAGCGACCTGCCCGACGCCGTCCTGCGGGCCTTCGAAGATGTGGACTTGATCGTCCATCTGGGCGACATAGGCCACAAGGGCATCCTGACCCGGCTGGCTGCGGCGGCGCCGGTCCTGGTGCCGGCCGGCGCCAACAAGGGCTACGTGCCCCACGCCGGCGGCGGCGAGGCGGTCAAGGTGCTCCAGGTGGGTCGGTGGTCGGTTGGCCTGTGGTTCAACCTTGCCCAGCCCGACAAGAAGATCGTGGTCGGCGAGGACTCCATCGACTTCGGCTCCGAGCCCTTCGACAAGCTGATGAAGCGCCGCTTCGGCGACCGGGTGAGCGTTGTGGCTTTCGCCGGAACGCACCGGCCGCTGGAGCAGCACAACGAAGGGGTCCTGTTCTTCAACCCGGGAAGCCCGACCCTCCCCATGCCGGGCTGTTCTCCCAGCGTGGCCGTTCTGGACGTCAAGGGTCGCTCGCCGAGCGTACGGGTCGTCAGCGTGGGTTAGGTCGTGGGCGCGTGCAGAATGGTCGGCGTGGGCCGCCATGGCGACGATACTGTGAGTTCACCCGTGGAGATACCGAAGGTGGTCTACGAGCGGGTCAGCATGCTGTGCCTAGCGCTGCCCGAGGTGACCGTTCGGGTGGACCCTTCACTGGTCAGGACACGGTCGACGGCGCACTCGTTCGACATCCGCCGCCGGTCCTTCTGCCTGCTGATGGCCATGGAGGGCCCAGCCGGCAAGGCTCTACCCCTGCTGGTGTTGCGGGGCGATCCGGACGAACGTGACGTGCTGCTCTCGATCGGCCATCCGTACTTCGCGCCACGAGCCGGCGGGGGTCGGATCGGGGTGTGGCTCACTGACGTCACCGACTGGACGGAGATCCGCGAACTCGTGACCGAGAGCTATCGGAGGGTCGCACCGAGGAAGCTCAGCTCCCTGCTCGACTAGCGGCGGAGCACCCCCGGGGCGGCCAGCGCCAGCTTCCCCCTGGGCCCTTTCTTGCTGGCCGGCGGGCTCCCCCGAGGTCGAACGCGACGCCGGCCCGCCGGCGTGTCGAGAGTGATGCGGGCCATCTCGTGCGCGTGGGTGTCCTGGAGGGTTCAGGGCATGAAGCGTGGCCTGGGCGTTCATGCGACGACCCAGGCCACGCGCGCGGAGGGAGTGGGATTTGAACCCACGGTGCCCAAAGGACACAACGGTTTTCGAGACCGTCCGATTCGGCCGCTCTCGCATCCCTCCGGGGACGAGCTTACCGGGACCGCTTGCCGGCGAAGAAGGTGGACAGGAGGGCCCCGGCCCGCTCCGCGGCGACTCCCTGACGGACCGCCACCTCGTGGTTGAGCCTGGGGTCGACGCACAGGTTGTACAGGCTGCCGCACGCCCCGGCCTTGGGATCGGGGGCCCCGAACACCAGCCGGGCGACGCGGGCGGCCACCAGGGCCCCGGCGCACATCGGGCAGGGCTCGAGGGTCACAACCAACGTGGCGTCGGAGAGCCGCCAGCCGCCGGCGGCGACGGCGGCGTCGCGCAGGGCGAGCACCTCGGCGTGGGCGGTCGGGTCCCCCTGGAGCTCGCGTTCGTTGTGACGCCGGGCGACCACGGAGCCGGCCACCAGTACCACTGCCCCCACGGGCACGTCGTCATGTCCGACGGCGGCAGCGGCCTCCTCGAGAGCCAGCTCCATGGCGGCCTCGTCGCTCAGCGGAGCCGACGGCGGGGCCGTTCCGGACATGCGGCCACGATAAGCGTTCGTCCGGCAGGGGAAGCGGCCCCGCGCAGCGAATAGTTGCCCAGCCGTATGGGGCGGCTGCGGGTGCGTCCGGGCGGAGCTGGGGCCGTCCGGCCGGACCAGGACCGGCCTCGCCCCTGTGCGCGGCTGCGACCAGGAGCCCGCGGCTGGGACATGCGTCCTCTGGTTTCCTCGTCGGCCCGTCCTCATTCCGCCCCGGCTGGGGCCAGGGCGGGTAGTTGGGCTGACACCGGGGGCGGGACCACAACCCCCAGACGGGCGAACAGGGCGTCGCGCTCGCCGGCGGCATCCGGCTCCACCCGGGTGCCGAGCCCCTCGGAGAGGCGCAGGAGGGCGCTGCGCTGGTCGTTCGGGGGCCTCTCGCTCAGCCCCTTCAGGAAACAGCCCACCGTCAGGGTGGCGGGTCATGACCGCAAGCGCGCACCAGCCAGGTCCCGGCGGAGGACCTGGCTGGTGGCGGGGGGATCACAGGGTCAGGCAGGGGCGGCGGTGGCCGAGCCGGATGCGCTCGATCCACCGGTGCCGGTCGGGTTGGGGGCCGGCGGGGCCCATGTGGCCCGGTTGGCCTGAAGCACGGTCATGTCGGTGATCTGGACGACGTTGGCCGTGCCGTTGGTGACCAGGGCCTGCAGCCTGACCATGTCGCCGGGCTTGATCGAGCCGATGCCGTCGCGCCCGCCGTCCACGCTGGTGGTCGACGTGATGTCGTAGGTCTGGCTGTTGTTGTCGGCGCTGGTGACCGTGATCGTCTGGGGCGACGACGTGGTGTCGACGGCCGCCACCTTGCCGACCTGGAAGTCCATGGTCTCCCAGGTGCTGTTGGGGCCGGGCACGACCACCTGGCCCCGGATGGCACCTCCGAGCCCACCGCCGGGACCGCCCCGGCCGCCACGCCCGGGGAATCCGCCGGCGAAGCCGGGCCCGGGGGGCGGGGTGGCCGCCGACGAGCCGCTTGAGCCTCCCGACGTCGAGCCGGATGAGCCCGTGCTCGGGCTGGACCCGCCGGTGGCGGCGGCGGCGATGCCGGCCCCGCCTACCGCCAGCCCCGCGCCCAGGGCCAGAGCCTGGGCGCCCCGCTTCCAGCGCTGCCGGCGTGGCGGTGAAGGTCTGGGCGCCGGCCCGGGGCCTCCCTCGGTCCAGAAGTCCTCCTGCCATTCCATCGTGGGTGTCTCCTCTCCACTGCCTGGGCCTGTGCTTGGCGCCGCCGATCGGGCTGTAGGGCCTGGGCGGCGACGACCTCAGGCTGCGCCGGGCGTCTGTGGCGGGGCTGGGGTCGCGCTGGGGCCGAGCCCCGAATCGGGCTCGGCGCAGGAGAGAGGACGAGGAGAGAGCTCGGGCGGCGGGACCTACCCCTTCGACCTACCAGGCGTAGGCCTCCGGAGCGGGCCCGCCCGGGCCCGGGAAGATGGAGTCCAGCCGGGTGAGGGCGTCGAGGTCGAGGTTCACCTCGAGGGCCCGAAGGCTGGAGCTGAACTGCTCGAGGGTGCGGGGCCCGATGATGGGAGCGGTGACGGCCGGCTGGGCCAGCAGCCAGGCCAGGGCCACGTCGGCCGGCTCCTCGCCGAGCTCGGCACACAGCTTCTCCCACTGCTCCAGCTGGGGCCGCATGGACTCGATGCGGTGCCGCAGGCGCTCGTCGCTGCGCCGCCCGCCCGAGCCTCCGCCCAACACCCCGCCGAGGATGCCCCCGCCCAGGGGGCTCCACGGGATGACCCCCAGCCCATACCCCTGGCACGCCGGAAGCACCTCGAGCTCCACCGTGCGGGCGGTGAGGTTGTAGAGGCTCTGCTCGGACACCAGTCCCAGCGACCCCCGCCGGCGGGCCGCCTCCACGGCGGCGGCGATGTGCCAGCCGGCGAAGTTTGAGCTGCCCACGTAGATGACCTTGCCCTGGGCCACCAGCAGGTCCATGGCCTGCCACACCTCTTCCCAGGGCGTGTCGCGGTCGACATGGTGCATCTGGTAGAGGTCGATGTGATCGGTCTTCAGGCGCCGAAGGCTGTCCTCGCAGGCGTCGCGTATGTGGCGCGCCGACAGGCGGGACATGTTGGGCCACTCGTCCATCGCCCCGTAGACCTTTGTGGCCAGGATGACCTTTTCGCGCCGCCCGCCTCCCTGGGCGAACCAGCGCCCGATGATGGACTCGGTCTCGGTCCCCCCGTAACGGTTGGCGGTATCGAAGAAGTTCACGCCGGCGTCGATGGCGGCGTCCATGATCCGGAAGCTGTCGGGCTCGGGTGTGCGGGGGCCGAAGTTCATGGTCCCCAGGCACAGGGGGCTGACCCGGAGGCCGGTGCGGCCGAGGCGGCGGTATCTCATGGGGGCAAACTACCCGGGCGTCCGAGCGCCGATCCTTCCGGACAATTGCTTCGGTCCTGCGCCCGGCTGCCGATGACTGTGGCGACCCGTGATGGCCCGCCCACTCCCCGCGCCCGCCCGCCTCCGACGGCCCATGGCCGCCCGCCTGATGGCCGCCCTCCTCCTGGCGGTGGGCATGCTGGCCGCCGGGGTCGGCGCCGGAGGCCCGGGTGCGGGGGCGGCCCCGGTGCGGGTGGGCGGGATGGACATGCCCCAGCCGGTGACGGCCGCCTCGGCCGCCCGGCTGCGCTCCGACGGGATGGACACGGTGTCGCTCTTCGTCGCCTGGTGGGCCGACAGCCAGAGCTCAGACGGCGTCCACCCCGGCTCGGGGACCCAGTCCGACGACCAGGTGGTCGCCTCTATCCAGGCGGCCCGGGCGGCCGGGCTGCGCGTCGTCCTGGCGCCGATCTTCTACTGCGGGGACTGCGAGGGCTACTGGAGGGGGACCATGCAGCCCTCCGATCCCAACGCCTTCTTCGACTCCTACGCCGCCTTCATCGACCACTACGCCGCCATCGCCCAGGCCAACGGGGTGTGGATGCTCTTCGTCGGCAGCGAGATGACCACTCTCGAGAGCTACACCAGCCGCTGGCGCCAGGTGATCGCCGGGGCGCGCTCGGCCTACCAGGGCCTCATCGCCTACGAGGTGAACTGGGACGTGCTCGGGCAGGCCCACTTCCTCGACGCCGTCGACGTCGTGGGGGTGTCGGCCTACTTCCCCCTCGACGACCGCTCCTCGCCGTCGCTGGACCAGCTGGTGTCCGACTGGACCGACAGCCAGGCCTCGGCCACCTCCGGTCGGGACTGGGTGGGGGCCCTGACCCACCTGGCCGCCACCACAGGCAAGCCGATCATCTTCGGCGAGATCGGCTACATGGCCACCACCTACGCCGCCCGCCAGCCGTTCCTGAACTTCGTGGGCCAGCCCGACCCCGCCCTGCAGGCCGACTTGTACCAGGCGCTGTTGCAGAGCTTCGACGGCGCCTCGTGGTGGATGGGCGCCCTGTGGTGGGAGTGGACGGGTACCGACGGCAGCGGTGACCTGCGCACGCCGATGGGACGGCCGGCTGAGTCGCTCATCCAGAGCTGGTACGCCCAGGGCTGGCGTCCGGCCCCGGCCGGGTCGCCAGCGCCGTCCGGCCCCTCCACCGCCACCTCGACCCTCTCCGCCCCGGCCCCAGCGCCGACCGCCGCTCCGACCGGAGCGCCCGCCACCGAAGCCCGTCGCGGTGCCCAGGCCCCCTACGCCAGCCCGACCACCTCGGCGGGTCCCGTGCGTGACGCGCCGCCGCCGACCAGCCCGCTGGGCACGGCGGCGGTGCCGCTGGGCTCGGCGGAGCCGGTGGTGAGCCGGGGGCCGAGCCACCCCCTGGCCATGGGCGCCCTCGCCGCTGGGCGCCCGGTCCGCTCCACGCTGGCCCGGCGACCGCCGGCGGTGATCGCCGCCGTTCTCCTCCTGGCCCTCGTCCTGGCGGCGAGCGCCCTTCTGGCCCGGCGCCCGCTGCGGTCGGCCTGACCTCTCCCGCTCCCGGGATCGTCCCAGCCGGGTCGGAGCAGGCCGGGGTCAGGCGGAGCCGGCCAGGCGCCGGCCGAGCTTGCGCAGCTGAGCCTTGGGGTGGACCTGCTTGATGACGGCCCGCTGGTCGCCCAGGTCCACATGCAGGTCGCAGGCGAGCAGGCCCCGCCTGGCCCGGAACGAGACGATCGAGGCGAGGGCCACGTCGATACGGGCCTTGGGGCCGTCGGCGAAAATCAACCGCCTGTCGGTGATGACCACGAGGCCGCTGTGCCCGTCGAGGAACCCGGTGGCGGCGACAACGACCGGCTCGCCCCGGAGGTGGTCGCTCAAGTGCTCAAGAGAGGAGCGCACCCCGACGCTGCCGCCGATCTGGGTCAGGACCTCGGCGATCAGGGCGTCATCGCCAGCGCTCATATCCTCGGTCGCCAGGCCGGGGACGACCCCCGCCGGCGGAAGGCGTCGGCCAGGTCGAAGTCGTTGAACGGGGGGCGGGCCTCGCCGGTCACGGCGAAGCGGTAGAGGGCGGCGGTGAAGATTCCGGTCAGGGTGGTGCTGACAGCCATCACGGTTCCTACGGCCACCACGCCGAATACGACCGCAGCGGCGGGGGAAACCGTCGCCAGCGCCACGGCGGCCATCAGGGCAACCGCGCCCGCAAGGCCGGTGACCATACCTATGGAGCCGTTGCCCACCAGCTGCTCGCCCTACCGGCGATGGAACAGGTGGGCCGAACGGCGCACGGCGTGCACGGGCCCGACCGGCTCGAAGACGAGCACCGGCACGACCAGGAAGGTCATCACCCCCCAGGCGACGCCGATGACCCGTCCGACCACCGCTCCCACCACCCCGGCCCGCGCCTCGACCGTCCTGAGGACCAGCCCGACCGTGGCCGACAGTCCGGCCCACAGGATCAGCCGGTCAAGCCCAGCCCACGCTGTGCGCAGGCCGGCGACCACGCTGCCCTGCCCGCCACCCAGGCGATCGCTGGCGGCGGCCACGATGGCGGCGTTGAAGAACACGGTCAGGAAGGTGGACACGAAGTAGATGAGGGCGAAGACCAGGTACAGCCCCGTCCTGTCGCTGCCCACCACATCGCTGTGCCAGGTCGGAGCGAGGACGGCGCCGGCGAAGACCAGGATCGACAGCGTCGACGCGACCGACAGCCAGATCAGGCCGGCGTCCTGGCGGAGCACGGACCAGCTGGCCACGGTCAGGTTCCACCCCCTGGCGATCCGGCCCATCAACGCTCCTTCGGTGGCGCGCCGCGATGGCTCCGGCCGGGGCCGGCAGCGGCTGATCATTGTGGAACTCGTCAGGAACCGGCTCCGACTTGAGACGACTCCGGGTTCAGGTCGCCGACGGGTCACGGCCTTGGGGCTTGCCGCCGACGCGACCCCGCGGCGTCGGCTCCTGGGCTGGCGACAGCGTCCGGCTCTCGAGTGAGCGCGACCGCCCAGAGCACCGAGCCTCTGGGTGTCGGCAGGCCCGTGACCGGGCCTTCGAGCGGAGAGGGTGGGATTTGAACCCACGGTCCCTTGCGGGACACACGATTTCCAATCGTGCCGATTCGGCCGCTCTCGCACCCCTCCCGGAGGAGGGAGAGACTAACCTGGTCCTCCCCCGGGCCGTTGCTGGGCGCGACGGCCGGGTCCTGCGCAACGGCGCACCGTGAACCGAGTCAGGGCCGGAAGGCAGCAGCTCTCAGCGGATCGTGCCGTGTGCCGCAGGCAAGCCTGGCCGTCGCGCCGAGCCCCGGCCCGCCGCCGCCCGGCGGCCGGGCGTCCTGGCTCGGGTTGGCCGGCTTCTCTCCGGGGGAGCGGACCAGGGGGCCATTAGGCTCGGCTCCCAGTGTCCGAGGCCCCCTACCAGTCCCTCTACCGGCGCTACCGGCCCCGGCGCTTCGTCGAGGTGAGGGGCCAGGACCACGTCAGCTTGCCCCTGCGCAACTCGGTGCGGGAAGGCACCGTCCACCACGCCTACCTGTTCAGCGGCCCCCGGGGGACGGGAAAGACCTCGACCGCTCGCATCCTCGCCCGCGCCCTCAACTGCCTGGCCCCCGAGGACGGCGAGCCCTGCGGGGCCTGCGACTCGTGCGTGGCCATCGCCGCCGGGGCGTCCCTGGACGTCCACGAGCTGGACGCCGCCTCAAACAACGGGGTCGAGGCGATGAGGGACCTGGTCGCCCGGGCGGCCCTGGGCACCCCGGGCCGGTGGAAGGTCTACATCATCGACGAGGTCCACATGCTGTCCACGGCGGCCTCGAACGCCCTGCTCAAGACGCTGGAGGAGCCCCCGCCGCACGTGGTCTTCGTGCTGGCCACCACCGACCCCCAGAAGGTCCTGCCCACCATCCAGAGCCGCTGCCAGCACTTCGAGTTCCGCCTGCTGGGAGGCGAGCTCCTGTCCGGGCTTCTGCGCGACGTCAGCGCCGACGCCGGCCTCGGCCTGGCCAGCGAGGCCATCGACCTGGCTGTCCGGCGGGGCCACGGCTCCGCCCGCGACGCCCTGTCGGTCCTCGACCAGCTGGCGGCGGCGGGAACCATCGACGACGAGACCGAGGCGCTCGACGACCTGGTGGAGGGCATTGCCGAGCGGGACCCCGGGCTGGTCCTCACCGCCGTGGCCCAGGCCACCGCTGCGGGCCGCGACCCCCAGCGGCTGGCCACGGACCTCATCCAGCAGCTCCGCAACGGCTTTTTGGCCACCATGGCCCCCGATCTGGTCGCCGTGCCGGACGACACCGCCAAGCGCCTGGCCGAGCAGGCCGCCCGGCTGGGTACGGCCACTCTGGTGCGGGCGATCGAGACGCTGGGCGGCGCCCTGGTCGACATGAGGGAGGCCCTCGACGCCCGGGTATGCCTCGAGGTGGCCCTGGTCAGGCTGGCCCGGCCGGAGCTGGACACCTCGTCGGCCGCCCTGGTCGAGCGCATCGAGCGACTGGAGAGGGCAGCCCCCGCCAACCCGGCACCGGCGGAGCCGGCCGGGCCGCCGCCGGCGGGCCCTCCGGCCCCCTCCCGCCCGGCCCGGACCGAAGACGGGCCAGGCGCTGGGGTCGGTGGCTCAACCCGGCCGTCGCCGTCGGCCCCCGCCGGTGGGCCCTCCGAGGCCAGGGCGGCCCTGGGCGCCCTGCGCCAGCGCGGCCAGCCGGGCACCGGGTCCCGTTCCCCCCAGGGCCGGGCCGCCCCGGCCGCCGACCCCGCCGGCGGGCGGCCGTCAGCCGAGCGCCCCCGATCGGCGCCCTCCCCCGCCGGGGCGCCCCCCGGGTCCGGCGGCGCCGACCTGCCCAGCCGCGACCTGATCACCCAGGCCTGGGGCGACACCATCCTGGCCAGCCTCAAGGGCAGGGCCAGGGCCCTCTACCGGGTGGGCCGGTTCGTGTCGGTCTCCGACGGGGCGGTGGCCTTCGCCCTGCCCAACGAGGCCCACCGCCGGATGTGCGACGGGCACCGGGCCGAGGTGGAGCAGGCCCTGGGCACCCACTTCGGCCGCCCGGTCCCGCTCCGGCTCATTGTCGACCCCTCGGGCGAGGTGCCCTCCGACGGGCCCGGTGGCGGTGGCGGCGGAGCCGACGAGGTCGAGGATCTGGCCAGCCTCGACCCCGATGAGCTGACCGAGGCCCCGGCGGCGCCGGCCCATCCGGCCGAACGGCTGCTGCAGGCCTTCCCCGGCGCCCAGGAGGTGGAAGGGTGAGCGACGACCAGCATCCCTCCGAGCCGGAGCCGACGACCCGGTCCGTTCCGGCGGTGCCGCCCGGACCCCTCGGCATCCCCGGCGCCGAGGACCTGGGCGGCCCCCTCGAGGACCTGCTGGGGGTCGAGCTGGGCGACGCCCTCGGCAGCCTGTTCGGGGGTGGGGGCCTGGGAGACCTCCTGCAGCAGGCCCAGCAGGTCCAGAACCGCCTGCTGGAAGCCCAGGCCCGGGCGGCCGAAACCGAGGTGCACGGCTCGGCCGGCGGCGGGATGGTGACCGTCACCGCCTCGGGCGATCTCCAGTTCCGCTCCATCCGCATCGACCCCCAGGTGGTCGACCCGGACGACATAGGGATGCTCGAGGACCTGGTGCTGGCGGCGGTGCGGGAAGCGGTCGCCGCGGCCCGCCGCCTGATGGAGGTCCCCCCGCCCGAGCCGGGGGACGGGCAGTCTTCCTGAGGTGTACCCCGGCCCGGTCCAGGACCTGATCGACGAGCTTGGCCGCCTTCCGGGCATCGGACCGAAGTCGGCCCAGCGGATCGCCTTCTACCTCCTCAAGATCCCGAAGGACGACGCCCTGCGGCTGGCCCGAGCCGTCACCCGGGTGAAGGAGACGATCTCGTTCTGCCGGCGTTGCTACAACGTGTCGGAGACCGAGCTGTGCGAGTACTGCAGCGACGACCGCCGCGACGCCTCGGTCCTGTGCGTGGTGGAGGAGCCCCGCGACATCGTGGCGGTGGAGAAGACCGGGGAGTACCGCGGCCGCTACCACGTGCTGCAGGGGGCCATCAGCCCCATCGAGGGCATCGGGCCCGAGCAGCTCCGGGTCAAGGAGCTGCTGGGGCGGCTGGAGGCGGAGGAGGTCAAGGAGATCATCCTCTGCACCAACCCCAACCTCGAGGGGGAGGCGACCGCCATGTACCTGGCCCGCCTGCTCCGCCCCCTCGGGGTGCGGGTGACCCGGATCGCCAGCGGCCTGCCGGTGGGCGGCGACCTCGAGTACGCCGACGAGCTGACCCTGGGCCGGGCCATCGAGGGCCGGCGCGACGTCGAGGCCTGACTCCGCCCCGGCCGCCGGCCGGGGGGTCTCAGGCGATCGGCGAGGTGGGGCTCAGG
Source organism: Acidimicrobiales bacterium (assembly GCA_035653595.1). Classification (GTDB taxonomy): domain Bacteria; phylum Actinomycetota; class Acidimicrobiia; order Acidimicrobiales; family JAJPHE01; genus DASRBO01. The sequence goes on along the minus strand of DASRBO010000097.1, from coordinate 12,294 downwards.
CCAGGCTGCGCAGGACGATGGCGTCGCCCTGGCCGCCCCCGCCGCACAGGGCGGCGACGCCGGTGCCCCCGCCCCGGCGCTTGAGCTCGAGCAGCAGGGTGAGGGCCAGGCGGGTGCCCGACATGCCGATCGGGTGGCCGAGCGAGATGGCCCCGCCGTTGACGTTGACGATGTCCTCGGTGATGCCGAGGTCGTCCATCGAGGCGATGCCGACGGCGGCGAAGGCCTCGTTGAACTCGAACAGGTCGACGTCGGAGACGCCCAGGCCGGCCTTCTCCAGCGCCTGGCGCGAGGCGCGGGACGGCTGGGTCAGGAGGGAGGGATCGGGCCCGGCCACCTGGCCGTAGGAGACGACCTCCCCGAGCGGGGTGGTGCCGATCCGCTCGGCAGCGGCCCGCGAGGCCACGATGACCGCCGCCCCGCCGTCGGAGATCTGGCTGGCGTTGCCGGCGGTGATGGTCCCGTCCGCCTCGAAGGCGGGGCGCAGCTGGGACAGGCTCTCGACGGTGGTGCCCGGGCGCACGCCCTCGTCGGTGTCGACGACCACCGGGTCGCCCCGGCGCTGGGGCACGGAGACGGGCACGATCTCCTCGGCCAGCTTGCCCTCCTTCTGGGCGGCGGAGGCCCTCTCGTGGGAGCCGGCGGCCAGGGCGTCCTGACGGGGGCGGGAGATCTCCGCCGCCCGGCTGTAGCGCTCGGTGCCTGCGCCCATGGCGCACACGTCGAAGGCGCAGAACAGTCCGTCGAACATCATGGAGTCCACGATCTTGGAGTCGCCCATGCGGTAGCCGGCGCGGGCCTCGGGCAGCAGGTAGGGCGCCCGGGTCATGGACTCCATACCGCCGGCCACCACGATGTCGGCGTCGCCGGCGGCGATCATCTGGTCGGCCAGGTAGATGGAGTTGAGCCCCGACAGGCAGACCTTGTTCACGGTGGTGGCGGGCACGGTCATGGGGATGCCGGCCTTGACCCCCGCCTGCCTGGCGGTGATCTGGCCCGCCCCGGCCTGCAGGACCTGGCCCATGAACACGTACTGGACCTGTTCCGGGCTCACCCCGGCCCGCTCGAGAGCGGCGGCGATGGCGAAGCCGCCCAGGTCGGCGGCGGCGAAGTCGGCCAGGGCCCCCGACAGCTTGCCGATGGGCGTGCGGGCTCCGGCGAGGATTACCGATCCGGGCATTGACTGACCTCCACCTGTTCTACGGGCGGGCCAGTCTACGGCCGACCGGTTCCGGCCGGCGAGGCCGCCCTTTGGAGGGGCCGGGCCCGCCGGCGGTAGCGTCGCTGCCGTGCAAGCCTTCCTGGAAGCCATCGAGGCTGGGGCGCCGGGTGAGGAGATCGCCAACCTGCCCCTGCCTGAGTCGTACCGGGCCGCTCTCGTCCGCAAGGAGGACGCGGGCATGTTCGAGGGGGTCGACTCCGCCGACAAGGACCCCCGAAAGTCGCTGCGGATCGAGGAGGTGGCGGTCCCCGAGCTGGCCCCCGACGAGGCCTACGTGGCGGTCATGGCCGCCGCCATCAACTTCAACACGGTGTGGACCTCGATCTTCGAGCCCCTCCCCACCTTCGGGTTCCTGGCCCGCCTGGGCAAGGAGTCGCGCTGGGGCGCCCGCCACGACCTGCCCTACCACGTGGTCGGCTCCGACGCCTCGGGGGTGGTGGTCAGGGTCGGCTCGGCCGTGCGCAACTGGAAGCCGGGCGACAAGGTCACCATCCACTGCAACTACGTCGACGACCAGGATCCCACCGCCCACGACGACTCCATGCTGGCCGCGAACCAGCGCATCTGGGGCTTCGAGACCAACTTCGGCGGCCTGGCCGACCTGACGGTGGTCAAGGCGAACCAGCTGATGCCCAAGCCCGCCCACCTCAGCTGGGAGGAGGCGGCCTGCAACGCCCTCACCAACTCGACGTCCTACCGGATGCTGGTCAGCCCCAACGGGGCCTGCATGAAGCAGGGCGACGTCGTCCTCATCTGGGGCGCCACCGGCGGCCTGGGCGGCTACGCCGTGCAGTACGTGCTCAACGGGGGCGGCATTCCGGTCGGGGTGGTGTCGTCGGCGGACAAGGTGAAGCTGCTGGAGGAGATGGGCTGCGAGGCGGTCATCGACCGCAGGGCGGGCAACTACCGGTTCTGGTCCGACGAGCACACCCAGGACGAGACCGAGTGGCGCCGGTTCGGCAAGGACATCCGGGCCCTGGTGGGCGAGGATCCCAACATCGTCTTCGAGCACCCGGGCCGCCAGACCATGGGTGCCTCGGTGTTCGTGTGCGCCCGGGGCGGAACGGTGGTGACCTGCGCCGCCACCACCGGCTACATGATCGAGTACGACAACCGCCACCTGTGGATGCGGCTCAAGACCATCAAGGCGAGCCACTTCGCCAACTACAACGAGGCCTGGGACGCCAACCGGCTCATCTCCCTGGGCAAGATCCAGCCCATCCTGTCGGCGGTCTACCCGCTCACCGACACGGGCGAGGCGGCGTTCCAGATCCACAAGAACCTGCACGAGGGCAAGCTCGGGGTGCTGTGCCTGGCCCCCCGCGAGGGCATGGGCATAGACGACCCCGAGTTCCGGGCCAAGGTGGGCGAGGACAAGATCACCCTGTTCCGCCGCCACGGGGCATGAGCACCGCCGGCGACCACGCCACCGGGGGCGGTTCGGGGCTCCTGACGGAGATCGACCACGTGGCCATCGCCGTGGCCGACCTGGAGGCGGCCATCGCCTACTACTCCGACACCTTCGGGGCCACCGTCGCCCACCGCGAGCGCATCGACTCCGACGGGGTGGAGGAGGCGCTGATCAAGGTGGCCGACTCCTACATCCAGCTGCTCACCCCCACCACGGCGGAGTCCCCGGTGGCCAAGTACCTGGAGCGCAAGGGCGAGGGCATCCACCACGTCGGCTACCGGGTGGCGGACTGCGGCGAGGCCCTGCAGGCGGTCAAGGACTCGGGGGGCCAGGTGATCGACCAGGCCCCCCGGCCGGGCAGCCGGGGCACCACCGTGGCCTTCGTGCACCCCAAGGGCGCCTTCGGCACCCTCATCGAGCTGGTCCAGGAGTAGCACCGCCGGCGGCCCGGCCGGCAGAAGAGCCGGCCGGCGCCGGCGGCCCGCGCCGTGTCGTGCGGTCGTACCATCGCCGCCGTGCCCAGCGACCGGGTCTCCAGTGACGTCGTGCGCATCGCCAACTGCTCCGGCTTCTACGGCGACCGCCTGTCGGCTGCCCGCGAGATGGTCGAGGGCGGCCCGATCGACTACCTGACCGGGGACTACCTGGCCGAGCTGACGATGCTCATCCTGTGGAAGTCCTCCCAGCGCGACCAGGGCACCGGCTACGCCACCACCTTCCTGCGCCAGATGGAGGAGGTGCTCGGCACCTGCGTGGACCGGGGGATCAAGGTGGTGACCAACGCCGGGGGGCTCAATCCCTCGGGCCTGGCCGACAAGCTGCGGGAGCTGTCCCAACGGCTGGGCCTGGCGGTGCGGGTGGCCCACATCGAGGGCGACGACCTGCTGGGCCGGCTGGAGGAGCTGCAGGGGGCCGGGCACCGCCTCGAGCACATGGACACCGGCCGGCCCCTGTCGGAGGCGCCGGCCAAGCCGGTGACGGCGAACGCCTATCTGGGCGCATGGGGCATCGTCGAGGCGCTGTCGAGCGGGGCCGACGTGGTGGTGTGTCCCCGGGTGACCGACGCCTCGCTGGTGGTGGGACCGGCCGCCCACCACTTCGGCTGGGGGCGGCGGGACTGGGACGCCCTGGCCGGGGCGGTGGTCACCGGGCACATCCTCGAGTGCGGGGCCCAGGCCACCGGGGGCAACTACGCCTTCTTCACCGAAATCCCCGACCTCACCAGGCCCGGTTTTCCACTGGCCGAGGTGCGGGCCGACGGCTCGGCGGTCATCACCAAGCACCCCGGTACCGGGGGGGCGGTGTCGGTGGGGACGGTGACGGCCCAGCTGCTCTACGAGATCGGCGGGACCCGTTACGCCAACCCCGACGTGGTCGCCCGCTTCGACACCATCAGGCTGAGCCAGGAGGGACCGGACCGGGTGCTGGTGTCCGGGGTCAAGGGGGAGCCGGCCCCGGCCGAGGCCAAGGTCTGCATCAACTACGTGGGCGGGTTCCGCAACTCGATGACCTTCATGCTCACCGGGCTCGACATCGAGGCCAAGGCCGACCTGGCCCGCCGTTCGCTGTTCGAGCTGCTGGGGGGCGAGGACCGCTTCGCCGAGGTGGACGTGCGCCTGGTCCGCACCGACCGCCCCGACGCCGAGCGCAACGAGGAGGCCACGGCCCAGCTGCGGGTGGTGGTGAAGGACCCCGACCCGACCAGGGTGGGCCGGGCCTTCTCGGGGGCGGCGGTCGAGCTGGCCCTGGCCAACTACCCCGGCTTCTACGTCGCCGGGGGCCCGTCCTCGGAGTCGTCCTACGGGGTGTATTGGCCGGCGCTGGTGCCCGCCGATGTCGTCGACCAGGTGGTGGTGGCGGCCGACGGGCGCAGGCTGGCGGTCGAGCCCACCCCGCCCGAGCCGGCCGGCGAGGTGGCGGTGGCTCCGGTGGCGGCGGCGACCGAGCCCGTCCCGGACGGCCCGAGCCGGGCCGTCCCCCTGGGGGCGGTGTACGGGGCCCGCTCGGGGGACAAGGGCGGCAGCGCCAATGTCGGGCTGTGGGCCCGCACCGATCCGGCGTACGCCTGGCTGGCCGCCAACCTCGACGTCGAGGCCTTCCGCCGGCTGGTGCCTGAGGCGGCCGGGCTCGACATCGCCCGCTACGAGCTGCCCAACATCCGGGCGGTGAACTTCGTGGTCAAGGGCATCCTCGGCGAGGGGGTGGCGTCCTCGGTGCGCCCCGACCCCCAGGCCAAGAGCCTGGGGGAGTTCCTGCGCTCCCGCATGGTCGACCTGCCGGCCAGCCTGCTGGACCAGTAGGGCCGGACGCGGACCGGCCGGCCGCGGCGGGGAGCCGGGCCGGCCGGGGGGTCCGCAGACCGGGCTGGGGCTACCGCAGGGCCACCAGGCCCAGCCGCACCACCGAGTAGCCCAGGGCGGCCAGGGCCAGGGCGGCGGCGGCCAGGAACTCCAGCGGAGCCCCGGTGAAGGGTAGGGAGCCCGAGGCCGGGGTGGCCGGGCCGGGAGCGGCCGGGGCAGGGGCCGGGGCCGGGGAGGGGGCCGGGGTGCTGGCGGCGGCCGAGGTGGCCACGGCGTTGGGATTGCCCTTGGCCCCGGCGGTGAAGGCGCCGACGGGCAGGGGCCCGTTCGAGTAGCCGGAGCCAGGCAGCGGGTTCAGGTTGGCCACCTGGGCCAGCTCCGACCCGTTGCCCCCGGAGACCTGGAGGCAGTCGAGGCCCAGGATGGACGGGATGTCGAAGTTCTTGCACACGTCGCCAGGCTGCTGGTCGGTCAGGATCGGCGAGCCCGCGAGGGACAGGACGTAGGCGCTGCCGGTCCCGTTGGAGCAGGCATCGGCGTGGGCCACGTCGAGGACCTGGGAGCTGCCCGAGTCGACCATGGCCCCGTCGGTGGTGGTGCAGCCCTTGCTGGCGCCGCCCCCGCCGTTGGCGGTGCCGTCGTAGCTGGCCTTGGAGTCCGAGTCACCCACGTACACGGTGATGCCGCTGGCCCCGCCCACGTTGGCCGTGGCCAGGTCGGTGTGGCCCTCGGAGGAGCTGCTGGTCCCGTCGGTGGTGCTGCTGGCCGACCACGGCGCCAGCACCACGTCGACCGGGTTGGAGCCCAGGACCGGGTTGGTGACGGTGGCGGTGTCGAACAGGTTGCCTGACTTGGGCTTGTCGTTGGGCGGGGCGGTGCTGCTGCCGTCGCCGATGTCGACCAGGGTCTTGCCCCCCAGGACGACCTTGGCCACGGTGGCGTGGGAGCTGGCCCCCGAGCCCGAGGCGCTGGCCGAGGTGGTGGAGACCTGAAGCAGGGGGTTGGACGGGTCGCCCACGGTGAGCACGCTGCCCGAGGCGGATCCGGGGGGAGCGGACGAGGCCCACGCTGCCAAGGGGGTGGCCACCCCCAGGACCGCCCCGCATGCCGCCGCCACGATTGTCTTGGTCCTCATCTTGTTTTTGCTGGCCCTTTCGGTCGGTGGAGCTCGGGTGTTGGTGCTGCGCGCTCGGGGACTGGACGACCACCCGCCCCCGCCATGACGCCGAATGACTAGTTATTTCTGGATTCGAACCTCGGCTGTAAACAGAGATTTGAAACCTCTAGCTATAGGTACGACGGGCCGATTCCGAAACCCTCCCTCGGCGGGCGAAATCATCCAATTACGGACACAGCGTCCGGATAGCCGGCCAAGGGGGCAGCCGTCGGCGGCGCCCGGCGCGGCGCCCGGGGTGGCTGTGCCATCCTCGCCCCGTGGCCGCCACCCCTCCGCCCGACCCCGGTGGCGTCCGGGTCCACCTGATCGACGGGACCTACGAGCTGTTCCGCCACCACTTCGGCCAGCTGGCGGCCAGGAGGGGGGCTGACGCCGGCGCCCCCGCCCCCGTCCCGTCGCCCCGGGCGGCCACCCGCGGCGTGCTGTCCAGCCTGATCGGGATGCTGGAGGACGGCGCCACCCACCTGGGGGTGGCCTCCGACCACGTGATCGAGTCGTTCCGCAACCAGCTGTGGGCCGGCTACAAGACCGGCGCCGGGGTGCCCGAGGAGCTGAGCGCCCAGTTCCCGCTGCTCGAGCGGGCGGTGGAGGCCCTGGGGGTCAAGGTGTGGGCCATGGTCGAGCTGGAGGCCGACGACGCCCTCGCCTCCGCCTCCGCCGTCGCCGCCGAGGACCCCTCGGTCGCCCAGGTGCTGATCTGCACCCCCGACAAGGACCTGGGCCAGTGCGTGTCGGGCACCAGGGTGGTGCAGCTGGACCGCCGCAGCGCCGCGGTGGTGGACGAGGACGCCCTCCGGGCCAAATACGGCATCGGCCCGGAGTCGATCGCCGACTGGCTGGCCCTGGTGGGCGACAGCGCCGACGGCTTCCCCGGCATACCGGGCTGGGGGGCCAAGTCGGCCTCGGCCGTGCTGGGCGTCTATGCCCACCTCGAGGAGATCCCCGACGACGGGGCCCGCTGGGACCAGGCCCTGGCCGGCCTGCGGGGACGGGCCAAGCTGGCGGCCAACCTCTCCGCCACCCGGCCGGCGGCCGAGCTGTTCAAGCGGCTGGCGACCCTGGTGGTGGACCGCAGCCTGCTGGCCTCGGTGGGCGATCTGGCCTGGCGGGCCCCCACGGCGGACTTCGCCGCCGTGTGCGCCGAGGTGGGGGCCGAGGCGCTGGTCCCCCGGGCGCAGCGGCTGGCGGAGAGCCGGGCGTGAGCGGGGCCGCGGCCGGGCTCGGCCCCGGCCGGCGGCCGTAGGCTGCCGGCCATGTCCGACCACCCCATGTCCGAGCGGCTGGCCGAGCTCAAGGCCCGCAAGGAGGCCGCCCTCCACGCCGGCTCGGAGCGCCACGTCAAGGCCCAGCACGCCAGGGGCAAGATGACCGCCCGCGAGCGGATCGACTACCTCCTCGACGAGGGCTCCTTCCAGGAGCTCGACATGCTGGCCCGCCACCGGGCCCACGGAATGGGGCTGGAGGACAACCGTCCCTACACCGACGGGGTGATCACCGGCTTCGGGACCATCGACGGGCGCAAGGTCTGCATCTTCAGCCAGGACTTCACCGTCTTCGGCGGCGCCCTGGGCGAGGTCTTCGCCGAGAAGATCCACAAGGTCATGGACCTGGCCCAGTCGGTGGGCGTGCCGATGATCGGCCTCAACGACGGGGCCGGGGCCCGCATCCAGGAGGGGGTGGTGTCCCTCGCCTCCTACGGCGGGATCTTCCACCGCAACGTCCTGTCCTCGGGGGTGATCCCCCAGATCAGCGTGATCCTGGGACCGTGCGCCGGCGGTGCCGTCTACAGCCCGGCCATGACCGACTTCATCTTCATGGTGCGCGAGACCAGCCACATGTTCATCACCGGCCCCGACGTGGTGAAGACGGTGACCGGCGAGGACGTCAGCCTCGAGCAGCTGGGCGGGGCGGTCAGCCACTCAACCAAGTCGGGGGTGGCCACCTTCGTGGCCGGCGACGAGAAGGAGTGCCTCGACGAGGTCCGCTACCTCCTGTCGTTCCTCCCGTCCAACAACCTCGAGGAGCCCCCGCCCGTCCCCACCTCGGACGACCCCCAGCGCCGGACCCCCGAGCTGTCCGACCTGATGCCGGCCAGCCCCAACCAGCCCTACGACATGAAGAAGATCATCGCCGCCGTGGTCGACGACGGCGACTACTTCGAGTACTTCCCCCACTGGGCCATGAACCTGACCTGCGGTTTCGCCCGCATCGACGGCCGGGTGGTCGGCATCGTCGGCAACCAGCCCCAGGTCCTCGCCGGCGTCCTCGACATCGACAGCTCCGAGAAGGGCGCCCGCTTCGTGCGCACCTGCGACGCCTTCAACATCCCCCTGGTCACCTTCGTCGACGTCCCCGGCTTCATGCCCGGCACCGACCAGGAGTACGGGGGCATCATCCGCCACGGGGCCAAGCTCCTCTACGCCTACTGCGAGTCCACCGTGCCCCGGGTGCAGATCATCACCCGCAAGGCCTACGGCGGGGCCTACGTGGTCATGAACTCCAAGTCCATCGGGGCCGACCTGGCCTACGCCTGGCCGTCGGCCGAGCTGGCGGTGATGGGCCCCCAGGGGGCGGTCGAGATCGTCTACCGCCGCGAGCTGGCCGAGGCGCCAGACCCCATCGCCAGGCGCAACGAGCTGGTCGAGGACTACATCGAGCGCTACGCCAACCCCTACGTGGCCGCCGAGCGGGGCTATGTCGACGACGTCATCGACCCGGCCGACACCAGGGCGGTGCTGGTCCGCAGCCTCGAGATCCTGCGGTCCAAGCGGGAGGAGCTACCCCGCCGCAAGCACGGCAACGTGCCCCTGTGACCGCCGCCGCCCCCGACGGGGCCCCCGGGCCCGAGCGCCGCCAGCCGCTGGCCGCCCCCCCGGAGGTGGCCGCCGCCATCGCCGCCGCCGTCGAGGCGGTCTGGCCCCGCCCGGTGGTCGTGGTGGCCGATGAGGCCGGCTCGGCCGCCGACCACTGGCGGCTGTCGGGGCGGTGGTGGGCCAAGCCCCTGGTGGCCAGGCGGGACCGGCCGTGGCGGTGGTGATTCCGGGCGCCGGCGGGCACCGGACCGAGCGCCCGGGCCCATGAGCCCCGGGCCCGATCCGGGCCTGGTGGGGCCGCCGTCGGAGGCCCCCGGCCCCGCCGGGCCCGAGGTCACCACCGTCGGCTACGACGAGGTGGTCATCCACACCCCGGCCGGACCGGACGGATCGGGGGGGTGGAGACCGGCGGAGGCCCACCGCTTCGCCGACCTGGCCCCCGACACCGAGCACCGGCTCATGGGCCTGACCGTGCGCACCCTGCCCCGGCCCCCGGGTGAGCTGCTGGCGGTGGTGGCCACCCTCAACGACCTCCACTTCGGCGAGACCAGGGCCGGCCACATCGAAGGCTCCGACGTTGGGCCGGTGCTTTCGTCGGGGCCGGGCGAGGCCCCCTACCCCCTCACCATGAACGGGGCCGCCGCCGCCGACATAGCCGCCCTGGACCGGTGCCTGCCCACCGGGCTGTTGGGGGCGGTGGTCGCCAAGGGCGACCTCACCGACGCCGGCGCCCGGGCCGACCTCGACGCCTTCGAGGCCTGCTACCGGGCCTTCGGGGACCGGCTGCACGCCATACCGGGCAACCACGACGTGGCCGGCGGCCCGGTCGAGTTCGGCCCCGGCCCCTTCGGGCGCCGGCCGCCGTTCGAGGTGGTCCTCGACGGGGTCATCCTGGCCCTGCTCGACACCACCATCGCCGGCTGGCCCACCGGGCGGGTGTCCCCCGAGCAGATCGAGTGGCTGGACGAGCTGGGGGCCAGGGCCGACCGGCCGGTGCTTGTGCTGGGCCACCACCACGCCTGGGATCCGGGCTACTCCAACCGCTCGCCCACCTACTACGGGATCAACCCCGAGGACTCCGAGGCCCTGGTGGCGGTGGTGGCCCGCCGGCCCCGGCTGGCCGGCTACTTCGCCGGCCACACCCACCGCAACCGGGTGCGCCAATTCGGGCCGACCGGGGCCTTCCCGTGGGTGGAGGTGGCCAGCGTCAAGGAGTTCCCCGGGTGCTGGGCCGAGTACCGCATCCACGAGGGTGGGGCGGTGCAGATCCTGCGCCGGCTGGACGCCCCCGAGGCCCTGGAGTGGAGCGAGCGCACCCGCGCCCTCTACCACGGCCACTACACCGCCTATGCCTTCGGCGCCTCGCCGGCCGACCGCTGCTTCCCGATCCCCTTCGACCGCCCCCTGCCCCGCCGGCACTAGTCACCCCTCCGGCTGGGGAAAACCCTCCGGACAGCCACCGCCCGTGGCCGCCTGGATACTGGACGGTCTGTAGTGTTAGCGGGTCTTAGTCCTATTTAGAGCGGTTAAACTGCTCTGAGCAGGCGGGGGCACCAATCGCTCCTGGCCTTTTACCCAGTTATCCCAAGCCTGTGGACGAAGCTGGGGAAAGCACCGTCTGTGGAAGTCGCCCGCGGCCTGGCTCGGACTGGGAATGTGACGATGCCCGCCCCGGTTCGGCCTAGCCGGACCGGCCGGGCTACCCGGGCGGGGTCAGCAACCCGGGCGGTGGCGGTGGGCCGGACGGGCCCGGCCGGCACCACCCCGAAGGGGGACGCGCCGGCCCACCGGCTCGGGCGGTGGCCCGCCGGTCAGGCGGCGGGGCGGCGGGAGCGGACCAGGGCGGCCATGTCGGCCACGATCTGGCCCAGGCGGAAGTCCTTGGGGGTGTACACGGCGGCCACCCCCAGCTCGGCCAGCTTGGGCTGGTCGGCCTCGGGGATGATCCCCCCCACCACCACCGGGGCGTCCACCCCGGCCTCGGCCAGCAGCCGCATGACCTCGGGCACCAGCTCGAGGTGGCTGCCGGACAGGATCGAGATGCCGACCAGGTCGACGTCCTCGTCGCGGGCAGCGGCGGCGATCTGCTCGGGGGTGAGGCGGATGCCCTGGTAGACGACCTCGAAGCCGGCGTCGCGGGCGGCCACGGCGATCTGCTCGGCCCCGTTGGAGTGCCCGTCGAGGCCGGGCTTGGCCACCAGCAGCCTGGGTGGGCCCCCGGGCATGGTGCGGACCTGGGCCGCCACCTCGGCGATCTCGCCCCGGCGCTCGCCGGCGCCCACCGCCCCGCCCACCCCGGTCGGGGCCCGGTACTCGCCGAACACCTCCCGCAGGGCCCCGGCCCACTCCCCGGTGGTCCCCCCCGCCCGGGCCAGGGCGATGGTCGGGGGCATCATGTTGTCCCCGCCCTCGGCCGCCCGGCGCAGCTCGTCGAGGGCCCGGGTGACGGCGCCGGCGTCGCGCTGGCGGCGCCAGGCGGCCACGTCGGCCCGCATGTCGGCCTCCACCGAGGCGTCCACCTTGAGGAAGTTCTCCTCGCCGGCCAGGGGGGACGGCGCCCCCTCGGTGAAGCAGTTGACCCCCACCACCTTGAGCTCGCCCGACTCGATGCGCCTGACCCGCTCGGCCTGGGAGCGGACCAGCCTGGCCTTGAGCTCGTCGACGGCCTCGAAGGCGCCGCCCAGGGCCAGCACCTCGTCCAGCTCGGCCTGGGCCGACTCGATGAGCTGGTTGGTCTTGGCCTCTACCACGTGGGAGCCGGCGAAGAGGTCCTCGTATTCGAGCAGGTCGGTCTCGAGCGCCAGCACCTGCTGGATGCGCAGGGACCACTGCTGGTCCCACGGCCGGGGCAGGCCCAGGGCCTCGTTCCACGCCGGCAGCTGGATGGCCCGGGCCCGGGCGTCCCTGGACAGGGTCACCCCCAGGGTCTCGAGCACGATGCGCTGGACGTTGTTCTCCGGCTGCTGCTCGGTCAGGCCCAGCGAGTTGACCTGGACCCCGTAGCGGAAGCGGCGCAGCTTGGGGTCGGTCACCCCGTAGCGCTCGGCGCAGATCCGGTCCCACATGGCGGTGAAGGCCCGCATCTTGCAGGTCTCCTCCACGAAGCGGATGCCCGCGTTGCAGAAGAAGCTGATCCGACCGACCACCCGGGCCAGCTCGTCCTCGCCCACCTGGCCCGACTCCCGCACGGCGTCCAGCACGCTGATGGCGTTGGCCAGGGCGTAGGCCAGCTCCTGGGTGGGGGTCGCCCCCGCCTCCTGGAGGTGGTAGCTGCAGACGTTGATGGGGTTCCACCGGGGGACGTGGCGCACCGTGTAGGCGACCATGTCGACGATCAGGCGCCGGCTGGGGGCGGGGGGGAAGATGTAGGT
>DASRBO010000096.1:0-43021 GCA_035653595.1 Acidimicrobiales bacterium | reverse complement strand
CCGCCGGTTGGTCCGCTTCTGGTAGTCGGCATACGGCGGGTAGGCGGCGACGGCAAGTGCCCACCAGTCATCCCGCTCCGGTCCGTCCAGCTCACGCACGGTGTAGTCCTTCGGTTCCGGGCCGTCCTGGATGCAGACCGCTTCGGGGTTCGACTTGAGGTTGTAGTACCAGCGGGGATGGGTGGGGGCGCCGCCCTGAGACGCCACCAGCGCGTACTCCCCGCCCCGCTCCACCCGCATCAGCGGCGTCTTGCGGAGCTTGCCGCTCCTGACGCCCACGGAGGTGACGATGATGACGGGCAACCCGGTGTCCAGGAGCGTGTTGGCCTCCCGTCCTCCGGAGGCCTCGTAGTCACGGACCTGGTTACGGACCCATTGGGCCGGGCTCGGTTCGTATTCCCCCTGCAGTGGCATGACGCCACGTTAGGTGGCCGGGGCGGGGGATCGCCTGACGGGCGCCCCGCTGTCGCGGCCGAAGCCACGACCGCAGCAACACTGAGCGCGCTCAGGACCGCGTTGAGAAGAACAACGCCGGGTCAGTCAACCTCTTCATAGCTGACCGCTTCGAGCATGAAGCCGTGCATGTCGAGGAAGAACGTGGCGTAGAAGCGGTCGTGGTAGTCAGGGAACAGCTTCGGCTCGTGGAGGATCTGGTGTCCCCGCTCCTTGGCCCAGTCATGGACGCGGTGTACGTCCGCCCGGGTGGCCACATGGAACGAGATGTGCTGCAGCCCGGTCCGGTGGCGTGAGTAGTCGCCGGGCTCCTGGCCGGATAGAGGAAGATCTGCGCCCCGTACCAGTCGATGGCCCGGTACCCGGTCTCCCAGGCTCGGACGAAGCCGACGAGGGGCATGAACTCGTCGTAGTACTTCCTGGCCGCTTCCACGTCGGGCACGCCGAGGCCGATGTGGTCGACCCCCATCGGGCCGAAGCTACTACCGCACCGGACTCGTTGACCGGGTGAGATCACCCTCCGCCGTATCAGCGAGACGCCACGACGACGATCTCGTCTCCCTGGCCGAGCGGCTCGCCCTGCCATCCCCCGAGCATCCGCTCGACCCGGAAGCCGGCCTCTTCCAGGCTCCGGCGGATGAGCTCCGGTGAACGGAACCGGTACGACCACCGAGCCCGGCTCCAGGTCGTGCCCGGAGCCAGTGCCTGCTCGACGGGCCGGTGGTCCTCGGTGCCGTCGGAGAGCACCGAGGCGCTGTCGGCGGTGAAGACGTCGTCGACGAAGGTCGTGGTCGTGTACATGTCCACCACCGTCCCGTCGGCCAGCACCTCTCGACGGACCCCGTCCCAGGCGTCCGCCCATCGCTCCCAGGCCCGATAGGCCGGATGCCGGCTCTCGAAGGCCAATACGCCGCCCGGCGCCAGAGCGCGCCTCATGTCGCCCAACACCTCCACCCACTCCCAGTCGGTGATGAACACCTGGGCGACGTGGGAGGTCATGAGAGCGAGGTCGAAAGCCCCCGATGGGAGGTCCCGCGACGTGCCCCGCACCCAGGCGACCCGCTCTGAACCGCCCTTGCCGGCGGCGATGGCCAGGAAGGCCGGATTGGGATCCACCCCCACCACCGGGTGTCCGGCGGTGGCCAGGGCGATGGTCAACCGCCCGGTGCCGCAACCTAGGTCCACGACCCGGCAGCCCGGTCGCTCGGCGGCCAGGGCCAGGTAGAACTCATCGTCCTGGTCCCACCGGTTCTCCTGGTCGTAGTTCGCCGCCCAGCGGGGATCGAGCTCGGGATCGGATATGTCCACTCGCCAGGAGGTCAGGTCCGCCCCGGTGGCGGGCGGCGCGGTCAAGGCCTGTATCCGGGGTCGCTGGGCCAGTTGGGCTGGAACAGGTGCCACTGCTCCGGGGCCAGGCGGATGAGCGCCTCCAGCTCGTGGGCGATGGCCTGGGTCACCCGCACCACGTCCTCGCGCAGCGAGGCCTGTCGCTTGATCTCCATGGGCGGACGGACCACCCCCCGGGTGGTGCCGTCAGGATGGATGTACACCGCCGCCGGCAGCAGAGGGGCACCCGAGCGCAGGGCGAGGGTGGCCGGCCCGCCGGGCAGCTGGGTGCGCTCGCCGAAGAACTCGACCTCTACCCCCGTGCCGCTCAGGTCGCGGTCGCTCACCAGGGCCACCACCCGACCCTGCCTCAGGGCCCGGCCGACCGCCGTCGCCGCTGCCGGACCCAGCGGGACCACCTCCATCCCCAGCCCCTTGCGCTTCTCGACCATCCACTCGAACAGGCGCTGGGGCCGCACCGGCTCGACCACGACGGTGACGGGATGGCGGAGGGCGAGCCAGGCGCCCCCGACGTCCCAGCTGCCGAGGTGGGGCAGGGCGATGATCACCCCTCGGCCGGCGGCCACGGCGGCATCGAGGTGCTCGAGCCCGTCACAGGACACCCGGCTCAGGATCTCCTGGCGGCTGTCGGCGGTGGCCCGGGTCGAGTCCAGCCAGTACCGGGCGTAGGAGGCGAAGGCCTGACGGACCTGGCGGCGCTGGGCGGTGGCGGACAGGGCCCGCCCCGCCACCCGGTCGAGATGGCGGGCAATGAGGCGGCGGCGCTCGACCATGGTGCTGGCGCAGACCACGCCGGCGACCTGGGCCAGGCCGGTGGCCACCGGGTAGGGCAGCCGCCGGCCGACCTCGAACAGGGCGCGATACACGTAGAACGCCAGGCGGTCCTGGTCGCGCTCGGGCCGGGCCGGGCGCCCCGGCGCCAGGCTCAACGCCGGCCCCGACTACGGCCGGGTGCGGGCGTGATGGCGGGAGCCGGTCCGGCGCCGGGTCCGGAAGCGCCGGTTGGGGCGCAGCTCGGCCGCTGCCTGGCGACGGGCCTTCCAGCGGGCCTCCATGGCGGCGACCGTCCAGCGGGAGGCCAGGGCCACCGAGCGGGCCGAGCTGTCCGACTGGCGGATCACCTTGACGAAGCGCTGGAGGGCGGTGACCAGGCTCAGACCGAGGATCAGCCACAGGGCCGGTAGGAGCAGGATCGGCACCAGCAGGCCCAGGGCCAGCACCACGATCCGCTCGGCCCGCTCCATCAGGCCCCCGCGGGCGTCGAAGCCCAGCGACTCGGCCTTGGCCCGCACGTAGGAGACCAGGTTGGAGGCACCGAGGACGGCGAACGGGAGCAGGGCGGCGTGGGCCCCCCGGCTGGAGGCCAGGTACCAGGCAACCCCCCCGAGCAGCAGGGCGTCGGTGACCCGGTCACTGACGGAGTCGAAGAAGGCCCCCCGGCGGGAGGCGGTGCCCGCCGCCTTGGCCAGGGGCCCGTCGAGCAGGTCGGGCAGGGCGGCGGCCACCAGCACGGCCACCCCGATGGCGAGGTGCCCGGAGGCGATGACCGCCGCGGCCCCGGCCGCCAGCACGATGCCGGCGGCGGTGAGCTGATCGGCGGTTATGCCGGTTCGGTGGAGGGCGCTACCGAGCGGTCCGGTCCTTCGGTCGACGCCGGCCCTCCAGCGACCATCGAACATGGAAGCTCCTGGTCAGGGCGTAGGTCCAGCCCTTCAAGCTATCACTGCCGCTCGGTAGTCTGGCGGGACCCAGGGCCCGATCAGAGGCCTCTACTAGTGGTCCCCCGGACCAGAAGTGAGGTGTAGCCGGTGCAGAGCTTCCCCTCGGCCAGGATCCGCAACGTGGCCCTGGTGGGTCACGGCGGGGCGGGCAAGACCACCCTGGCCGAGGCGCTGCTGTTCTGCGCCGGGGCGATCACCAGACAGGGGCGGGTGGAGGACGGCTCCACCACGACCGACTTCGACCCCGAGGAGGTCAAGCGCCACCTGTCCCTCTCCCTGGCCCTCGCCCCCTTCGAGTACCAGGGCCACAAGATCAACCTGATCGACTGCCCCGGGTACGCCGATTTCGTCGGCGACGTCGCTGCCGCCCTGTCGGTGGCCGAGTTGGCCGTGTTCGTGGTCAGCGCGGTGGAGGGCGTCGAGGTCCAGACCCAGGTGGCGTGGCGGATGGCCGCCGACCGGGGGGTGCCCCGGATGATCTTCGTCAACAAGCTCGATCGGGAGCGCTCCAGCTTCGACCGGACCCTCGAGGACCTGCAGTCCACCTTCGGCGCCGGCATCGCCCCCCTCGAGCTGCCTATAGGCGAGGAGACCGCCTTCCGGGGGGTCATCGACCTGCTCACCGACACGGCCATCACCTACGACGGCGGCTCCCCCACCAGCGGCCCCATCCCCGACGACCTGGCCAACTCCGAGCACCAGGTCCACGACGCCCTGGTGGAAGGCATCGTCGTCGCCGACGACGACCTCATGGAGCGCTACCTCGACGGCGACGTCCCCAGCCCCAAGGAGCTGGAGGACACCCTGGCCAAGGGGGTGGCCTCGGCCACCGTGTTCCCGGTGGTGTGCGGGTCGGCCACCAAGGGCATCGGCATCGACCGCCTCGCCACCTTCTTGTGCGAGATCGGCCCCTCCCCCCTCGACCGGCCCCCGGTGACCGTCGAGGGGGCGGGGGCGACCCACGAAGTGGCGGTCGATCCGGCCGGGGAGCCGCTCGCCTACGTGTTCAAGACCCTCGCCGACCCCTACGTCGGCAAGGTGTCGCTGTTCAAGGTGGTGTCTGGGACCGTCCGCCCCGATGTGGTGCTGACCAACCCCCGCAGCCACGCCGACGAGCGGCTCCACTCCCTCTTCAGCCTCCGGGGCAAGGAGCAGCTGCCCCTGAGCGAGGCCCCCGCCGGGGACATCGGCGCCGTCGCCAAGCTGTCCGACACCGGTACCGGCGACACCCTGGCCCCCAAGGGCACCCCGGTGACCCTGCCGGTGCCCGAGGTGCCCGAGCCCCTGCTCTCCATCGCCATCAAGCCCAAGTCCAAGGGCGACGAGGACAAGCTGATGACCGCCCTGCACCGCCTGCAGGAGGAGGACCAGGCCCTGGTCGTCCGACGGGACGACGAGACCCACCAGACGCTCCTGTCCGGCATGGGGGAGACCCATCTGGCCATCGTCACCGAACGCCTCCAGCGCAAGTTCGGCGTCGAGGTGGAGACCGAGGCGGTGCAGGTCGCCTACCGCGAGACGATCACAGGCACCGCCGAGGCCGAGGGCAAGTACAAGAAGCAGACCGGTGGTCACGGGCAGTTCGGGGTGGCCAACCTGCGCATCGAGCCGGCCGAGCGCGGGGCCGGGTTCCGCTTCGTCGACCAGATCGTGGGCGGCGCTATCCCCCGCCAGTTCATCCCGGCGGTGGAGAAGGGCATCATCGAGACCATGGCCCAGGGGGGCCACTACGGCTACCCGGTGGTCGACGTGACGGTGACCTGCTTCGACGGCAAGTTCCACCCGGTCGACTCCTCGGAGATGAGCTTCAAGATGGCGGGCTCGCTCGGCTTCAAGGAGGCCATGGCCAAGGCCGGCCCGGTCCTGCTCGAGCCGATCTCGTGGCTGGAGGTGAGCGTCCCCACCGCCTATCAGGGCGATGTCATGGGAGACCTGAACGCCCGCCGGGGCCGGGTGCAGGGCACCGACACCCTCGAGAGCGGCGAGCAGGTCATCCGGGCCCTGGTGCCGACGTCCGAGGTGCTGCGCTACGCCATCGACCTGCGCAGCATCACCGGGGGCTGGGGCCGGTTCCGGACCGGCCACGACCACTACGACAACCTCCCCCAGCACCTCTACGACAAGGTCGCCCGCAAGGCGGAGTGAGCCCGCCCGAGCGGGCCCCGCTCCCCGCTCTCAGCTGGGCCAGACCCGGCGCAGCTTCTGCCAGCTGACCGGAAGGGCCTCGGGCAGGACCCGGGCCTCGGCGACCGAGGTCATGAAGTTGGTGTCGCCCTGCCAGCGCGGCAGCACGTGCAGGTGCACGTGCCCGGGCACCCCGGCCCCCGCGGCCCGTCCCAGGTTGGCCCCGAGGTTGAGGGCGTCGGGGCCATAGGCCCGGCGGATGGCGGACAGCGAGTCCGTCAGCGCCGACCACAGCTCGGAGGACTCCTGGGGGCTCAGGTCCGCCAGATCGGCGGTGTGACGGACCGGCATCACCATCAGGTGGCCGCTGGTGTAGGGGAAGGCGTTGAGCAGGGCCGCCACCGTGGCGCCCCGCCACAGCACGAACGTCTCCTCGTCCGGCTCATCCGAGGACAGGATGCGGCAGAGCACACAGCCCGGATCGTCGGCGGCGTTGGTCACGTACTCCGAGCGCCAGCCGGCCCACAGCCGGTCCAGGCTCAACGGGGCCCCCGGGCGGCGGCGTCGGCGGCCACCTCGGCCACCAGGGCGTCGACCTTCACCCCCCGCTCCGGTCGCTCGGCGCCCCGGCGGTTGACCCCCACCGTGTCGGCGGCCACGTCCTCGTCCCCGACCACCAGCACGTAGGGGATGCGCTCGAGCTTGGCCCGCCGGATGCGCGAGCCCAACGGCTCCGCCGCCGGCACGGCGTCGGCCCGCAGACCCGCCCGGCGCAGGCGCTCGACCACCGAGGTCGCATAGGCGTCGTGGTCGTCGCGAACGCCGAGCACCCGGGCCTGCACCGGTGACAGCCACGTCGGCAGGGCGCCGGCGTAGTGCTCGAGCAGCACGCCGAAGAACCGCTCCACCGATCCGAACAGGGCCCGGTGGATCATCACCGGCCGGTGCCTGGCGTTGTCGGCCCCGACGTATTCGAGCCCGAAGCGCTGGGGCAGCTGAAAGTCGAGCTGGATGGTCGACATCTGCCAGGTGCGGCCGATGGCGTCGCGGGCCTGGACCGAGATCTTGGGCCCGTAGAAGGCGCCCCCGCCCTCGTCCATCACCAGCTCGAGGCCCATGCCCTCGGCCGAGGTCCGCAGGGCGCTGGTCGCCGTGTCCCACTCCTCCTCGCTGCCAACGGCCTTGCCCTCCGGCCGGGTGGACAGCTCGAGGTAGAAGTCGTCGAGCCCGTAGTCCCGCAACAGGTCGAGCACGAACACCAGCAGCGAGTGGAGCTCGCCCGGCATCTGCTCCTGGGTGCAGAAGATGTGGGCGTCGTCCTGGGTCATGCCCCTCACCCGCGTCAGCCCGTGCACCACACCCGACTTCTCGTAGCGGTACACGGTCCCGAACTCGAACAGCCGCATGGGAAGCTCGCGGTAGGAGCGCTGGCGGCTGCGGTAGATCAGGATGTGGAAGGGGCAGTTCATCGGCTTGAGGTAGTACCGATGACCCTCGTCGAGCTCCATGGGCGGGAACATCGAGTCGGCGAACCACTGGAGGTGGCCCGACGTCTCGAACAGGTCCGACCGGGTGATGTGGGGGGAGTTGACGAACTCGTATCCCCCGGCCTCGTGGCGCTGGCGGGAGTAGTCCTCCATCAGCTTGCGCACCAGCCCGCCCTTGGGGTGGAACACCGCCAGACCGGAGCCGATCTCGTCCGGGAAGGAGAACAGGTCCAGCTCCGCCCCCAGCCGGCGGTGGTCGCGCCGCTCGGCCTCCTCGATGCGGCGCAGGTGCTCCGCCAGGGCCTGCTCCGACTCCCAGGCCGTCCCGTAGATCCGCTGCAGCTGGGGCCGGTGCTCGTCGCCCCGCCAGTAGGCGCCGGCCACCCGCATGAGGCGGAAGTGTCCCAGCCGGCCGGTGCTGGGCACGTGAGGGCCCCGGCACAGGTCGGCGAAGCCGGCGCCGTTGCGGTAGACGCTGACCGGCCGCTCGCCCGCTCCCCCGGCCTCGCCCAGGTCGGCCACCTCGGCGGCCCCGCTCTCCACCGCCCTGATGATCTCCTGCTTGTACGGCTGGCCGGAGAAGAGCTCGAGCCCCTCACCGATGGTGTGCTCCTCGCGGACGAAGGGCTGGTCCTCGGCCACTATCTCGCGCATCCGCTCCTCTATGCGGGCCAGGTCGTCCTGACTGAAGCGGGCACCGCCGGGCAGCTCGAAGTCGTAGTAGAAGCCGTCCTCGATCGGCGGCCCGATGGCGAAGCGGGCCCCCGGCCACAGGCCGAGGACCGCCTGGGCCATCACGTGGGCGGTCGAGTGGCGCAGGACGTGGCGGCCCTCGGGGGAGTCGCTGGTGATGATGGCCACCCTGGCCCCGTCGCTCAGCGGGGTCGACAGGTCGACCGCCTGGTCCGCAACGGTGGCCGCCACGGCCGCCTTGGCCAGTCGGGCTCCGACGGCCCGGGCGAGGTCGGCGGCGGTGGCACCGGAGGGCAGCGTCTTGGTGCTGCCGTCCGGAAGCGACACGCTGATTTCGGCCGGCATCCGGCGCAGGTTAGCGGTGGTGCCGGTCGGCTCCGGAGCCCTCAGGACTGCGAATGAGGCACCTGGATCCGCCAGGGGCGGTCCAGTTCGACTCCGAGCAGGACTGCGGCGTCGGAGACGCCGTGGCCGGCGGCGGCGGCCCGGTCGAGCGCCTGCAGCGCAGCCGGGCAGTCGAGATCCTCGTCCAGCGCGGCCCTGGCCTCGGCCAGGCCGGCGTCGCCCTCCCCCGCCTCCCGCCAGCGGTTCAGCCTGGCCGCCGCCTGGGGCATGAGATCGTCGTCCCACTCCCACTCGCGCCGGTAGTGGTGCGAGAGAACGGCCAGGCGCACGGCGTCGGGCTCCCACTCCTTGAGCAGGTCGCTGACGAAGACCAGGTTGCCGAGGGACTTGGACATCTTGGCGCCCCCCAGCCGCACCATCGCCACGTGCATCCAGTGGCGCACGAAGGGATCGCCGGTGGCCGCCTCCGACTGGGCCGCCTCGCACTCGTGGTGGGGGAAGACCAGATCGGCCCCGCCGCCATGCAGGTCGATGGTCGTGCCGAGCTCCCGCATGGCCAGCGCCGAGCACTCGATGTGCCAGCCGGGCCGCCCCTTGCCCCACAGGGAGTCCCAGGCCGGCTCGTCGGGCGCCGAAGGCTGCCAGAGCACGAAGTCGAGCGGATCCCGCTTGTGGGGATCGTCGGGGTTGCCGCCACGCTCGGCCGCCAGCTCCAACATGGCCTCCCGCCCGAGGTGGGAGAGCTGGCCGAAGCGCTCGAAGGAGCTCACGTCGAAATACACGCCGCCGCCGGCCTGGTAGGCGTGACCGGACTCGAGCACCATGCCTATGAACCCGAGTATGTCGGGTATGGCCGAGGTCGCCCGCGGCTCGCTCCAGCACGGCAGGATCCGCAGGGCGTTCATGGTCGAGTCGAATCGGGCCATCTCCTCGGCGGCCAGATCCAGGAAGTGGACGCCGACCTCGCGGGCCTTGCGCAGGATGTCGTCGTCGACGTCGGTGACGTTGCGCACACAGCGGGTCTCGTGACCGAGGTCGCGCAGCCGGCGCTGGAGGACGTCGTAGGTGAGGTAGGCGGCGGCATGGCCCACATGGGCGGCGTCGTAGGGGGTGATGCCGCAGGTGTACATGCTCACCACCGGGCCGGGCTCGAAGGGAACGATCTCTCCCCGGGCCGTGTCGTACAGGCGCATGCTCACGTCTCGACTCCCACCAGTCGCAGGGTGGACCGGCGCCGGTAGCGCCGGTTGACCCCGAGGATGACCGCCGTGAAGGCCTCGATGGCGCCGGCCGCCGACAGGCTGCCGGCATCGATCGCCCGCAACCCGGGCAGCTGGTCGACGATCGCCGAGGTGACCCTGGTCGCCTCGGCGTGGTCGGAGCAGACCAGCACGTCGCCCTCGACGGGGGCGTCGATCTGTCCCAGCTCGCGGGCCGGAACGTGATGGAAGGCGGCGGCGACCAGGGCCTGCGGAGCGGCGTCCTGCACGGCGACGGCGATCGAACCCCGGGGCGGGACCAGCGCCTGCAGCTCGTCGCCCACCTTGGCCAGGGCGTTGGCCATGCTGATGACCACCTTGCCCGCCAGGGCGCCAGCCAGGCCTCCCGCCGTCGGGGCGGCCCCGTCCCAGGGGGTGGCCACCACCACCACCTCGGCGGTGCCGGCGGCGTCGTCGTTGGCCGCCCCGGCGAGGTCGAGCTGCCTGCCAGGCCAGCGCCCGGTCAGCTCGGCGGCGACCTCGGCGGCCCGGTCGGCCGAGCGGGAGCCGATCAGGACGCGGTGGCCGACCGAGGCCAGGCGGAGGGCGAGGGCCCCCCCGGCCGGTCCTGTCCCCCCAAGCACTCCGACGATCACCCCGACACGATTGCACACCCTGGGTATCGTCGTGCCAGCTCGAACGGAGGTGGGCATGGGAGTCCTCGACGGCAAGCGCATCCTCGTCACAGGGGTGCTGACGGACGACTCGCTGGCCTTCGGGGTCGCCTCCCTGGCCCAGAGGGAAGGCGCTTCGGTCGTGCTGACCGGCCACGGTCGCGCCCTGTCCCTGACCAAGCGGGTGGCCCGCAAGCTGCCCGATCCACCCGACGTGCTCGAGCTCGACGTGACCGACCCCTCCCACACCGACGCCGTGCGGGAAGAGCTCGGCCGGCGGTGGGGGGCGCTGGACGGGATCCTCCACGCCATCGGGAACGCCCCGGCCGACTGCCTGGGGGGCGACATCCTGCGCGCCGGCTGGGACGACGTCGCCCTGGCCCTGCGCATATCGGCCTACTCGCTCAAGGAGCTGGCCGCCGGCCTCCTTCCCCTCATGGAGGCCGCCGGCGGTGCTTCGATAGTCGGGCTCGACTTCGACGCCACCGTGGCATGGCCCGCCTACGACTGGATGGGCGTCGCCAAGGCTGGCCTCGAGTCCCTGGCCCGCTACCTCGCCCGCGACCTGGGTCCCCGCAACATTCGGGTCAACCTGGTCGCGGCCGGCCCGAAACGGACCATGGCCGCCAAATCCATCCCCGGCTTCGCCACCTTCGAGGACGCGTGGAAGGTCCGGGCCCCCCTGGGCTGGGACGTCGAGGACCCGGGCGAGGCCGTGGCCCGGGCGTGCGTGGCGCTCCTGTCCGACTGGTTCCCGATGACCACCGGCGAGATCGTCCACGTCGACGGCGGCTACCACGCCATGGGCGCCTGACCCGGTAGGTTGGCCGCCCCCCACCCCCAGGAGCTCTGAGGGCCACTTGGCAACCGCCGTCGGTATAACCGGCGTCTCCAAGCGCTTCCGCCTCTACCACGAGAAGTACACATCCCTCAAGGAGCGGGCCATCCACCTGGGCCGCGTCCCGTTCGAGGAGTTCTGGGCCCTGCGCGACGTCGACCTGGACATCAGCGAGGGCGACACCTGGGGCCTCCTAGGTCACAACGGCTCGGGCAAATCGACCCTGCTCAAGTGCGTCGCCGGCATCCTGCAGCCCACCGTGGGCCGCATCGAGGTGAAGGGCCGCCTCGCCGCCTTGCTCGAGCTCGGGGCCGGATTCCACCCCGAGCTGTCCGGCCGCGACAACGTCTTCCTGAACGGATCGCTGCTGGGCTTGTCCCAGAAGGAGATGGAGCGGCGCTTCGACGACATCGTCGCCTTCGCCGAGCTGGAGCAGTTCATCGACAACCAGGCCAAGTTCTACTCGTCCGGCATGTACATGCGCCTTGGCTTCGCCGTGGCGGTGCACGCCGATCCGGAGATTCTGCTGGTCGACGAGGTCCTGGCGGTGGGAGACGAGTCCTTCCAGCGCAAATGCCTCGACCGGGTGCGCCAGTTCCAGCGGGAAGGGCGGACGATCATCTTCGTGACCCACGCCCCCGACCTCGTTCGCCAGATCTGCGACAAGGCGGCCGTGTTGGACCACGGCCACCTGGTGTCCTCGGGCACCCCGGGCGAGGCTGTGCGCTCCTACCGCGAGCACCTCCTGCGCACCGGTCGCGGTCCGGATGCGGCCGGCGAGCTCGCCCTCGTCCTCGAAGAGGACGGAGAGCCGGCGGCCGAGGAGGACCAGCTCCCGGAGCAGGAGCGGAGACGCAACTTCATGGCCAGGATCACGGCGGTCACCTTCGAGCCCGGCGCCGAGGCCCTCCGCCCCGGTGACCCCCTGACCGTCCTCGTCCAGTACGAGGCCCGCCAGCGCATCACCGACCCGAACTTCGGCTATGCCATCTACGACATCAACGGCAACCTTCTGTCGGGCAACAACACCCGGATCCTCGGTGCGAACATCTCCAGCATCGAGGGACGGGGCGAGATCGAGTTCCGCTTCGAGTCGCTCCCCCTACTGGACGGGACCTACTTCCTCACCCTGGCCATCACCAGCCGCGACGAGGAGACCGTGTACGACTGGCAGGAGCAGAGGCACCAGTTCGAGGTGCTCAACCCCGGGCGGGCCCAGGGGATGCTCCACATGCCTGTGCTGGTCGAGGTGAGGGCGGGCGGCCAAGTGGTGGCCGGGGGCAATCACGAGGCCGGGGGGGCGGGCGCCTCGAGGTAGCGGGGATTGGCCACCGACAGGCGGGCCCGGGCCATGTCCACCAGGAGGCGGGTGACCCGAGGGTCCTTCCAGTCGAGGCGACCCGATCGGATGGCGGCGGCCAGCTCGCCCGTGCTGCCCACGCCGGCGGCGTCCAGGCGTTGGCGGTAGAGCGACGCCTGCTCCGGGCCCATGGCGATCTCCCGCTCGATCATCCCGAGCACGTTGGCGGCCACCCGGGCGTGGAAGCGGACCCGGCCGCTGGTTGCAGACATCACGTCGCCCTCGAGGAACTCGCGCACCGCCTCGACGAGGACGGCCGCCGACGGTGATCCGTGGAGCTCGTCGGGCCGGCCCGGCCCCGGCGCCGCCGGCCAGGCGTCGTCGGGTGCCAGGGCGGCCGGGTCGACCAGCAGCTGGAGCAGATCCCACTCGACCTCGCACACCCGCCGGCCGATGGCGGCCAGCTCCACCGAACGGATGGCTCCGCTGGTGTGGGCCGCCGCCTGCATCATGCACATGACGCCCCACTTGAGGTTGGCCAGAACCTCCCACCAGCGCAGGGTGGCCGGATCCACCGGCTTGCCCCCGCCGGCGGAGTAGCCGGCCAGCAGGTCCTCGTAGGTCCCGAAGCCCCCCACCGGCAGATCCACGCCGAAGCGCCAGCACTTGGCGCACAGCCAGCCCAGGTCCTCCACCGGATCGCCCCGGTGGGCCAGCTCCCAGTCGAGCACGGCCCGTAGCCCGTCCGGGCCGACCAGCAGGTTCCCGTTGCGGAAGTCGCCGTGCACGATGGCCTCGCCGGAGGAGACCGGTCGGTTCTCCTCCAGCCACCGGAAGGCGGCCTCGAAGGTCGGCACCGGCTGGTCCATGGCGTCGAGCACCTGCCGGTAGCGGGCGACCTGGTCCTCGCTGGCCAGGCCGGGCACGGTGTCGGGGGGGATGGAGTGCAGGGCGGCGAGCACGGACCCGCACTGGCGGGCCAGCCCGGCGCGGGCCTCGGCCAGCTCGGGCTGGCGCAGCACCCGGCGGGGGATGGTCTCGCCCTCGATCCGTTGCACCACCATGAAGGCGGCACCCAGGCTGGCCTGGTCGTCGTCGGAGGCGTAGAGGTGCGGCACAGGCACGCCGACGGCGGCCGCCGCCTGGATCAGCCGCGCCTCCAGCCCCATACCGCCCCGGGCGGCCCCGGGCGGGTCACGCCGCAGGATCAGGGGGACGACCGATCCGTCCGAGCGGCGGGCGTCGAATGACCACGTCTCCCGCGAGGCTCCTCCGGAGAGCCGCTCGAGGGCCTCGACCTTCACTCCCTCGTCGCGCAGGGCGGAGGCGCACACGGCGGCCAGCGATGTCTCCAGGTCGGCGCTTGCCGGCATGCTCAGATCCGTCGGGGAGGCCCGGACCGGGGCCGGGCGAAGCGGCCGATGCCGCCGATCACCGTCTCCTCGGACGGGGACTCGGGCTCCGGCGCCGGAGCCCGGCTGCCCAGGGAGCCCAGCAGTCGGGGGGCCCGGGCGGGGCCGCCACCGAACAGGGCGAGCACGATCATGGAGTCGACCATAAGCCACACGCCGAACAACTGCTGGCGCCGTCCGTGCAGCAGTCCGGGCGTTGCCGAGGCGACCGGCTGGATCGACCCCTGTCCGGCCGATCCCCTCGCGCCGGTCGTCGAGGCGGCCGGCGCGGCGGCCGGCGCCGGTGACGCGCTCGGCGCCGCCGCCGTCAGGGGCGGGGCCAGAGCGCCGCTGTCGGCGCCCGCCGCTGCCGGTGCGGGACCGGCCGGCGCCGCCACCCCGGTCGAGTCCGCCGGCGACGACCCGGCGGCCGGGCCGCCGCCCGGGCTCGGCGGGTTGGTCACGGTGAAGCCCGAGTCCGGGGGCACCTCGAAGACCGCCTCGAAGGACCCCGACGTCGGAGCGATCACGAGGTTGAAGGTGCCCGGGCTTTTGGCCTCCTGCTGGGAAGGGGACAGGGCGAAGGTCACCTTGGAGCCGTCCGGGGACAGCTGACCGGCGACGGCGGCCGAGCAGCTGTAGTCGGGCGGCGCTCCGGACTGGTTGCCCCCGGCCTGCCAGCCGGTGGCCGACGGGCTGACCGGGCAGGCCTCGACCGCAGGCGTGCCCACCGAGGAGCTGGTGTTGAGCGGGAGCACGAGGGTGGCCCCGGCCGAGCCCGGATCAGCGGAGACGTCCGGGCCGACCTGATAGGCGAGGGCGGCTATTGCTGTCGGCCCGCTGGGGCTGTCGCCGACGGCGAGCTCGTTAGCGCCGACCAGGGGCCCGGGCAGCACGCCGGCCGGCAGCTCGTTCCACCAGGCCGTCTTGCTTGGCACCACGGCGGTGGCCGGAGCGGCCAGGACGGCCACGGTTCCGGCGGCGAAGGCGGCCGCCGCCCCGGCCCGGGCCAGGGTCACGCGCGACAGCTTCACTCGCCACCTTGGGCCCGGCGGGGGGCCTGGCGCCTGGTGGCGGCCGACTTGCGGGGCGCCGCCTTCTTCGTCCGTCCGGTCGTCGACGACGACGGCCGGCGGGAGCGGGCGGAGGATCCGGAGGACGAACTCCGGCTCGGGCCGGCGACCTCGGCGCCGGAGCGCTGGATGACCGCCATGTCCCCGCCCAGGTACGACTCGACGACCCTCGGATCGGTGGTGACCACCTCGGGTACGTCCTGCATGATCACCGATCCGAGCTCAAGGGCGATGATCTGGTCCGACACCGAGGTGATCAGAGGCATGTCGTGCTCGATCACCAGCATGGCGCAGCCCGTTTCGGCCTGGATCCGCTTGAGCAGCGGGCCCAGTGCCTCGGTCTCCCGCTGGGCGATGCCCGAGGACGGCTCGTCGAGGAGGAGCACGGCGGGATCGTGGGCGATCGACATGGCCAGGTCGACGATCCGCCGGCTGCCGGTCGACAGCTCCGACACGAACTTGTCGCGGAAGGCGCCCAGGTTCATCAGCTCGATCAGGTCGTCCACCGTGTAGGCGACGTCCCGTTCGGACTCGATGATGGCCGGCAGGGCCAGCAGGGCGGCCAGGTGGTCGCGGGTCTCGATGTGGCGCTCCAGCCCGAGGGCGATGTTCTCCGCCACGGTGAGGGACGGGAAGATGCGGGCGTCCTGGAACGACCGACCCAGGCCCAGGGTGGCCCGCCGATCCGGCCGCCAGGAGGTCACGTCGATGCCCTTGAGCGCGACCCGGCCGGCGTCGGCGTCGAGGATCCCCGAGATGAGGTCGAATATGGTCGTCTTGCCGGCCCCGTTGGGCCCGATGAGCCCGAGGATCTCCCCCTCGTGCAACTTGAAGTTCACGTCGTCGACGGCGGTGATCCCGCCGAAGCGCTTGGTGAGCCCGGCCACCTCGAGGGTCACCGGCGAGGTCGAGCGGCCGGCGGCCTTGGCCGCCGCCGGGCGGGAGGCGGACCGGCCGCCGTCCTCGGACGCCGAGGCCGCCCCTTCGAGGAAGACCGAGCGCAGGATGTCCCCCCGCTGCAGCAGCTCGGCGGTGGGACCGGAGAACCGGACCTCCCCCTTCTCCATGAAGTAGGCCCGCTCGGCCACGGTGAGGGCCACGTTCACCGACTGCTCGACCAGGATGATCGTGGCCCCCTGGGCGTGGATGTCCCGCACGATGTTGAGGAGCTGCTCGACGATGGTGGGGGCCAGACCCAGGGAGAGCTCGTCGATGATCAGCAGCCGGGGGCGGGCCACGAAGGCCATGCCCAGGGCCAGCTGCTGCTGCTCGCCACCGGAGAGGTTGCCCGCCATCTGGTCGTAG
Source organism: Acidimicrobiales bacterium (assembly GCA_035653595.1). Taxonomy (GTDB): domain Bacteria; phylum Actinomycetota; class Acidimicrobiia; order Acidimicrobiales; family JAJPHE01; genus DASRBO01. The sequence continues at coordinate 27,071 of DASRBO010000096.1, read as the reverse complement.
CGTTCGCGCAGCCGGGGGAACATGCCGAGCACCCGCTCGATCCGCCCCTCGACCTCCGCCGGATCCTCCTTGGCGTAGAGCCAGGTGCCGGCCCGGAAGTGCTCGGCCACGGTCAGGGTCGGGAAGACCGCCTTGCCCCCCGGCACCTGGATGATCCCGAGCTTGGAGGTGGCCACGGCGTCGGCGTGGGTGATGTCGCGCCCGTCGAAGGTGATGGTGCCCCCGATGGGATCCACCAGCCCGGAGACCGCCTTGAGCAGGGTCGACTTGCCTGCGCCGTTGGTGCCCAGGAGGGCGACGATCTCGTTGTCGGCCACCTCGAGGTCCACCCCGAACAGGATCTGGACCTTGTCGTAGGCCACGTCGACGCCGCGGCACACCAGGATCGGGGGCCGCCCCGTCCCGTCGGCGCCGGACCGCTCGACCGCCGCCGCTTCGTCCCCGGCCTCCGGCGGCGGGCGCCGCAACCTGTCCCGCAGGCGCGGGCTCACGGGCGCGACCTTCGAGCGGCCGGCATCCGGGCCCCGCCGCCGCCCTCGGCGCCCGGACCCCCCCGGAGGTGCTCGTGGTCCACGGCGGCGGCCACGGTGAGGACCTCACCGCACACCGGGCAGGTGATGGTCCCCTCGGCCGCCACGACATCGAAGGACTCGGTAGCCTCGACGCTCTTCTCCGCCTGCTGGATGACGTCGACCGCCTCCTCCCCCGTCTCCACCCGACGGTCGGCCACCAGCGAGGGCACCAGGACGTCGTACTTGCGGGCCAGGCGGCGCAGGAACTGGTCCCGCAGGCCGAAGCCCCACTCGGCCGAACCACCCGGATACTGGTAGAGGTTGAGGACCAGCAGCGGCCCGGTGAACAGCAGCGGCACCACGGCGGTGACCGTGGGGCCCCAGAACTGGTTCAGCTTGGGCAGGAAGACCTGGAAGGCCTCGAAGATCACCGCTGCGCTGACCGCCCAGGGGACCGAGCTCAGGCCGCCGATGACCGCGGCCAGGAAGACGCCGATGCTGTAGGAGGGGTCGAAGCTGCCCTGGATGACGTTGTGCTCGGAGTAGGCCAGCAGCACCCCGGCCAGCCCGGCCATGGCCCCGGAGGCGGCGAAGGCGGCCAGCTTGGTCCGGGTCAGGTTCACCCCGTAGGACGGGGCGGCCCTCTGGTTGTCCCGCACGGCGATCAGGACCCGGCCGCTGCGCAGCCGCCTGAAGGCGACGGCCGAGGTGATGCAGAGCGCCAGCAGTATCACGCACAGGAAGTAGAAGGTCCTGTCGTTCTCGAGGTCGATGCGGCCGTAGATCATGGGCCGGGCCAGGTGCGCCGTCAGCCCCGAGGGCAGGAGCCACTTGCCCAGGGCGTAATGGCTGTTGAGGGCGTAGTCGGCCATGGCGTAGCCGAAGGCCAGCGTGGTCACCGCCAGGTTGAGGCCCTGGATCCGCACGGCCGGGAAGCCGATGACAACCGAGGCGACCACCCCGGCGCCGATGCCGATCAGAAGGGCCACGAAGAAGTCGATGTTGTGGTTGGCGATGAGACCGCCGGCCACCTCGGCCCCGATGGCCACGAAGCCGAACTGGCCCAGGCTGATCTGGCCCGCCCAGCCGGTGAGGATCACCAGCGACACCGCCACGATCCCGTAGATGGGCAGCAGGATGAGGGCGGGGAGGTTGGGACCGCCGACGGCGAAGGGCAGCACCACCGCCACCCCGATCACCGCCACGTAGACCATGGCGCGGGCGATGTTGACCTCCCGCAGCCCCCTCAGCTCCAGCGGGATCGGCCGGAACTCGCGCACCGCCTGCCAGGTCGACACCCCGCTGTCCTCGGCCCGCGAGGACTGCCCCCGCTGCAGGAGCAGGGCGACCAGGATGATCGGCAGCATCAGGGCGGCGGCCACGCTGTTGTCGCCGTAGTGGGTGACCGACGCCGACACGATCACCCCGATCGCCAGCCCCGCCCCCAGGGTCATCCCGATGCGCTGCATCCGCCCGATCACCGCCGCCGCCAGCCCGTAAAGCAGGGTGGAGAAGCCCAGGGTGGCGTCGTTGGGAACACCTATCAGGGGCGCCTGTACGAAGATGGCCAGGCCCCCCAGCGCCCCGGCGATCATCCACGCCGCGGTCTGGACCCTCTTGACCGGTATGCCCAGCAGGGCGGCCCGGTCGGCGTTCTCCGAAGACGCCCGCAGGGCGATGCCCATCCGCGTGTAGCGCAGGAAGAGGGCCAGCAGGATCGACACGCCGACCGTCACCCCGAAGGCCCACACCTGGTTGCCGGTGAGCACCGGCTCGCCCCGGCCGTTGTGCAGCTGGAAGCTGTCGAAGGGCGTGGGGACGTTGGGGATCTCCCCGGCGCGGGCCCCCATCCAGACCGGAATGAAGAAGCCCAGGGCGGCCAGGCTCTGGGCCACGCCGATGGTTACGACGGTGAGGATCAGCCGGGGGGAGCGCTGGAAGCGCCGGATGACGAAGATGTCGGTGAGGGCGCCGATGAGCGGAGCCCCCAGCAGGGCCAGCGGCAGCACGGCCAGGTAGCTGACGCCGTTCTCCACGTCGAGCAGAAGGGCGGCGATGGCCGGCACCGCGCCGATGGCGGCGGCGGCGAAGTTGATGATCCGGGCGGTGCGGTAGATGAGCACGATGCCCACCCCGACCAGGCCGTAGAGGGCCCCGACAGAGAGGCCGTTGATGATCTCCGCCGGCGAGGAGTGGAACACGAAGTGCTCGGCGACGAAGAACGCCAGCACCAGGCCGACGTAGCGGGCCAGCTGGGCGCCGGTGCCGCTGCCGCCGACGATCTCGCCCACCAGGTCCGACCACCCCCGCCCCGGCCCTTTGCCGTCGGCCGAAAGCCAGCCCCCGCCGTAGGGCGGCTGCTCCCCCGGCGGAGCCGGAGGGTGCTCATCAGTGGAGACCGTTGTCATGGACGCTCAGGAACGGGTGGCCGGAATCGGAGGTCCGGAGGGGGCGGAGGGGTACTGGCCCAGGTTGAACCGGGTGCCCTCGATCTGCACGTAGGTCCCGTTCTTGCCGTTGTAGGGAGACGCCCGGTGCTGGTCCCAGTAGACGACCCTGGCGTCCTGCACCATGTGCCAGTCGCCGGAGGCGAAGCCCTCCAGCGGATGGCCGCTCGTGCCCCCGCCCCTCATGCCCAGGGACGGCGCCGCCGCCTGCATCCGCTGGGGGGTCAGCTGGGGTCCGGCGTTCTCGATCAGGCTGGCGATCATCTCGTACTGGTTCCAGATGTCGGTGGCGGTGATCGGGGTGATGCACTGCTGGCTGCCGCTGACGTTGTCGCAGGGCAGGCTGTTTCCACCCCCGCCGAGCCTGTAGACCCGGACACCCACGTCGTTGCTCGCCGGCTCCATGGCGTCGTTGGTCGAGAGCCCGAAGGTGTTGTCGTACTCACAACCCACGTTCGGCGACGGGCAGCCCAGCACCGGCTGTCCGGTTTCGGTCTCGTAGGAGCCTTGGACGGTGCTGTCGAGGTCCATGCCCTGGTCGCTGGCGATGACGTTCTCCGGGTAGTAGTTGTGCTGCTGCTCCCCCTCGTACAGGAAGGCCGGGGCCACCGGGTCGCAGAGGCACAGGACGTCGGTGGCCGGGTTGTTGGGGGTGTCCATGGCGGCGATGCCGGCGTTCACCTGCTGGGCGGCGGTGTTGATGTCCTGGGCGTAGTAGTAGTGGTGGGCGTTGATGCTGTCGCCGTCGCCGCACAGCTTGTTGAGCGCCGGCTGGAGCACCCCGGTGACGGTGTTCTCGTTGTCGGGGTCATTGGTCGATATGACCCCCAGGACCCGGGGCTTGCCGTTGAAGTTCTGGGCCGGGTTGTGGGTTTCGGCCCACTGGACCTTCCGGCCCGGGTCGTTCTTCGACGACAGCTGGTTGCACCACCACTGGGCGAAGGCGGTCTCCACCCGGGTGGCGCTCTCGTCGTTGCTGTAGAAGTACGGGGCGTTGGCGTTGGCGAAGGAGTCACTGAACCCCACGCCACCGGCCCCGATGGTCTTGTCGCGGGCGAGCTCGGCGTAGCAGGCCGAGCACAAAGTGGTGTTCCAGTAGACGATGTAGGGGTGGTAGGTGGCCACCACCTGGTCCATCTCCGGTATGAGGCACTGATAGTTGGGGGGCACACTCTGGCATTGGCCCTGATAGGTGATGATCTTCACCTTGCGGCCGTACAGCGTGTAGTGGGAGTTGATGAAGTTGGACCACGCCTTGTCGAGGGCGACGCCCATGTTGTAATCCTCGAACAGGCCCTCGGCCTCGAGGATGGCGTTGACCTCGGCCCCGTAGTCGGAGATGTAGTCGACGATGGTGATCTGGTTGGACGACACCCCCTGGTAGGTCGAGCCCCCGTTGTTGGGGTAGGGCGCCCCGGGGGCGCCCGGGGTGCAGGGCGGGGCGAAGTAGTCGATGGCCTGGTCGAACTGGCGACCGGCCAGGCAGTGGGTGGTGTCGCCGTTGGCCACTCCGCCGGGCCCGCCCCCGGCGCCGCCGACCCCGCCCCCTCCGGCCCCGCCGCCACCGGCCCCGGCCGAACCCAGCGCGCCGCCCCCGCCGGCGGCGCCACCACCGAGGAGGCTGGAGGAACCCCCGCCGCCTCCACCGGCGCCGGCGGCCGAACCCGCCGCTCCGCCGCTTAGGCCGCCGGCGCCCCCGCCCGCGCTCAGGCTCTGGGAGCTCGGCGCGGTCGAGGGCACGACTGCGATGATCAGGGCCTGAACGGCGACCACCGCCGCCAGGGGGATATAACGGCGGAAGAGCGTGCTGCGGTTCATGCTGCGGCTTGGACCTCCTGGCTGTCAGACCCTGGTTACCCCAGAGCAGTCGACGATCAACCTCGTTGCCGCCGCGCCCCCTCTCTGACGGCCGTTCGGCGGCTGGCTACAGCTGAAGGGCCTTCACCTCGAGGTACTCCTCCAGTCCGAACTTGCCCAGCTCCCGCCCGTGGCCCGACTGCTTGTAGCCACCGAAGGGGGCCATCGGGTTGAACGATCCGCCGTTGATCTCGACCTGGCCGGTCCGGATCCGGCGGGCCACCTTCTTGGCCCGCTCGGCGTCGCCCGACCACACCCCGCCGGCGAGGCCGTAGATGGTGTCGTTGGCGATGCGCACGGCCTCGTCCTCGTCCTCGTAGGGGATGATGGACAGGACCGGGCCGAAGATCTCCTCCTGGGCGATGGTCATGTCCGGGCGGACCTCGGAGAAGACGGTCGGGCGGACGAAGTAGCCCCGCTCGAGGCCCTCGGGCGGCTCGGCCCCCCCGGTGAGCAGCTTGGCCCCCTCCTCGACGCCCTTGTTGATGTAGCCCCGCACCCGGTCCCGCTGCACGGCGGAGACCAGCGGCCCGAGGCGGGTGCCGTCGGCGAAGGGATCGCCGGGGGTGAACGACTCGGCCACCTTGACCGCGATCTGCTCGGCCTCGGCCAGACGGGACCGCGGCACCAGCATGCGGGTGAGGGCCGAGCAGGTCTGACCGGAGTTGAGGTAGCACTTGCCGACGCCGTCGGTGACCGCCTTCTGGAGGTCGGCATCGTCGAGGATGATGTTGGGCGACTTGCCCCCCAGCTCCAGCGCCACCCGCTTGACGGTCTGGGACGCCAGCTCGCTCACCCGGCGCCCGGCCCGGGTGGAACCGGTGAAGGAGACCATGTCGACGTCGGGATGGGCGGCGATGGCCTCTCCCACCACCGGGCCGTAGCCGGTCACCAGGTTGAAGACGCCTGCGGGCAGCCCGACCTCGTCGATGATGTCGGCCAGGATGAAGGCGTTGAGCGGTGCCACCTCGGAGGGCTTGAGGACCACAGTGCAGCCGGCGGCCAGGGCAGGGGCGACCTTGGCGGCGATCTGGTGCAGCGGATAGTTCCACGGCGTGATCGCCCCCACCACTCCGACCGGCTCGCGCACGATGAGGGAGTTGCCCACCTGCTCCTCGAACGGGAAGGAGTCGAGGATGCGGGGGATGTTGCCGAAGTCCATGGCCGGCAGCCCGGCCTGGATCATCATCGACAGGTTGAGCGGCATCCCCACTTCCTGGGCGACCACCTGGGCGATCTCGCTCATCCGGGCCTGGAGGCCCTCGGTGATCCGCTGCACGTACTTGCCGCGCTCCTCCACCGACACCTGGGACCAGTCGGCGAAGGCGGCCTTGGCGGCGGCGACGGCCCGGTCGACGTCCTCGGCCGTACCCTCGGGGATCCGGCCCATGACCTCTTCGGTCGTCGAGTTGATCACCTCGATGGTGCCCGTACCCGCCGGCGCCACCCAGGCGCCGTTGATGTAGAGCTTGTCGCGATTGTGCATCGGGCCTCCTGTCAGCCGTGCGAGCCCGACCAAATTAGCCCCGCGCCGGGCCCCCTGCCGGTCAGGGGTGTCCCCCTCGGGCTGCCCGGAGCGGGCCTGGGGGACGGGATCGGGGGTCGCCCCGGTCCGGCTGGGAGCCCCGGAGCCGACCGTGCCTGCTGGCCCGGGGAGCTCACTCGAAGGGTGGCTCGACCCAGCCGGGGAAGACCTCAGGTAGCCCGTCGCTGACCCTCATCGGGAAGGCCGGTGCCCGCTTCTCGAGGAAGGAGGAGACACCCTCGGCCACGTCCGGCGACGGCCCCCGGGCGGCTATGGCGCGGCTGTCCACCCGATGGGCCTCCATGGGATGGGTGGCCCCCAGCATCCTCCACAGCATCAGGCGGGACAGGGCGACCGACACCGGAGCGGTGTTGGCGCCGATCTCCGCGGCGAGTTGCCTGGCCGCCTCCAGGAGCTCCTCAGCAGGGTGGATGCTGCGCACCAGGCCGGCCGCCAGGGCCTCGTCCGCCCCGAAGACCCGGCCGGTGAAGACCCACTCCAGGGCCCGGTTGATGCCTACCACCCGGGGCAGGAACCAGCTCGAGGCGGCCTCGGGAACCAGGCCCCGGCGGGCGAAGACGAAGCCGAACCGGGCGTCCTCGGAGGCCAGCCTCAGGTCCATGGGCAGGGTCATGGTGATCCCAACGCCCACCGCCGGGCCGTTTATGGCGGCGATGACCGGCTTGCGGGACTCGAATATGCGCAGGGTGAGCAGGCCCCCTCCGTCGCGGGGCACCCCCTCCGAACCGGTCGGAGTACCGGCGCCCGCCGTGCCGAAGGTGTCCGGCCCTGCCGCCAGGTCGGCTCCGGCGCAGAAGCCCCGCCCTCGTCCGGTCACGATGACGGCGCGGACGGCGTCGTCGGCGTCTGTCCGGCCGAAGGCGTCGATGAGCTCGTTCATCATCGTGGCCGTGAAGGCGTTGAGCCGGTCCGGACGGTCGAGGGTCAGCGTGGCCACACCGTCGGCCACCTCGTAGGAGATCTGGGTGTAGTCCAGTGGCACGCCCGCCTCAGCCCGCGATGCGGATACCCAGGCCGGCGGCGATGGCCAGCCCCAGGACCAGCAGCGCCCCGGCCCGGCGGGTGTGCATGAAGGCGATGGCGGCGAACCAGAGGGGCCAGACCGGGAACTTGGGCGGGGCCTGCGCCGGCTTCGGCTCTCCGAGCGCCCGGACCGCCTTGCCCATGACGGGCAGGGCCAGCACCACCACCACGGCGGGCCAGGGCAGGGCCCGTACCGCCACGCACGCCGCGACCACCACGTAGAAGCCGGCCATCAGGGCCTGGGTCAGGCGGCGGGCGGCTGCCTCACCCAGCAGGACAGGCAGGGTGGTGGTCCCGTCGGGGCCGTCCCAGGGGATCTTGTCGATGTGCTTGCCCATCAGCACCGCCGTGCACAGCAGCCCGTAGGGCAGCGACGCCACCACCACCTGCCACGGCAGGTGGCCCACGGCGGCGTAGTAGGTGCCTCCGACCATGAGCGGGCCCCACACCGCCAGCACGTCCGGCTCGCCCAGGGCGTGCTTCTTGAGCCGCAGGGGCGGGGCGGTGTAGGCGGCTGACAGCAGGAACCCGCCCAGGCCGAACCCGAGGATGGGCCATCCCCGCGCCCAGGTGAGCACGATCAGTATGGCCAGGTCGACCAGGTTGACCACCAGGCTGGCGGCGGCCAGACCCCGCCTGGTTATGAGTCCCGACAGGATGGGGTGCGGGGCGTATAGGGCCCGCGGATAGCTCTCGACGTCGGTGCCCACCTCGGCATCGAACAGGTCGTTCATGAGGTTGTTCGAGGCGTGGGCGAGCAGGATGCCGGCCAGGGCCAGCAGGTACCAGCCGGGGCTGAAACCGGGCTTGCGTACGGCGAGCAGGCCGGCGACCAGCCCCGCCGTCAGGGTCATGGGCAGAACGGCCGCCCGAGTGAGGACGAGCCATTTGGAGACAGGATCCAGCCGCCCGGCGGGCGGATTGGTGGTGCGGAGCACCTCGCGCCACTTGGACAGCAGGCTCGGTTCGGTGGTGACGGTGGTGGCTGCCTCGCTCATCGTCGAGCGAGCCTAATCGCCCCCACCCCCGCCCCATCAGGGGGCGGGGGTGGGGGCGGCTAGGTCCTGCCCGGTCTCTAGAGGAGCCCTTCCCAGACCTTGCGCTCGGCGCCGTCGGGGTCGGCCTCGAGGCGCCACTCGGCGTCAAGCACCATGGTGGAGCGGCTGTCAGTCTGGTAGGTGGGCCAGTCGGGTGCCGGCGAACCGGTCCGGGCGAAGGACGCCCAAGCCGCGTTCATGCCGGTGGCGAGGGACTGGGGCGGCTGGTCCCCGCACAGGAACGGAACGCCGGGCTGGTGGAGGTTGTCGAACACGAAGGGGATCTCGAGGGCGTGGCAGGAGCCCAGCCGGCCGCCGAAGGCGGGCGTCGACCAGGTGAACAGGTACATGTAGGCGGGCCGGCCCTGATCGGCCCGGGCCTCGGCCACCCGGATGGCAGGAACCCGGAAGACCCGGTCGGTGGTGATGGCTCCCAGCAGGTCGGGCGCCGAGGCCCCCGGCCGGTTCTGCCGGTAGGCATCGACCAGGGCCTCGGCGTCGACGCCGGGCAGCGCCCCCCGCACGGCCGTCACCAGGCCCGCCCGGTCCAGGTCGGAGAAGCGTGGGTCGAGCGCCGAGAAGAGCTTCCACTCGTCGAGATTGGTGCCGACCATGACGTCGACATCGGCCGCCTCGCCGGCCTGCAGCAGGCGGATCGGCAGGTCGGGCAGCACGGTTCCGTCCTGGACCGGCTGGAAGGGCATCCCCTGGGAAACGTAGGTGGCGCTCAGCTTGGCCTGGGCGTCGAGGATGGCCGCCGGATCCGCCGTCCGCAGGCCGGACAGGTCGGTCTCCGACACCCCGACCGCCGCCAGCAGCTCGTGGGCCATCTTGGTTGCCTCGTCGCGGGTGAGGGCGTTGTGGCACGCCCCGCTCTGCAGGACGGCGCGGTGGAACAGGCCCCGGGCGGCCGGCAGGGCGAGCAGGGTGCCCACGCTCATGCCGCCGGCCGACTCGCCGAAGATGGTCACGTTGCCGGGGTCGCCGCCGAAGCCGGCGATGTTGTCCGCCACCCAGCGCAGGGCGGCCACCTGGTCGAGGATGCCGGCGTTGGCGGTGGACCCGGCCCCGTCGGAGGCCAGATCGTCGAGGAACAGGAAGCCGAAGGCACCGAGGCGGTAGTTGATGGTCACGACGACCACGTCGTGGTTGGCGGCGAAACGGGCCCCGTCGTACCACGGCGTCGAGCCCGACCCGGTGAGGAATGCGCCTCCGTGGATCCAGACCATCACCGGGCGGCGTCCGCCGTCGGTCGCCGGGGTCCACACGTTGAGCGACAGGCAGGTCGCCTCGTCGGTGACGATGGCGGTCGACCCCAGCATTCCCTCGAGCGGTGAGGCGCTCTGCAGGGCGAGGGGTCCGAAGGTCGTCGCCGTCTTGACACCCGACCACGGCTCGGGGGCGACCGGCGGCCGGAAGCGCAGCTCGCCGATGGGCGGGCGGGCGTAGGGGATGCCCCGGAACACGTCCACCCCGGCTTGCCTGGTGCCGGACACCCGGCCCACGGTGGTGTCGACAGTCGGCTCGGTCATGCGCTTGGCCTCCAGTTCAGCCGCCCAGCGGCAGGTCAGCCGCCCCAACAGCCCTGAAGGCTATTGGCCGGCGGCCTCTTCGGGCGAGACGGCAGAGCCGGGCAGCTCGAGGGCGGCCAGTGCGGCCGGGGTGGCGGCCAGGGCCTGGCGGCGCCGGATCCGGTAGTGCTCGTTGACGGCCAGGGCCACGGCGGTGGCGGGCACGGCGAGGAAAGCCCCGATGATCCCGCCCAGGATGGTGCCGATGGTGAGGGCCAGCAGCACGGCGATGGGGTGCAGCTTCACCGCCCGGCCCAGGACCAGCGGACCCACCAGGTAGCCCTCGATGTTGTGGATGACGACGGTCATCCCGACGACGATTAGAGCGGCCACGAAACCCTTGGCCACCAGGGCCACCAGGGCGGCGGTCAGCCCGGCGGCGATGGCGCCGACCAGGGGAAGGAAGCCCCCGACGAAGGTGAGCACGGCGATCGGTGCCACCAGGGGGACGCCCAGGCCCAGCAGCCCGATCGATATCAGGACGGCGTTCACCGCCCCGTTGGCGGCCGTGCCCCGCACGTAGCCGCCGAGGGTGGCCCACGCCTCCGATCCGACGGCCCTGAGGTCGGGTGCCCGGCTCTCCGCCGCCAGGCCCAGGGCCCAGTTCCCGATGTCCTCGCCGTCCTTCACGAAGAAGAAGGTCAAGACCATGGTGAGCAGGGTCGCCCCGGCCCCCTGCAGCACGAGGGTGACGCCCGACAGCGCCCCCTTGATCAGCTTGGCCCGATTGGTGTTGAGCTCCTTCTTGGCGCTGTCGACGAAGTTGGTGACCTGCCGGTGCGAGAGGTGCAGGAAGCCGTTCTCCAGCCAGTGCTGGAACGTGGTCAGCCCCTTGGACAGCTCCTTGCCCAGGGCGCTGAACTCACCGCTGATGCTCGGCACCAGGCCGCCGACGATGCCGGCCACCACCAGCAGGGCGGCCAGGAAGACGACCCAGGTGGCGGCCAACGGCGGGAGACCGTGGCGTCTCAGCCAGCGGGCCGGCGGCACGAGGACGGTGGAGAAGAACAGGGCCGCCACCACCGGCACGATGATGAGCTCCAGCCGTCCGAAGGCGATGGCGGCGATGTAGGCGACCGCCCCAAGGACCAGCACTCGCCACGCGTAGGCCGTGGAGGAGGCCAGCCAGCCGGGCACCGGTGACGGGGGCGGGGAGCTCACGGTAGGGACGTTCTTTCCCGCGACCGTAGCCGTCATCCGCCCGCCCGGGCGGGACGCACTCAGGCGCCGAAGACCGCTGCCAGCTCGGCGGGGGCGGCCGCGTCCAGCTGTGCGTAGGTGCAGGTGCGGGGCTCGCGGTCGGGCCGCCAGCGCTTGAAGCTGGTCCCATGCCGGAAGCGGTCACCCTGGAGGTGGTCGTAGGCGACCTCGCACACCCGCTCGGGCCGCAGCGGCTCCCACGACAGGTCCCGCTTGGCGGTCCACCGGCTCGGGGAGCCAGGCACGCGGCCGGCGGGCTCGGCATGGACGGCCCAGGCCTGCCAGGGGTGACCGGACAGGTCGGTGCGCAGCGGGGCGAGCTCATCGACCATCTGGCGCCGGACCGCCGTCGTGAAGGAGCCGGCGACGCCCACGTGGTGCAGGACACCGTCGTCGTCGTAGAGGCCGAGCAGCAGCGAGCCGATCATCCCCCCCTGCTTGTGCCAGCGGAAGCCGGCCACCACGCAGTCGGCGGTGCGCTCGTGCTTGATCTTGATCATCGCCCGCTCCCCCGGCCGGTAGGTCAGGTCGACCCGCTTGGCGACCAGGCCGTCCAACCCGGCCCCCTCGAACCGGTCGAACCAGTCGCGGGCCAGATCGGGGTCCGAGGTGGCCGGGGTCAGGTGCAGCGGAGGGTGGGCGTCGGCGAGGATCCGCTCCAGCCGGGCCCGGCGCTCGGTGAACGGCCGCCCCCGGAGGTCGTCTTCCCCTTCGGCCAGCAGATCGAAGGCCACGTAGGACGCCGGCGTCTCGCGGGCCAGCTTGGCCACCCGCGACTCGGCTGGGTGGATCCGCTGCAGCAGGGCGTCGAAGTCGAGCCCGGCGGGACCGGCGATAACCACCTCCCCGTCCAGGACGCAGCGCTCGGGCAGCATCTCCCGCAGCGGAGAGATCAGCTCGGGGAAGTACCGGGTCAGGGGCCGTTCGTTGCGGCTGCCGAGCTCCACCTCGGGCCCGTCGCGGAACACGATGCAGCGGAACCCGTCCCACTTCGGCTCGTAGACCAGGTTGTCCCCCGACGGGAAGGCGCGGGAGAGGGTGGCCAGCATCGGGGCGACCGGGGGCATGACGGGAAGACGCACGGTTGCACCCTAAGGCGGCCCGCCCCGCTACCGTCGCCACCGTGCGGGGACGGGCCAGGTGGGCGGGACTGGCGGTGGCGGCGCTGGCCGCCACCGCGTGCTCGTCCACGCCGGTGGTGAACCCCCGCACCCTGCTGGCCTCGGCCCGCCAGACGATCGACGCCGCCCAGGCCATCCATTTCACCCTCAACACCGAGGGACCCCACGGGACCGGCGTCGTCGTCGTCGGCGGCAACGGCGACTTCGCCCGGCCCGACCAGTTCCGGGGGACCCTGGACGTCGACGCCAACGGCTTCCCGCTGCACATCAAGGCGGTGTCGGTGGGGGGCCGGTTCTGGGTGCAGCTGCCCTTCTCCAATGGCTACAGCGCCACCGACCCGTCCAAGTACGGCTTCGCCGACCCGGCCAAGCTCATCAACCGCCAGCAGGGGATCACCAGCCTGCTCACCGCCGCCACCTCGGTGCGCTCGGCCGGCACGGTGCGCTACCAGGGCGAGCTGCTGGATGAGGTGAGCGCAACGCTGCCCGGCACCCTGGTCAAGTCGCTCCTGGTCGACGCCGCCCCCGACCGACCGGTGCAAGGGCGCTTCGGGGTCGATCCGACCAGCCACCAGGTCCGCCAGGTCCGGCTGACCGGACCGTTCTTCCAGGCCGCCCAGGACAGCACGTTCGTCCTGGTCCTCGACCACTACGGGGAGCACCTGGTGGTCACTTCCCCGGGCTGAGCCGTGGGACCGCGGTGGCGCCTGGCCCTGGCCAGCGCCGGGGTGCTGGTCGCCGCCGCCGACACCTACGTCGTCGTCCTCGCCCTGCCCAACATCATGGGCGGGGTCGGCCTGGGCCTCGACCAACTCCAGCAGGCCACCCCCATACTGTCGGGGTTCCTGGTCGGCTACACCGTGATGCTGCCCCTGATCGGGCGGCTGTCGGACCGCTACGGCCGCCCCCCCGCCCTGGTCGGCTGCCTGCTGGTCTTCGGCGCCGGCTCGACGGTCACCGCCACCGCCCAGAGCCTGGCCGGGGTGGTGGTGGGCCGGGTGATCCAGGGCGTGGGCGGCGGGGGCCTGGTGCCGGTGACCCTGGCCCTGGTGGCCGACCTCTGGCCGGCCGAGAGACGGGGCCTGCCCCTCGGGATCGTCGGCGGGGTGCAGGAGTCGGGCAGCCTGCTCGGCCCGCTCTACGGGGCGCTGATCGTCGCCGCCGCCGGATGGCGGGCGATCTTTTGGATCAACGTGCCGGTGGCCCTGGTGCTGGGCCTCGCCCTGCGCCCCCGGAGCCGGGGCGTGGCCAGGCGCGATCCCACCGGCTCCGTCCTCCTCCTGACCGGGGTGGCCGCCGGCGTGCTGGCCCTGGCCGCACCGGCCGTCATCGCCGACAGTCCGACCCTGGGCCGCCTGTACAGCCCGCTGCTGGCCTGGGGCCCACCCCGGCTGACCACCCCGCTGGCGTTGGCGGCAGTGGTAGCGCTGGCGGCCTTCGTGGCCTGGGAGCTGAGGCCGGCCGGCGGCAACCGCCTCGTCGACCTGCGCCGGGTCCCCGAGGTCACCCGCCAGGGGGAGGCGGGTGGCGCCGTGCTGCTGGCGGCGGCCCTGGCGGCGGTCATCGTCTCGTTCGCCTCGGCCGACCCCAGCCGCCAGGTGGTCTCAACGGCCGCCCCCGTGCTCCTGGCCCTGGGTGCGGCGGCCGCCGCCGGCTTCGCCCTGCGTCAGCGCCGCCAGGACGATCCGCTGATCGACTTCCGCGCCCTGCGCCCGGCCCCGGCCTGGGGAGCGCTGGTCACCAGCGCCTGGCTGGGCGCCGGGCTGATGGCGGCCCTGGTCGACATACCGGTCTTCGCCCGGGCGACCGCCTATCCCCACTCGCAGCTGGACGCGGCCCTGGTGCTGGTGCGCTTCCTCGTGGCCGTGCCGGTCGGGGCGGTGGCCGGCGGCGCCCTGTGCCGGCTCGCCGGCCACCGGCTGGTCGCCGGCGGCGGCATGGCCCTGTCGGCGGCCACCTTCTGGATGATGGGGGGCTGGGGCCAGCGATCGCTGCTGGAGCCGTGGCGGCTGGGCTCGGTTCACCTGCCCGTCCACGGTGCCGACCCGGTGCTGGCCGCCTGCGGCCTCGGCTTCGGGCTCACCGTCGCCCCCCTGAACGCCGCCATCCTCAACACGGTCCGCGCCGGGCTGCACGGGATGGCGACGTCCCTGGTGGTGGTCTCGCGAACGGTCGGGATGCTGGTGGGGCTGTCGGTCCTCACCGGGGTCGGCCTGCACCGGTTCTACCTGGCCGAGCAGAGGATCGGCTCGCCTCTGCGGCTCTGCCCTCGGCATCCGGGCTCGTGCCCGCCCTACGACCGGGCCGTGCTGGCGGCACTGCTTTCCGAACTGCACACCATCTTCATCGGGGCGGCGGTGTGCACGGCGGTGGCGGCGGTGGCGGCGGTGGTCAGCCTCGGTCCTCAGCCGCCCGGGCAGCCCGCCCCGCAGTCCACCAGACCGGCGTCGTCGAGCGCCACCGACCCGGCCCTGCCGTCCGAGCCGCCCTCGAGCACCCACCTCCAGTAGCCGTCCGGCCTGACCTCCCCTCCGTCGCCCTTGGCCGACTCCAGCACCTCGGAGGCGGCGGCATCGGCCTCGGCGAAGGTGTGGAACAGGCGGGGCTCGGCGCCGGGGGCGCGCAGCTCGTAGTGGTGGCGTTTCATGGCGCCCGTTCTACCAGCCGGGCCTTCCGCCGACGCGGGGGCACTGACCCGACCGCCACGCGGCGAAGCCCCGAGTAACCCGGCTTGCACCGGGCTCCTCGGGGCCCACCCGGCGGCAGCCTCATACGCCTCCGGCCTTGCGACCGGTGGCGGACATGGTGCCGACCCTCGCGGGCCGACTCCCTCGGCTGACCACCTGACCGATCGTCTCCTTGGAACTCGACCGACCGTGGGTTCCGCCTGAGGCTTCCCCCTCGTCGGCCTTCGTTCCACTTCGAACGACCGGCTGGCCCCACTGTGCGCCGGGGGGAGATCGGCGTCAAGGGCCCGCCACGAAATCCAGAGGTTGTCCCTCGACATTCCTCGAAAATCCCCAGACGACGGGCGGGCGTCCACAACGTCGTCCCCAGGCCCGGGCCGACGAGTCGCCGCCGCGCCGCCGTCAGAGCGCCGAGACGTCGACGGCGGTGAACAACCGCCGGGGAGGCGGGACGACCCTGGTGTCGCCGACCATCTGGATCGCGGCCTCGGCCCGAAGGTCCTCGCTGGAAGCGCCGATCCGGACCCAGAGCGCCCCCGGCTCAACTATCCGGGTCAGGTCCGGGCCGGTGAAGGCAAGCAGATCGGTGGGCACGTGGAAGGTCGCCCTCTTGGACTCGCCCGGGGCCAGCGCCACCCGGGCGAAGCCCTTGAGCTGCTGCACCGGTCGGGTCACGCTGGCCACCGGATCGCTCACGTACAGCTGGACCACCTCGTTGCCGTGCCGGTCGCCGGTGTTGGTGACGGTGACGGCCGCCCTCATGACTCCGTCCACGGCCACCTCCTCGTCCACGACCAGGTCGCGGTAGGTGAAGGTGGTGTAGGACAGGCCGTGGCCGAAGCAGAACACCGGACGGGTGCTGGATCGCGAATAGCCCGTGCGCGACAACCGCTTCGAGTCGTAGTAGAGCGGCTGCTGGCCGGCACCCCGCGAGAAGGTGACGGGCGTGCGCCCAGCCGGCTCCGCCCGACCGAGCAGCACGTCGGCGATGGCCCGGCCGCCCTCCTCGCCGGGGAACCAGGCGAGCACGACGGCGGCGGCATGCTCCGCCACCCATGACAGGTCGTAGGGCCTCCCGCACACCAGCACGACCACGGTGGGCGTGCCCGTCGCCACCACCGCCGCGATCAGCTGGTGCTGCAGCCCGGGGAGGCACAGATCGTCGCGGTCGGTGCCCTCCCCTGAGGTGCCGCGGCCGAAGTTGCCGGCCTGGTCGCCGACCACGACCACGGCCACCTCCGCCTCGGTCGCCGCCCGGGCGGCGGCGTCGAATCCGCTGCGGTCCTCCCCCACCACCTCACAGCCCCGCTCGACGGTGAGGCGGTCGCCCAGGGCCTCCCGCAGCGCGGCCTCCACCGTCACCACCGCGACCCCGTCGGGGGCGCCTGATACCTGGGCGGCCACATGGTTCTGGAAGCTGTAGTTGCCGAGCAGCCCGGCGCCGGACGAGGCGTTGGGCCCGATGAGCGCCACCCCGGCTCCGGGAGCGTCGAGCGGCAGCACCCCGTTGTTCTGGAGGAGCACGATCGACGCTTCGGCCACCCGCCGGGCCAGGCGCCGGTCGGCCGCCGGATCGAGGTCGGCGGACGCCCCGGACGGCCCCGCCGTCCCGTCCAGCAGCCCGACTCGCTCCTTGGCCGCCAGCACCCGGGTGACGGCGAGGTCGATGTCGGCCTCGGTCACCAGGCCCCGTCGGAGCGCCTCGGCCAGCGGCTCGCCGTAGCAGAGGCGTTCGGGCAGCTCCACGTCGATGCCGGCCCGCAGCGCCAGGGCGGCCGCCTCGGCGGCATCGGCCGCCACCCCGTGCAGGCTCTGCAGGAACCCCACCGAGTAGTAGTCGGACACCACGATCCCGTCGAAGCCCCACTGCTCCCGCAGGACCTCGGTGAGCAGGTGACGGCTGGCGGCCACCGGCTCGGAGTCGATCTCCTGATAGGCGTTCATGACCGAGCCGACCCCGGACCCGGTGACCGCCATCTCGAACGGGAGCAGGAAGACGTCGGCCAGCTCCCTCGGCCCGACGTGGGCGGGAGCGAGGTTGCGGCCGCCCTCGGAGAACGAGTAGCCGACGAAGTGCTTGGCCGTGGCCAGCACCCCCGGCTGACCGTCAGGGCCGGGGGACTGGAGCCCGGCGATGTAGGCCGACCCGATGACCCCGACTAGGTAGGGGTCCTCGCCGATGCACTCCTCGACGCGGCCCCACCGGGCATCGCGCACCACGTCGAGCAGCGGGGCCAACCCCTGGTGCACGCCGACCGAACGCATCTGGGCGCCGATGGCGGCCCCCATCTCCCGCACCAGCTCCGGGTCCCAGCAGCTCCCCCAGTTGAGCGGCACGGGGAAGGCGGTGGCGCCGTGGGCCATGAACCCGCTCAGGCACTCCTCGTGGACCATGGCCGGCACCAGGCCGGCATCGGCCAGGCGACGCTGGAGGTCGGCGAGGCTGGCGACGCCCACGGAGGGTTCCAGCGGGGCGCTGCCGAAGGGGCGGGTGAGCTGGCCGGCGCCGTGGGCCAGGCGCTCGGCCACCGGTACCGGCTCCCCCGCCGCCAGGTTCCCCTGGTAGGGGGCCACCTCGCCTCCGGCGCCCACCGACAGCCACGCCCCGCTCAGCTGGGCGATCTTCTGATCGAGGGTCATCTGGTCCACCAGGCGCGCAACTCGGTCGCTGGGCATCAGCGGCAGGGTAGTGACCGGCGGTGGTTGTCACCGGGGTGTCCGCCTCCACGCGTCATTGACCCGATAGTCCTCGAGGACCAGACCGGAAACGGTCCTTGTCGCCCGGACGACCGGGGGCCGATACTCGATCGTGGGCCAAGAACACGGCTTCGTGCGGTCAGCGGCGTGGCTGTTCGTCATTGCCGGCCTGGTCACGGTGGGCACCACCTGGGTGCCGAACGGCGCCATCGTCAACGCCAACATCGTCGACGGCGCCGGCGTGACCGCCCTGGTGATCGGCATCGTCGCCTGGCTCCTTCCCTGGGAGCGCTGGCCCCGTCCGGCCAGCCTCTCCCTGGTCCCCCTGGCCCTCGCCCTGATCGCCGTCGGGGACGCCTACGGCTCGGCCTCGGCCTACACCTACGGCATCTACTTCGTGGTGCTGTTCACCTGGATCGGCCTGTGCCACCGGCAACGGACGTCGCTGGCCGTGGCCCCCTTCGCCACCGGGGCCTACCTCGGCCCGATCCTCGCCCAGCACCGGTCCGTGCCCGGGGCGCTCAGCTCGGTCCTCGTGACCATCCCGGTCTGTGTTCTCGTCGGCGAGACGGTCTCCTGGGCTATGTCGCAGATGACCGAGGCCCGGAAGCTGGCGGAGCACTCCGCCGGCCTCTTCCGCGCCGTGGTGCGGGGCACGACCACCATTACGGCCCTCGACCGCGACCAGGTGCTTGCCGGCGTGGTGGACTCGGTGACCGGCCTGGGCCTCGACTGCGTCGGCCTGGCCGTGCTGTCGCCTGACTCCGCCACCTACTCGGTTAGGCACGCCCGCGGCCTGCCGTCGAGCTACACCGCCGTGGCCCACAAGGCCACCGCCGGCGTCGTCGGCCTGGTGCGCACCCAGCGCAACACCCTGGTGATCGACGACTACCAGCGCAGCTCGGAGCCCGACCCCGGGCTCGCCCGGGCCGGGCTCCGGGCCGTCGCCGCCGCCCCGGTGTGGGTGAACGGGGCCATGGCGGCAGTGCTCTTCGCCGGTTCCAAGAGCAGGCGCCGGCGCATCAGCGAGGAGGACGCCGAGGCCCTGAGCCTGCTGGCCGTCCACGCCGGGCGCACCCTGGAGAACGCCCAGCGCTTCGGCGAGGAGCAGCGGGCCCGCCAGCTGCTGGCCGAGGTGTCCGTTCGTGACGAGCTGACCGGCATCGGCAACCGCCGCCACGCCATGGCGCTGCTCGAGTCCCTTAGACCGGGTGATGCCGTGGTGATGATCGACCTGGACCATTTCAAGGAGATCAACGACAGCGACGGTCACGACGCCGGCGACAGGGTTCTGCTTGCCCTCGCTGACCACCTCCGCACCGGGATCCGCGACGCCGACCTGGTTGCCCGCTACGGCGGGGAGGAGTTCCTGGTCGTGCTGCGCCAGGCGGCGGCCACCGGGGTCGAGACCGCCGAGCGGCTGGTGGCGACCTGGCGCGACCTGGACCCCCGTACGACCTTCAGCGCCGGGGTCGCCGTGCACCGGGCCGGGCGTACACCGGCCCAGACGGTCGCCCGCGCCGACGCCGCCCTGTATGCGGCGAAGCGCACCGGTCGGGACCGGGTGTGCGAGAACCTGGTGGACGCCTGAGGTCCAGCGGCCTCAGAAGGTCTGGGGGGCCCAGGTGTGGCCGCCGTCGTGGGTGACCAGCATCCGGCTGGACGGCAGGCCGCGCACGCCCGGGTCCCCCTCGATGACCTCCCCCACCGAGGCGGTGGTGAAGCCGAGGTCGTACCACGGCATGCCTCCGCTGCCCGAGTCGGTGAACACCGTCGACCAGCTGGCGCCCCCGTCGAAGCTGGCGTAGAGCCAGGATGCGCCCGAGGCGGCGGAGACCACCATGGTCGTGGGGCTGGCCAGGGCCAGGCCGCCAACGTCGCCGCCGGGCGGGGCCGCCCCCGCCCGCGAGAAGCTGGCCCCTCCGTCGGTCGAGGTGTAGACCTCCTTGACCTCCTGACCGGCCGCCCCCCCGCTGCCGCACACCGCCGCCAGCTCGGAGCTGCTCTGCGCCCACCAGGCCAGGGTCGGCGTAGAGCAGGGCACGGCCTGCTTCCGCCACCCCCCTCCGCTCTGGCCCTCCAGCACGGTCTGGCCCTGAGTCGTCACCACCACCGCCCAGACCGAGCTGCCCTGGACGAGCACCAGGCCGTTGTCGGCGCCGGCCACGGTCAGGCCCGCCGGCGCCCAGTTGTCCGACCCCACCCCGGTGCGGAACACCTCGCCGGCGCCGGCGGCACCCTGGGCCGGCACCACCAGCAGGTAGGCATAGCCGTTGCCGGCCGCCAGCGATACCACCCGGGCACCCGACGGCGCCCCCGGTACGGTCACCGAGGTCCAGCTCGAGCCGCCGTCGTGGGTGGAGTAGAGCCCGGGCCCGAAGATCCAGCCGTCGCGGGGATCGGCGAAACGGACCCTCGACACCCCGCTCGTTCCGGTCGGATCGGCGGCCGGCACGACCGACGGGGCCGCCACCCCCTTCCACGACGCCCCGCCGTCGCGGGTGCGCACCAGGGAGGTGCACGGTGCCGTCGAGCACGGAGCCGTGCCAAGCACCCAGGCCTGGGTGGAGGAAACGTAGGTCACCGACTCCGGGCTGAACCCGGAAGGGACCGGTCCTCCGGCCGGACCGGCCGGGGCCGTCGTGGTCGTGGAGCTGGTGGTGGTGGAGGTCGACGTGGCCGTGGTCGAGGTCGTCCCGCGGGCAGAGCTCTTGGGCCCGGCCCCCGACGAGCATCCCGCCAGCAGGGTGGCGGCGATGAGCGGGACGCTCAGCAGGGCCTTCGATGGGCGCATGTCCTCATGATGACCGAACGCCGGGGCCGGTGCCGGTAGCCTCCCTTCGATGCCTGAAGCGTGGAGCTTCCCCGGCACACCGACCGTCAGCGGGCTCACCGGTGGCACCGTCACCCTGGTCGAGGGCACCTCGTTCTGCATCTCGCAGACCAACGGTGACATCGAACCCGGCACGGCCCAGGGACTCTTCTACCGCGACACCCGCTTCCTCTCGACCTGGCGGCTGTCGATCGACGAGGCCTGTCCCCAGGGCCTTTCCGTGGTCAACGAGGAGCCCTTCGCCGCCACCTTCCTCAACCGCGCCAGGCCCCGGGCGGGAAGGGCCGACAGCACCATCCTGGTGCTGCGCCGGCGGTTCGTCGGCAACGGCATGCGGGAGGACCTGGTGTTGCGGAACCTGGCCCTGGAGCCGGCCGCCTGCTCGGTCACCCTCGAGGTCGACGCCGACTTCGCCCACATCTTCGAGGTCAAGGAAGACCGCGTCTCCCTCCGGGGGGAGCGGTCGGTGGAGGTCGGCAGCGGGGAGCTCAGCTTCAGCTACGAGTGGATGGACACCAGGCGCGGGCTGCGGGTGAGCATGCACGGCGATTCGGTCACCGCCGGGCCGAGGGTTCTGGCCGCCAGGGTGGTGGTCCCCGCCCGAGGCGAGTGGCACACATGCATCCAGGTGGAGCCGTCGATGGGCGAGGGAGCCGTCGAGCCCAGATACCGCTGCGGTCAGCCGGTGGAGGCCACCGGGCCGGTGGAGAGGCTGCGCCAGTGGCGGCGGGCCACCCCGTGGGTGCGCACCTCCCACGAGGGTCTGGCGGGGGCCGCCGCCACCAGCGAGGAGGACCTGGGGGCGCTGCGCATCTTCGATCCCGACTATCCCGAGCGGGCGGTGGTGGCGGCCGGCGCCCCCTGGTTCATGACCCTGTTCGGGCGCGACTCGCTGATCACGTCGTGGATGAGCCTGCCCGTCGATCCCAGCCTGGCGGTGGGGACCCTGCAGACCCTGGCCCGGTTCCAGGGCGAGCGGTCCGATCCCCTGTCGGAGGAGGAGCCCGGCCGCATCCTGCACGAGATGCGCTGGGGGCTCGGCAACGCCATCGCCCCCCAGAGCGGCGACATCTACTACGGCACCGCCGACGCCACCCCCCTGTTCGTGATGCTGCTCGGCGAGCTGCGCCGCTGGGGGCTCGAGTCGGCCGTGGTCGAGGAGCTGCTGCCCCACGCCGACCGGGCCCTGGACTGGATCGAGCACCACGGCGACCGCGACGGCGACGGGTTCGTGGAGTACCAGCGGGCGACCGACCGCGGCCTGGTCAACCAGGGGTGGAAGGACTCCTGGGACGGGATCAACTTCGCCAGCGGGCGCCTGGCCGACGCCCCCATCGCCCTGTGCGAGGTCCAGGGCTACGTCTACGCCGCCTACGTCGCTCGATCCCACTTCGCATGGGAGGCCGGCGACACCCGGACCGCCGAACACTTCGTCGCCCGCGCCCAACGGCTCAAGGAGGCGTTCAACCGGGCGTTCTGGCTGGACGAGAAGGGCTACTTCGCCGTCGGCCTCGACCGCGAGAAGGCCCCCATCGACTCGCTCACGTCGAACATCGGCCATTGCCTCTGGACCGGGATCGTGGACGAGGACAAGGCGGCCCGGGTGGTGGAAAGGCTCATGGCCCCGGACATGTTCAGCGGCTGGGGGGTGCGCACCCTCTCCAGCGAGATGGGGGCCTACAACCCGATGAGCTACCACAACGGCTCGGTCTGGCCCCACGACAACGCCCTCATCGCCGCCGGGTTGATGCGCTACGGCTACGTCACCGAGGCCCAGCGCATCGTCCTCGGCCTCCTCGATGCCGCCGCCTGCTTCCAAGGGCGTCTGCCCGAGCTTTTCTGCGGCTTCGGCCGCCACGAGTTCGCCCGCCCCGTCGGCTATCCGACATCGTGCTCGCCCCAGGCGTGGGCGGCTGCCACCCCCTTCAGCCTCCTGCGCACCCTGCTGCGCCTCGAGCCGTGGGTGCCCCACGGTCGGTTGTGGCTGGCCCCGGCGATCCCCCCGGAGATCGGGGACCTGGCCGTGGAGAACGTGCCCCTGGCCGGCGCCAGGCTGTCGATCGCGGTGATCAACGGCCGCACCTCGGTGGAGGACCTGCCTGACAGCATCAAGCTGATCGAGGAGCCGCGCCATCCTCTGGGCGACCCCCCGACCAGCCTCTGAACTTCCCTCTACCGTTCGGAGCCGGCAGCCGGCCCCGTGGTGTGGGTCCTCGCCGCCGTCAGTGGGCCATCCGGTGGCGGCGCCGGCCGGCCAAGGCGGCGTCGCGCCGGGCGACACCCCGGCCTGCCACCATCGGCCGGAACGAGGCGACCGCCATCACCATGCCCGCCAGCAGGCACATGAGCAGGCCCTCGCCCATTCCGTAGCCGACGCGGGTGACGAAGTGGGCCACGCCGCCGGCCCCGGTCAGGGCGCCGAAGCTGGGCACCGTCGCTCCGGGCACGAGGATCGGGTACACCTGGGGCCCGAGCACGAACCAGGCCCCGGCCCCGAAGGCGACCAGGGCGGCCAGCCCGAGCAGGGGCGCCCGGCCTCGGGCCGCCGAGCCCAGCATCATGAGCATGCCTGCGGCCACCGCCGCCGCCCCCGGCACCAGGTTGAGGTAGGTGTGGGCGCCACTCCATTGCCAGGCGGCGGCTCCGGCCGGGCCGAAACCGAAGGTCGGCCCGAGGTAGGCGACCAGGGCGCCCCAGGCCCCGAGGAGGGTGATCAGCAACCCGGCGAACAGCGCCAGGCCCGTGCCGGGGACCACCATGCGCTCGACCACCGGGGCGCCCGCCATGGGGGCCCGGTCGGCTCTTGGCTCGCCGACGGTGGTGGGCGGCTCGTCCACGCGCTCCGCCGGGTTGGCTTCCATGTCCGTCGACATCTGGCTACCTCCTGACCGAGTCATCGACTCGAGCCTGCGGATTAGAGCTGTCGCACCGTTCCTTCCCGCCGGCGCCCCTAGCTACGCCCAGGGGCCCGGGCATTCTCGAACGGGTGTTCGATACAATGACGGGATGGGCGACGGGTTCCGATGGCGCCTGGCCGGTGACGACGCCGGGCAGGGCAGCCTCTTCGATGCCGACCAGCTCCTGGACCGCCACGTGGGCACGGGCGAGTTCAAGGGGGTCGAGTTCATGCACGTGAACGCCAGGCGCATCATCAGCCAGGTGCCGGCGTCGTCACGCATGCCCTTCCGCTACACCATCAACGCCTACCGGGGCTGCACCCATGCGTGCGTCTACTGCTTCGCCCGTCCCACCCACCAGTACCTGGGCCTCGACTCCGGTCCCGACTTCCAGACCAAGATCGTGGTGAAGATCAACGCCGTCGAACGCGCCCGGGCGGAGCTGGCCGACCGTCGCTGGTCCGGCGACCACATCGCCATGGGCACCAACACCGACCCCTACCAACGCTGCGAGGGCAAGTACCACCTCACCCGCGGCATCGTGGAGGCGCTGGTCGCCGCCGGCAACCCCTTCTCGATCCTCACCAAGTCGACCCTCGTGCTGCGCGATCTCGACCTGCTGGAGGAAGCGGCGAGGCGGTCCCTGGTCCGGGTGGCCCTCTCTATCGGGACCCTGGACGAGGCCGTCTGGCGGGCGACGGAGCCGGGCACCCCCCATCCCCGCCAGCGCATGAACGCCGTGCGCCACCTGAACCGGGCCGGCGTCCCGTGCGGGGTGATGGTGGCACCGGTCATACCGGCCATGTCCGACGCCCCCGATCAGGTGGGCGAGGTCGTCGCCGCCGCCCGCGCCGCCGGGGCGGTGTCGGTCACGACGATCGGGCTGCACCTGCGGCCTGGGGTCAAGGAGCACTTCATGGGCTGGCTCGCCGGTGCCCGCCCGGATCTGGTGCCGGCCTATCGACGTCTGTACGACCGCCGCGCCTACCTGCCCAAGCAGGTCCAGGAACGGCTGGCGGGCGGGGCCAGGGACCCCGCCTGGCGCTCTACTACTACTTGATGACCAGGGCGTTGGGCGGGGAGGCGACGCCTGCCTTCAGGTTGAGCGGCGCCGATGTGAACAGGCCCTCGTAGACGCCGTCGGCCTGGCAGTCATCGGCCAGAGCCTCGAGGTCCCACATCTCGCCCAGGGGGAGGCCAAGCAGCGGCAGGAGACTGAAGTGGACGAAAATCTCCGACACCTTCTCCGGCGCCTCCCGCATGGCGGCGAACTGCTCGGGGGTGGCCAGCGCACCCGGCGGCCACGTCTCCACCGACGGGTTGTCGGCGCCGATGGCGGCGATGTGCAGGTTCCATAGCGTGCGCGAGGTCGCCTCCCCCGGCCGCAGGCCGGGGGACTTGAGGTCGGTCGCCAGCGCCCGGCGGCGGTCGGGGTCGAGCCCCCGGTACCAGGTGGTCCAGCCGGTGCGCATGAGCAGGACGTCCCCCGGCCGGATGCGACTGCCCTGGGCCTCGGCCGCATGCAGCAGCTCCTCGGCCTCGATGGGATCGGTCTGGTCCATCTGCAGGGGTCGGCCCTGGCTCTGGCGGAAGCGGCCGATGTCGACCAGCACCGCCCGCCCGGCCAGCCCGCGCCGGGCCCAGTGGTGGATGCCATGCTCCTCGTCGGCGACCCCGTTGTAGAAGCCGTGAACGGCGCTGCGGATGTGGCGGAAGCCGTCCCACTGGCTGGAGCTCTGGGTGTTCCACCCGCCCAGCTCGTCGTCGTGGCCCACCTCGTTGGCGAGCCAGTTGACGTGGTGCTCGAAGGCCGGCCGGTTGAACAGGGGCGGGTCGGGCAGCTCCATCTCCCAGTTGAGGGCGAACACGGCGCCCTTGCGGACCAGGCCGGCGGCCTCCACGACCCGTTCGGCGGTGAGGAGATTGAGGCAGCCGAGGACGTCGCCTTCGCCCCAGACACCCCAGGACGAGCCCGGCGGCCGACCGGCCGCGACCGGCAGCTGATCGAAATCCGGAAGCCGCTCTTCTCCCACTGGTCCCCCCCATCTGCGGCCGGGCGGCCGGACCGGGGGAAGCTAGCGCGCCGGCTCCGGCGACCGGCGGGGCGGGGAAGGACTCAGCAGGTCGGCCAGCCCGCCGGCACCACCGGCTGGGACTCGCGCAGCTCGCAGAACACCAGGAGGCTGGCCTCCTGCACGGGCATGCCGCACCTGTCGGCCACGGCGGCGATCGCCTGGGTCACCGGCATGGTGGCTGCGGCCTCCCAGGCCACCCGGTAGGGATCCTCGGTGCTGGCGCAGTGGAGGCTGTCCCGCCTCGGTATGTAATTGGAGAGGTCCAAGTTCTCAGTCCCTCCGTGGCCCCCGTGGGCCGGGAAGCGTCTCCTATGGCCTACGAGGGTTATATCGGCATGAGGCGTCGATAGATTGACGGTACCAATCACAATTCGTCACGGCGCGGATGCCTTTTCCGCCTATTCGACGATTCTCTACACCGGGAAGGCCCGGTTGGACCCGCCCGGCGCCGCCCCCGACGGCCCCCTCAGGACCTCTGGATGGCGATGGAGCGGGCCACCTCGGCCTCCTCCGGGGACGCCAGCGGCCCGTACTTGAGCACCAGGGTCGATCCCGCCCCGCAGCCCGGACACCGCACCCCGACCACCAGAGCCATGTCGGCCGGGTCGGAGGGTCCCTCCTCCCGCTCGGCCCGCCCGACCTCGTAGGTGGCCGAGGGGGCGGACTGCCCGCACTGCCGGCACACCAGCCGGTCGCCGGCCTCCACCACCACCTGACCCGGATAGCCCGCCTGCTCCACGGACTCGACCACCTCGGCCAGGGGGCGGCCGCCCGAGGCGTAGCCGCCGCTCCCGCCGGTGCCCTGCCGGCCCTCCATACCTGGGCGCTACCCGGTGCCGGAGGTGGGGAAACGACCGGTGGCGGCCATGGTTGGTAGCAGGAAGAGGTTGCCGGGTACAGGACCAGCTATCAGCTACTAGAAGCCCGCGAGCTCCCGGAGGTGGGGGAAGTTGAAGCATCGAGCCTGGCATGCACCGGTGAGGCTGGCGACCGGGGCCTTCATCCTCAACAGCGGCATCTCCAAGTGGCAGTACAGCGACCCGGAGCAGCAGAAGCAGCTCCACAGCATGGCCACCACCGCCTACCCGGTGCTGGAGAACGTCGAGCCCGAGGCCTTCGCCCGGCTGCTGGCCGCCGGCGAGATGGCCCTCGGTGGCGCCCTGCTGGCACCCTTCGTCTCCCCGGGCATGGCCGGCCTCGGCCTGTCCGCCTTCGGCGGGAGCCTGGTGGGCCTCTACCTGCGCACTCCCGGCGCCCGACAGCCGAACAGCCTGCGGCCCAGCTCCCAGGGCATCGCCCTGGCCAAGGACGTCTGGATGCTGGGGATCGGGACCGGCCTGGTCCTCGAAGCCGCCTCCGAGGCGGTGCGGGGCCTGTTCGGCCGGCGCAGTGGCAAGAAGAAGAAGTAGAGGACCAGGCCGGGCCGGGGCCTAGACATCCCACGGCCTTAACTCGTCAAGCGGCAGCTGTGGATCGGTGTCCCCAGGCCGTGTGCTCGTCGTAGAGGGTGCCGTGACGGAGGCAGCCGTGGAGGATGCCGACGAGGCGGTTGGCCAAAGCCCGCAGGG
>DASRBO010000095.1:0-3722 GCA_035653595.1 Acidimicrobiales bacterium | reverse complement strand
CGGTCCACGACAGGGCGGTGCCGGGGAGCCGGTCGAACATCGACCACCTAGTCGTGGGCCGCTCCGGCGTCTTCGTCATCGACACCAAGGCCTACCGAGCTGACATCGGGCTCAGCGGCCGATGGGGCGAGGAGACGCTGCGGTGCTCGGGCCGGGACCGGTCCGACCTCCTCCGGGCAGCCGAATCCCAGGCCAGGACAGTGAGGGCTGTGTTGGCCGACGCGGGCTGGTACGGCGGGGATCTGGTGGTGCCGGTCCTGTGCTTCGTGGGGTCCGGTTGGCTGGTCCGGCCCCCTGTCACCGTTAGGGAAGTGCTGATCTGCTCGCCGGAGACCCTTGGCCGAGTGGTGAGCGGGCGCGGCCCTCTACCCCGGCACGAGGTTGCCGCCTTGGCGAGGTTGCTGGACGAGGCGCTGCCGCCTCGGCTGATTTCGAGGAGATGAACCGCTGATGAAAAGGAGGCGGCGCGACCTTTCGCGGCACCGCGGTTCCACTAGACAGGCGGGTGGTCCCTCCGGCCTGGCCGGATGGGCTTCTTCACCGATCTGCGCACCAGGCGAGAAAAGCGCAGAAGGCTGCAATATTCCGAGTGGTCCCGACGATCTAGCTGGCGGTGGAGTCTGTCGACAAGATTTGAAGTTTCAGATCGAGAATCCGGTTTCAGAATCATCCGACGTGGCATAACCGGACCGGCGCAGAGCCAGGGACATCTACCATCGCATCGCTTCGCGGCGGGAGGCTGGGGTTGAAGAAGATCGCTCTATATGCCGGATCGCGTCTGCTGCAGTCCGGCCTGACGGAGCTGCTGGCGGCCCAACCCGGGGTGGACCGGGTCGTGCCGGCGCGGCACATGGGCGAGCTGGCCTCGGCTGCCAGTCGGGTGGGTGCCGACGTGGTGCTCTTCGAGCTGCGCCATCCCGACAGCCAGGAGGGCTGGTCCGGACACCTCGACGGCGTCCGCCGGGCCGTCCCCGCCGCCCGGCTGGTCGCCCTGACTGCCAGCCGCCAGGTCGACGAGACGGTGCGCCGGAATCGCCCAGGGGTGATCAACGGCGTGGTCTCGATCCGGTGCGGGGTCGAGGAGCTGCTAGGTGCGGTCGGGATCAACGGACACGCCGTCGCCGGACCGGTGCAGACCATCGACCTGCGGGATCCACCCCGGCGGTCCCAGGTGCCGAGCCTGACCCGGCGGGAGCTGGACATCCTCAACCTCGTGCGGGGAGGTCTGACCACCGCCGGCATCGCCGCCGAGCTCGGCATCAGCACCAAGACCATCGAGAACCACAAGCAGCGCATCTACGCCAAGCTCGGGGTGCAGAGCCAGTCCCACGCCGTGGCGATCGCCGTCCAGGAGGGGCTGCTGTCGAAATCCGGCACCGTGCCCCGCCGCCAACCCGGGATGGCACCTAGCGAGGCCGAGGGCTGATTCTTTGGGCTCAGGGCGCCGACGAGCCCCAGCTCAGGACACGGCCCCGCCGGCCTCGCCGGCTGCTCTGATCGAGAACTCGGGGTTCACGATGGCCGCCACTCCCCGGTGGCGCCCGACCATCCCCTCCACCGTCAGGTGGGCGCCAGGCACCAGGCCGGCCACCCGGCGGCGACCCATGAAGACCACGGTGATGGTGCCCGTCGCGTCGCCGAGCACGCACTCCACCACCGGCACCCCGGACAGGTCGACCGTCCTGACCTCGCCGACGGTGCCGCTGACCGCCGCCCGGCGGCGGTGGACGGTCTGGCCGATCGGGGTGATGCCCCTCGGGTCTCTCCACTCCCCTCCCCCTCCGGACCTTTCGGCCGTCAGGCGTGGCGGGCCGGTCGGCCCGCCTGGTCGGCCAGCAGGATCTCGTAGTCCGGGTTGATGACGGCGAGGCGGTCGCGATGGCGGCCGATCACCCCGTTGACCACCAGGGTGGTGCCGGCCTCGATGCCGGCGATCTTCCTCCGCCCCAGGAACACCAGGCTGATGGCCCCGCTGCCGTCGACCAGGATGCACTCGAGGGCGGGCACGCCCGACCAGGGCTGGACCCGGATGGAGCGCACCCGCCCGCCGATGCGGCAGCGCGTGCGGTAGGTGGCCTGGGCGATCGGGGTCACGTCCGCCGGCAGTGAGAGCGGAGGCAGGCCGGCCGCGAACGGCCGGGCGTCGTCGGGGCGGGACTCGTTGGCATCGGTCCCCCTCGCTTCCCGCCTTTCGGCATCGGCTTCTGGGCGGGTGTCCGGCTGGCGCTCGGCCCGATCCTGGAGGATCCCCTTCACGTCGAAGGGGGCCACGGTGGCGCTGACGTGGGGGAGCTGGCCGACGGCGGAGACGATGCGGTCGGCGGTGTAGTCGTGCAGCAGCCGGCTGGCCAGGCCGCGGTAGACCCGGCGGGGCAGGATGAAGGTCACCTCGGTCTGGCCGTCGCCGGCCAGCTCGGCGGCCAGCTGGACCACCGAGCGCAGCAGCTTGCGGTCGGGGCACTCGAACACCTCGAGCGCCAAGTGTCCGATGCCGAGCTGGCGCCACGAGGCGGCCAGGCGCTGGGCCCGCTGGGCGTCGACGGCGAAGTGCACCGCCCGCAGCTGGGCATTCGAGCCGATGGAGCGGGCCAGCTGCACCGCCCTCGAGGTGGCCAGGTCGACCCGGTCGACCAGCACCACTACGGCGTGGTTGCGCAGGGCGACGGACTGGTCCTCGGGGGTGACCACGTCCTCGGCCAGGGCAAGCTTCTCCTCCTCGTA
The DNA here is from genome assembly GCA_035653595.1 of Acidimicrobiales bacterium. GTDB lineage: Bacteria > Actinomycetota > Acidimicrobiia > Acidimicrobiales > JAJPHE01 > DASRBO01. Next base: position 1,001 of record DASRBO010000095.1, on the reverse strand, counting down.
GCGGCGGTGGGTGCGGGTGAGGAGGAACACGATGCTGGGGATGGCCACCACCACCGCCCACGCCCCCCGGCTGAACTCGGTGGTCACGAAGATCAGGGTGACGATCAGGCTGGCCACGAAGGCGGCCCCGTTTATGACGATGCCGGCCGTGCGGTGGGGGGCGGGGTGGCGGAGGTGGTAGCGCAGCATGCCTGCGCCGGCCATGGTGAAGCCGGTGAACACGGTGGTGGCGTAGAGCGGGATCAGGCTCTGGACCCTGGCGTCGGTGATGACCAGCAGGACCAGGGAGGCCACCGTCAGGGTGATGATCCCGTTGGAGTACACCAGGCGGTGGCCCCTGGTGGTGAGCGGCTTGGGCAGGTAGGCGTCCTCGGCGATGAAGCTCACCAGCAGGGGGAAGCCGTTGTAGCTGGTGTTTGCCCCCAGGAACAGGATCAGGGCGGTGCTGAACTGGAGGGAGTAGTAGGGCAGGCCGCCCAGGGCGCCGCCGAAGACCCGGTGGCCAATCTCGGACAGGACGGTGGGGGTGCCGGCGGCGAAGGGGACCGCATGGGTGAGGGCGGCCAGCACGGAGACCCCCAGGAACATGATCCCGAGGATGGTGGCCATCATCACCAGGGTGCTGCGGGCGTTGCGGACCTGGGGCTCGCGGAACACGGTGACGGCGTTGGAGATGGCCTCCATGCCTGTCATGGCGGAGCCGCCGTTGGCGAAGGCCCGCAGGAAGATGAACAGCGAGGCACCGAGCAGGAGGCCGGAGCCGGAGTGGCCGACCGGTATGTAGCCGGGGCTGTGGACGCTGAACTTGTGCAGCGACCCGGCGGCGGCCCGCACCAGGCCCACCACGATCAACAGGCCCATGCTGGCCAGGAACCAGTAGGTCGGCACGGCGAAGATGCGCCCGGCCTCCTTGATGCCCCGCAGGTTGCCCAGGGTGAGCAGGGCGACGAAGGCGACGGATATCCAGAGCTGGTGGTGGTTGAGAACCGGAAAGGCGGAGG
>DASRBO010000094.1:0-42751 GCA_035653595.1 Acidimicrobiales bacterium | reverse complement strand
ACCGAGAACGGGATGTGGCAGGCGGCGCCGCTCGACCACGTGCGCCCCACCGCCAGCGGGAAGGGGGTGGTGACCAGGGGAGGGGAGAACCGGCAGTCACCGGGGCCGGCCGAGGTCTGGCTCAGGAAGATCCCCGTCGTGCGCCAGATGTCGGTGTCGGAGTTGTCGCCCTGGAGGGAGCCGCCGTAGTGGTACTGGAGGCTGACGTCCGACCCGCTCACCCCGACCTGGCGGATGGTGAGGGTCCGGTCCGATGTGCGGGTGGCGGTGCCGCCGATGGCGGCCCCGCTGTCCTGGGAGACGGTCTGGAAGTGGTAGGTGCCCAGTACCGGGATGTGGGGCGTGCCCAGATCGGCGGCCGAGCCCGACGAGACGCTGGTGCCAGGCAGCGACGGCAGGGCGCCGACGTTGCTGGCCAGGGCCGCGGTCGGCAGCACGTTGCCCCGCGGGCCGAAGAGGATGAGGGCCGCCGCCACCAGTACTCCGGCGACGGCCACCACCAACCCGACGCGACCATCTCTTCCCAGCAGTGCCGACATCGCCCCCAGCTTCCTCAGCGCTGGCAAAAGGCTATCCGAGCGGGGGTACCTCCCGCCCCTCGGGGCCGCCCCTCAGGGTCCGGCCGGCGGCGCCGGGCTCAGGCGGCCGGCCGCAGGCGGCGGACCAGGCGGCGCCAGATGGGCACAACGGTCGCCCAGGGCCCATCGCCGGCGCTGTCGGAGTCGCCGCCGCCGCCGGCGATTTCGGCGTCGCTGTCGTGCGGCGCCGGGCTGGGCCCGTCGTGGCCCTCGGTCGGGTCGACGGCCTCGATGTCGGTCGGTCCGGTGTCGCTGCCCTCGGGCTGGTCGACGGCCTCGATGACGGTGGGGCCGGTGTCCTCGTCAGCCGCCGGCGGGCGGACGGACTGGGACAGCCGGATCATCTCGCCCGCTGTGGACCGCAGGCTGCAGACCGGATCGCTGCCCTCGCCCAGGAGAGCGCCGAGCTCGCCGGCCAGGGCCTCGAGCCGGCCGGCCAGCGCCTCGACCATTACGGCGGTGGTGGTGAGCAGCTCGGCGCTGCGGGCCTCGGCCAGCTCGTAGGCGGCCTGCGCCCCGCGCTCGGCCCGGGCCAGGCGGCTCGACACCTCGGCCAGCGACTGCCGCCTCAGGCGGGAGGCGTCCTCGAAGCCGGCCCGGCGGACGCCGTCGGCCTCCTGCTCGGCCTCACCGACGATGGCGGCCCCCGCCTCGAGGGCCCCGGCCCGGATGGCGGCCGCCTCCCGCTCCGCCTCGGCCAGCTTGACCTGACGGGTGCGCTCGATGGTCAGCGCCAGCCGCTCCGCCTCGTCGCGCAGCTCCTGGAGCCGGTTGTGGCCGTCGAGCCGGCGGCGCAGGGCGTCGGCCTCGGCCTCGGCGACGATGCGGGCCCTCTCCTCGTCCGCCTCGGCCAGCCACTCGCCGATGGTGCGCTCCACCTCGGCCAGGCGCAGGGCGGCATCGGGGGACACGTCGCTGCTCATCCGGGCCAGGGTAACGACGGGCCCCTCAGCGCTGGTGCATCCCCATGCCTCGCCCCAGAGGCTCGCCCGCGGTCAGCCGACCCTCACAGGCCTGGCGCGTTCCAGGTCAGCAGGGCGGGGGTCTCCCGCTCGTAGCCGAGGGCCCCGCACCGGCCGGCGCCGAGGGTCAGCGCCCGGCCCCACTCGACGCCCAGGCCCACCCAGCGGGCGGCCAGGGCCCGCAGGAGGTGGCCGTGGGAGAACACGACCACGTCGCCCGAGCTCGAGCGGAGGCGGGCGATCACCGCGTCGACCCGGCGGGCCACATCGGCCGGCGACTCGCCCGCCGGGGCCCCCCGTTCCCAGATGCTCCAGCCCGGATCGAGCCGGCGGATCTCCTCGGTGGTCAGACCCTCGTAGTCGCCGTAGTCCCACTCGGCCAGGTCGTCCTGCACCACGGCCCGCTCGCCCAGGCCGGCCAGGGCGGCGGTCTCCCGCGCCCGGAGCCGGGGGCTGGTCAGCACCTGCGCCCAGGTCCGGTGGGCCAGCACCATCGTCAGCGAGGTGGCCACCGTCCGGCCGGCGTCGGTGAGGGGAAGATCGGTGCGGCTGGTGTGGCGGCCGGCGTCGGACCACTCGGTGGCTCCGTGGCGGACGACCACGACCAGGGGCACCGGCGCTTGATACCAGACCGGGCCCGATGCCAGCCTCTTCCGATGAAGATCCTGGTCACCGGAGGCGCCGGCTTCATCGGCTCCGCCCTTGTCGGTCGCCTGGTCGGTGAGGGGCATGACGTGACGGTGGTCGACCAACGCCCCGAGCCGGTGGACGGGGCCGACTTCATCCTGGGGGACCTCACCGACCAGGTGGTGGTGGACAAGGCGCTCGGCACCGGGCCGGCGGCGGTGATCCACCTGGCGGCGGCAACGTCGGTTCTGCGCTCGGTGGAGGCCCCCGACGACGTGTTCCGCTCCAACGTCGGGGTGACCCAGGCCCTTCTGGAGGGCTGCCGGCTGCGGGGGGTCGGGCGGTTTCTCTTCGCGTCGACCAACGCGGTCGTGGGCCCGTGGGAGCCCACCGCCGCCATCACCGAGGCCACGCCTCTGGCCCCCCTCACCCCCTACGGCGCCACCAAGGCGGCGGCGGAGATGCTGCTCGTCGCCTACCGCTCCGCCTACGACATGGCGACCACCTCGCTGCGCCTGACCAACGTGTACGGGCCCGGGGTGTGGGTGAAGGACGGCTTCGTCTCGCGCCTGATGCGGGCGGCCAGGAGCCGCTCCGAGGTGGTCGTGTACGGCGACGGCGGCCAGGTCCGCGACTACGTCTACCTCGACGACGTGGTGGCCGCCTTCGCCGCTGCCCTGACCGGGGAGTGGCCGGCCCGGGTGATCGTCGGGGCGGGCCGCTCGGTGACCGCCCTCGACCTGCTGGGAGCGGTGGGCGGGGTGGCGGGGTCCGACATCGCCTACCGGCTCAGCGATCCTCCCGCCGGTGAGATGAGGGCGGTGGTCGTCCAGCGGGACCTGGCCGACCGCCTGGGCCTGGGGCCGGCCACCCCGCTGGAGGAGGGCCTCGGGCTCACCTGGTCCGCCTGGCCCGACCCCGACCCAGGGCCGCGAGCACCATTGCGGCCCCGGCCGTGAGCCAGCCGGCGGCGAACAGGGCCAGGCCCACCACCACCGATCCGGGCCGGTAGCGGAAGCTCACCCGCCAGCTTCCGGCGGGCAGGGCGACGCTCTGCAGCGCCCCCCTCTCCGACACGGGCACCCACCGCTCCGGCCCCCCGTTGGCCGGGCTCAGGAGGGCCCGCCACCCCGGCGCCCACGCCTCCGCCCGCACCAGGATCCCCGGGCCCCGGGCGTCCATCTCCGGCGTCGCCGGAGACTCGGCCGCCACCGGCACCCGGCGCCCGCCGGTGAGGACCCAGGCCGGGTTGGGCCGGTGGGGGCTGAGGTAGGCCAGCAGGCCCCCGACCACCCCTTCGTAGCGCCAGCCGGTCAGGAACTGGTCGATGGGGCGGCCGAGCCGGCTGGGCCCGATGGGGGTGGTCAGCTCCGCCGTGGTGAGGGTCACCGCCACCCCCGAGTCGTTGACGAGGCGGGCCCCGGTGGCGATGGTCCTGGGCGCCACCAGGGCAACCCCCTCGCCGGTGATCGGCACCCGCTGGCTGGCGCCGGAGGAGTCGACCACGTCGAACCACAGATCGGACAGGCCGTCGGGCTGGGTGAAGACCCGGACTCCGTTGACGGCGGTGGGGGCGAAGGACCAGGCCTGCGAGGCGCCGGGGGCGAGGACGAGGTCCCGCCCCAGGGGCTCGGCGGGCGTGGTCGGCACGGCGGCGGTGCTGGCCGGGTCGACCAGCACCACCGACAGCCCCAACTGGTCGGCGCCCCCGCTGGCCAGCAGGTGGGGGTCGATGTAGCCGGGGGCGTGGGTGCTGGTGAGCGCCTGGTAGGGGGCCCCCACGATCGAGCCGTAGCCCTGGGCCGAGGAGATGGAGTCGATGGCGTTGAGGTCGGGGACCGGCGTGAACCCCAGGGCGGCCGAGGTGTAGCCGCCGTAGAGCTGGTCGGGCGAGTACACGGCGTAGCGCCCGCCGGGCGGGAGCAGGCGGGCCAGCTCGGCGGCGGCCGACCCGGTGCGGTCGAAGGCGCTGATCGGCACCCAGCCATAGGCGGCGTTGGCCACGAAGAAGGCGAGGTCGACGCCCAGCACCACCAGCAGGCGCCGGCGCCGGCGGGCGGCGTCCCAGGAGGGCCCCGCCACCACGACCCCCGCCACGGCCACCGCCACCGCCAGCGAGACGGCGGTGAAGGGGAAGGTGCGGGGGAAGATCGGCTCGGTCGTCCACCACGCCAGCCGGGCCCAGCCCCCCAGGGCGGCCGAGGCGGCCACTATCACCACCACCGCCAGGGGTGCCAGCAGCGACAGGCCCACCGCCCGCCGGCTGGTCGCCGGCCGTCCGGCCAGGAAGCGGTCGGCCCACATCCCGAACAGCACCGCCACCGCCGTGTCCAGCACGGCCAGGTTGCGGCTCTGCAGGCGCTGGCCGCGGTAGAGCGGGACGTGGGCCAGCAGGTGGCCGGTGGGCAGGTTGGCCCCCAGGGCGAGCACGGCTCCGACCACTCCGATGGCGACCCAGGCGCTGGCCCCCTCGGGATAGCGGGGGGCCCGGGGCGAGCGCAGCCTCCACGTCCGGCCTCGCCGGCGCAGGGCGTCGCCGGCCGCCCCCAGGGCCCCGGCCAGGGGGAGCAGGCCGATGTAGGAGGTGATCTCGACCAGGTTGAAGTCGCCCGAGTAGGGCGACAGCTTGATGGAGGCGAACCCGCCGAGCAGGAACGGAACCGCCAGCAGGGAGAGCTGCGAGGGCCGCAGCGACCCGGCGCTGAAGGCGAAGTAGGACCCGGCGGCCCGCTGTGACTGGGCCTGGGCGGCCAGCCCGGGCACCAGCTGGCCGCACATGATCAGTCCCCCGACCACCGCCGCCACGACCAGGCTGGCCACCACCGCGCCCCGGCGGCTGTCCACCGCCACCCGGTAGGTGGCCCACAGCCCGAGGACGATCGCCACGCTGGACAGGGCCCGGGGATCGCCGCACAGCCCGACGAGGCCGACCACCACCCCCAGGCCGACGCCGGGCCCGACCACCCTGGGAGGGCGGGGGGGCTCCTCGTCGTCGAGGGAGGCCCGCCGCTCGCGGCGGCGCTCGGTGCGGGCACCCATGCGCTCCACCGCCACCAGGCCCCAACCGGTGAGACTGGTGCCTTCGACCAGCCCGATGTGCACCGCCTGGGCGGCCATGAAGCCGCCGGCGGCGAAGGCGGCGCCGGCCGAGCCGGAGGCGACGATCCCCATTCCCCGCTGGCGCAGGAACAGGTACAGGCCCCCGGCGGCCAGGCCGTAGGTGGCGCCCAGCCCGACCGTCCAGGCGGCCGGTCCTGGTAGCACGGCGAACAGCCAGGTGAGCGGGAACAGCGCCCCGGCGTTGAACCCTCCGAGGAGCGGCGTCCCCGACCAGATGTAGGGGTTCCACAGGGGAAGCTGCAGCCCGCGCAGGTCGCGGCCGACCAGCACCCGCAGCGGGTAGTTCTGGACCAGGTCGTCGCCAGGCAGGGCGACGTGACCGGTGAGGGCCACGGCGCCGAGGACCAGCACCGGTCCGAGCACGAACACGCTGACCACGGCGGCGTCGGGCCGCCGGCGGAGCATCCTCAGCGCCGCCGCTCCCGCCACCAGGTGCGGGCCAGCACCCGTCCGTACCGCAGCCCGTAGGTCAGGTTCCGGCCCTTCTTCGACTCTCCCGCCGACCGGGCGAAGTGGCGCACGGGCACCTCGGCGTAGCGGAAGCCGCGGCTGAGGGCGGCGGTCAGCAGCTCGGCCGCCTGGAACTGGGGCTCCTCGAGGCGTACGCCCTCGACCACCTCGGCCCGCATGGCCCGCAGGCCATTGGCCGGATCGGACACCCGGGCCCCGGTGAGCCGGCGGAGGAGGGCGGCGAAGACCACCACGCCCAGCTGGCGCAGGGGCTCTCTGACCTGGTCCGAGCCCAGCCGGCGGGAGCCGGAGACCAGGTCGGCCTCCCCGGCGGCGAGCACCTCGATCAGCGCCGGCAGGTCGGCCGGATCCCACTGCCCGTCGGCGTCGACGGTGGCCAGGTAGCGGCTTCCGGCCCCGACGGCGGCCCGGTATCCGGTCAGGAGGGCGGCCCCCTGGCCCCGGTTGGTCTGGTGCCGGATCACCGAGGCGCCGGCCGCCTCGGCCGCCTCCGCCGTCCCGTCGGCGCTGCCGTCGTCCACCACCAGGACCGTCACGTCGAGGCCGGCCATGCGCCGGGGGACCGACTGCACCACCCGGCCGACCGTTGGCGCCTCGTTGTAGGCAGGTATCACCACCGTCACCGGGGCGGTGGCATTCATCCCGCTCCATTCATTCCGCTCAAAGGACGGCCGATAGTAGGGCGTGACCTTCGGCGGCTCGCCTGACCAGGGCGCCGTGTGGCGCCACCGGTCGGGGAAATACCTTTCCGGTATGAGGTCGCGCTGGGGCCGCATCGCCCTGCTCGCCGTTGTTGCCTTCGCCACCACCGCCGGAATCGCTCCGACGGCCGGGGCCGCCCGCGCCACCGCCGGCCGGCCGCCGTGGTCGGTCCCCTCCGCGCCGCGCCTGGTTCGCCTGACCGGGCCCTACGCCGCCCCCGCCAGCGCCACGGGCATGGTCGACGACGCCCAGGCCCAGACCATCGACGGGTTCGGGGCGTCGGGGGCGTGGTGGCCGTACTACGCCCAGCACTTCTCGGCCCAGACCAAGCGCCAGGTGGGCGAGCTGCTGTTCTCGCCCCGCGGCCTCGACCTCAGCCAGTACCGCTACAACATCGGGGGCGGCGGGGTGGGGGTCAAGGTGCCCTACAAGGCCGCCCCCACCTTCCTGGTCCGGCCCGGCGTCTACGACTGGTCCCGCGATCCGGGTGGCCTCTACTTCCTCAGGCAGGCGGCCGACTACCGGGTGCCGAGCCTGATCGGCTTCGTCAACAGCGCCCCGGCAGCGTGGACGACCGACGCCCGGAGCTGCGGAGGCAGCCTGGTGCCCGGCACGGAGACGGCCTACGCCCACTACCTCGCCGACGTTGTCCACCACCTCTACGTCGCCGACGGCATCCGCCTCTCCTATGTCAGCCCGGTCAACGAGCCCGACGCCGCCCAGGCCACCTGCACCCAGGAGGGCATGACCGTGCCGGTGTCGGACCGGGCAGCCCTGGTGGAGGCGGTGGCCTCCGCCCTGTCCTCAACCACCCCGGGGGCCAGGGTCATCGCCGACGAGACCAGCCTGGTCTCCCAGCTGCTGGCCGAGGCGCCCCTGTGGCTGGACGGACCGGCGCGCCAGTCGGTGGCGGTGCTGGCGCATCACACCTACGACTACCCCGACACCGCCACCCTGGCCCAGGAGGCCTCGCTGCCGGCGGCCAGGCACTGGGCCAGCGAGATCTGCTGCTTCAACGGCAAGGGCTTCGGCTGGCAGTACGACCCCACCATGACCAGCGGGTTGTGGCTGGCCAACACCATCTGGGGCGACCTGGCCGTGGCCCACGACTCGGCGTTCGACTGGTGGTTGGCCCTGTCGCCCAACCTGGGCTGCAACCCGGTGGCCCAGCGGGGCTGCCCCGGGGTGGTCCAGGCCCGGGGGCGCAACGACGGGCTCATCTACTTCGACCGCCGCTTCGCCGCCGACGGCAACCAGACGCTCTACCTGACCAAGCGCTACTGGGTGCTGGCCGGCTTCAGCCGCTACGTCCGGCCGGGTGACGTGCTGCACGAGGTGGCCGGCCTGCCGCCCGGCCTGCGGGCGGTGGCCTTCTCCGCCGGCTCCGGCGCCGCCGTCTCGCGCTGGACCGTCGTCGTCATCGACAACGCCCCGAGCGGCTCGACCAACCTGCACATCGACCTTCCGCGCCAGGCGGTGCGATCGTCCTCCAGCCTGCAGACGGCCGTGGTGACCGACGCCCACGCCGACCTGGCGGCCCTCACCCCGGGCTCGGCGGTCTCCTACCGCAACGGCCGGCTGACGGCGACGGTGCCGGCCGGCAGCGTGAGCACCTTCGTGATCCGGGCCCGCTGACCGGGCCGGCCCCCGACGCGCGAACGGACGGTCCGAGCGGCGCCGGGTGTCAGTCGGTGAGAGCCTCGACGGAGGCCAGTGGGTTCTCCTGGCGGCGCCAGTCCACGGTGGGGAGGATGGCGTTTCGGTCCACCCGGTCGGCGTGGCGCTCGACCACGTTGAACAGCGACTCGATGAGGGTGTCGGAGAGCAGGTGGGGACGCAGGCCCAGGTCGAGCAGCTTGGTGTGGGCGGCCCGGTAGTAGTGCTCCTGGGCCTCCACCCGGGGATCGGGGATCGACTCGATGCGGGCCTTGCGGGGGAAGACCTCAGCGACCGTTTCGGCCAGCTGACGGACCGAGAAGGACTCGGTGAACTGGTTGAACACCCGGTACTCGCCTTGCTCGGCCGGGTTGAGCACGGCGAGCTCGACGCAGGCCAGTGTGTCGCGGATGTCGAGGAAGCCCCTGGTCTGGCCGCCGCTGCCGTAGACGGTGAGAGGGTGGCCGATCACCGCTTCGACGATGAAGCGGTTCAACACCGTGCCGAACACGGCGTCGTAGTCGAAGCGGGTGGCCAGGTCGGGGTGCAGGGTGGTCTCGTCGGTGTCCACCCCGTAGACGATCCCCTGGTGCAGGTCGGTCGCCCTCAGCCCCCAGACGCGGCAGGCGAAGCGGATGTTGTGCGAGTCGTGCACCTTGGACAGGTGGTAGAAGGAGCCCGGCTGCATCGGGTAGGGCAGCACGTCGGTACGGCCCCGGTGGGTGATCTCGATGAAGCCCTCTTCGATGTCGATGTTGGGCGTTCCGTACTCGCCCATGGTGCCGAGCTTGACCAGGTGGGCGTCGGGCACGTGGGCCGCCATGGCGTAGAGCAGGTTGAGGGTGCCGACCACGTTGTTGACCTGGGTGTAGACGGCGTGCTTGCGGTCGATCATGGAGTAGGGCGCCGAGCGCTGCTCGGCGAAGTGCACGACCGCCTCGGGCTCGAACTCGGCGATGGTGGCGTCGACGAAGTCGGCGTCGGTCAGGTCGCCGCGGTAGGCGCCGATCTCGATGCCGGAGATGTCGCCCCAGGTCGACAGCCTCCGATGCAGGGGGGCCAGCGGCACGAGGGACTCTGCTGCCAGCTCGTGGTCGTAGGAGCGGCGGGCGAAGTTGTCGACGATGGCGACGCGGTGACCCCGGGCTGACAGGTGCAGCGCCGTGGGCCAGCCCAGATAACCGTCACCGCCTAGGACCAGAACCCTCACTTAGCTCGCTCTCCCTTTGCTCGGATGCTGTCTTGTTGCTCAGATGCCGCTTGCTCGGATTGGTCAGATTCTGTCCGGTTCGGACACTCGATCAGGCGCATGGGTCTTGTTCGGACGGTTCAGCCGTGCCGGCCGGCTCCTCACCACGGCTGCGGGCCGGTCGGAGGGGCGCCGTCGGCACCCTGGCATGCCCACCTGTACCGGGGCTGTGAGCAGGCTAAACGAGGCCTGAGCCATCCGTAAGGTTCGCCGCCCCGGTGCCGCTGCCCTCCTCGGCCTCGGCGCCGGCCCGGCGGCGTGACGGGGACGGGCGGGCCAGGGGCGGCCGGCTCAGGGGCGGCCGGCCCAGGGGCGGCCGGCCCAGCGCCTCACGAGCTCAGTAGGCCGCCCTCGACCACCGCCTTTGACCAGGGGCGGGCCAGCTGGCGCAGCCGCCGGCAGCCGTCCTCGCCGATGGCCTCGTAGGGGGCCAGGGCCAGGAGATCGGTCCGGTCCTCGATCCGTTGGCGGACCGACCGGCCCTCGTCGGTCAGGGCCAGGTCCCCGTCGGCGGCGACCCACCCCCGGGCCCGCAGGGCGTCCACCCCCGCCTGCCACTCGGCGCTCGACCATTGCCGGCTGGCTCGCAAGGCCGAGGCGCCCACCTCGCCGCTGGCGGCGTGGAGGACCAGCGCCTCCACCGGGCCCAGGTCCTCCCCCAGCAGCAGGCCGACATGTCCGTCACCCCTGAACTCGCGCAGCAGGCTCTGGCCGTGCCACAGCACGAGGTGGTCAGGCTCGGGCCACGGCAGCTGGGCGTGGGCGGCGAACAGCGCCCGCCCCTGGGGCCGCCCGCAGGCGGCCTCGGCGGCGGTCCGCACCAGCCGGGCGGCCTCGGCCATGTCAGGGCCGGTCACGGCGTCGCCGAGGGCTCGGCGGAGGGCGGCGTCAGCCGCCTCCAGCCGGGCGGCCAGCACCGCCTCCGGGCTCGCTCTCCGCCAGGCGGCGGGAATTACCGAGCGCACCAGGGCCGGGTTGAAGTTGAAGAAGGTGGCGATCACCACCTCAGAGCCGACGGCGCCCATGGCGGCGGAGCGGGAGGCGAAGTAGCCCATCGGCCCCGGGTCGAGGCCCACGGCCGTGTAGGCGGCGTCCGCCTCGCCTGCGAAATAGATCATCCCGTGCAGGGGCTCGAGGGTCCGCCAGGTCTGGCGGGCGGTGACCGGTTCCAAGTCGTCCTCCGTGGATTGGCGGCCCGACCTTAGGAGCCCCGTCCGGTCGGGCGCTGTTCGGGACCGCCCGTCGGAAGCCGGCGGCGATGAGTGCCTGGGCCGGCCGGCGGGTACACCGCGGCCGCCGTGCCGACGCCGCTCGGCGCCGGCCGCCACGGACGAGGAAGGGGTGGGCGATGGCCGCCTGGGGGGCGTGGGCCCTCGAGGTGCTGGGGTGGTGGGCGCTGCTGGTCGGGGTGTGGGTCACCACCCTGTCCTCGGTCGCCACCTCCGACATGGCGGCGGCGGCCGGCTCGGCCCTGCTGTGCGCCCTGGCCATGCCGGCGGCGCGCCGGGCGGTGGGCGGCCGGTGGCACCCGTCGCCCGGGTGGCTGCGCTGGCTGCTGTGGCTGCCTGCGGCGGTGGCGGCCGACTTCGTACGGGTCAGCGCGGTGGCGCTGTCCCAGCTCCGGCGCCGGGGTTCGGATCCGGGCGAGATCAGGCGGCTGCCCCTGGGACCGGTCAGCGCCGGACCGGTGGCTGACGCCCGTCAGGCCATGGCCACGCTCACCCTCTCGCTGACCCCGGGCACCTTCGTCTTCGAGGTCGACGAGGTGGCCGGCGCCGTGGTGGTGCATGCCCTCACCAGGGGCCGGTCCGGGCTCGAGCGGGCGGTGTCGGGGTGAACGCGTGGTTGCTGGCGGCGGCGGTGCTGATCGGCGCCGGCCTGCTGCCGGCGGGGGTCATCGGGTCCCGCGGCGACGCCGTGGCCCGCCTGGTCGGCCTCGAGCTGGCGGCGGTGGTGGCCACGGTCGTCCTGATGCTGCTGTCCCAGGCCGCGGGCCAGTCGTCGTACCTGATCGTGCCGATGGTGCTGGTGGTGCTCTCGTTCGCCGGCACCCTGGTCTTCACCCGGCTTTTGGCGGCGCCGCCCCCCGGCGAGCCGGCGCGCCGGGAGCAGGACCCGCAATGAGTGCGGCCGTGCTGGCCTCGCGGGTGCTGCTGGGGGTGGGGGTGGCGATCATCTGCGGGTCGGCCTTGGGCGCCCTCGCCTTCCGCCACAGCCAGAACCGCCTGCACTACATCACCCCGATGACCACCATCGGGGCACCAATGGTCGGGCTCGCCCTCGCCATCGAGAACAGCTGGGGTGAGACCACTGCCCAGATCCTTCTGACCGTGTTCCTGCTGGCCGTCACCGGCCCGGTGCTCGAGTCGGCCACCGGGCGGCTGATCGCCCAGCGGGAGGGGTGGATCCCCCGCCGGTCACCGCGATGAGCCAGGCGGTGGTGGCGGCCAGCCTGACCTTCGTGCTCCTCATGGGCACGGCGGTGGCTCTCAGCAACGCCCCCGAGCGCCAGGCGGTGACCCTGTCGGTGCTCGGCCTGGGCCTGACCGTCCTGTTCCTCGCCCTGCAGGCACCCGACGTCGCCCTCTCCCAGCTGGGGGTGGGCTCGGCGGTGCTGCCTCTGATGGTCATGCTCGCCGTGCGCAAGGTGCGAAGCATCCGATGACCAGGCGGGCCCGGTTCTCGCTGTTCCTGGCGGGTGCCTCCTGCTTCGCCGTCCTGCTCGTGCTCGCCGTGCTCGGCCTGCCCGGCTTCGGCACCACCCGCCACCAGTACCGCGATCACGCCGTCGCCGCCGCCATCGGCCACGGCACCGCCAACGTGGTGTCGGCCGTCAACTTCGACCAGCGGGGCATCGACACCCTGGGCGAGGAGTCGATCCTGCTCGGCTCGGTGGTGGGCGCCGCCGCCCTCCTGCGCCCGGCCCGCCGCGAGCAGGACCACGCCCCCGCCGGGGGTGGCTCGGTGCTGGAGGCGACCCGGTTGGCGGGCTACGTGGTGCTGGCGGTGACCCTGCTGCTCGGCATCGACCTGATCGCTCACGGGCACCTCACCCCGGGCGGGGGCTTCCAGGGCGGCGTCGTGCTGGCCACCGGGCTCCACCTGCTTTACGTCGCCGGCCGGTACCCGGCCCTGGCCCGGCTGCGGCCGCTCGCCTCGTTCGAGGTGGGGGAGGGCCTGGGGGCGGCCGCCTTCGCCGGCCTGGGGGTGGCGGGCATGGCGGTGGCCGGCTCCTTCCTGGCCAACGTCCTGCCCAGCGGATCGTTCGGCGATCTCCTGTCGGCCGGCAGCGTGCCGCTGCTCAACGTGGCGGTGGGCGTCGAGGTCGCCTGCGGCACGGTGATCCTGCTGGCCAAGTTCCTCGAGCAGGCCATCACCATCACCGGCCCATGAGGTACTACGCCTTCTTCGTGGCCGGTTGGCTGCTGTTGATCGGATGCTTGGGCATCGTGCGCAGCCGCAACCTGGTCCATGCCGTGGCCGCCCTGTCGGTGTGCCAGAGCGGGACCTACGTGCTGCTGCTGGCGGTCGGCTTTCAGTGGAAGGCCGTGGCCCCGGTGTTCGGGAACACCCTGCCAACCAACACACCGGTGGTCGACCCCGTGGTGCAGGCGATGACGCTCACCGACGTGGTCGTCGGCGCAACCGTTACCGCCCTGCTCCTGGCCATGGCGGTGCAGATCGCCAAACGACAGCGCACCGTCGATCCGGACGAGCTGTCGGCCCTGGAGGGCTGAGCCGGCGGCCATGGGAACCTTCGAGGCCGGAACCTCGCAGCTGCTGGCACTGGCTGTCGCCGTGCCCATCCTCGGGGCCTGCCTGATGGTGGCCGTCACCAGGCTGGCGCGGCTGGTGGCCGACAGCGTCGCCACGGCCGTGGCGGTGGCGGTGGCGGTGATCGACGGCTGGGTGCTGGTGCACACCGGGGCCGGCCGGGTGGTGCTCTGGCACGGCGGATGGCTGCCGGTGCGCGGCTTCAGCGTTGGCGTCTCGTTCGTGGGCGACCAGTTCGGCGCCGGCCTGGCCCTGCTGGTGGCGGTGCTGATGGCCGCCGCCCTGCTCTACAGCTGGCGCTACTTCGAGGCGGTGGAGGCGCACTACCACGCCCTGATGCTGCTGTTCCTCGCCGGCATGCAGGGGTTCGCCCTCAGTGGCGACCTGTTCGACATGTTCGTGTTCTTCGAGCTCATGGGGGCGGTGGCCTATGCCCTGACCGCTTTCAAGATCGAGGATGCCTCCGCCCTTCAGGGTGGTCTCAGCTTCGCCATCATGAACTCGCTGGGGGCCTATTTCGCCCTGTTCGGGGTGGGCCTGGTCTACGCCCGAACCGGCCAGCTGGGCCTGCCCGAGCTCAACCGGGCGCTGGTCGGCCACCGGCCCGACGCCCTCCTGGTCGCCGCCTTCGTGCTGGTGTCGTGCGGCTTCCTGGTCAAGGCGGCCATGGTGCCGTTCCACTTCTGGCTGGCCGACGCCCACGCGGTGGCGCCCAGCTCGGTGTGCGTCCTGTTCTCCGGGGTCATGGTCGAGCTCGGCCTCTACGGGTTCGTGCGGGTGTACCTGGTGGTGTTCCGCCCGGTCCTGCCCGGGCCCGACATCACCAGGGCCTTCGTGGTCCTGGGGGCCATCACCGCCGTGGTCGGCGCCGTGATGTGCTTCGGCCAGCGCCACATCAAGCGACTGCTGGCGTATTCGACCATCGGACACGTCGGGCTGTTCCTCATGGCCCTGTCCGTGCTCAGCCCCGACGGAGTGGGCGGGGCTGCCGTCTATGCGGTGGGCCACGCCGGGGCCAAGGGGGCCCTGTTCCTGCTGGGCGGCATCCTCCTCAACCGCTACGGCTCGGTCGACGAGCTGGAGCTCTTCGGGAGGGGCCGCCGCCACCGTTGGACCGGCGTCGCCTTCGTCGTCGGCGCCCTGGCCCTGGCCGGCCTTCCGCCGTTCGGCACCGCCCTCGGGAAGTCGATGGCCGAGGAGTCCCTCGCCAGCGCCGGCTACGGCTGGGCGCCGGCGTTGTTCGTGGCCGTCTCCGCCGTCACCGGGGCGGCCGTCCTGCGGGCGGGGCTGCGGGTGTTCTTCGGCGTGGGCCCCCCTCCGCTCGGATCCGGCTCCGGCGCCACGCCCGGCACCGAGGAGCCCGATGTCGAGGGCCGTCTCACCAGGGTGCCCCTGACCATGGCAGCCGCCATCGCCGCCCTGTTCGGGGTCGCCCTGGTCGGAGGGGTGTGGCGGCTGGTGCCCGACGCCGTCGACCGGGGCGCCCAGCGCTTCGCCGACGGGACCGGCTATGCCGCCCAGGCCCTGGCCCACGTGCCGGCAGGGCCGACCCGGGCGCTGCCGGGGGGATGGTGGGGGGTGGAGGGTGTGGCCCTGTCGCTGGCCTCGGTGGCCCTGGCGGTCGTCCTCGCACTGGGGGCGATCTACCTGTCCCGGTTGCCGGACGCCGTGCGGGCGTGGGGCCGCCGCCTGCAGCCCGGCTACCGGGTCCTGCGCCGCCTGCACTCGGGCCACATCGGCGACTACGTGGCGTGGTTCATGGCCGGCCTGGCCGGAGTGGCCGCGCTGGTGGGGTTCCCGCTGCGGTGACCGGAGCCGCCGGCGTCACCAGCGGCGGTCCGGCCGGGCCGGGGCGGGCAGTGGAGCTGGCCCGCCAGCGCGACGAGCTCCGGGCGCTGGCGGGGGCGCTGGCCTCCTGCCCGCCGGTGGTCCACGAGCGCACGGCGTCGGAGATGAGGGAGCGTCTGGCGCTCACGGCCGCCCTGCGGCGGTCCTTCGTCGGCCACGAGACGGTCAAGCTGCTGCGGGTGTGGCCGGTGCTGCGGCGTCACGACCCCGGCGCCGTGCCGCTCATAGCGGAGTCGGTGCAGCTCAAGAAGCGCGCCGAGGAGCTGATGGTCAAGCTGGGCTGGGCCGGCGAACGGGACGAGTCGATCAACGACGACACCGCCGCCCTGCTCGGGCTGGTGGAGGAGGTGCTGCGCATCGAGGAGGGACTGGTGGCCCAGCTGGAGGTGCTGGTGCCGGCGGACGAGCTCGCCAGGCTGCAGCGCCGGCTGCACCGGGGCCTGCGCTGGAGCCCCACCCGGGCCCATCCCGAGCTGCCGTCCGGGTTCCGATCGGCCCGCCTGCTCGCTCCCCTGGTCGGAGTGGTGGACCGCCTACGCGATCTGTGCGCACCCCGGGTGGCACCCACGTAGGGGCGCCCGCCTCTGCGTGGGCCTGGTCGGCGGCCGGCTCAGGGGCGCACGGTGGCCGGTTCCGGGACGGGCGTCGGCGCCACGGCCTCGGTGCCCAGTCGGTGCCCGGCCAGGATGGCCCGCCAGTGGCCGTTGAGGGCCTCGATCATCTGCTGGTTGCGGTCCCGCTCGGCGCCGAAGGAGATCCACGGCTCGTCCGAGATGGCCTGCACCACCACTTCGCCGTCGGCGGTGGACAGGCGGGTGACGTAGGGGAAGCGCTCCTCGTCGAGGCTGAAGCCCCGCACGTCGGGCCAGGCGACCTGGTGGCTGCGGAACATGTTGCGCACCAGCACCCCGTCGGGACCGACGGTGACGCGGGTGCTACCTGGTCCGGCCAGCACCAGGCCGGCCAGCAGGACTGCCTGGGCGACGGCCAGCATCAGGTGGCCCTGGCCGGCCGACCACGGAGCCCCGGCCGGGCCGCCGCGCAGGATCATGGCGGCCGCCACCAGCAGTGCGCAGCACCAGTAGGTGTGACGCTGGCGTCGGCCGTAGTAGGTGATGGGGTGTTCAGACATGGTCGCTCACGCTGTTGGATCGGCGGGCGGAGCCCCGGGTTGAGGCCCGGGCCGGTTCTGCCGGCGGTTCCGCCCGGGTAGAGCCCGGAAGACGAGGCGCCGGCGGCGTCATATGGTGCCGCAAGGACGAGCCGGAGGGGCATCGGTTTTCATGGACCCGGACGACCAGCGCGAGGCCCTGGCGCCGTATCGGGCCAAGCGGGACTTCAGCCGCACCGACGAGCCGGCCGGTGCGCCGGAGGGGGCGGCCCCGTCCGGTCCGGCGGACGTGGCCCTGCCCGAGGGGGTGGAGACGGGTGCGTTCGTGGTCCAGGAGCACGACGCCCGCCGGCTCCACTACGACTTCCGCCTCGAGGTCGACGGGGTGCTCAAGTCCTGGGCCGTGCCCCGGGGCCCCTCGACCGATCCGAACGCCAAGCGCCTGGCCGTTCCCACCGAAGACCATCCCCTCGAGTACGGGGGCTACGAGGGGGTCATCCCCGAAGGCGGCTACGGCGCCGGGCCGTCCCTGCTGTGGGACCGGGGCACCTACATCAACCTGAGCCACGACCGGACCGGCGCCCCGGTGCCGATGACCGCCGCCCTGGCCAAGGGCCACCTGTCGGTGTGGCTGCGGGGCGAGAAGCTGGTGGGCGGGTGGTCGCTCACCCGCATCGAGAACAGCCGCGACGGCAAGGAGGCCTGGCTGCTGGTCAAGCGGGCCGACGCCGCCGCCGACCCTGACTCGGACATCACCGTCCAGCGGCCCCGGTCGGTGCTGAGCGGGCTCACCCTGGACGACCTGCGCCGCCGGGGGCGGTGACCCTCCTGCCTAGGGGATGCTGAAGCTCGACGAGGGGATTTCGGTGTAGCCGGACACCGTCCAGGCCGTCATGGTCTGGGAGAGCTCGGAGTCGTAGTTCACCGTGAGGTGGGGCCCGCCGTTGCAGGTGAAGGTGTTGATGACGAGCGCCCCGTAGTAGACGCTCTTGCAGCCGTTCCCGATCAGGTAGGCGTCGGGTGCGTAGATGACGCCGCCGAAGGTGTAGCCCTGGCCGCTGCTGTCGCCCACGTTTCCGATGCCGTTGGTGAGGATCTGCAGGTCGGCCGCCACCGGCAGGTAGGGGGTGGATGGGATGTTGACGTTCGAGTTGGCGGTGATGTCCAGATCGGTGGTGGTGGAGGTGTTCGACGACGACGGCAGGATGATGTAGAGCTTGACCACCCCGGAGGGCGAGACGCTCAGGTTGCCGTTGACGGTCACCGGGCCGGTGCAGAGGTAGGTGCCGGGGGCGATGCTCGGGTAGGCCGGGCTGGCCCCGCTGCCGAGGCTGCCGCCGTTGGGGCAGGACTGGTAGCTCGGGGGAGTGTCGGGGGCCGGCACCGAGTACAGCGAGGGGCTGGGCTGGGTGTTGGTGCAGCCCGACACGCCGCCGCCTCCCGTGTAGTACACGGTGGTGACGTTCGAGCTGATGCCGCCGTGGCAGTTGATCGTCCCGTTGCTGCCGATGGCCACCGCGCCGTTCGGGTTGGGGTTGTTGGCGTTGGCCACCTGGGCCGAGTCGTAGAGGGCGAAGGCGTTCTGGGCGTTGCCGTTGAAGTTGAGGCCCTGGTTCCCGAACAGGGCGAAGGGGTACTCGACGGAGCGGCTGACGGTGGCCTGCACGGCGTGGAGGACGCCGTTCACCTTCCCCTCGGACTCGACCGTCCAGGAGTTGGAGCTGTTCTCCACCGCCTTGTACTGGACGCCGGGCGCGGCGGGCAGGGATGAGCTGCCACAGGACGAGCTGGCCCCGACGCAGAACTCGGCCGGGGCCGGGTTGGTCGAGCTGAACTGGTCGATCTGGAACAGGGCGTCGGACACGCCGGCGTCGGCCCCGGCCAGGCCGCCCGAGAAGTGCTGGCTGTGCGACACGGTGCCGGCGTTGGAGATGGTGCGGGCGACCAGGGTGGCGCCTATGGCGGTGACCACCATGATGACGGCGACGGCAACGATAATGCTGCCGCGCTCGTCACCCCGCCGGGCCCGAAGGGGGCCTCGCCTCAGCACGGGTTGTTCCCCTGGGCGGCCAGGTTGGCGATCTGGTTGCGCAACTGCACGTCCTGGGTCTCCTGGAACGGCGTCGGTCCAGGGTCGGCCTGGCCCACGATCAGCGCCTCGACCCGGGTGGTGCAGGTGGAGATCGTGGCCGGCGGGTCGCCTTCGGTGACCAGGTTGTTGTTGTTGAGGTCGAAGTAGCTGAACACCGGCTGACTGGCCGAGTTGAGCACCCGGGTGAGCATGACCTTGCTCGAGGTCACGGTCCCGTTGACCAGCACCTCGCGGGTCAGCGTCTGGGCGCTCGAGCTGAAGATCCACTCAACGGTGGTGGGCGAGCCCCCCGACGGGTTGACGTCGCTGACCTCGATGGTCGAGGGGTAGCTGGAGGACGACGACAGCGTGAGCAGGGGACTGGCCGAGCGCAGGTCGCGGGCGAGCTGGGTGAGGGTGAAGAGGACCGCCTGCTGGTTGGCCACCAGCGCCTCGCCCTGGTTGGAGGACTGGGTGAGGGAGATCAGCGAGCTGCCCATGGCCCCCAGGACCACGACCAGCAGGGCGGAGGCGACCATCACCTCCACCACGGTGTACCCCGCCTGGCGGGAGCCACTGCGGAACCTCCGCCAGGCCCGGCTCAGCAATGCCCCGAGTTCCCCTTCTCCTTGCAGATGTTGACCTGCACCTGGACCAGCGGGCTGTACTGGGCACCGTTCACCACCACGGTGAACTGGTCGTTGCCCACGTTCCAGACCGTTCCCGACGTGCCGGCGGTCCCGTTGAACTGGCCCCCGTTGGCGGTCAGGAGGGCCGACTGGGAGCCACCCGATGTGGTGTAGGACACCGACACGCTCGAACACGAGGAGGTGCCGTTCACCGCCAGGGAGAAGCCGGAGGCGTTGACCAGCTTGCCTGTGCCGTCGACCACGCCCGAGGTGGGGCTGACGGACAGGGCGCTGACGGTGCAGCCGGCGGTGGTGCTGGTGGTGGGGGTGCCGGTGGTGGCCTGCACCACCGGGCTGGACGGGGAGGAGTCCGAGCCGTTGGAGCCGACGGAGATGATCTGGAAGTAGTAGGTGGTTCCTGCGGTGAGGGACCCGGCGGTCCAGCACAGGTCCCCGGGCAGCGTCGAGCAGGAGCCGCCGGTGACGGTGGGCGACGAGGCGTAGGTGCCGCTGCCGGCGAAGTTGCCTGTGGTGTTGTACTCGACGATGTAGCCGGTGATCGGGGTGGGCGAGCTGGTCGGGGCCTGCCAGCCGACGTCGATGGCGTCGACGTTGGTGGGTGCCGCCTCGGTGACGGCGCCCGGGTTGGTAGGAGCCGACGGCGGGCCAAGCGTTGTGGTGGAGGTGGTGGTGGTGGCGTTGTAGTTGTTCTCCGGGCCGGTGTAGGCGCCCTCGCCCCCCGGATAGACCGCCGAGGTCTGGGTGACGGTGTGGGTGCCGGACTGGTCCGTCCATGACACGTAGACCGTGGTCGCCTTGTAGGCCAGCGAGTAGGTGGAGGCCCCCACCGGCTTGCCTGCGTCGACCCAGTCGATGCAGCGGTTGACGGTGTAGGTGACCGAGTTGACCGTGGAGGTGGTGGTCGGGGTGATGAGGGGCCCGGGGCTGGAGGGGGAGGTGGAGCCCAGGGTCACCGGGTTGGTCTGGGCCGAGCACTGGGTGGGGGTGGTCTGGTCGCCGTAGAAGCCGACGTCGGCGTAGGGGATCGCCCTCACCGCCTCGGTGGCCGCCACCGCCAGGCCGGTGGCGGTCGTGCGGTGGTTGGCGGTGCTGGCCAGCTTGAGCGAGCCGTAGAACGCCGGCGCCAGGGACACCATCACCGCCGCCAGCAGGCTGATGGCGATGACCACCTCAAGCACGGTGAAGCCGGACTGGTCCCGCCGGGGGGCCCTCCGCCTGATCATCGCCCGCGCACGCGCCACACGGATGGATCGACAGGCTGCGCTCCCGCCTTGAGAAATGGGAGCTTTGCCCCCCATTCGGGGGGCAAAGCGGCTACCCGAAGGTCGGTGTGTTCGGTGTCGGCAGGAGCTCCAGCCAGGTGCGGCCCGGATGAAGCGGGATCGGCTGGCCGGAGGCGGTCAGGAGCTTGACCGGCGAGTCGATCGACGGACGCTGCCAGCTGCCCTGGATCATCTTCCCGTCCCGCATGACCCAGAGGCTCCCCGAGCCGACCAGGATCACGAGGGGGTCCTCGTTGTGGGCGGCGTCGAAGATCCCCGTGTGTCCGATCTGCACCGACATGATCACCACGTTCTGGGCGTTGACCACCGAGCCGTCGGTGGTGACGTCGGGGCTGTGCTCCTGGGAGCGCTGGTATCCCACCGCCGGCGTCCAGGTCCACTGGGCCGAGGACTGGGCCGACAGGTTCATGGTGACCGAGCTGGCGGGGCTGCCGCCCTGGGGGGTTGCCGAGTAGGTGAACAGCTGGTGGGGCGGGGCCGAGCTGGCCCCGTGGGACAGGCCGTAGGAGTAAAGGTCGGAGGTGGCGGCGAACACGGTGTGCGGGGAGGGGCGGCTGTGCACCAGGTGGAACACCGGCACCCCGTTGTCGAAGGCCAGGAGGGTGGCGGTGGTCTCCGACTTGACCGGAGCGATCTCGCCGGCGGCCGCCCCGGAATAGGCGAAGATGCCGTCGTTGAGCTCCTTGAGCAGGGCGGCGTCGACCGGCCGGGCGGAGCGGATGGGGCCCACCTGCGGGGCGTCCTGGGACTGGAAGGTCACGAACAGCCGGGTGAGGCCACCCTCCACCAGGGTGTCGGCGACCAGGTCGGCCTGGTTGAGACCGGCCTGGGGGAATGAGCCCGGGGCGTTGTCGACCTTGACCGACAGGGCGGGCCGGGCGGCGTTGGCGGCGTTGGTGACCGGCAGGCCGGTGAGGGGGTACACGGCCGGGGTGGTCGTGCTCGAGGTGACCGGGGCGGCGGGGGTGACGGTGGCCGCACCGTGGATCTTCGCCGAGGAGCAGCCGGCCAGGGCTACCGCTCCCACCACTCCGGCGGCCAGGGCGCGACGTCGGGTCCGGGTCGTGTTGCGGGTGTGAATCGGGCTTCTTCTCCTGGTGTGGTGCCGTCTCGCCCGGCACATGCCAAAGGTCCGCCCGGGTCAATGGTGCCAGCCGCGGGCCCTCGGGAGGGGGATTCGCTGCTGTTCCGCCCCAGCGGCGCCTCCCTTAACCATCGGCTCGGCGAGGCGGCGCCTGAGGATACAGGTCCGCCGGCCGCCGCCCGATCATGGTTGGAACTGGATGGGGAAAGGCCCCTCCGCCGGGTAGAGCAACGGCGATGACGGTGCTCATCGGGGCCTCCGGCTGGCAGTACCGGTCGTGGCGGGGGCCGTTCTATCCGCCCGGCCTGGCCCAGCGGCACTGGCTGGAGCACTACGCCGCCGCCTTCGCCACGGTGGAGGTGAACAACACCTTCTACCGCCTGCCCCCGCCGGCGGTCTTCGCCGACTGGGCCGCCCGGGTGCCAGGGGACTTCGTGGTGACGGTCAAGGCCAGCCGCTACCTGACCCACGTCAAGCGCCTGCGCCAGCCCGAGGAGCCGGTCGGCCGGCTGATGGAGGGGGCCCGCATGCTCGGGCCACACCTGGGACCGGTCCTCGTGCAGCTGCCCCCGGACATGCCCGCCGCCCCCGGGCTGCTGGACCAGGCCCTGGCCGCCTTCCCGGCCGGGGTGAGGGTCGCAGTGGAGCCCAGGCATCCGTCCTGGTTCACCGACGAGGTCAGGGCGGTGCTGAGCGAGCGGGGGGCGGCGCTGTGCTGGGCCGACCGCCTGTCCCGCCCCCTCACCCCGCTGTGGCGCACGGCGCCGTGGGGCTACCTGCGCCTCCACGAGGGCCGGGGAGGCAACCACCCCTGCTACGGGCGCACGGCCCTGTCCGGGTGGGCCCGCCGGCTGGCCGCCGACTTCGCCCCCGAGGACGACCTGTTCGTCTACTTCAACAACGATCCCCGGGCCTGCGCCCTGCACGACGCCCGGCTCTTCGCCGGCTACGTCGCCCGGGCCGGGCTGGTGGCGTCACGGGTGCCCGCCGCCTCCATACGGCCCGGTTCCCCGTGACCTAGGAGCGCCCGGCGCCCTCGGGCAGGTCCCGCTCCTTGACCTCGACGTCGACCTCCACCTCGGGCCGGCGCTTCTCCTCCTCCACCAGGTCCACCAGCACCTCGCGGTCGGAATCGGTCAGTGGGGGCTGCACCAGGCTGCGGGGCCACAGCCGGCGGTGGCGCACCACGTTGACCTCGGCGGCGTAGATGCCCAGCTGCGCCCCCATGTAGAGCCATCCGATCAGGCCCAGAACCATGCCGAACATGCCGTAGACCTGGCTGGAGTGCCGCAGCTGGTGGCCGATCAGGTAACCCCCGGCGACCTGCAGGATCTCCCAGCCGATCCCCCCGACCACCGCCCCCGGGAGGAGGGCGGCGGTGGGGACCGAGGCCGGGGTGAGCACCCGGAAGGCCAGGAGGTACAGGCCGACGTTGGCCACCGTGGCCACCAGGGGGGCGGCGACATGGGTGACCATCGGAACGTGGCCGCCGAAGCCGGCCACCGCCGAAAGGGCGGGGGTCACTACGGCGGACAACCCGAGCACGCCGAAGAACCCCGCCCCCCGGGCCAGCCGGGGCAGGAACCCGGGTCGCTTGTCGTTGGGGACGTTCCAGACCTGGGCCATGGCGTACTGGCCGGCCTGGGCGACCCCAAGGGCGCCCCAGAGGAGCCCCAAGACGCCGATGACCAGCCCGGCCACGTTGCCGGTCAGGGGACGGCTGACGTTGCGGGTGAGCTGGTTCCCGATGATCGGGAACTGGGCCACGGCCGAGTTGAGCAGGCTGCTGCGCAGTCCGGGGTGGCCGCCCAGGACGTAACCGAGGACGGTCACCGCCACCAGCAGGAGGGGGAACAGGGAGAGGAACCCGTAGTAGGCCAGCAGGGCGGCCAGGGTCCCGCCCCGGTCGTCGCCGAACTTGCGCACCACCCCGAAGAGGAACCCGACGCCGGGAGCGCCGCGCTGGAACGAGTCGACTCGCCGGAGGACCTTCTGCAGGACCGTCATGGGACGGTCATTCCCTCGAGGTCAGCAGGCGTAGTCCTCGTCGTAGGTCTGGACCCCGTCCTGGAGCAGCCAGGTGGGCCCCGAGGTGAAGGCCATCTGGGACGAGCAGTAGGTGCTCGTGTTGCTGGCCCCCGCCTGCCACATGGGGATGTTGGGGGCGTAGTTGCCGGCGATCTGGGACCACTGGTAGGGCGTCGAGTACACCCCGGGCTGCACTCCGGCGGCCTGCAGGGCGGCCACCGCCCCGGCGATCACCTGGTCGTTGGCGGCGGTGTCGGTGCTCCAGTTGTTGGCCGTCTCCACGTCGAGCCACCACATGGGCGAGACGGCCCCCGCCTGCTGGGCGTATTGGTAGGAGGCCTTGGCGGCGTTGTAGCCGTAGTTGTAGGACTGGCAGTTGGCGTCGGTGGCGGCGCAGTTGCCGGCCGGCCCGCTCATCGCCTGGGAGCTGGCGTCGGCGGTCGGGGAGTTGGTGTTGATGTACAGGGTGAGCACCGCCTGCTCGCCCCACGTGGCCTCGCTCGACAGGCACGGGTTCTGGGTGAACATCTTCCCGTCGTTCACCCCAACCACCGCCACCCCGAACGGGGCCTGCGGGTAGCTGCCGCCGCACTGGGGCCACGAGATGTCGTAGCCGGTGGCGCCGGGCTGGTAGGGGTCGAGGCTGGTGGCGGTGGCGACGGCGACGATGGGGGCCTTGGTGGACGTGCCCCCCAGGGAGCCCTTGAAGCCGGCGTCGCCGAAGTTGAAGATCCCCCCGTCGGCCGCCGCCAGCCAGTAGCCCCCGCCGTCGGCCGGGGTGGCCATTCCGATGATGGGGGCGTTGAGCTTGGTCGCCCCCAGCGAACCGAAGAAGCGGGCGTCGCCGAAGCTGAAGATGCCCCCGTCCGAAGCCACCAGCCAGTAGCCCAGGCCGTCCGGGGTGGCGGCGGCCCCGACGATGGGCTCGGCCAGCTTGATGGCCCCGGTCGATCCGAAGAAGCCGGCGTCGCCGAAGGTGAAGACCCCCCCGTCGGAGGCGACCAGCCAGTAGCCCAGTCCGTTGGGGGTCGGCATCATGGCCACGATCGGCTCGGCCAGCTTCAGGGCCCCGGTCGATCCGAAGAAGCCGGCGTCGCCGAAGGTGAAGATGCCCCCGTCGGAGGCCACCAGCCAGTAGCCGGCGCCGTCGGGTGTGGCGGCCATGCCGACGATCGGCCGGTTGAGCTTGATGGCCCCGGTCGACCCGTAGAAGGAGGCGTTGCCGAAGCTGAAGATGCCCCCGTCGGACGCCACCAGCCAGTAGCCCGCCTTGTTCGGCACACCGGCCATGCCAACGATCGGCCTGGTCAGCGTCTTGCCGGCCTCGGAGCCGGCGCTGGGAGCGTTGCCGAAGCTGTAGACGCTGCCGTCACGGCCGGCCATCCAGTAGGTCGAAGGTGGGGCCGGCGCGTTGGGCGACGGCTGGGCGATGGCCAGCTGGGCCCGGGCGGCGCCGATGCCCGGCAGCAGGGTCAGGGCCACCGCGCCGGCTACGACCATGGCCAGGCGGCCCGCCAGCCGGCGGGCGGAAGGGATCGATGGGGTCGACGTGGGCCGCATTCAGCCGCTCCTGAACTGGTCCGCCGGCACTTCTCCGGTCATGACGGAGGACCGCACGTTACTGGGAAGGCCCCGCCGGTAGCTTGAACCCCCATGCCGCTCACTGCGCCCCTCGGCGTGACCTTCGCTTCCATACAGGCCCTGGGCCCGGCCGCCGCCCCGGCCGTGGCCCGCCAGGCGGAGGCGCTGGGCTACAGCTCCTTCTGGACCGCCGAGGTCAACGGGGCCGAGGCCTTCTCCCTCCTGGGGGCCGTCTCCCAGGCCGCCCCCGGCCTAGACCTCGGCACCGGGGTGGTCGCCCTGCAGCTGCGCACCCCGCCGCTGCTGGCCATGGCGGCGGCGACCCTGCAGGCCATGGCCCCCGAGCGCGACGTGCTGGTCGGTGTGGGGATCTCCTCGCCGGTGGTCGCCGGCCGCTGGCACGGCGCCGGCTACGGCGAGCGCCCCCTGGCCCGGACGGCGGAGTTCCTCACCCTCCTGGGGGAGTGCCTGTCGGGCGAGCAGGTCGACTTCGAGGGGGAGTTCTACCGGGTCAGCCGGTTCCGCCTCGGGGTGCGCCTGGGCGAGCGCAGGCCCAAGATCGTCCTCGGTGCCCTCAACGAGGGGATGCTGCGCCTGGCGGGGGAGAAGGCCGACGGGGTGCTGCTCAACTACCTGCCCTCCACCCATGTGCCGTGGTCGGTCGAGCAGGTGCGCAAGGGTGGCGACGCCACCATCTACGCCTACGTGCACGTGGGCGTTTGCGAGCGCTCCGACGGTCTCGAGCTGGCCCGGAGAGACCTGTTCTCCTACGCCACCGTCGACTCCTACGCCCGCAACTTCGAGCGGGCCGGCTACGGCGACTCGGTGCGGGCGGTGCGCCAGGCCCACCAGGCCGGCGACCGCCAAGGAGCGGTGGCGGCGGTGTCGGAGGCGATGGTCGACGGCATCGACGTGATGGGCGACGCCGACCACGTGGCCGCCACGGTGCGGGCCTACGTGGATGCCGGCGTGGAGGTCCCCATCGTGTTCCCAATGCCCTGGGGGCAGGACCGGGCGGCGGTGGTGACGTCGACCCTGGAGGCGGCCGCCGCCGGCCTGGCCTGAGCGCGGCTTAGGCGGGGGCGTCAGGCCCCGGCGGCCACCGTGGTCGAGCCCGCCCCGGTGACGGCGTGGCGCACGGCAGCGGCGATGCCGGGCCCGTCGAGGCCCAGCCGGGCCAGGATGCTGGGGGGCTTGCCGTGGGGGATGTACTCCAGCGGGGTCCCCAGGATCAGGATGGCGGGGGCCTTGCGCCCCTCGCCGCGGGCCGAAATGGCCTCGCTGATGTGGCTGCCCGCCCCGCCGACCCGCACCCCGTCCTCGACCGTGGCCACCAGGGGGTGGGCGGCGGCGTCGGAGAGCATGGCCGGGTCGAGCGGCTTGACCACCCGGACGTCCCAGACCGAACACGAGATCCCCTCGGCGGCCAACCGTAGGGCGGCCTCCTCGGCCGCCTCCAGCATCTTGCCCACGGCCAGGATGCACACGTCGGTCCCCGAGCGCACCCGCCGGGCGGCCAGCCCCGAGCCCACCTGGTCCGGGGGTGCCTGGCGGGCCGCGCCCTTCGGCCAGCGCACGGCGCTGGGACCGGGCAGCCGGAGGGCCTCCTCCAGCATCACCTCCAGCTCGCCCGTGGACGAGGGGGCGAAGACCGTCATCCCCGGTATCCCGAGGGTGAGGGCGAGGTCGAGCACGCCGTGGTGGCTGGGGCCGTCGTCGCCGGTGATGCCGGCCCGGTCGAGGGCGAAGACCACCGGGAGTCGGTGCAGGCCCACGTCGTAGGTGGCCTGGTCGAATGCTCTGGTGAAGAAGGTGGAGTACACCGCCACCACCGGCCGCAGGCCCCCCATGGCCATGCCCGCCGCCGCCGTCACCGCGTGCTGCTCGGCGATGCCCACGTCGAAGAACCGGTCAGGGAACCGGGCCTGGAACTGCAGGAGCCCGGTGGGCCCGGGCATGGCCGCGGTCACCGCCACCACCCGGTGGTCCCGCTCGGCGGCGGCCAGCATGGCCGAGGTGAAGGCGTCGGTGTAGGTGATGGGGGCGTCGCCGGCCCCCAGCTCGGACACCACGGGCACCTTGAAGTCGTGCAGGCACTGGATCTCGTCGTCCTCGGCGGGGGCGTAACCCCGCCCCTTCTGGGTTAGGACGTGCACCACGATCGGGCCGTCGTACTCCACCGCCCCCCGCAGGGCCCGCTCGAGGCCGGCGATGTCGTGGCCGTCGATCGGCCCCGTGTAGCGCACGCCCAGGGCCTCGAAGAAGACCTGGGGGGCGATCACCTCCCGCACGGCCGCCCGCATGCTCAGCCATCCCGACTGGGCCAGCCGACCGACGGCGGGCATGTCCTTGAGGGCCCGGCTCATGCGCTCGCGGGCGTGCAGGTAGGAGGGGTTGAGGCGCAGGCGGGTGAGGCTGGCGGACAGCTTCGACACGGTGGGGGCGTAGGAGCGGCCGTTGTCGTTGAGGACGATTACCACCCGCCGCTCGCTGTGACCCAGGTTGTTGAGGGCCTCGTAGGCCATGCCCCCGGTGAGGGCGCCGTCGCCCACCACCGCCACCACCCGGCGGGGGTCGGAGCCCTCGGCCCCCTTCTGGGGGCCCTCTCCCAGGGCCAGGGCGGTGGCCAGGCCGTGGGCGTAGCTGAGGATGGTGGAGGCGTGGCTGTTCTCCACCCAGTCGTGCTCGCTCTCCCGCCGCGACGGGTAGCCGGACAGGCCCCCCTCCTGGCGCAACCCGCCGAAGCCCTCCCGCCGGCCGGTGACCAGTTTGTGGACATAGGCCTGGTGGCCGGTGTCCCACAGAACGATGTCATGGGGGGAGGAGAAGACCCGGTGCACGGCCAGGGTCAGCTCCACCGCCCCCAGGTTGGAGCCCAGGTGCCCGCCGGTGACGGTGACGGTGTCGACGATGAACGCCCGCACCTCCGCCGCCAGCAGCTCCAGCTCGTCGTAGCTGAGCTGGCGCAGGTCGTGCGGAGAGCGGATCCGCTCGAGGATCATCGTTCGCTGCCTCCCAAGGCCCCCACGCTACCGCCGCCGCGGTCCGACGAATATCGTCGCCGGTCACCATGCTGCCCAGCCTCGACCTGTCCGGACACGTCGCCCTGGTTACCGGGGGCAACAGCGGCATCGGCCTCGGCATGGCCTCCGGGCTGGCCCAGGCGGGGGCGGACGTGGCCATCTGGGGCACCAACCCCGACAAGAACGCCGCCGCCGAGGCGCAGCTGGCCGCCCACGGCACCCGGGTCCTGGCGCTGCGCTGCGACGTGGGTGACGAGGCCGAGGTGGAGGAGGCCTTTGCAGAGACGGTGTCGAGCCTGGGCAAGGTCGACTCGTGCTTCGCCAACGCCGGAGTCGGCGGGGCGGCGTCGTCCTTCCTCGAGATGAGTCTCGACGAGTGGCACCGGGTGCTCCGGGTCAACCTCGACGGCGCCTTCCTGACCTTCCGGGCGGCCGCCCGGCACATGGTGGAGCGGGGCGGGGGCGGGAGCCTGGTGGGCACCGCCTCGCTGGCCGCCATCTCCGGTCAGGCCAGGGGCGAGCACTACGCGGCCACCAAGGGCGGCCTCATCTCGATGATCCGGGCCCTGGCCGTCGAGCTGGCCCGCCACCGGGTGCGGGCCAACGCCATCCTGCCCGGCTGGATCGACACCCCCATGACCTCGGGCGCCCTGGCCTGGGACCGCTTCCGCGACAAGGTCCTGCCCCGGGTGCCTGCGCGCCGGTGGGGAGAGCCGTCCGACTTCGCCGGCGTCGCCGTCTACCTGGCCAGCCCGGCCTCGGAGTACCACAGCGGGGACACCCTGGTCGTCGACGGCGGCTACATCGTGTTCTGATTCGTGCGCCCGGCGCACCTTGATGCATCGAGTTCGTGAGTGATGAGCCGAGGGGGGCCACCATGGCAGTGACGACCAACACCGAGCTGGCGGTGAGCGGCCATGGGGGTGAGCTGGTGATGGCCCCACTGGCGGCCATGGGGGTGAGCGAGATCTTCACCCTCTCCGGCGGTCACGTCTTTTCGGTCTACGACGCCTGCGTGAAGGCCGGCATCCGCATCGTGGACGTCCGCCACGAGCAGACCGCCTCCTTCGCCGCCGAGGGAATGGCCAAGCTGACCCGCCGGGTGGGCGTCGCCGTGCTGACCGCCGGGCCCGGGGTGACCAACGGGGTGAGCGCCATCACCACCGCCCACCTCAACGGGTCGCCCGTTGTCGTGCTGGGGGGCCGGGCGGCCCAGAGCCGCTGGGGTTCCGGCTCCCTGCAGGAGCTCGACCACGTGCCGATCGTGGCTTCCATCACCAAGCTGGCCCGCACCGCCACATCAGCGGCGGAGCTGGCACCACTGGTCGCCGAGGCGGCCACCACCGCCGCCACCCCCCACCGGGGTCCGGTCTTCGTCGATCTGCCCATCGACGTCGTCTTCGGCCGGGCCGAGGCGACCGTCTCCGTGCCGGGGTCGCCGGCGGTCCCCGCTGCCGATCCCGACGAGGTCGAGCGGGCGGCCGCGCTGCTGGCCGGGGCCGAGCGCCCCGCCCTGGTGGCCGGCAGCGACGTGTGGTGGAACGGGGCCTGGGAGCAGCTCCGGGCGGTGGCCGAGGCCCTGCAGGTGCCGGTGTTCCTCAACGGGATGGGGCGGGGCTGCCTGCCTGCCGACCACCCCCTGGTCCTGTCGCGCACCCGGTCCGCCCTCAAGCGTGCAGACGTGGTGGCGGTGGTGGGCACGCCGCTGGACTTCCGGCTGTCCTTCGGCCGTTTCGGGGAGGCCCAGGTGGTCCACATCGTCGACAGTCCCGGCCAGCAGGCGGCTCACGTCCGGCTGGCGGCCGCTCCTGCCGGGGACCTGCGCAGGACACTCGAGGACATCGCCGCCACCGGAGCCGCCCGGCGCGACCACCGCAGCTGGATCGAGGGCCTTCGCGATGAGGAGGCCGCCGCCCGCCAGGCCGA
The DNA here is from genome assembly GCA_035653595.1 of Acidimicrobiales bacterium. GTDB lineage: Bacteria > Actinomycetota > Acidimicrobiia > Acidimicrobiales > JAJPHE01 > DASRBO01. Next base: position 13,007 of record DASRBO010000094.1, on the reverse strand, counting down.
GCGGCCCCAGCTGGAGTCCGACGCCGATCCCATCCACCCGGCCCGCATCTACGGCGAGCTGGCCGGCCGCCTCGACCGCGACGCCGTCGTCATTGGGGACGGCGGCGACTTCGTCTCCTTCGCCGGTCGGCTGGTCGACTCGTACGAGCCGGGGTGCTGGATGGACCCCGGGCCCTACGGCTGCCTGGGCACAGGGCTGGGCTATGCCATCGCCGCCCGCGTCGCGCACCCCGACCGCCAGGTGGTGGCCATGCTCGGCGACGGCGCCTTCGGGTTCTCCGCCATGGACGTCGACACCCTGGTCCGCCACCAGCTGCCCGTGGTCATGGTCGTCGGCAACAACGGCATCTGGGCCCTCGAGAAGCACCCCATGCGCAACATGTACGGCTACGACGTGGCCGCCGACCTGCAGGCGGGATGCCGCTACGACCGGGTGGTCGAGGCCCTGGGGGGAGCGGGGGAGACCGTCACCGACCCCTCCCAGGTGGGCCCCGCCCTCGACCGGGCCTTCGCCGCCGGGGTGCCCTACCTCGTCAACGTGGTCACCGACCCCGAGGTGGTCTACCCCCGCTCGTCCAACCTGGGCTGAGCACCCGGCGGGCGTGACTCCCGCAGAGGAGGCCGGATGGCGTCTGTGGCGGGCGTCAGTGGCGGGCGCGCTTGAGGAAGCGCTCCTCCTCGACGATGACCCGGGTCAGGCGGCCCGCCCCCACCAGGCCGCCGGAGTCGCTGGCCGACACGGTGAAGACCAGACGGCGGCCCTCGATCTTCTCGAGGGTGGCCTCGGCCCTCACCCGGTCGCCGATACCGCTGGGGGCGAGATGGTCGAGCTGCACCCGCATCCCGACGGTGGTGTGGCCGGGGGCGACGGCGTCGGCAACGGCGGCGCAGGCGGCCTCCTCGCACAGGGCGATCAGGCGGGGCGTGGCCAGCACGGGCACCTCGCCGGAGCGCATGGCGACGGCGGTGTCGGCCTCGGACACCACCAACTCGACGTGTCCGGCGAGGCCGGGGCTGAGGAGCACGCGCTTACAGTTAGCGGACCCCTTCCGCCCACCACAACTTGAAGGACCGGCCGATGATCGAAACGGACACCCTGGAGAAGGTCCTCGGGGCCGCCCTGCGCACCGGCGGGGACTTCGCCGAAGTGTTCGCCGAGGACCGGCGCAGCTCAGCGGCGGTGCTGGAGGACGGCCGGGTGGAGGACGTGAGCTCCGGGCGGGACCGCGGTGCCGGTATCCGGGTGGTGGTGGGTGACACCACCGGCTTCGCCCACACGTCGGACCTGTCGGAGGCCGGCCTGACCCGCGCCGCCGAGGCGGCGGCGGCCGCCGCCCGCGGCGGGGGCGGAGGGGTCAGGACCGTCGGGCTGCGCCACCAGCCCCCGCCCCCGGCCCGCTTCGAGATCGCGCCCGAGGACGTCCCCAAGGCCCGCAAGGTGGAGATGCTGGTGCGGGCCGACGAGGTGGCGCGTTCGTCGGGGGCGGCCATCAGGCAGGTGAGCGCCGCCTACGGCGACTCCCGCCGGCGGATACTCGTGGCCAACAGTGACGGGCTGCGGGCCGAGGACGACCAGGTGCGCACCCGGTTCATGGTCCAGTGCGTGGCCGCCGGCGACACCGGCATGCAGACCGGCTACGACATCGGCGCCCGCACCAGGGGCTTCGAGATGTTCCAGTCCGACATCGACGTGGACGAGGTCGCCCGCGAGGCGGCCCGCATCGCCCTGGCCAAGCTCACCGCCCGTCCGGCCCCCAGCGGGGTGGTGCCCATCGTGGTCCGCCGCGGCAGCGGGGGCATGCTCTTCCACGAGGCCTGCGGACATGGCCTCGAGGCCGACCACATCGTCAAGGACACCTCGGTGTACCGGGGCCGGGTGGGGCAGAAGGTGGCCAGCCCGCTCGTCACTCTGGTCGACGACGGCACCTACGGCGGCGGTGCCTGGGGCACCTTCGCCGTCGACGACGAGGGCAACGAGGCCAAGCGCAACGTCCTCATCGAGGACGGCGTGCTCACCGACTACATGTGGGACTGGCTGCAGTCGCGCAAGGAGGGCCGGCGCACCTCGGGCAACGGTCGCCGCCAGTCCTACGAGCACCTGCCGATGGTGCGCATGACCAACACGTTCCTCCTCGACGGCGCCGACGATCCGGACGAGATCGTCCGCCAGACGCCCCACGGCGTGTACGTGGCCAAGCTGGGCGGCGGCCAGGTCAACACCGCCACAGGCGACTTCGTGTTCGGGATGACCGAGGCCTACCTCATCGAGGACGGCCACGTCACCGAGCCCCTGCGGGACGCCAACCTGATCGGCAACGGCCCCGACGTGCTCATGAAGATCGACGCCGTGGCCAACGACTTCGAGATGTCGCAGGGGACCTGCGGCAAGAACGGCCAGTCGGTGCCGGTCGGCTGCGGGCAACCGACCCTGCGGGTCACGGGGGTCACCGTCGGGGGGACCGCCGGTGCCTGACCTGGGCGAGGTGGCCAGGAGGGTCGCCGGCTGGGCCCGCGAGGGGGAGCAGGTCGAGGCCTATGTCTCCTGGGCGCGGGAGACCGACGTCCGGGCCTACCAGGGTGACGTCGAGTCGCTGTCGTCGGCCGAGTCGGAGGGCATCGGGATCCGGGTGATCTCCCGCTCCCGTCAGGGCTTCGCCTACGGCGGCTCCCTCGACGAGCAGGTGCTGGCCGACACCCTGGCCGAGGCCCGCGACAACGCCTCCTTCGCCACCGAGGATCCGGCGGTTGGCCTTCCCGAGCCCGACGGCCGCCCAGCGGTGGAACTCGACCTGTGGCGGGACGAGCTGGTGGTCCTGCCGGCGGCCGACAAGGTCGCCATGGCCCTTGAGCTGGAGCGCCAGGTGAAGGCGGGCGACCCCCGGGTTCGCCAGGTCGAGGCGTCCTTCGGCGACGTGGCCGTCGAGGTGGCGGTGGCCTCCAGCACCGGCGTCTTCGCCGCCCATCGCCGCACCGCCTGCCACGTCGCCGGCGAGGCGGTGGTCGGCGACCCCGACGACAGCCACGTCGGCGTCGGCTACTCGGTCGGGCGGGCCCCGGCCGACCTGGACCTGACCAAGGCGTCGGAGGAGGCCGTCCGGCTGGCCACCAGGCTGATCGGCGCCCGCAAGCCCCGCTCCGCCCGCCTGCCGGTGGTCCTCGACCGGCGGGTGACCACCAGCCTGCTCGGGGTGCTTTCGGGGACCTTCTCGGGCGAGGCGGTGCTCAAGGGCCGCTCCCTGTTCGCCGAGCGGATGGGCGAGCCGGTGGCGGCCGGGTCGGTCACCCTGGTCGACGACCCGACCATCGCCGAGGCCTTTGCCGCCACCCCCCATGACGCCGAGGGCCTCGCCACCCGCCGCAACGTCCTCATCGACGGCGGCGTGCTCAGCGCCTTCCTCTACGACAGCTACTCGGCCCGGCGGGCGGGGACCACCTCGACGGGCTCGGCGGTGCGGGGCGGGTTCAAGGGGGCCCCGGGGGTCGGCTGCCGGGCCCTGTCGCTGGCGCCGGGGCACCTGGACCTCGACGGCATCCTGGCCGACATAGGCGAGGGCCTGCTGGTCCAGTCGATGAGCGGGCTGCACTCAGGGGTGAACCCGGTGAGCGGGGACTTCTCCGTGGGCGTGGAGGGCCTCATGTTCCGCAACGGGGAGCTGGCCGAGCCGGTGCGGGAGGCGACCATGGCCTCGACCCTGCAGCGCATGCTGCTCGAGGTGGTGGCCATCGGCGGGGACCTCGAGTGGCTGCCTGGCATGGCCGCCGGGCTCACCCTGGCCATCGACGGCATCAGCGTCAGCGGGTCCTGACCCGGTGACGGCGATCGACGACCATCCCCACCTCGCCCGGCCCCGCCGGCCGGGCACGGTGCGGGTCGACATGCACACCCACACCATGTGGTCCGGCGACGCCACGACCACACCCGAGGAGCTGTCGACCGCCGTGGCCGAAGCCGGCATCGACGTGCTCTGCATCACCGACCACAACACCATCAAGGGCGCCGTCGCCCTGCGCGACCGCCTGCCGTGCCGGGTGGTCGTCGGCCAGGAGGTCCGCACCGCCGCCGGCGAGCTCATCGGCCTGTTCCTGACCGAGCGGCTGCCCCACGGGGTCAAGGCGCCCGAAGCGGCGGCCCGGATCCGCGACCAGGGCGGCCTGGTCTACGTGCCCCACCCCTACGACCCCATGCGTCACTGCCTCAAGGAGGAGGCGCTCGACGAACTGCTCGAGGCGGGCCTGGTCGACGTGGTCGAGGTCTTCAACGCCAAGACCTCCCTCGAGCACCTCAACCGGCGGGCGGCCGAGGCCGCCGAGCGCTACGGCCTGCCCGGCGGGGCGGGCTCGGACGCCCACGTCCCGTCCGCCTTCGGCGCCGCCTACGTGGAGATGCCTGACTTCACCGACCGGGCCGGCTTCCTCGACTCCGTGCGGGCCGGGACGGTGGTCGGGCACCACTACGACGCCGCCCGGCCCTGGCGGCCCCGCATCGTGCCCTCCACCTCCAGCTTCGACTGACCCCGGGCCTACTCGCTCGAAAGGGGGCCGGCAGTGGTGCCCGAGCCGCACCGGCACGAGCGCCGGGCCGGAACGGAGGGCAACAGGCCGGCGATGACCGCCCGGGTGCGGTCCACCATGGACTGCAGCACCCGGAACACCTCGTCCATGCTGACCGCCTCGATGTCGGCGACCCCCTCCACCCCGGTGTCGTAGTCGGTGATGAGGGCCATGGCCGCGTAGCACAGGCCGAGCTCGCGGGCGAGGGCCGCCTCCGGGTACTGGGTCATCCCGATGACGTCCCAGCCGGCCGAGCGGAACCAGGCCGACTCCGCCCGGGTGGAGAAGCGGGGGCCCTGGATGACCACGATGGTGCCGCCGTCGTGAACCTCGAAGCCGCCGGCCCGCCCCGCCTCCGCCGCCAGGGGCCGCAGCTCGGGGCAGTAGGGGTCGGCGAAGGTGATGTGGTTGACCGAACCCTGGTCGAAGTAGGTGTCGGCCCGGCCCCAGGTCCGGTCGACCAGCTGGTCGAGGACCACCATCTGACCGGGGTGGACGTCGGGCCGCAGGGACCCGGCGGCGCAGGGGGCCAGCACCCGGCTGACCCCGGCGGCGGCCAGGGCCCACAGGTTGGCCCGGTAGGGGATCTGGTGGGGTGCCAGCTGGTGGCGGCGCCCGTGCCTGGGCAGGAAGGCCACCGCCACCCCACCGATCTCGCCGACGGTCAGGGGGGCCGAGGGGGGGCCGTAGGGGGTGCGGAGGTCGAGCTCCTCGGCGTCGGCCAGCAGCTCGTAGAAGCCGCTGCCGCCGATGACGCCGACGCCGGCACGGGGTTCCATCACCGGCCGACGTTACGGCCGGCGGGGATCAGCCGACGGCGGCCTTGGCCGAGCCCGAGGAGCCGCTCGATGAGCCCGACGAGCCGCCCGAGGTGCTCGAGCTCGACGAGCTGGTGGAGGACTTGGAGCCCGAGTCAGACGACGAGGACGACGATGACGACGACGAGGAGTCCGACTTGGGCGCCGGGCGGCTGTCGGTTTTGTAGAAGCCGCTGCCCTTGAAGGCGATGCCGATGGCCCCGAAGACCTTGCGGAGGTCGCCTCCGCAGGCCGGGCAGGTGGTCAACGGCTCGTCGCGGAAGGACTGCACGACCTCGATGTGCTCGCTGCAGCTCTTGCAGGCGTACTCGTACGTCGGCATCGGGCCAACCTCCTGGCACTCTCGACCCTCGAGTGCCAAGTGTACCGTGATCGCGGAGCCCTCACCTTCGGGAGGTCCTGATTTGGAACCGGTTGCGCGCAAGGCGGTCATTACAGCCGCCGGGCTGGGGACCAGGTTCCTGCCCGCCACCAAGGCCCAGCCCAAGGAGATGCTCCCCCTGGTCGACAAGCCGGCCATCCAGTACGTGGTCGAGGAGGCCACCGCCGCCGGCCTCGACGACATCCTCATCGTCACCGCCCGGGGCAAGCGCAGCCTCGAGGACCACTTCGACCGGTCCTTCGAGCTGGAGCACCACCTCCAGGTCACCGGCAAGGACGACCTGCTGGAGGAGATCCGGGCCATCGCCGCCCTGGCCGACATCCACTACGTGCGCCAGAAAGAGCCCCTGGGCCTCGGCCACGCCGTGTCGGTGGCCAAGTGCCACGTGGGCGCCGAGCCCTTCGCCGTTCTGCTCGGTGACGACATCATGAACGGGCCGTGGCTGCTGGAGGCCATGCTGCGGGCCCATGCCGGCACCGGGGCCAGCGTCCTGGCCCTCAAGGAGGTGGCCCCGGCCGAAATCTCCTCCTACGGCTGTGCCGAGGTGGAGGAGGTCCCCGGCTCGCCGGTCGGCCCGGGCCGGCTCGTCCGGGTCCTCAGCATCGTGGAGAAGCCCCCGGCGGACCGGGCGCCGTCCAACCTGGCCGTCATCGGCCGCTACGTCCTGTCGCCGGGCATCTGGGCCGCCCTCGAGAGAACCAAGCCCGGCCGCGGCGGGGAGATCCAGCTCACCGACGGGATCGCCAACCTGATGGAGGTGGAGCCGGTCTACGGCTTCGTGTTCGACAGCGGCCGCTACGACGTGGGCAACAAGCTGGACTACCTGAAGGCCACGGTTGAGATCGCCCTGGACCGGCCCGACCTGGGTCCGCCCCTGCGGGCCTTTCTGACCGCCCTGCTTGGCCCGGACGGCCGGGATACCTGAACCGGTGAGCCTGGTCCCCCTCGACGAGGCCCGCCGGCACGTGCTCTCCCGCTGCGCCCCCCTGGCCCCGGTCCGGGTGGCGGTGGCCGACGCCCTCGGCCTCGTCACCGCCGAGGCGGTCGGGGCGGCGGAGGACGTCCCACCCTTCGACAACACCGCCATGGACGGCTACGCCGTGCGGGCCGCCGACACCGCCGGGGCGCCGGTCCGGCTGTCGGTGCTCGGCACCCTGGCGGCGGGGGCGGCGCCGGGCCAGGGGGTGGGGCCGGGCCAGGCGGTGCGCATCATGACCGGGGCTCCCATTCCCGCCGGGGCCGACGCCGTGGTCATGGTCGAGCTGACCAGGGCGGCCGACGACGGCCGGGCAGTGGTGGTCGAAGCGGAGGTGGAGACGGGCAACCACATCCGCCGGCGGGGCGACGACGTCCGGCGGGGCGACGAGGTCCTGGCCGCCGGCACCGTCCTGGGCCCCGGTCACCTGGGGGTGCTGGCCAGCGTGGGCGTCCCCGAGGTGGTCGTCCACCCCCGGCTGCGGGTGGCCGTGCTCTCGACCGGCGACGAGCTGGTGGACGGGGGCGGGGCCCTGGCCGGCGGGCAGGTGCGGGACTCCAACCGGCCGACGCTGCTCGGCCTGGTGCGCCAGGCCGGCTTCGAGGCCCTCGACGCCGGCATCGCCCGTGACAGCGAGGAACAGATCGAGAAGGCCCTGACCGGGGCCCTCGCCGAGTCCGACGCCGTCATCACCAGCGGCGGGGTGAGCATGGGCGACTTCGACCTCATCAAGGTGGTGCTGGACCGCCTGGGCGACATGCGCTGGATGCAGGTCGCCATCCGCCCGGCCAAACCCCTGGCCTTCGGCAGGGTGGGGGGCAAGCCGGTGTTCGGCCTGCCGGGCAACCCGGTGTCCTCCATGGTCAGCTTCGAGCTCTTCGCCGGTCCCGCCCTCCGCAAGATGGCCGGCCACCGGGTCCTGGACCGCCCCCTGGTGCCGGCGGTGGCGGAGGAGGCCCTGGCCCGCCGGCCGGACGGCAAGACGATGTTCGCCCGGGTGAGGGCCCGCCCCGGCCCCGACGGCCGGCTGCTGGTGCGCTCGGCCGGCGGACAGGGCTCCCACGTGCTGACGGCCATGGCCGCCGCCCAGGGCCTGGCCGTGCTGCCCGACGGCGAGGGGGTCGGCGCCGGCGAGGCGGTGGACGTCCTGCTGGTCTCGCCGGGGGCGTGGGCCGAGCCGGGCCGGGGCCCGGACGGAGCGGTCCTCTTCGGGGCGTAGCCTGGGGCGGGACATGGCGCAGCCGACCCCTTCCCAGCCGCTGGTCGACCCGTTCGACCGGGTGGTGCGCGACCTGCGCATTTCGGTGACCGACAGGTGCAACTTCCGCTGCACCTACTGCATGCCCGAGGAGGGCATGCGGTGGCTCCCCCGCGACCAGCTGCTCACCTTCGAGGAGATCGTGCGGGTGGCCCGGGTGTGCGTGGACCGCTTCGGCTTCGACGGGATCAGGATCACCGGAGGCGAGCCGACCGTGCGGGCCCAGCTGCCGGTGCTGATCGAGAAACTGGCCGCTCTCCGGGTCCCCGCCACCGGGGAGCCGGTCGACCTGGCCATGACCACCAACGGGGTGAGCCTGGCCCTGCTGGCCGACGACCTGCGCCGGGCCGGCCTCCGGCGCCTCAACGTCTCCTGCGACTCCCTCCGGGCCGACCGGTTCGAGGCCATGACCCGGCGGCCCCAGCTGGACCGGGTCCTGGCCGGAATCGACGCCGCCCTGGCGGCGGGCTTCGACCCGGTGAAGGTCAACGTGGTCACCATGAGGGGAGTCAACGACGACGAGGTGGTGGACTTCGCCGCCTTCGGCCGGGCCAGGGGGGTTCAGCCCCGGTTCATCGAGTTCATGCCGCTCGACGCCGAGGGGGCCTGGTCCAGGGACAAGGTGGTGCCCTCGGACGAGGTGGTAGCGGCCATAGACGCCGTCTTCCCGGTGGAGGCGGTACCGGGGTTGGGAGGCGGCCCGGAGCCGGCGGCGCTTTACCGCTACCGAGACGGCAAGGGCGCTTTCGGCGTCATCGCCAGCGTCACCCATCCCTTCTGCGGCAACTGCGACCGCATCCGGATCACCGCCGAGGGCCAGCTGCGCAACTGCTTGTTCGCCCTGGGCGAGACCGACCTGCGGGCCGTGCTGCGCCAGGGAGGCGGCGATGACCAGGTGGCCGAGGCCATCCGGGGCAACGTGGCCACCAAGTGGGCCGGCCACAGCATCGGCCGGGTCGACTTCGTGCGCCCCTCCCGCAGCATGAGCCAGATCGGCGGCTGAGCCGACGGGCCGGCCGGAGCGCCCGGGACGGGGCCGGGGCGCGGCCGGTTGACGCCAACCGGGCCCGGCCCGGGACGCGGTTCTAGACTTCCACCCATGTCCGACCGAGGCCTGACCCACCTCGACCCCCTGGGCCGGGCCCGGATGGTCGACGTCACCCCCAAAGAGCCGACCCACCGGCGGGCGCTGGCCCGGTGCAAGGTGTTCATGCACCCCGACACCACGGCCAAGGTGGCCAGCAATGCCATCACCAAGGGCGACGTGCTGGGGGCCGCCCGCATCGCCGGCATCCAGGCGGCCAAGCGGGCCGCTGACCTGATCCCGCTGTGCCACCCCCTGCTGGTGGGCTCGGTCTATGTCAACTTCAACATCGGCGACGACTGGGTGGAGGTCGAGTCCCAGGTCGAGACGGTCGACCGGACCGGGGTGGAGATGGAGGCCATGACCGCCTGCGCCGTGGCCGCCCTCACCATCTACGACATGTGCAAGTCGAGCGACCGCAGCATGACCATCGGCGACCTCGCCCTGTGGGAGAAGACCGGCGGCCGCTCGGGCACCTGGCGCCGGCCGGTGGACCACAACCGTCTGGCCGAGTTCTAGCCCCGGCCGGGCGGCGCCCGGAACGCGGCAGTTTGACCGGTCACGGGTTGCCTGGGCGGCAGGGCCGTGGTTACCATGCCCCGGCGCTGGAAACACCCGATGGGCACCATCGGCGCCAGGTGGCCTGCTCGCGTCACCATCCACCGATCGCGGCGGGACCTGCAGTACGGTCCCCGACACACGAAGGTAGGTCGAGGAGCTTGACCATCGTGGTACTGCTGCTTCTGGCACTGGTGTGGATCGCCGTCTTGGCGCCGCCGTTCCTACGGCGGAGCGTCGAGTCGAGGAAGAGCGACTCCATCAACGACTTCCGGCGGCATCTCGGGGTCCTGCAGCGCACCGGACCCAAGCTGATCACTCCCGCCCATCGGCGGGCGACGACCGGGGGGCGTCCCATGAGCATCGTGCAGACCCAGGTGGCTTCAGCTGTGCCGGTACGGCGGGAGAGCGCCCACAGCCGGGCGCTGCGTCGCCGGCGGGACGTGCTGTCGGTCCTGTTCGTATCCACCGTCGCCACCGTGGCCCTCGGCATGGTTCCCCACCTGCACGTGGCCCTGGCCGTGGGGGGCTTCCTGGCGGTGTGCCTGGCCGCCTACGTGGGGCTGCTCATCCGGCTGCGCAACAACGCCGCCGAGCGGGAGATGAAGCTCACCTTCCTGCCCGGGGCAGCGGTGGAGGGGACCGTCCTCCTGCGCCGCTCGGCCACCAACTAGCCCTCGGGCGTGGCCACCACCCGGCGTGACACGCTGGGCGAGCTGGTTGCGGGAGCGGTCGGCGACCTGGCCGCCGCCCACGCCGCCCGCGAGGCAGCCCTGGTCAGCTGCCGGAGGGTGATCCGTTCCTCCGGTCTGGCCATCCGTGCGGTCCACCGCCTCGAGATGGAATCGGCCGCCGGCCTGATCTCTGAGGCCGAGGGGAACCTGCGCAGCGCCCAGGAGGCGCTCTCGCCCTACCCGGCCGTCGCCCATGCCGGGTTCCTCCACGACGCCGAAAAGGAATACGTCGAGGCGGTGGCCACCGTGGCGCTGGTCGGCGGCGGGGCTCCCCCCGGCCCGGACCGCCTGCACGTGGGCGTGCCGGCCTGGCTCAACGGACTGGCCGAGGCGGCGTCCGAGCTCCGTCGCCACCTGCTGGACCGGTTGCGGGAAGGCAGCCTCGACCGGGCCGAGGAGCTATTGGGGGCGATGGACGACGTCTACGACCTCGTCCGCACGGTGGATTTCCCCGACGCCATCACCGGAGGGCTGCGCCGCACCGCCGACGCCCTGCGGGCGGTGCTCGAGCGCAGCCGGGCCGACGTGACCACCACCGTGCTGCAGACCAGGCTTCAGCGGGCCATCGAAGCGGAGCGGTCGGCGATGATGGGCGACGATGAGCGATGACGGGCAGAAGATCCATCCCTTCCGTCTGGAAGTGGCCGACGACGAGCTCGAGGACCTGCGCCGCCGGCTGAGATCCGCCCGCTGGCCGGAGCCGGCGACCGTGGATGACTGGAGCCAGGGGGTGCCGCTCGACTACCTGCGCGACATCGCCGACCACTGGGCCGAGTCCTACGACTGGCGCCGGGTCGAGAGCCGTCTCAACGACCTGGGCCAGTACCGCACCACCATCGACGGGCTCAGCGTCCACTTCATCCACGCCCGGTCGCCCGAGCCGGGCGCCCTGCCCCTGGTGCTAACCCACGGCTGGCCCGGCTCGGTGGTCGAGTTCCTCGACGCCATCGGTCCCCTCACCGACCCGGTGGCCCATGGGGGCAGCCCCGCCGACGCCTTCCACGTGGTCTGCCCGAGCGTGCCGGGCTACGGCTGGAGCGAGAAGCCGTCGGCCCCCGGGTGGGGGGTGGAACGCATCGCCTCGGCATGGGTCGTGCTGATGAACCGCCTCGGCTACGACCGCTACGGCGCCCAGGGCGGCGACTGGGGATCGGCGGTGACGACGGCGATCGGATCCCTAGACCCCGACCACTGCGTCGGCATCCACCTGAACATGCCGGTGGCCGGCCCCGACCGCTCGGAGCTGGAGCAGCTCAGCGACGACGACAAGAACGCCCTGGCCGCCATGGAGCACTACGACCGCTGGGACTCGGGCTACTCCAAGCAGCAGTCGACCCGACCCCAGACCATCGGCTACTCGCTGGTCGACTCGCCGGTGGGCCTGTTGGCCTGGATCCTCGAGAAGTTCTGGGCCTGGACCGACTGCGGCGGCCACCCGGAGAACGCCATCGGGCGCGACGCCATTCTGGACAACGTCATGCACTACTGGCTGCCGGCGACCGGAGCCTCATCGGCCCGCCTCTACTGGGAGAGCTTCCGGCGGGGCGGCACCGGCGCCGTCGTGGTGCCTGTCGGGGCCTCGCGCTTTCCCCGCGAGATCTTCCGTCCGGCTCGGCGTTGGGTCGAGCGGCGCTACCCGACCCTGCGCTACTGGAACGAGCTCGACTCCGGCGGCCACTTCGCCGCCTTCGAGCAGCCCGGGCTGTTCGTGTCCGAGCTGCGGGCGTTCTTCTCCCTGGTGCGCTGATCGCCGGGTAGCCGGGGGCCAGGCGGGAGCGCCGGGCGGGCCGGGTATCCTGTGGGCGCCCTCGGGGGTGTAGCTCAGCTGGCAGAGCGCAGCGTTCGCAACGCTGAAGTCGGCGGTTCGAGTCCGCTCACCTCCACCCGCTCGACTCGACCACCGCCGGGGTGGTGGGACCCGGCGTTCTCCACCAGCGGTCCTGTGAGTGTCCCAAGAGGTCCATGCCAGGCGTGGCGCCCTGGTGCCTTGACCGTCGACCGGCGGTCTGGAAGGCTTCCCCTGAAATCGATTCCTCGGCCATAACTCGGGGGCGGCACCGCAGTTCCGGCCGGGGAGTGAGCCAATCCGAGTTCCAGGGCAGGTTGGGGTGGCTGAATTCCGGGGGGTATGGCGGCGGGCGGGCGTGCCAGCCCTGCTCGCCTTCCTTCTGGCGGCGTGCTCTGTCACCAACGTCAGCCTGGTCAACGACCACCGTCTGGTCTTCCTGACACCGGCCAGCCGGGCCCACCTGCACCTGCCGGTGACCCTGCGGTGGTCGATGAGCGGACAGGGCGCCCGACCCACGACGACCGCCGGATCCGGCACCTACTTCGCCGTCTTCGTGGACCGTCCCCCGGTCGAGCCGGGCCAGACGCTGCGGGCGGTGGCCCAGGACGATCTGTCCTGCCGGCGCACCCCCGGTTGTCCCGACGCCGCCTACTTCTCCGCCCGGCAGATCTACACCACCTCCTCCGAGTCGATCGTGCTCGACCGCGTCGATGACCTGGCCGACAACCGCCAGCAGGAGCAGCTCCACGAGGCGACCGTGGTCCTCATGGGTCCCGGCGGCCGCCGGGCCGGGGAGAGCGCCTGGTACCGCGACTTCTGGCTTCCGAAAGCGGGCCAGAGCTGAGCCGGCGCGCCCC
>DASRBO010000093.1:0-29004 GCA_035653595.1 Acidimicrobiales bacterium | reverse complement strand
TGCCCAAAGACGAGCGGGAGAGGTTCGACGTCTCCAGCCTGCGCTGCGCCATCCACGCCGCCGCCCCCTGCCCCGTTCCGGTCAAGGAGCAGATGATCGACTGGTGGGGCCCCATCATCCACGAGTACTACGCCGGCACCGAGGGCAACGGCTTCACCGCCATCAACTCCGAGGAGTGGCTGGCCCACAAGGGCTCGGTCGGCAAGGCGCTCATGAGCACCATCCACATCGTCGGCGAGGACGGCGAGGAGCTGCCCTCCGGGGAGGCCGGCACCATCTACTTCGAGAGCGCGAGCGCCTTCGAGTACCACAACGACCCGGCGAAGACGGCGTCCTCGCGCCACCCCAAGGGCTGGAGCACCCTGGGCGACGTCGGCTACCTCGACGACGAGGGCTACCTGTACCTCACCGACCGCAAGGCCTACATGATCATCTCCGGCGGGGTGAACATCTACCCCCAGGAGGCGGAGAACCTCCTCGTCACCCACCCCAAGGTGATGGACGTGGCCGTGTTCGGCGTCCCCAACGAGGAGATGGGCGAGGAGGTGAAGGCCGTCGTCCAGCCGGTGGACATGGCCGAGGCAGGCCCGGAGCTGGAGCGGGAGCTGATCGCCTTCTGCAAGGCGGAGCTGGCCTCCTACAAGTGCCCCCGCTCAATCGACTTCGAGGCCGAGCTGCCCCGCCACCCGACGGGCAAGCTCTACAAGCGCCTGCTGCGGGACCGCTACTGGGGAGGCCACTCCTCCCGCATCGTCTGAGAGCCAGTGGCCAGCCTCGCCCCCTTCGCCACCCGCTACGCCGTCAACGGCATGGTGTGCGCCGTCGACCACCTGGCGGCCGAGGCGGGGGTGTCGATGCTGCGGGCGGGCGGCTCGGCCGCCGACGCCGCCGTGGCCACCTCGGCCGTGCTGGCCGTCACCACCCAGCACATGTGCGGCATGGGCGGCGACCTCCAGGCGGTGGTGTGCGCTCCGGGGCGGGACCCGGTGGCCCTGGTGGGCTCGGGCCGGGCCGGCTCAGGCGCCGACGCCGACGCCCTGCGGGCCGAGGGCCACCGGCACATGCCGGTAAGGGGCGACATCCGCACCGTCACCGTCCCCGCCTGCGTCGACGGCTGGGTCGAGCTGCACGCCGCCTACGGCCGCTTGGCCCTGTCCGAGGTGCTCGAGCCCGCCCGGGCCTATGCCGCCGACGGCTTCCCCGCCTCCCAGACCCTGGCGCCCTCCTCGGCCCTGGTCGCCCGCCTGCCCGGCGCCCAGGACTACCCGGCCCACCTGGCCCCCGGTGGCATCGTGCGCCGGCCCGGGGTCGCCCGCACCCTGGCCGCCATCGGGTCCGGCGGGCGGCGGGCCTTCTACGAGGGCGAGTTCGGCGCCGGCCTGGTGGCCATGGCCGGGGGCTACATCACCCCCGCCGACCTCGAGGTGGTGCAGGCCGTCTGGTCCCTCCCGGTGACGGCCGAGGCCTGGGGCCTGGCGCTGTGGACCACCCCTCCCCCCACCCAGGGCTACCTGGCCCCGGCGGCGGCGTGGATCGCCTCCGGTCTCGACCTGCCCTCCGACTCCGCCGACCCGGCCTGGGCCCACCTGCTGATCGAGGCGGCGCGCCAGGCCGGCGCAGACCGGGTGGATGTCCTCCACGAGGCAGCCGACGGGACCGCCCTCGTCGACCCGGCCCGGCTGGGGCCCCGCCGGACGGCGGTGTCGCCGAAGCGGGCCGCCGAGCTGCCCGGAGGATGGGGCGAGGGGGGCACCATCGGCCTGTGCGCCGTCGACTCGGACCGGTTGGGGGTGGCCATGCTCCAGTCCAACGCCACCGGCTGGGGTGCCCACCTGGTGGAGGCATCCACCGGCATCTTCCTGCACAACCGGGGCCTGGGCTTCAGCCTGCAGCCCGGCCATCCGGCCGAGTACGGCCCCGGCCGCCGGCCGCCCCACACCCTGTCGCCGCTGGCCCTCACCACCGCCGACGGCGGCCTGCGGGGGGTGATGGCCTCCATGGGGGGAGACAGCCAGCCCCTCATCCTGCTGCAGCTGCTGGCCCGCCGGCAGGTGTGCGCCGAGGGCCCGGGCGACGCCGTGGCCGCCGGTCGCTGGAGCCTCGCCGGCCTCGACCCGGTGCCCGGGGCCGAGGGCTTCTCCACCTGGAACCAGCGGGGCCGGGTGGGCGTGGTGCTGGAGGGCCACTGCCCCCCGGGCTGGGCCGAGGCCCTCGCCGGACTCGGCCACCGGGTGAGCACGACCGCCCCGTTCGACCACGGATTCGGCCACGCCCATGTCATCGCGGTGGAGGACGACCATCTGGCCGGGGCGTCGGATCCCCGCCCGCTGGCCGGAGCGGCCGCCGGCTACTGAGAGCCAGCGCCGGCTGGCTCCCCCGGGCCGAGGCCGGCCAGCAGGGCGCCGATCTCCTCCACCACGGCGGCGGGGGCCTGCCAGGGCAGGAGATGCCCGGCGTCGGCCACCCAGCGCACCCGGGCGTCGGGCAGGCGGGCGGTCAGGGCGGCCACCATGGGCGGGCGCACGATCGGGTCCCGCCGACCGGCCAGCACCCGCACGGGCACGCCGATGGTGGGCAGGGCGTCCTCCACCCGGCCCATTTCGGCCACCAGGTAGCGCTGCTCCCCGGCGAAGGACCGCCACACGGTGCCGTTTCCCCAGGCCCGGGCCTGGGCGCCCAGGCGGTCCGACGGCACCCCCAGGGCCTGCCCGAGGCGGTCGAAGCGTAGGTCCTCGACCCGACGTCCGGCCCAACCGGCGATGCGCCCCAGGCCCCGCAGGCCGGCGAAGGCCACCACGCTGCCGACCCCGGAGAGAGCCAGCACGTGATCGAGCACCCCGAGGGCGGAGCGGGTGCCGACCGGGCAGACCAGGACCAGGCCGGCGACAGAGGCCGGATGGACCTCGGCCAGGGCCAGGGCCACGGTGGCGCCGTAGCTGTGGCCGACCACCACCGCCGGGGCCGCCCCCTCGGACTCGAGCAGCCGGGCGGCGAAGTCGGCGTTGCCGACCGGTCCCACCGCCGGGGCGGCGTTGGCGCCGTAGCCGGGCCGGTCGGGCACGATCACCCGCTCGTCCGGCACCAGCAGCCTGGTCACCGGCTCCCAGTCGGCCGCCTCCCCCGGCTGGCCGTGGAGCATGAGCACCGCCGGCCTGGCGGCGTCGGCGGCGGGCTCAGTCATGGCGGCCCCCCGGCGGCGGTGGTGGGCTGGGCCGGGGCGGGGACCATGGGCGAGGACCGGGCCAGGCCGGTGACGCCGAGGGCCATGAGGGCCATGCCGGCGACCTCGGCGGTTATGGCCAGCGGGCTGGAGGCGATGGCCTCCTGGAAGCCGATGGCGCCGATGATTATGGAGACCACCGGATCCACCACGGTGAGGGCGGGCAGGGACCACCCCAGGGGCCCGGCCTGGAAAGCGGTCTGGGCCAGCACCAGGCCCACCACCCCGGTGGCGATCAGGGCGTAGGACTGCCAGGCCGTCAGCACGGCCACCAGGGCGTGACCGGCGCCCGGGGCCCCGGTGACGGCGTGGGCCACCGTCTTGGTGTAGGCGGCCGACAGCCCGTAGATCACCCCGGCCGAGGCCGCCTGCAGGCTGGCCCGAACCGAGCCCCCGTAGTAGCGGGACAGGCTGAGCAGCACCACCACCGGGGCGGCGGTGCCGGCGGTGACCACCGACCAGCCGGTGGCCGTGGTGGTGGCCGATCCGGGCCTGGGGTCGGCCACCACGAGGAACAGGGCCAGCCCCACGACCACCTCGAGGGCGGCCACCCACTCCTGCCTGGTGATGCGACGATTGGCGCTGAGGGCCGCTCCGAGCGGCATGGCGAACAGAAGGCTGGAGACCAGGAGGGGCTGGACCAGGATGAGCGCGCCCCGCCCGAGGGCGATGAACTGGAGCACGAAGCCGGCCACGTCGGCCAGCACCCCGATCAGCCAGATCGGGCGGTGGGCCAGGCTCCACAGGAGCCGCAGGTGGAGGGCCTCCGACGGCGGCGCGTCGCGGGCCGCCCGCTGCTGGAACACCGCTGCCACGGCGTAGGCCAGGGCGGCGGCTAGGGCAGCGATGACGGCCACGACCATCCGAAGATACGGGCCCGGCCGCCGGCGGTGGTGCGGGGCGCGACCGCGGTGAGAGGACGGGCGCTGCTGGCGGCGGGGGCTGCGGCCGGTTCGGCCTGGCTCCTGAATGCGGCTCCGTCAGTGGTGGCGGTACCCGGTGTGCGCCTGCGCCTCACCCCGGTGCTGGCCGGTCTGGGCCGGTCCGACCACGTGGCCCTCACCTTCGACGACGGTCCCGATCCGGCGTCCACCCCGGCGGTGCTGGAGGCCCTCGACCGCCTTGGGTGGAAGGCGACCTTCTTCATGCTCGGGGCCATGGTCGAAGCTGCCCCCGGCCTGGCCGCCGAGGTGGCCGGGGCCGGCCACGAGGTGGCCGTGCACGGCCAGATCCACCTCTCCGAGCTGCGCCGGCCGCCCAGCCGGGTCATGAGCGACCTGCAGCGGGCCGCCGCCACGGTGGAGCGGGCCACCGGCGAGGGGGTGACGTGGTTCCGCCCCCCCTACGGGATCATGGCCGCCTCCGGCCTGTGGGCGTGCCGCCGGCTGGGCCTGCGCCCGGTGCTGTGGACCTGCTGGGGACGGGACTGGCGCCTCGAGGCCACCGCCGAGTCGGTGCTGGCCGACGTCGAGGCCGACCTGCGCCCGGGGGCGACCGTCCTGCTGCACGACTCGGACTGCACCTCGGATCCGGGGTCGTGGCACTCGACGGTGGAGGCGCTGCCCCAGCTGGCCGAGCGCTTCGCCGCCTCAGGTTGGCAGGTCGGACCGCTGCGGGACCACGGCCTGGGGCACCGAGCCCCGGCCTGAGAGGAGCCGGCGCAAACCCCAGCCGGTAACGAGGACGAGCGCCTCCACGATGGTGCGCATCGACATCTTGGACTGGCCCTCGACCCGGTCCACGAACCGGATGGGAACCTCCACCACCGTGGCCCCCGCCCGGGCGGCCCGGTAGGCCATCTCGATCTGGAAGCCGTAACCGTCGGCCCTGACCCGGCCCAGGTCTATCCGGCCCAGGGTGCCGGCGTCGTAGGCCCGGTAGCCGGAGGTGAGGTCCTTCACCTTCATGCCGAGCATGACCGCGGCGTAACGGTTGCCGGCCTCCGACAGCAGCCGCCGGTGCCAGGCCCACTGCGGAATCGAGCCCCCCGGGACATAGCGCGAGCCGATGACGAGGTTGGCCCGGCCGAGGCCCCCGAGGATGTCCGGCAGGGCGGCGGGGTCGTGGGAGAGATCGGAGTCCATCTCCACCAACGCCTGGTAGCCGTTGCGCAGGCCCCACTCGAACCCGGCCCGGTAGGCGTTGCCCAGACCGCCCTTGGCATTGCGCCGCATGACGGTGATCGACCCCAGCCGGCCGGCCACCGCCTCGGCCAGATCGGCGGTCCCGTCGGGGCTGCCGTCGTCGACCACCAGCACATGGGCCTCGGAGGCGGCGACCCGGACGGCGCTCAGGGCGGCCTCGATGTTGGCCGCCTCGTTGTAGGTCGGCATCACGACCAGGGCACGCACGGGCGGCAGTGTAGGTGGGCGAGGTTGCCAGCCCGCTACCCCGCCGGCCGGCGGCGTTGCCGGCCCGCTACCTTGCCGGGCCGTGAGCGACCGGGCGACCCCGCCGGCGCTCGCCCTCCACGGCGTGGTCGTGGTCCGGGGCGGCGCCGTGGTCCTGCAGGACGTGGACTGGGTGGTGGAGCCGGACCAGCGCTGGGTGGTGCTGGGATCGAACGGGTCGGGCAAGA
Source organism: Acidimicrobiales bacterium (assembly GCA_035653595.1). Lineage (GTDB taxonomy): Bacteria > Actinomycetota > Acidimicrobiia > Acidimicrobiales > JAJPHE01 > DASRBO01. The sequence continues at coordinate 23,206 of DASRBO010000093.1, read as the reverse complement.
CGACCCTGCTCAACCTGGCCGCCGGCTACCTGCACCCGGCGGCGGGCACGGTGGACATCCTCGGGCGCCGCCTGGGGCGGGTCGACGTCCGCCAGCTGCGGGAGCGCCTCGGCCTCACCAGCGCCGAGCTGTCGAAGAAGATTCGGCCCGACCTGGCCGCCATCGACGTGGTCATGTCCGGCCTCCACGGCGCCCTGGAGACCTGGTGGCACCACTACTCCCCCGCCGACCGCCGGCGGGCGGCCGAGCTGATGGCCGCCGGCGGGGTGGGCGCCCTGGCCGACCACCCCTTCGCCACCCTGTCCGAGGGCGAGCGCCAGCAGGTGCAGCTGGCCCGCGCCCTGGTCGCCCGACCCGAGCTGGTCCTGCTGGACGAGCCCAACGCCGGGCTGGACCTGGGGGCCAGGGAGGCGCTGGCCTCCCGCCTGGGTGCCCTGGCCGCCGATGCCGGGTGCCCGCCCATGGTGCTGGTCACCCATCACGTGGAGGAGATACCAGGCGGTTTCACCCACCTGCTCCTCCTGCGCCGGGGCCGGGTGGTAGCTGGTGGTCCCCTGGCCGACACCCTCACCTCGGAGAACCTCAGCGCCACCTTCGGCCTGGCCCTCGAAGTGGTCGGCCACCGGGGCCGCTGGGCCTGCCACGCTGTCTGAACCGTGGTCCGGATCCCGTTGCCCAAGACCGTCCGCCGCCTGGTGAGCGTGCTGGTCCTGGCGGCCGTCGTCGAGTACCTGGTGCTGCCCCAGGTGGCCGGGGCCCGCAAGGCGGTCCACCTGGTGAGCCAGGCCAACCCCTTCTACGCCGCCGCCGGCGTGGTGGTCGAGGTGGCGTCGCTGGTGGCCTACTCCCTCCTCACCCGGTCGTTGCTGCCCCCCCATCGCCCACCCCTTCACGTCATCTTCCGCATCAACCTGGCCACCCTGTCGGTGAGCCACGTGGTGCCGGGGGGAACGGCGGCGGGAACCAGCCTGGGCTACCGGCTCTTCACCGCCAGCGGCATGGACCGGGCCGACACCGGTTTCGCCCTGGCCACCCAGGGCCTGGGCTCGGCGGTGGTGCTCAACATCATGTTGTGGCTGGGGCTGCTGGTCTCTATCCCGCTGCGGGGGTTCAACCCGGTGTACCTGATCGCCGCCATCCTGGGCGTGCTCCTCTTCGCCTTCTTCGCCGCCCTGATCATCGCCCTGACGAGGGGGGAGGACCGGGCCATCGGGGTGCTGCGGGCGGTGGCCCGGCGGATCCCCCGGCTGTCCCCCGACACGGTGGAGGCCCAGGTGCGCCGGCTGGCCGACCGGCTGCACAGCCTGGCCTCGGACCGCCTCCTGCTGCGCCGGGCCGTCGGGTGGGCCGCCGCCAACTGGCTGCTGGACGCCGCCTCCCTGTGGCTGTTCGTGGCCGCCTTCGGCCACCGGGTGGACCTCGACGGCCTGCTGGTGGCCTACGGGCTGGCCAACGTGCTGGCCGCCATCCCCATCACCCCGGGAGGGCTGGGGGTGGTCGAGGGCGTGCTGATCCCGTCCCTCACCGGCTTCGGCACCGCCCGGGGCGTCGCCGTGCTGGGGGTGCTGGCCTGGCGGCTGGTCAACTTCTGGCTGCCCATCCCGTCGGGGGCCGGGGCCTACCTCACCCTCAAGGTGGGACCGGGTGGCCTGCTGCGCCCGGAGGAGCTGGGCCTCGCCGGCCCCCAGTAGCCTCGGCAACCGATGCTGACGGCGAGGGCGCCTCTGACCCGCCGCACCACCGAGCTGGGACTGCTCCTGCTGGCCGACGTGGCCGTCGTGGGGGCCTACGTCCTCGCCTCGCTGGGGCGGACGGCGTCGATACCGGCGAACGCGGTGCCGTTCCTGGTGGCGGTGCTGGCCCTCACCATGGCCGCCCACCTCGGCACCCGCCGACTGGCCCCCGACGCCACCCCGATCCTCCTGCCGCTGGCCGCCCTCCTCAACGGGGTGGGATGGGTGTTCATCGCCCGGCTGGACTCGCATCTGGCCGCCCTGCAGGCCATGTGGACGGCCATCGGGGTGGCGGTCTACGTGGCGACCCTCGCCGTGATCCGTCCGCTGCAGGTCATCGAGCGGTACCGCTACCTGATCGCCCTGGCCGGTATCGCCCTCTTGCTGATGCCCTTGGCCCCCAAGCTGGGCCAGAACATCAACGGGGCCCGGCTGTGGGTCCGGCTGGGGCCGCTCACCTTCCAGCCGGTCGAGCTGGCGAAGATAGCCCTGGCGGTGTTCTTCGCCTCCTACCTGGTGGAGAAGAGGGATCTGCTGGCGGGCCCGTCGATGCGCATAGGGAACCGGCTGCTGCCCGACCCCAGGCCCTTCGGCCCGCTGGTTCTTATGTGGGCCATGTCGATGCTGGTGATGACGGCCGAGCGCGACGTGGGCTTCTCGCTGCTGATCTTCGTGCTGTTCATCGCCCTGCTCTGGATCGCCACCGGTCGGGCGGTCTACCTGGGGATAGGGGCGGTCCTGTTCGTGCTGGGATCGGTGGCCGCCTCCGAGCTGTTCTCCCACGTGCACCAGCGCATCGCGGTGTGGATCAACCCGTGGCCTCATGCCACCTCTTCCGGCTACCAGGCGGTGCAGGCCCTCTACGCCATGGGCACGGGCGGGGTGGCCGGCACCGGCCTGGGGCTGGGGCGGCCCCAGCTCATACCGGTGGTGGTGAGTGACTACATATTCGCCGCTATCGGCGAGGAGCTCGGCCTGATGGGGACGACAGCGGTGCTCATCGCCTTCGTCCTGCTGGTGGGCACCGGTCTGCGCATCGCCCTGCGGTCACGGGCGGAGTTCCCCAAGTTGCTGGCGGCCGGTCTCACCGCCATTGTCGGGTTCCAGGCCTTCTTCATCATGGCCGGTGTGGTCCGCCTCCTGCCGGTCACCGGGGTGACCCTGCCCTTCGTCGCCTACGGCGGCTCCTCGCTCATCTCCAACTACATCATCATCGCCCTGTTGGTGCGCCTCTCCCACGAGCAGGTCTCCGCCCCCGCCCCCGCCCGCCAGGTCGCCCTGGCCTGAGGGCCGGGTCTCCCCGGCCGGTCCCCCCGTGCCGTGGACCGACAGGACGTCCTCGAGGACGAGCAGCGGCACCGGGCCGGGCAGGCGCAGGGCCAGGGCGACGGCGTCGGAGGGCCGGCAGGTGACGGTGTGGCGGGCGTCGTCGGGGCCGAGCAGATCGAGGTGGGCGTAGAAGGTCCCCTGGCGCACGGCGGAAATCACCGCCCGCTCCACGGTCAGGCCGAAGCTGGTGAGGACGTCCACGAACAGGTCGTGGGTCATGGGCCGGGCGTAGGTGACGCCGCGCAGGGCGGCGGTGATGGCGGTGGCCTCGGGGAACCCGATGGGGATGTACAGGTACCGGCTGCCGCCCTTCTCTGCCAACACCATCACCGGGTGGGGCGAGGGGAGGTCGACCTGCACGCCGGCGACCTCGAGGGCGATCAAGCCCGCTCCCGACCCGCCGGCCCCGGCAAGGCAGTCAACGGAACCTGCGCATGCCGACGCTTAGCACCAGGCCGACGGCGGCGAAGGTGGCGATGGTGGAGGAGCCCCCGTAGCTCACCAGCGGCAGCGGTATGCCGGTGATCGGCATGATGCCCATCGTCATGCCGGCGTTCTGGAACACCGAGAAGGCCACGTAGCCCAGGACCCCGGCGCACAGCATGGCCCCGAAGGTGTCGTAGGCCAGCTGGGCGGTGCGCCACACCCTCCATACGATGACCCCGAACAGGGCGAGGAGGCTGGCGGCGCCGGCGAAACCGAGCTGCTCGCCGACGGCGGTGAAGATGAAGTCGGTCTGCTGCTCGGGCACGTACTGCAGGTTGGTCTGGGGGCCGTGGAACAGCCCCTTGCCGACCAGGCCGCCGGCCCCGATGGCGATCTTGGACTCCTTGAGGTTGTAGCCGGCCTGGCCCGAGGCGGCGTTCTGGTTGATGAAGGCGGTGAGTCGCTGGACCTGGTAGTGCTTGAGCAGCCCCAGGTGGACCCCGGCCAGCACGGCCAGGACCACCAGCACGGCCAGGGCGGCCAGGTACCGCCCCCTGACCCCGGCGATGACCAGGATGGTGCCAAGCACGCACCCCAGGGTGATGGCGGTGCCGAGGTCGGGCTGGATGACCACCAGCCCCACCGGCACCGCCCCCAGGACCAGCAGGCGGACCAGGGCGCGACCGTCGAGGGCCCCCTCGGTCCGGCGGATCACCGACGCCGCCGCCAGGATGAGGGCGAGGATGGCGAACGCCGACGGCTGCAGCTGGAACGAGCCGATCTGGAACCAGCGCTGCGAGCCCAGGGCCCGGCTGCCGATGGGCGACATGACCGCCAGCAGGAGGAACACCACCGCCCCGTAGGCGAGCAGCCCGAGCTCCTCGAAGTGGTGGTAGTCGACCGCCATGCACACGAGCATGGCCAGGATGCCCAGCACCACGAAAAGAGCCTGGTGCTTGAGGTACTGATGGGGGTCGAGACCCAGGGAGGCCAGCTTGGTCCGGGTGGCCGAGTACACCATGACCACCCCGATCAGCGACACCGTCACCGTCGCCCCCAGCAGCAGCACGTCGACGTGCTGCAGGTAGCGCCGGAAGGGGCTGGGGCGCGGGTCGAGGACCGAGGGCATGGCGGCGTTCAGGTTACGGGGAGCCGGCCGGCCGCCCGGCCCGGCGGCTCGCGGAGGGGGCCGGCGGGGTGTCCGGGTACGGTTCCCGGCCATGGCGACCGGCGTCCTGGGTGCTCCCCTGCTGGCCGTCACCGCGGCCGTGCACCCGGTGACCGAGTCCCAGGCCTGCGGGTCGGTCACCAACGGGGCCTGCGTGGTGGTCTTCCGCCTCACCCACAGCCAGACCCTCGCCCGGCTGGCCGACCTCATCGTCACCCGGCCGCTCAAGATCGTGGTGGTGATCGGGGTCGCCCTGGTCGCCCACCTGGCCGCCCGTCGGGCCATCAACCGCCTGGTGGCCGGCATGGAGTCCCCCGAGCTGCACCGGCTGCGGCTGCGTCGGCGGCGGGTCGAGGGACACCTGCCCGCCCCCCGCTCCGCTCAGCGGGCCGCCACCATCGGGTCCCTGCTGCGCAGCGTGGCCAGCTTCTCCATCTGGACCATCGCCGTGGCCACGCTGTTGGGCGAGATCGGCATCAGCCTGGGGCCCCTGCTGGCGGGGGCGGGCATCGCCGGGGTGGCGGTGGGCTTCGGCGCCCAGACCCTGGTGAAGGACTTCCTCACCGGCCTCTTCATGCTGGTCGAGGACCAGTACGGGGTGGGCGACGTGATCGACACCGGCCTGGCCACCGGAGTGGTCGAGGGCATCAGCCTGCGCATAACCCGACTGCGCGACGCGGAGGGCACGGTCTGGTACGTGCCCCACAGCTCGGTCCAGCGGGTGGGAAGGCGCACCGCGGCGGCCCCGGCCGCCAACGGTCAGGACCGGCCGGCGCTCTCCTGATCGCAGCAGGAGGCCGGTCTAGCCGGGCGGTTCCCCGACCCGCTCGAGGGCGAGGGCGCGCAGGCCGGCGTAGTCGAGCTTGCCCGACGGACTGCCGCCGAGCGATGCCAGTCGTACCAAGACAGGGTCGCCACCTTGGCCTGGCGGCCGAGGCCGGCCTCGAGGAGGTCGGCGGCGACGGCGTCTGCCTCCGGTCGAACTCGGACCAGCTCACGGTGTGCTCGGCGTGGAGCTGGCACGGCGGCTCCGGAAGGCGTTCGGCGATGACCTCGTAGACGTCGGCGAAGTTCCAGGCCGTCGTGAGGGCGTCATCCGGCCAGACCGGCCAGGCCCACCACCGGGCGTGACAGGTGGATGGCCCCGGTGGAACCGAAGAAGCGGGCGTCTCCGAAGGTGAATATCCCGCCGTCGGACGCGACCAGCCAGTAGCCGTTTCCGCTGCGGTCAGCTGCCATCCCGACGATGGGGCGGGAGAGCCTGATGCCGCCGGTCGAACCCAGGAAGCCGGCGTTTCCGTAGGTGAAGATCCCGCCGTCGGACGCGACCAGCCAGTAGCCGCCCCCGTCGGGGGTGGCGGCCATGCCCACGATGGGCCGGGCCAGGTGGATGGCCCCGGTGGAGCCGAAGAAGCGGGCGTCTCCGAAGCTGAAGATGCCCCCGTCGGACGCGACCAGCCAGTAGCCGCCTCCGTCGGGGGTGGCGGCCATGCCCACGATGGGCTGGGCCAGGTGGATGGCCCCGGTGGAGCCGAGGTAGGTGGCCGTCCCGAAGCTGAAGATTCCCCCGTCCGAGGCGACCAGCCAGTACCCGGGGCCAGTGGACATGGCTCGGGTCAGGGCGGAGTCCAGGCCCCGCCCGGTGGCGTTGGACGCCGCCACGGAGAACTGGACCGGCGCCGTGGTGGTGAGCCCGGTAACGAGGACCGACCCCTGTCCGGCCCCGACGGTCACCACCGGGCCCGACGGCCAGGTGGTGACGGTGTAGGACGTCACGTCCCCCTGGGGGTTCGGCGGTGGGGTCCAGTAGACCACCGCCGTTCCGGCCTGGGGCCCGGGCGTGGCGCTGACGGCCCCGGGCGGGCCCGGCACCGGCCCGTAGCCGAACTCGGCGCCAGGGTTGGGCGGGCTGGCCCCATTGGGGGTCAAGACGGTGACCGCCACGGTGCCGGGACCGGGGGCCGACGGCGTGACCGCCTGGATGAGGTTGGGGCTGACCACGTTCACCGAGGTCGCCGCCGCCGTCCCGAACTGGACGGCGGTCGCGCCGGCCACGAAGTCGGAGCCCTGGATGCTGACGGTGTCGCCCCCGCTCTGGTTGCCCTGGTCTGGCACCACCGCCGTCACCGTCGGGGCCCCCACCGTGACCTGGGCGATCGTCGTGCCCCACTGGGAGGTGTCGGTCGCCGACGCCTGGTACTCCCCCGCCACCCACACGTCGCTGGGGTCGGACGGATCGGGCACCGCGCTGCTGTAGTCGCCCCACCGGTCCCCGCTGTAGGGACCGGCGCCGGCGGCGATGGTGGTGGGACCGACCAGGGCGGTGGACCCTGCCGGCTCCTCGGCCACGTCGGTCTCGACGAAGGACGTGCCGGACGACTGGCTGAAGGTGATTATCACGTTGCCGTTTCCGTCGAGGGCCACGGCCGGGTAGAAGGCGTCGGAGCTGGAGCTCCCCAGGTCGAAGTCGCGACCCAACCCGGCAGCCGGATGGGCGGGATCCAGCTCGATCAGCCGAATGCAGGCGGTGCCCCCGCCCGGACAGGCGTCGCCCCCGGAGATCCACAGCTGCCCGGCCCGGTCCACCGCGCTCAGGAAGCGGTCGTCGCCTGAGTCCACTGCCTTGCTGGTACCGGCCTGGGCGGCGGGGGGAGGCGGCAGGGTGGGCGTGAAGGCGCCCCCGCCGGCATCGGAGGTGATCCGGGCCTCGGCCACGTTGGTGTTGGCCGCGCCCGGCGTTCCGGTGATGGTCATCAGCCCCACGTAGGCCGGCCCGGGAACCGGTCCGCTGCTCCCGTTGAAGACCACGTACAGTGTCGGCCCGGGCGGCTCGGAGGAGACCGGCACCAGGCCGAAGCGGCTGGTGTCGGGGGGACCGAAGCGCGACAGGGCGACATTGGTGACCCCGGCCAGCAGCTGGGCCTTGTCCAGCACAACCAGTTCCTGGCCGGTGTAGTTGCCGTTGGCGTCGAAGTCGTTCCATGCCACGCCGACCTTGTCCGAACCCACCGCCAGCTTGGGTTGGTCGTAGACCACCCCATTGCCCGTCTGCACCGTGTGCACGCTCCACGACCCGCTGGGGTCGCCTCCGGCGGACACCGCCAACATGACCCGGCTGTCCCCGGCGGGATCGAACAGCAAGGCGCAGAGCACGAAGCGGCCGGTCGACGTGTCGTAGCGCAGCTGGGCGTCCGTCTCGAGGAAGCTCGAGCCTGCGCTCACTCCGAGCATGGCGCGCATGTCCACGGTCTTGACCAACGTGCCCGACGCCGTGAACACCGCCCCGACGCTGTTGACCACCTCCAGCACTCCCCCCGGCCCGGCGGCCGCCTGGGTGTCGGGCGGCTCGGCGTCGAGACCGAAGCCGGCCTCCTCCCCGCTGCGGGTCATGCCGGCGAACTGGCGGAGTATCTCCAGCGACGTCCCGCTGGCGACCCGGGCGGACGGCCCCAGCTGGTGAACCGAGACCCGACGCTGGCCCTGGGCCGGGGCCCACGAAGGATGCTGCGCCGGCAGGCCTGCCGCTGCGGGGGGGCCGCCGACGTCAGGCAGCTGCCCGAGGATCACGTCCCAACCGGGCCCGGTCGTACCAGCCAGCATCGGGCGGGTGGGGGCGAAGGCCGACGGGCCCGCAGCCGCAGCGGGGGTGGCGGGCATTACGGCGGGCATCAGGACGAGCGGAAGGCACGCCAGGGCGACGGCGACCAGGCCCCGGGCAGTCTTCATCGTCAGCTTCGTCTCCCGCCATCGGGGCTGGCCCATTGGCCCGCCGGAGCCGACACTGTGCCATCATCGACGGCGTGCCTCCAGCCATGCTCACCGTGGCCGAGGTGACGGTCCGCTTCGGGGGCCTGACCGCCCTCGACCGGGTGTCGTTGTCCGCCGACACGGGTGAGGTGGTCGGCGTGATCGGTCCAAACGGAGCGGGCAAGACCACTCTGTTCAATGTGGTGTGCGGCTTCGTGCGTCCCCAGCTCGGTCATCTGGAGATCGACGGCCGGCGAGTGGCCCCCCGCCCGCACCAGCTAAAGAAGCTCGGCATATCGCGCACCCTCCAGGGCGTCGGGCTGTGGCACGGCCTCACCGTGGTGGAGAACGTCATGCAGGGCGTTCACAGGGAGAGCGGCCTCGCCTCCGCCATGCTGGCCGCACCGCCCTCGGACCGTTCGGAGCGCCGGGCCCGCCAGGCGGCCATGGAGGCGCTGGACAACCTGGGCATCGGGTCCTACGCCGACCACCTGGCCACGACGCTGCCTTATGCCATAGCCAAGCGGGCCTCCATCGCCCGGGCGATCGTCAGCCGGCCCCGGCTGCTGCTGCTCGACGAACCGGCCAGCGGGCTGTCCGACGCCGAGATGTCCGAAATGGCGGATCTGATCCGCCGGCTGCGCCTGACGATGGGCGTGATGCTGGTCGAGCACCACATGGATCTGGTGATGTCGGTCTGCGACCGCATAGTCGTGCTCGACTTCGGCGCCGTCATCGCCTCCGGATCCCCGGAGGACGTGCGCACCGACCCCCGGGTGACAGCCGCCTACCTCGGTCACGCCGTCGGCGCCGGGCACGACGGGGCCAGCGACTGATGCTGGAGGTCTCCGATCTCAAGGTGAGCTACGGCCCCGTGCAGGCGGTCGACGGGGTGTCCTTCACCGTGGAGGACGGCTCGATCACCGCCGTCCTGGGCGCCAACGGCGCCGGCAAGACCACCCTGCTGCGGGCGATGACGGGACTGGTCCGGTCGCGGGCCGGCTCGGTGCGCTACCAGGGCAAGGAACTGGTGGGCATGGCACCGGAGGACATCGTGCGCCTGGGCGTGGCGCACGTGCCGGAGGGCAGGGGGGTCATCCAGGACCTGAGCGTGGAGGAGAACCTGCGCCTCGGTGCGCTGTGGCGCTCCGACCGACCCGATCGGCGGCGGGCCCTCGACGAGGTCTTCTCGATCTTCCCTCCCCTGGCCGAGCGTCGGCGCCGGAGCGCCTACACCCTCTCCGGGGGCGAGCGCCAGATGTTGGTCGTCGGGCGGGCGCTGATGGCCCGGCCGCGCCTCTTGCTGCTGGACGAGCCGTCCCTCGGCCTCGCCCCGATGATCACCGCCCAGATCATGGAGCTGGTGGCGAGCCTGTCCTCCAACTCGGGGCTCACCGTGCTCCTGGTGGAGCAGAACGCCCGCAGCGCCCTGTCGATCGCCGCCCGGGCGGTGGTGCTGTCGCTCGGCAAGGTTGCGGTGCAGGCCGATGCCTCGGCGCTCGCCGGCGACGAGGAGCTCCGCCACCACTACCTCGGCTTCTAGAGGAGGAGTCAGCCTCAGAACATGACCAGGGTCCTCGACTACACGCTCAACGGGGTCACCTACGGGATGATCTACGCCGCCGTGGCCATGGCCCTGGTCCTCATCTGGCGCGCCACCCGCATCGTCAACTTCGCCCAGGGGGCGATGGCCATGCTCTCCACCTACGTGGCCGTCAGCGTCCTCGAGCGGGGTGCCAACTACTGGGAGGCCCTGCTGGCCGCCATGGCCTTCGGCCTGGTGGCCGGAGCCGTGGTGGAACGGGGGCTGATCCGTCCGGTGGAGAACAAGCCGCCCCTCAACGCCGTCATCGTCACCCTGGGACTGCTGATCCTGATCGAAGCGGCGGCGGGCATGATCTGGGGGGACAGCTTCCGGGCCTATCCGGCGCACTTCTCGGTCGTGGGGCTCAAGGTCGGAAGGAACCACATCGCCCTGTCCGACTTCGACCTCTACGTGATCGGCGCCGTGGTTGTGGTCATGTTCGCCCTGCTGGTGCTGTTCCGGTGGACCGGCATCGGCCTGCGGATGAGAGCGTCGGCCTTCGAGCCCGAGGTGGCCCGGCTGCTCGGGGTACGGGTGGGGCGGATGCTGACCCTGGGCTGGGCCCTGGCGGCCGTGGTCGGGGCCATCGCCGGTGTCCTGGTCGCCCCCAAGGTGTTCCTCGAGCCGAACAACATGGACAACGTCCTCATCTACGCCTTCACCGCCGCCATCCTGGGCGGCCTCGACAGCCCGGTCGGCGCCCTGGTCGGCGGGCTCGGCATGGGCCTGGCCCTCAGCTTCGTCGGCGGTTACCTGCGCTCGAGCCTCGAGACTCCGGGGGCGTTCGTGATCCTCATCGTCATCCTCATGATCCGCCCGACGGGCATCTTCTCCGGCGCCGTACCCAGGAGGGTCTGAAGCGATGGGCTTCCTCCGCTCGACGCTGGGCCGACACCTGCTCTACACCGTGGTGGCGGCCGTGCTGCTGTGGCTGCTGACCCTGGTCTTCTCCGACTACAACAACTTCCAGCTGGCCACCCTCGGCTCCTACGCCATCGCCATCGCCGGGCTCAGCCTGCTGACCGGGCTCAACGGCCAGATCTCCCTCGGGCACGGCGCCTTCATGATGGTGGGCGCCTACACCACCGCCCTGCTGGGCAAGCACTCGCACCTGCCCCTGGCCGTGGTCCTCATCCTGTCGGCCGTGGCCGCCGCCGCTGCCGGGCTCATAACCGGCATAGGCGCCGCCCGGTTGCGGGGCCCCTACCTCGCCGGGGTGACCCTGGCCCTGGCGGTCGGCCTGCCCGAGCTCACCATCAAGTACGCCAGCGCCCTGGGGGGCGAGCAGGGCGTTGCGGTCAACCCGCCGGTCCCGCCCGGGTTCATCTCCCAGACCAGCGCCAACCGCTACCTGGCCTGGATCGTGATCATCTGCGCCCTGGTCACCTTCCTGGTGCTGTCCAACCTGATCCGCAGCCGGTTCGGGCGGGACTTCCGGGCCGTGCGCGACGACGAGATCGCCGCCTCCCTTTCGGGCATCAACGTCGCCCGCAACCAGGTGCTGGCCTTCGTGGTCTCCGCCGCCTGCGCCGGCCTGGGCGGGGCCGTCTACGCCCTGGCCATTGGGATCGTCAACCCGGCCGGGTTCAGCCTGGTGCTGTCGATCGCCCTCCTCACCGGAGCGGTGATCGGCGGTCTGGGCAGCCTGGCCGGCGCCGTTTGGGGCGGTCTGCTCCTGGTCTACCTGCCGCGAGTCTCCGACTCGTTGTCGAGCCACCTGTCCCTGAGCAAGGCCGTGAGCTCGAACCTCTCCCTGGCCATCTACGGGGTGGTGCTCATCGCGGTGATGCTTTCGTTCCCTGGCGGGGTCCAGGCCGGGCTGCGCCTGGCGACCGGTGCCGTCCGGCGCCGCTTCGGCGGATCCCGCCGGCCCCGGGGGGCATAAGCGCGATCGGGCGTCCCAGTCGGTACGATGGCCGCCGCCGGCGTCAACTCGCCGGGCGAGCATCCCATCGGCGACCTGCTCGACAAGAGAGGGGGGTATCCCAACCTTGATTCTTCGCCCGCACCGGATACCGAGGGGGCTGAAGGTACTTGCCGTCAGCGCGACCGTCGCCATGGTGGCGGCAGCCTGCGGCGGCTCTTCCAGCTCATCCTCGAGTACCACCACCACTGGCTCCAGCGGCGGCACCAACCAGGCTTCGGCACCCGGCATCACCGCGACCACCGTCACCCTGGGAAGCCACCAGCCCCTCACCGGGCCGGCGGCACCCGGATACAGCGAGATCGCGCCGGCAGCCAGCGCCTTCTTCAAGTACGTCAACTCCAAGGGCGGCGTCTACGGCCGCTCGATCGTCTACAACTACCAGGACGACGGCTACAACCCGGCCAACACGGCCACGGTCGTGCGCAAGCTCGTCCTGCAGGACAACGTCTTCGCCATCTTCAACGGCCTGGGAACGCCCACGCACGAGGCGGTGCAGTCGTTCCTCAACACAGAGAAGGTCCCCGACCTGTTCGTGGCCTCGGGCTGCGACTGCTGGGACAATCCCAGCCAGGATCCGTACACCTTCGGATACCAGACGGACTACACCATCGAAGGCAAGATCCAGGGCAAGTACATCGCCGACCACTTCAAGGGCCAGAAGGTCGGCTACCTGTACCAGAACGACGACTTCGGCCAGGGTGGGGTGAAGGGTCTCGACCAGGAGATCCCCAGCTCGGCGGTTGTGTCACGCCAGACCTATGACGCCACCTCGGCCGGGCTGGCCAACGGCCTGGGCAACCAGATCACCGCCATCAAGAACGCCGGGGCGCAGGTCCTGGTGCTCTACACCATCCCGGTGGCCACCGCCCTGTCGCTGCTGGCGGCGGCCGGCATCGGCTGGCACCCGACCGTTGTGGTGTCCTCGGTGGGCTCCGATCCGCCCACCCTCAGCGGGCTGCTCTCGAGCATCTCCAAGGGCAAGGCCGGCGGCAACCTCGAGGACGGCGTGATCACCTCCTCCTACCTCCCGTCGGAGAGCGACGCGTCCAACCCGTGGATCGCCCTGTTCCACCAGGTGCACGACCAGTTCGACGCCAACGAACCGTGGGACGGCAACACCGTCTACGGCATGTCGGTGGCCTACACCTTCGTGCAGCTGCTCAGGGCGGCCGGCCGCAACCCGACGCGCCAGTCGCTGGTGAAGACACTGGAGCAGGACGGCGCCAGCTTCATGGGGCCGGAGCTGGTCCCCTTCGCCTTCTCCACCTCGCACCACAACGGCGCTCTGGGCGAGCAGATGGGCACGGTGAGCGGAGGGAACTTCACCCTTTCCGGCTCGATATTCACGACCCGCGACCCCTCGGGAACGCCGGTGAGCACCTACTCCGGCACCCAACCCACCCCGCCCACCAGCTTCTAGACGACCTCCGGGTCGGACCGGAAGCCTGATCGTGAAGAGGGCCCGCCCCACGGGGCGGGCCCTCTTCTTTCTCCGGTCCTCGGACGGACGGGACCACGCCGGGGCGGTCAGGACGGCGTGCGCTTGACGAGCCACACCGCCACCCCGACCAACGCCAGGGCGGCGCCCAGGAACAGGGCCGTCTCCAGCCACTGCATGGTCGAGTACCTGGCCGGGGCGATGTAGGCCACCGTCTGGTGGTATACGGAGGCGAGGCGGTCGATGCAGGCGTTGAAGACGGCGGGATCAGCCGGGCCTCGGGTGACGGGGCCGGGCGCCCCCGGCAGGATCGGGGCCTGGGCTATGCCAGGGCAGCTCTGCAGCAGGAACTGGTGCAGAGCCGGCCCGCTCACAGGGTGCCAGGACCGGTCCACCAGCTGGGCGGAAAGGACATAGGCGTTGGCCATGTTGGGGGCGTCGCTCTGGAGGCTGACGGTGGCACCGCCGGGCTGCAGGGCGACCCGAGGTGGGCGGCGTCGCGCAGGCTGGTGGCGGCGTGGCTCGCCGCCACCAGGTGCGGGCGGACCCAGCGCTCGACGGCATAGCGGCTGACCACGAAGGCGGCCAGGGTGGTGGCCAGCGCCGGCAGGACCCGGCGGACGAGGAGGCCGACCACGACGCCAAGGGCGAAGGCGAAGGCGGCATAACCCACCGGGACGATGTCGCGCTGGTCGAAGTACCGGAACTGGTCGGCCTTGGCCAGGTCTATCGAGCGCGCCGACCAGCTGACGGCCAGGCTCAGGAGGCCGGCCGAAGCCACGCTGGCCAGGCCGACCACGGCCAGCCTGGTCGCCAACCACCGCCGCCGCCCCACGCTCTGGGTCCAGGCCAGGCGGTAGGTCCCCGTCTCCAGCTCGCGGGCGACCAGAGGCGCCCCCCAGAACAGGCCGCCAGTCCGGGCAGCACGACCACCAGCGCTCCCAGGGCGCCGTAGAGGGCATAGTCGTTGTCGCTGAAGGGGTTGAGGCGGCCGACGCAGTCGTGGTTGGCCCGGCAGGCCCCCACGGCGGCGGCGTAGAGGTGGCCGAGGTGCGGACCCATGATGGCGGCGAGGATGGCGACCAAGGCCACCCCGGTGCCGAGCACCACCGTCTGGGTGCGGGCCTGCAGCCAGGCGAAGCGGATCACGCCACCACCCCCAGACCGCTGGTCCTGGGGACGCCGGCGGGCCCGGTTGCGCCTCGGCGCATGTAGGCCAACACCAGGTCCTCAAGGCTACTGGCCCATGGCCAGGTGCTGGGCGACGGTCAGGTTGGATTACGTCGGCGTCTCCTGAGCCACGAAGCCGACCCGAGCCAGCTGAGCGTCGTCCTCCGCCGGGGCCCGCCCCAGCACCCGGATCGAGCCCGAGGTGGGCTCGAGCAGGCCGACCGCCAGATGCAGGAGCGTGGTCTTTCCGCGCCGTTGGGGCCGACCAGGCCGACGACCCGTCCGGCCGGCAGCGACATGTCGCAGTCGGACAGGGCCGGGTGCCTCCCGTAGCGCTTGGAGAGGCCCTCGGCTTCGAGCAGCGCGGTCATGCCACTCCCTCCGAACCGCCGGAGAAGGCGTTGCGGACGGCGGTGCGGTAGATGGCCTCGATCTCGTCGGCATCGAGGCCGGCGGCACGGGCGTCGGCCAGCCATCTGGTCATGGAGGCCAGGAAGCGGGCCTGAGCCTTGGGGTCGCTCGGGGGCAGGGTGGCGATGACGAAGGTGCCCCGGCCGGGCCGGGCCCTGACCAGGCCCTCCCGCTCGAGGTCGCGGTAGGCCTTGAGGACCGTGTTCGGGTTGATGGCCAGGGCGGCGACCACCTGCTGGGCGGTGGGAAGCTGGTCCCCCGTGCTGAGCATGCCGAGCCGGATGGCCTGGCGGACCTGCTGCACCAGCTGCAGGTAGGTGGCCACGCCCGAGGTGCCGTCCAGGTGGAACTCGATAATACCACCCTTCCACTATTCAGATAGTGGAAGTGTACAAAGGGATGGGCAGGTGTCAAGGGGGTGGCACTGGCGCCGCCCGGTCGCGCCGGCCCTTCGCCTCAGGGGGCCCAACCATGCCGAGTAGGCGGCGGCGCCGGGCTGGTCGTGGCGCCGGAGGCGCCTTCAGGGCCGGGTGGTCGGCTGGATCACGGCGGGGAGGAGGGTCGATCCCATGAGGAACTCGTCCACCGCGGCTGCCGCCGCCCGGCCCTCCGATATGGCCCAGACGATGAGGCTCTGGCCCCGGCCCATGTCTCCACAGACGAATACGCCCGACTCGCTGGTCATCCACCGATCGTCGCGGGCGACGTTGCCGCGTGGGTCCAGCGCCAGGCCGAGCTGGCCGACGATCCCGTCGGGCTCGGGACCGACGAAGCCCATGGCCAACAGGACAAGCTCGCACGGCAGTACGAACTCCGAGCCCTCGACCTTGTCGAAGCGAACCCCGCCGCCGTCGGCAGGAACAGCGATGACCTCGTGTCCCCGGAGGGCGGCGACGGCACCGGTGCCGTCGTCGACGAACTCCGTGGTGGTGACCGAGTAGAGGCGCTCGCATCCCTCCTCGTGGGCCGAGGAGATCCGGAAGATGACAGGGTAGGTCGGCCACGGGTGGTCGCCGGAACGCTCGTCCGGCGGCCGGGGCAGAATCTCGAGCTGGTGCACCGAGGTCGCCCCCTGGCGGATCGCCGTGCCCAGGCAGTCGGCCCCGGTGTCGCCGCCGCCGATGATGACCACCCGCTTGCCCTCGGCGGTGATCGGGGGTTCGGCGAGGTCGCCCTCCTGAACCCGGTTCGCCCAGGGTAGGTACTCCATGGCCTGGTGGACGCCGGCCAGGTGACGGCCCGGCACGGGTAGGTCGCGAGGAACGGTGGATCCCCCGGCGAGCACGACGGCGTCGAAACCGCTCCGCAGATCGTCGGCGCTGAGGTCGCGTCCCACGTCGACGCCAGTGCGCAGCTCGGTGCCCTCGGCCCGCATCTGGTCGAGCCGGCGCTCGAGAACGCGCTTTTCCATCTTGAACTCGGGTATCCCGTAGCGGAGCAGGCCGCCGGCCCGGTCGGCCCGCTCGAAGACCACAACGGCATGGCCGGCCCGGGTCAGCTGCTGGGCGGCCGCCAGCCCGGCGGGACCGGATCCGACCACGGCCACCCGCCTGCCCGTCGGGGCAGTGGCCGGGACCGGTGGGACCCAGCCCTCGGCGAAGGCACGGTCGATGATCTCGACCTCGATCTGCTTGATCGTCACCGGGTCGGAGTTGATCCCGAGCACGCACGCTGCCTCGCACGGGGCCGGGCACAGCCGGCCGGTGAACTCGGGGAAGTTGTTGGTGGCGTGCAGCCGCTCGATCGCCCGGGCCCAGTCGTCGCGGTAGACGAGGTCGTTCCAGTCGGGGATCAGGTTTCCGAGCGGACAGCCGTTGTTGCAGAAGGGGATGCCGCAGTCCATGCAGCGGGCCCCCTGCTCGCGGGCGTCCTCCACCGGGAACGGCTCGTAGACCTCGCGCCAGTCACGGACGCGGAGCTCGACCGGGCGCCGCTTCGGCGTCCGGCGGGGGTAGGTCATGAACCCGGTGATCTCACCCATGGGCCGCCTCCATGACCGCCTCGTCCACCGACCGACCCTCGAGCTCGGCGCGGTGGGCCGCCTCCAGGACCCGCTTGTAGTCCTGCGGCATGACCTTCACGAACCGGCCCACCTCGATGGCCCAACCGGCGAGTAGGCGCTCGGCCACCGTCGAACCGGTGGCGGCATGATGACACTCGACCAGCTCCCGCAGGCGGGACCGGTCGTCGTCGTCCAGCGGGTCCAGATCGACCATTTCGGTGTTGAGTCGGGAGGCAAAGGTCGCATCGCGGTCATACACATAGGCGACACCGCCGGACATACCTGCGCCGAAGTTGCGCCCGGTGGCTCCGAGCACCACGACGGCGCCGCCGGTCATGTACTCGCAGCCGTGGTCACCGACCCCCTCGACGACAGCGGCGGCGCCGGAGTTGCGGACGCAGAACCGCTCCCCCACCACCCCGCGGATGAAGGCCTCACCGCCGGTTGCTCCGTAGAGGATGACGTTGCCAGCGATCACGTTCGCCTCCGCCACGAACGGCGAAGTCCGGGGCGGATAGACGATGAGCCTGCCTCCCGAGAGCCCCTTTCCGAGGTAGTCGTTGGCGTCGCCTTCGAGCTCGAGGGTGATGCCCGAGGGGAGGAAGGCGCCGAAGCTCTGACCGGCCGACCCGCTCAGGTGGACATGGATGGTGTCGGGTGGCAGTCCCACCCCCCCGTAGCGACGGGTCACCTCATAGCCCAGCATGGTGCCGACCGTCCGGTCGACGTTGCGGACGGGAACGGCGAAGGCCACCGGTCGTCCGTCCTCCAGGGCCGGCGCCGCCTGGGCGATTAGCTCCTTGTCGAGGGAGGCGTCGAGGTCGTGGTCCTGCTCGGAGACGCACAGGCGGGCGAGCTCGGCTGGCACGTCGGGCACCTCGAGGATCGGAGACAGGTCCAGCCCCGACGCCTTCCAGTGCTCCACCGCCCTCCGGGTGTCGAGCATCTCCACGTGGCCGACCGCCTCGGCGATCGACCGGAAGCCGAGGGCGGCCAGGTGCTCGCGCACCTCCTCGGCGATGTATTCGAAGAAGGTGGTGACGAACTCCGGCTTGCCCGAGAACCTGGCCCTGAGCTCAGGGTTCTGGGTGGCGATCCCGACCGGGCAGGTGTCGAGGTGGCAGACCCGCATCATTATGCAGCCGGACACCACCAGCGGAGCGGTGGCGAAGCCGAACTCCTCTGCCCCAAGCAAGGCTGCTATCACAACGTCGCGCCCGGTCTTCATCTGCCCGTCCACCTGGACCACGATGCGGTCGCGGAGGCCGTTGAGCAGCAGGGTCTGCTGGGTCTCCGCCAGGCCGAGCTCCCACGGGGCGCCGGCGTGCTTGAGGGACGTGAGAGGTGAGGCACCCGTCCCGCCGTCATGGCCGGAGATCAGGACCACGTCGGCCTTCGCCTTGCAGACCCCGGCGGCCACCGTGCCGACCCCGACCTCGGCCACCAGCTTTACGTGCACTCGGGCGCGGGGGTTGGAGCACTTCAGATCGTGGATCAGCTGCTTGATGTCCTCGATCGAATAGATGTCGTGGTGGGGCGGAGGGGAGATCAGGCCGACGCCCGGCGTCGAGTACCGGGTGCGAGCGATCCAGGGGTACACCTTGTAGCCGGGCAGCTGGCCGCCCTCGCCCGGCTTGGCTCCCTGAGCGATCTTGATCTGGAGGTCGTCGGCGTTGACGAGGTACTCGCTGGTCACCCCGAACCGCCCCGAGGCGACCTGCTTGATCGCGCTGCGGCGGAGATCCCCGTTGGGGTCCGGCGTGAAGCGATCCGGGTCCTCGCCGCCCTCCCCCGTGTTGGAGCGGGCACCCAGACGGTTCATCGCCACCGCTAGGGTCTCATGGGCCTCGGCTGATATCGACCCGTAGGACATGGCGCCGGTGGAGAACCGCTTTACGATCTCCGCCACCGGCTCCACCTCATCGATCGGCACCGGCGGCCGCTCGCCGGATCGGAAGCTGAACAGCCCTCGCAGGGTGGCCAGCCGGGAGGCCTGGCCGTCCACCGAGGCGGTGTACTGCTTGAAGATCTCGTAGCGGCGGCTGCGGGTGGAGTGCTGCAGCTTGTGCACCGTCTCCGGGTTGAAGAGGTGGAACTCGCCCTCCCTCCGCCACTGGTACTCCCCGCCCACCTCCAGTGGTCGGTAGGCGATCTCCTCGGGATGGCTCGGGTAGGCCCGCCGGTGACGGGCGGCCACCTCGGCGGCGATCTCGTCGAGGCCGATGCCACCCAGGCGGCTGACCGTGCCTGTGAAGTACTCCTCGACCAACGGCTGGCCCAGGCCTATCGCCTCGAAGACCTGGGCGCCGGTGTAGGAGGCGACGGTGGAGATGCCCATCTTCGACATCACCTTGAGGACGCCCTTGCCCAGGGCCTTGACATAGTTGTGCACGGCGTCGCGCCTCGACAGGCCCCGGATCACCCCGTCGTTGATCATGTCCTCGATGGACTCGAAGGCGAGATACGGGTTGACGGCGGCGGCCCCGAAACCGACCAGCAGGGCGACGTGGTGCACCTCGCGGGCGTCGCCGGCCTCGACCACCAGCCCGACCCGGGTCCTAGTGCGCCGGCGAACCAGGTGGTGGTGCACCGCCGAGGTCAGCAGCAGCGACGGGATCGGAGCCAGCGTCTCGCTGCTGAACCGGTCCGACAGGATGATGATGTTCGCCCCCCTCGCGATGGCCTCGTCCACCCGGGCCCGGACCTGATCGATGGCCCGCCGCATGCCCTCGCCGCCATCGGCCACCTCGTAGAGACCGTCGACGGCGACCGCCTTGAAGCCGGGGGTCTCCCCGTGCTCGTTGATATACCGGAGCTTGGCCAGCTCCTCGTTGTCTATGACAGGGAAGGGCAGCACCACCTGGCGGCACGAGGCGGCGTCGGGCGCGAGGAGGTTGCCCTCGGGACCGATGGTTGCCGACAGCGACGTGACCAGCTCCTCCCGAATGGCGTCGAGGGGCGGGTTGGTGACCTGGGCGAAGAGCTGGGAGAAATAGTCGAACAGGAGCCGGGGGCGGTCGGACAGAACTGCGATCGGGGTGTCGGTGCCCATCGAGCCGAGGGGCTCGGCCCCGTTGCGGGCCATGGGCGACACCAGGATCTTGAGCTCCTCCTGGGTGTATCCGAAAACCCGCTGGTGCCGCACGACCGAGGCGTGCTGGGGCACCAGCATGTGCCGGGGCGGCAGCTCGTCCATGTGGACCAGGCCAGCGTCGAGCCACTCCTGGTAGGGGTGCTCGGCAGCCAGCTCGGCCTTGATCTCGTCGTCGGAGACGATGCGACCCTTGTCCGTGTCGACGAGGAACATGCGGCCCGGCTGCAGGCGTCCCTTCTCGACCACAGTGGACGGGTCGATGTCGAGCACCCCGACCTCCGACGCCATGACCACCAGGCCGTCGCTGGTCACCCAGTAGCGCAGCGGCCGGAGCCCGTTGCGGTCGAGCACGGCCCCGATGACGGTGCCGTCGGTGAACGCAACCGCTGCCGGCCCGTCCCACGGCTCCATCAGCGAGGCGTGGAACTGGTAGAAGGCCCTTCGGGCCGGATCCATCGAGCGGTGGTTCTCCCACGCCTCGGGCACCATCATGAGCACGGCGTGGGGCAGGGTCCGTCCCCCCAGGTGCAGGAGCTCGAGCACCTCGTCGAAAGACGCCGAGTCGCTGGCACCCGGCGTGCACACCGGGAAGATGCGCTCGAGGTCACCGGGCAGGCCGGCGCTCGCCACCAGCGCCTCCCGGGCCCGCATCCAGTTGCGATTGCCCTGCAGGGTGTTGATCTCGCCGTTGTGGGCGGTGAGCCGGTAGGGATGGGCCAGGGGCCACGACGGGAAGGTGTTGGTCGAAAAGCGCGAGTGCACCAGGGCCAGGGCGCTGGCGAAGCTGTCGTCGGACAGGTCGGCGAAGAATGGCCCCAGCTGCGGGGCGCTGAGCATCCCCTTGTAGACGATGGTCCGGCCCGAAAGGCTGGGAAAGTAGGTGCTGGGGACCTGGTGGCCGATGCGCTTGCGCAGCATGAACGCCCGCCGCTCGAGGGCGAGGCCCGACTCGTCCGGGTGGTCGACGAACAGCTGGCGGAAGACGGGCTCGACCGAGCGGGCGCTCTCGCCGATCATCGAGTCGTCGATCGGCACCTCCCGCCAACCGAGCACCCTGAAGCCCTCCGCGGCGGCGATGGCCTCGATGGCGGCCACGTCGTCCTCGGTTCCCTGCCGGGGGAGGAAGGCCATGCCGGCCGCATAGCACCCGGCCGGGGGCAACTCGAAGCCCACCGCCCGGCGCAGGAACGCGTCTGGCATCTGGACCAGGATTCCGGCGCCGTCACCGGTGTTGACCTCGCTGCCGGTGGCGCCCCGATGCTCGAGGTTGACCAGGGCGGCGAGGCCCCGTGCCACGATCTGGTGGCTGGGGCGGCCGGCCATGTCGACCACGAACGCCACCCCGCAGGCATCGTGCTCGAAGCGGGGGTCGTAGAGGCCGTTGGCGGTCGGCACCGAGGCCGGGCGGCGCCCGGAGGCAGGGGTGTACGTCATCGTCATCCCGTCTAGATCGATATAACGCCTGGGCGGAGCTGCTCGGGACGACGTTGGCCCTGCCGCTGATCCGTTGGGCATCATACCGCGGCGGTAGGTTGGGGCATGGACTTCTCCGAGTCCCCTGAGCAGGCCCTTCTCCGCCAGTCGGTGGCCGGGGTGGCCTCGGGCTTCGGGCACTCGTACTTCGTGCGGCAGGCCCGGGCGGGCCAGAAGTCCGACGAGCTGTGGGACGCCCTGGCAGGACCGGGCTATCTGGGGGTGAGCGTGCCCGAGGCCTACGGCGGAGGCGGCATGGGCATCTCCGAGCTCGCCATCGTGTGCGAGGAGCTCGCCGCCGCCGGCACCCCTCTCCTGCTGCTGGTCGTCTCACCGGCCATCTGCGCCACCGTCATCGAGAGGCACGGCACCGAGGAGCAGCGCCAGCAGTGGCTGCCCCGCTTCGCCACCGGCGAGTGCAAGATGGCCTTCGCCATCACCGAGCCCGACGCCGGGTCCAACTCCCACCGCATCTCGACCGTGGCCTCTCCTCAGGGGGAGGGCTACCGGCTGCGGGGGACCAAGTACTACATATCGGGCGTCGACGAGGCCGAGGCGGTCATGGTGGTGGCCCGCACCGGCACCGACGAGCGCACCGGCCATGCCAGGCTGTCCCTCTTCATCGTCGACCGCGACGCACCCGGCCTGCAGGCGTCGGTCATCCCGGTGGAGATCGTCGCCCCCGAAAAGCAGTTCACCGTCTTCCTCGACGACGTCGAGGTGGGCCCGGACCGTCTGGTGGGCACCGAGGGCGCCGGCCTCCATCAGGTTTTCTCCGGGCTCAACCCGGAGCGGATAACCGGGGCGGCCATCGCCAACGGGGTGGCCCGCTACGCCTTGGACCGGGCGGCCGACTACGCCCGCCAGCGCCAGGTCTGGGGTGTCCCGATCGGCGCCCACCAGGGCCTGGCCCACCCCCTCGCCAAGGCCAAGGTCGAGAACGAGCTGGCCCGGCTGATGACGCAGAAGGCGGCATGGCTCCACGACAACGGCCTGGATGCTGGCGAGGCGGCCAACATGGCCAAGTACGCGGCGGCGGAGGCGGCCCTGGCCGCCCTCGACCAGGCGATACAGGTTCACGGCGGCAACGGCCTCTCCGCCGAGTTCGGCCTGGCCGACATGTGGGGCTTCGCCCGGCTCCTGCGCACGGCCCCGATCAGCCGCGAGATGATCCTCAACTTCGTGGCCCAGCACTCCCTGGGCCTGCCGAGGTCCTACTGACCGACTCCCGCCGTGGTGCCGGCGGCTCCGTCGGGGTCGAGAACCGCCCACACCAGGGAGCCCGCCGCCCAGGCCAGGGCGGCGGTCGCCGCCAGCAGGCGGGGCCACCCGGCCACGCCGGCCGCCGGCAGCACCAGCGCCAGCACCGGTCCGATGAGCCAGGACAGACGGGTCCGCTGCCCGGGGGCCGGCCGGGAGCGCCGGACCGGGACCGGGCGGCCCGGGTGGCCCAAGTCCCTCGGGTGGCCCATGCCGCTCGGGTGGCCCATCTCCTTCGGGTGGCCCAGGTCGATGGTCGCGTGCATGGTGACAGCATGAACCCGGCCTGTGACAGGGGTCCGGGGACCACGGACAGTGAGGCCCGGGACCTTCGTCCTTTAGTGTGCCGCTCCCCGGTGCGACCGGGCCCCCCCTGTATCGCGGCCTCGCTCCCCCACCCGCAACAGGACCGGGCCCCGCTGGGTGAGAGCGCCCGCTGCAGA